>CAWFSB010000061.1:0-15703 GCA_963818355.1 uncultured Acidobacteriota bacterium | reverse complement strand
AGTAGCGCCAGCTCGTGAGGTCCGCCCCCGGCGGCGCGCGTCTTCTCGATCCGCTCCACCATCTTCGGCGCGAACATCTGGATGTAGCGCAGGCGCGAGTAGGCGTTCGGGCGCGTGTGGTCGCCGTTCCAGCAGTGCTCGGCCCGGTCGCCGTAGTCCACCTCGCCGCCGTAGGGCGGGTCGCTCGTCGCCTTCAGGAAGTCCTCGACGAGGTAGACCGCGTTGTTCAGGTAGTAGTTGTCCATGTCGCCGCACGTAGATGTGGATCTTGCCCTCGAGCTTCCGCCCGAGGCCCTTCGACCAGTCGCGCTCGAGGATGTGGCCGAGGTCGTAGTTCTCCCGCCAGTGCTCGGCCACCTCCCGGTCGATCGACGCCCGTGCGCTTGTCGAAGATCCGCTTCGGGTAGCCGTCCTCCCCCACCGGCGAGTAGACCGCCTCCCAGATGTCGAACTGCCCGCCCGAGCGGCTCTTGCGTGCCGAGGACCAGCTCCGCGCGGTTCGACTGCTCGAGGGTCGCCGACACGTGGCCCAGCCAGTTGCGGTGGGCCGGCCGCGCGACGCGGCCGAACGGGCCCTCCGCCAAGTACGCGTTCGCGTCCTCGTAGAGGTTCGTCGTCACGTAGGCGCGGAAGTCGATGGGGTCGGGGCACGCGGCCCAGCAGCCGTTGTACTCGTCCGGGTAGAGCGACCTGCACGGCGAGCGCCTCCCAGCCGCCGGTCGATCCGCCGTACGTGAAGCGCGCCCAGCCCTGGCCGAGGCCGCGGAACGTCTTCTCGACGAACGGGAGGAGCTCGTACTGGATGGCGTCCCCGTAGGGCCCGAGGTTCTCGGAGTTCACCGCGTACGAGTCGTCGTAGTAGGGGTTCGCGTGCTGGACCTGGATGACGATGAACCGCGGGAAGCCCGGGGCCGTCCAGTCCCGGAAGAGCTGGTGCGCCTGCTCCTGCTGGATCCGGTTGTAGCAGTCGAGGTGGAAGCGCTCGGAGTGCTCGCAGGGCAGGCTCGGGTCGGGCGGCTCCTCGCGGAAGTCGTCGAACGTGTGCGGGAAGTGCCCGTGGAAGACGGCGAGCGGGTAGCGCGCCTCGGGGTGCTCGTCGAAGCCGTGGGGCAGGAGCACGACCGCCCCGAGGTGCATGGGCCGCCCCCAGAACTTCGTCAGCCGCTCGCTCTGGATGCGGACGTGCCGGACGTACTTCGTGTCCTTCGGCGGCGGGATCGGCGGGATCGCCTTCTCGAGCTCGATCCTCACCACCTCGTCCCGCGACGGGTCGATCGCGACCTCCCGCGGCGTGCTCAGCAGGTTCCCCGGCGCCCGGCTCCACTGCTGGCCCTCGCCGCGGTCCATGGGCAGCTTCACGACGTGCCCGTCGGCGCGGTGGAACGTCTCGTAGCGGTGGAGGAGCGCCTGGACGCGGTACGTGCCCGGCCTTCACGTCGGCGAGGCTCTCCGCCGGGTAGCCGAGGACGCTCCGCGTCGAAGACCGCCTCCTGCGCCCGGCTTCCAGCCGTCCACGTCGATGCCGAAGACCTGCTGGCTCCTCGCGACGTTCGTGTCGCTCACCTGGAAGCGCGGCTCGGCCGAGGGGTCGGTCGAGAGGAAGAGCAGCAGCCGTCCGTCGAGCGGCCCCTTCTCGAGCGACGCCGGGAAGCGCACCGCGACGCGGAGCCGCGACGGCCTCCGCGGCGGCCGCCGGCGCCGCGGCGAGCAGCGCAGCCAAGGCGCGCAGGCGGAGACGGCGCGTGAGCTCATCGCTTCCTCCGGGGATTCGAGGCCGCGAGTATAGGCCGCGGGGATGGCGGTTGACGGAGGAGAAGGCCCGCCCAGAATCGCCGGGTCAGGAGGCCCCATGGCACGCTCGGCTCGCGCTCGTCGCCGCCCTGCTCCCCGTCGGCGCCTCTGCCGCGGAGAAGATGAAGCCCGAGGAGGTCGTCGCCCACCACCTCGACGCGGTCGGGGCCGAGGCGGCCCGCGCGGCCGGGCGCAAGCGTCGAGGGCTCGTGCGCCCTGGCGGCGCCGGCGACCGGCGGGGTCGCGGGCGCGCTGCTCGGACGCTTCGCCTTCGACTCGGAGGCCTCCCGGTTCGCGCTGCGAATGAAGTTCTCGTCTCGGGCCTACCCGGCGGAGACCTTCAGCCTCGAGGGCGGCAAGAGCGACGTCGGATTCGTGCTGCCGGGCCAGCGCTCCGGCCTCGGCAACTTCGTCAGCACGAACGACGTGATCCTGCGCGAGGGCCTGCTGGGCGGGGTCCTCAACGCCGGCTGGCCGCTCTTCGGCCTGGCGGAGCGGGGCGCGAAGGTGAGCTACGACGGCCTGAAGAAGCTCGAGGGGCGCGAGCTTCACCGCCTGCGCTACCGGGCGAAGAAGGGCCAGGACGCGCTCGACGTCTTCCTCTACTTCGACCCCGACACCTTCCGGCACGTGGCCTCGGTCTACAGGGCGAGCCAGGCCCAGCAGCTGGGCACGACCATGGAGTCCTCGTCGAGCGAGCCCGACGTGTACCTCCAGGCGCAGGAGACCTTCGGGGACTTCAAGTCGGTGAAGGGCCTGACGCTCCCCACCTCGTGGACGATCCGCTACGAGATGCAGGCCAAGGTGACGCAGTACTGGAAGTACGACCTCGCGGTCGAGACGCTCGAGAAGTAGCACGCGGCCGGCGTGCGCTACACTCCCACGCGGAGACCCGATTGAGTCAACGACATCAGTCCGGCGGGCTCGTCGGAGCGATCCCGGGCGTCAGGCTCCTGGGGGGCGTGCTCCCCGAGAAGGAGGCCGCGCGCACCTTCCTCAACCGCTGGCTGCGGCGCGGGCTGCTGGCCGGCTTCGGGGTCGGCTTCACCGTCCCCTACCTCGCCATCCTGAACGACGTGCACGTCGAGGGTGACGAGGTCCTCAAGGACCTCCCCCGCCGCAACGTCGTGTTCCTCGCCAACCACCAGACGTACTTCCTCGAGGCGCTCGCGCTTCTTCGACCTCGTCTACGTCCGCCACCAGTTCCCCCTGGAAGACCCGCTCCTCCGCTTCTCCGCCGCGGAGGAGACGATGAAGAAGAACCTGCTCACGAAGCTCATGAGCCTCGCCGGGGGCGTGACGTTCCGCCGCAGCTTCCGCGAGGGCGGGGTGGACGTGAACCGCCCGGTGGACATGGACGGTGTCGCGCGCGTCGAGGAGGCCATCAAGGAGGGCTGGCTCCTCCACTTCCCCGCCGGCACCACGAAGAAGGGCGCGCCCCTGCGCTCCGGGGTCTCGCGGCTGCTCCACAACACGAAGGCGGTGGCGCTCCCCCTGCGGGTGGACGGCTTCCGCGACCTGCTCCTGCACAAGCAGCTGCCGGGCAAGCTCTTCCAGCGCTGCTCGCTGAAGATCCACCCGCCGCTCGACCTCGACGCCTTCTACGCGAAGCCCTACAACCGGGAAGACGGCGCCCGCCTCCTGCGCCACCTCGAGGACACGATCGGCGACCAGGAGCCGTAGTTCTCCGGCTTCAGGGCCATGCCGGCGTCGAAGTGGGACTGCAGCTCCGCGAGGTCCGTCTCGTAGTCGCCGGTGGGGTGGAAGAGCGGGTCGAAGCGGATGACCTTGCGCCGGTAGTCGAAGCCCACGGGGAAGATCGGGACGCCCGCCGCCACCGCGATCCGGTAGAAGCCCGACTTCCACTTGTCCGAGCGCTTGCGCGTCCCCTCGGGCGCGACGACGAGGGTCATCCGCTCGGACTCCCTCACGATCCGCGCGGTCTCCTCGACGAAGCCGGCCGCGGCCGAGCGGTCGACGGGCACCCCGCCCAGCCAGCGCATGAAGACGCCGAGCGGCCCGCGGAAGAGAGTGTGCTTGCCCACGAAGCGGCCGCCCATCCTCATGGCGAGCTTGACCCAGACCCCGGTGGGGAAGTCCCAGTTCGAGGTGTGGGGCGCGACGATCAGGACCATCCGCGGGACGTTCGGGAACTCCCCCTCCACGCGCCAGCCGCGGATGCCCATGATGAAGCGGCCCACCGCCGCCGCGAAGGGGCCGTGGGCGCGCTGCACGTTCGGCCCGAGCTCCGGGATCTGCGGATCGGTCCACAGGGCCATGCCTACCGCGCTCCCGCCGGGCTCGCGCCCGTCGATGAAGACCGCCTCGAGGTCGATCGAGGAGGCGTCGAGCGCCAGGCCCTCGCGAGGATGGAGCACGAGGAGCGAGGCGCGCGCGTCCACGGCCACGAGCGGGGAGGAGGCGTCCGGGCCGGCCCCGGCCAGCTCGCCGAGGAGCTCGCCGAGCGTCCGGCCGGCGGCACGGGTCCGCCACGCGCTGCGGGTCAGCGCGTCGAGCGCCGACTCGACCGCCGGAGACGACGGAGTCCCGGGCGGAGCGGCGACCTCGAGGAAGCTCGTCGAGGCGTCCGCGTCCACGACCTCGACCGACGGCCGCCCGGGGGCCGCGAGCCGGTCCGCCTGCGCCAGGGCCGCGGGCCGATCGGCGGGCGCGACGTGCCAGCGGACGCGGGCCACTCCCAGCCGCCCCGCGGCGACGAGCGTCTCCGCCGTCAGCCAGGAACGTGCGTCGAGCCCTCGCACGGACGCGGTGAAGGCGGGCGCCACCAGGCGGCCCGCGACGTCGAGCCGGCGCGCCGACCCGAGCAGCCGCCCGTCGCCCACCTCGCGGATGCGCGAGGCGCCGGGCCAGCCGGGCTCGGCGCAGGAGGCGGCGAGGGGGTCGTCGTCGAGGACGTCGAAGGCCACGTCGGCCCGGTACGGCTCGCCCGCCCACGGCTGCCAGACCCGGCCGCCGGCGAGCAGGACGTCCGTCCAGCTGCCGTCGTCGTTGCGCTTCAGGCCCTCGTACAGCTCGGGCGACTCGCCACGCAGGTCGTCCCGCACGAGGCCGTGGAGCACGGTGACGAGCGCCACGTAGTTGAGCCGCGTCAGGTCGGTGAGCGGGCGGCCGGGCGGGATTCCCCCGCTCTCGATCAGCACCACCGGCGTGCCCCACGCGGTGACGTTGTCGCCGAAGGCGCGCGGGTTCCAGTCCTCGTCGTAGCGCCCGATCCCGCCCGGGACGAAGGGCTCGAGGGTGCGCGCGATCGCGGAGCACACCCGCTTGGCCCGCGCCCGGCCGGGAGTGAGCGTGCCCTCCCGGTCGCCCGACACCGCCAGCAGCGAGATGGTCGACAGGACGCCGGTGTCGCCGACCGTGGTCCGCCGGTTCTGGTCGTGCAGGTTGAAGCCGAGCTCCGGCTGGAGACGGTCGCGCAGGGCCTTGAGCAGGCGCCCCTCCGGCGTCGCGAGGTGAAGGGCGTCGCGGTTGATGTCGATGGCCTGCGCGTTGCGCCGGGCGTACCGCTCGGCCCCGTCGGGGTTGAGCATCGGCACCATCAGGAGGGTGAGCCCCTCGAGAACGGCGCGGGGCTCGGGCTCGTCCGAGGCGAGCAGCGTGTCGGCGAGATCGAGGAGGGCCGGTGTGGCCGAGGGCTCGTCGCCGTGCATCTGCGACCACAGCAGGATCCGCCGCGGCCCGCTTCCGAGCGTCACGAGGTGGATCTTCCGGCCCTGGACGGAGCGACCCACCTCCTCGAGCTTCAGGCGGCCCGGGTAGCGCGCCTCGAGCGCGAAGAGCCGCTCGACGAGCTCGGCGTGGCGCAGGCAGGGAGCCGAGGTCGCCACGAAGCGGCGCTGCGGCCAGGCGCTCCACAGGGCTGAGGGGGAGAAGCCGGACGCGGCGCCGGCCATGAAGAGGAAGGCCGCGGAAGCGATGGGCAAGGAAGGATCCTCCTAGGCCGCGGGCGCGGCCATGTTGAGCGCCTTGCGGATGCGCGCGAGATCGGGCTCGCCGAGGAGACGCAGCTCGCGCACGCGGCGGGGGCGGGCCTCGCGCACCGCGGGGGCGGCCAGGGCGTCCGCGAAGACGACGTCGGCGACGGGCAGCAGGCGCCGCCACTCCGCGCGGCGACCGAGAAGCCGCGTCTCCACCAGCAGCTCGTCGCCGCGCAGCCCGCCGACGAACGCCGCGGCGATCTGCAGCAGGATCGGCGAGCTGGAGACGACCACGACGGTGGCCCCCGCCGGCAGCGCCAGCACGGCCTTCTGGTCCTCCGGGGAGGCCTCGACGTGGACGGTCTCGAGAGGCGCCCCGGGCGCTGCCCGGGCCACCTTCGCCGCGTGATAGGGCAGCACCACGAGGAGCGCCCCGGACGCGATCCCCGGCTCGCGCTCGAGCTCGTCGAGGGTGCAGCCCGAGGCGGGGACGCCCAGGGCCCCCCGGATCTCGAACCCCATGAGGTCGAGCGTTTCCCGGCGGGGGTCCACGACGACCACCCGTTCCGGGGGAGCCGCCCGCAGCCACCGCTCGACCGCCGCGCGGATCTCGATGCCCGAGTGGCCCTTGCGAAAGGCGGCGCTCAACGCCAGGCGGATCATCTCGTCGAGGCCCCGCGCCTCCTCGAGCGCCCCGGGCGCGCCCGCGCGAACGTAGACGCCGGCCCCGCGCCGCAGCTCCACGTGCCCGGCGTTCTCGAGGTCGCGGTAGGCGGAGGACACCGTGTTCGCGTGGAGGCCGAGACGCCTCGCGAGGACCCGCACGGACGGCAGTCGCTGGCCGGGAGCGATGGCCCCGCTCAGGATCTTGAGCTCCAGCTGCGCGAGCAGCTGATCGTGAAGCGGCACCCCTCCCCTGCGATTGAGCGCGAAGTCCACTGGTCCACCCCGTCGAAGTTGGGGGATTATGGACCGGTGCGGCCCCGGTTTGCCACGCGCGGTCGGGCCCTCAGGGGGCCACGCCGACGCGGGGCGGGGCGAGAAGGCCGGCCAGCCCCTCGCCCTCCATCAGGCTGAACAGCTGCACCCAGCCGGCGAGGGCGAGGCGCGAGCCGTCCGGCGCCACGCCGAAGGACTCGGCCGCGACGTCGGGGTCGAAGCCCGCGAGCTTGCGGCGCGTGGCGGCGGTGTCGCGGCCCGGCTCGAAGTCCTGGACGTAGACACCCGAGGCGCCGCTCTCGTCCTGTCCCACGAAGGCGATCCCCTTCCCGTCGGGCATCCAGCGCGCGCGGCCGAGGGTGACGGTGGTCCGCCGCTTCGCGTCCACCGCGATCTCGAAGGGCTCGGCCTGCCCGTCCTCGAGGCGCACCACCCGGAGGATGGCCGGGTACTTTCCCGAGAAGGAACGGTAGAGGACGTGCCGTCCGTCCGGCGAGACGTCGGGCAGGCTGACCCGCCCGGTCACGACCCGGACGGCGCCGCCCCCGTCGGGGTGGATCTTCCACAGGCCCGCCTTCTGCGGGTTGCCCGAGCTGTAGACGATCCACTGCCCGTCGGGGGTGGCGGTCGGATTCTCGGCGTTGCCCCCGTCCCGCGTCACCTGCCGCGGGCCGCCGCCGTCCACGTCGGCGGTCCAGATCTCGAAGTTGCCGCCGCGGTTCGAGCTCCAGAGGAGTCGCCGCCCGTCGCGCGTGAAGGCCGGGTCCCAGTTCACGTGGGACTCGGTCACGCGACGCAGCTTGCCGGTCGCGGTCGACACCAGCCACAGGTTCATCCCGCCGCCGCGGTTGGACGAGAAGGCCACCCACTCGCCGTCGGGCGAGTAGACCGGCTGGCGGTCGGTGGACTCCCCGCGCGAGAGCCAGCGGCCGTCCGCCCCCCCGGACGAGAGCGTCACCTCGCGCAGGTTCTGCCGCGGCGAGCGCGTGTCGAAGACGACGCGCCCGTCGCCCAGCACGTCGAGGACGAGCGCGCTCGACGGGCTCCAGGTCTGCGAGACGACGCGGCCGCTCGCCGCGTCCTGCCGCACGAGGATGGCCGTGCTCCCCGCCGCGCTGACCACCGACTCGGCCTGCAGGTAGACGATCTCGCCCGCCGCGGTCCACGCCGCGGCGGAGATGTTGCGGCGCGGGTCGGGCGCGGGCGCGGCGCGCACCTGGCCGTCCTCGACGCCCACCAGCACGGCGCCCTGCTGCGCGCCGGCGAGCAGCGCCCCCGGCGCCGGCACGAGCGCGATCGTGCGCCCGTCGGGCGCCATGCGGGGCGCGCGCATCCCGCCCGGCACCTTCGCGATCTCGCGCGGCTCCGAGCCGTCCGCCGCCGCCAGCCCGACGACACTCACCGTCTGGCCGCCTTCGCTCTGCAGGCGCACAAAGACGATCCGCTTCCCGTCGGGTGACCAGTCCCCCTCGGTCGCGCCCTCGAGCAGCCGGCGCGCCTCGCCCCCGAGCACCGCCGCGCGGTAGAGCGAGGTGCCCGCCCCGTCGGGCCGGGCGAAGAGAATCTGCGTCCCGTCCGGCGAGTACCGCGGAGAGTCGTCGGGACCGGAGGTGAGCGGGGCCTCGCCCTCGCCGCTCACCTGCTTCAGCCAGATCCGGGGCTGGCCGTCGCGGTCGGAGGTGAACGCCACGGTGTGGCCGTCCGGCGACACCGCGGGCGAGGAGTCGCGGCCGGAGAAGCTCATCCAGCGGAACACCGCGGCACCGTTCGCCTCTGCCGGGTGCGCGCGCGACCAGGCCAGCATGGCGCCCCCGGCCAGGGCGGCGCCGGCCAGGACCAGGAGGAGCCGCTCGAGGAGGCGGCCACGACCGGCGGGCGGTTCGCCCGAGGGCACCAGGGCCTCCGTGGTCAGGCTGCGCGTCGAGGAGGTCGAGATCGCGTCGAGCGCGATGGCGAGGTCGTGCGCGCTGCGGAAGCGCTCCTCCGGCCGCTTCTCGAGGCAGCAGCGCACGATGCGCTCGAGCGCGGGCGAGACGTTGCGGGTGGACTCGAAGAGGCTGGGCGGGTCCTCCTTGAGGATCGCGTTGAGGGTCTCCACGGGGCTCTCGCCCCGGAAGGCCCTCTTGCCCGTGAGCATCTCGTAGAGCACGGCCCCGAACGAGAAGATGTCGGCGCGGGCGTCCACCGCCTTGCCGCGCACCTGCTCGGGGGCCATGTAGCCCACGGTGCCCATCACCCGGCCCGGCTCGGTCGAGAGGGACATCGTCGGGACGTCGCTCCCCTCGGTGGCGACCGGGTCCATGCGCGCCAGCCCGAAGTCGAGCACCTTCACCTGGCCCGAGCCGAGCAGGAACACGTTCTCGGGCTTGAGGTCGCGGTGGACGATGCCCTTCTCGTGGGCGGCGGCGAGACCTCCCGCGATCTCGAGCGCGATCTCGACGGCCTTGCGGGTCGGCAGCGCCCCGTCCTGCAGCCGCTGGCGGAGCGTCTCGCCCTCCAGAAGCTCCATGGCCGCGTAGACGGTGCCCTCCTCGCGGCCGAAGTCGTGGATGGCGAGGATGTTCGGGTGCGAGAGGGCGGCGACCGCCTTCGCCTCGCGCTCGAAGCGCCCGAGCGCGTCGGGATCGTCGGCGAGGTTCCGCGGCAGGACCTTGACCGCCACCTCGCGCTCGAGCTTCGTGTCCCGCGCGCGGAAGACGATGCCCATCCCGCCCTGGCCGAGCTGCGCGATGATCTCGTAGGGTCCGAGGCGGCTCCCGGGGGTGAGCGGCATGGCGCCCTCCCTCAGACCTCGAGCTGCTTCTCGACCCGGGTGAGGCAGCGCGAGCCGGTCTTCGTCACCACCGCGACGTCCTCGATCCGCACTCCGCCGAGGCCGATGTAGTAGAGCCCCGGCTCGACGGTGGCGACGTGCCCGGCGCGCAGGACGCACGGCCGCTTGCCGATGGAGGGGGCCTCGTGGATCTGCAGTCCCAGGCCGTGGCCCGTGCCGTGGAAGAAGCCCTGCATGCGCCCGTTCTGGACACCGGTCTTGTAGCCCTGCCGCGCGAAGAGGGCCTGGATGGCCCGGTGGACGTCCATGCCCTGGACTCCGTCCCGGATCATCCCGTGGCCGAGGCGCACGCCCTCGTGGACGATCGCGTACACCTCGTGGAGAGCGTAGCTCGCCCGTCCCCGCACGACGGTGCGCGTGAGGTCCCCGAAGTAGCCGGTCTTCTCCGAGCGCGGGAAGATGTCCATCACCACCGGCGTGTTCGCCCGGATCGGGCCGTGGCCCTCCTCGTGCGGGTCCACCGCCTGGTCCCCCGGCGCGCAGATCGTGTGGGAGGGCAGGAAGCCGTCGGCCATCATCCGCGTGTTGACCACGGAGCGCAGGTCCTCGGCCGTGAGCTTGCGCCCGTCCCGCCACAGCCAGCCCTTGCGGATCCGGGAGGACTTGAGCGCCTCGATCCCCGCCAACAGGCCCGCCTCCGCCGCGCGCAGCGACGCCTCGATCGCGCGCACCTCGTGGGGCTCCTTGATCTCGCGCTCCGGCCAGAAGGGGTCGGGCCCGAGGTCGAGCCGGATCCCGCGCGCGTCGAGGTCCATGGCGAGGCCGAGCGGGAAGCTCTGGGGCACCTCCACGCGGGGCAGGCCGAGCTGCTTCAGGGCGAGCGCGATGACGTCCGCGGGGGGCGCCTTGCGGCCGTCCTTCTCCAGCGGCGCGGCGATCTTCGACCACGACGTCACGCGGTCGACGCGCGCCTGGTGGCGGGCCCGGTCCATCTCCAGGTCGCTCATGACCAGGATGCGGGTCTTCCCCTTCTGGATGAAGAGGAACGGATCGGGAGCGAAGAACCCGGTCGGGTAGAGGATGTCGGCGTCCGTCTCGGACGCGGCGTAGAGGAGTCGGCCGGCGGGCGGCTTCTTCATGGCGCCTAGTCTACCGCCGGCGGGGGCGGGCGGGGCGGGGGCGGCGGGCGCGGGGGCGGCGGGGGCGCGGGATGCGGGCGGCGCGGCGAGAGCGCGAACAGCAGGCCGAGGCCGGCGGCGCAGACCCCGATCTGGAACGCGTCCCGCCAGACGTCGTACCACTCGCGGGCCAGGGCCTGGGCCTGGAAGGCGAACATCGCGGCGAGGAGCAGCAGCCGCCGGTCGCGCACCCGCACGAACTGCAGCAGCGTGACCACCGTCGCCCCGATGAAGCCGCCGACCAACTTACTCTGTTCTGGGGGGTGCTGCGTCGCACCCCCCAGACCCCCCGCTCGCTCCGCGGGAGTGAACCCCGCTGCGCTCGCAGCCCGTTGCCTCGAGTGGTTCGTAGGTGGTCATGGAGCCGGGGCGACGTCGACCAGCGCGTCGAAGAAGGTGGCGCCGCCGCCCATGTCGGTCAGCTCCTGGCTGGTGACGGCGTTGGCGTTGCGGCCGCCGGGGCAGAGCTTGGCCCACCAGATCGAGAGGCCCACCACCACGCCCGGCCGCGCCGCGTCGGAGACGCGCGCTCTGGCGAGGAAGGACCCGCGGTCGTTGAAGACGCGCACCATGGCCCCCTCCGCGATGCCGCGAGGGGCGGCGTCCCCGGGGTGGATCGTGACGCTCGCGTCGCCTTCGCGCCGCAGCAAGATCGCCTGGGAAGAGAACGTGGAGTTCAGGAAGTGGTGGGCGGGCGGCGAGATGAAGGCGAGGGGATGGCGCTTCGCGAGCTCGGGCGCGCTCGTCGGCCCTTCCCGGGGCGGGGTGTAGCCCGCCACGGGGTCGTGCCCCTCCGCGCCGAGCCTCTCCGACACCAGCTCGCACTTCCCCGAGGCCGTCGGGAAGCCGCCATCCCGGAAGGGGGTGAACGGCTCGGGCACGCTGAGCCGGATCGAGCCCTCCCGCTCGAGCCGATCGAAGGTGATCCCGGCCATGAAGGGGTGGTCCCACTTGAAGGACTGCCGCGCCATCTGCTCGTCGCTCTCGCGCAGGCAGGGGTGGTCGAGACCCATTCGGGCGGCGAGCCGGCGGAAGAGCTCCGTGTTCGGCAGCGCCTCGCCGAGCGGCGCGATCGCCGGACGGCTCAGGCTGACGTAGAGGTGGCCGTAGGCCTTGTGGATGTCGTAGTGCTCGAGCGTCGTGGTGGCCGGCAGCAGGATGTCGGCAAAGTCGGCGGTGTCGGTCTGGAACTGCTCGTGGACGACCACGAACAAGTCCTCGCGCTCGAGCCCGCGCCGCACGGCGTCCTGCTCGGGCGCCACCGCGGCCGGGTTCGAGTTGTAGACGAAGAGCGCCGCGACCGGCGGGTCGAGCGACGCGTCGGTCAGGATCCGCCCCAGCTGGCTCATGTTGAGCGTGCGCGTCCCCGGGGGGACGAGGTCGGGCCGCTCGAGGGCGGCCGTGTCCACCGGGAACGTGCCCGAGGTGGAGAGGAGCGCCCCGCCGCCGGCGTCGCGCCACGCCCCGACCACGGCCGGGAGGCACGCCACCGTCCGCACCGCCATGCCGCCCCCGGCGTGCCGGTTCAGGCCGTAGTTGAGGCGGATGGCCGACGGCCGCGTCGTCGCGTACTCGCGGGCGAACGACTCGATCTCCTCCGCGCGCAGGCCAGTCGTCGCCGCCGTCCGCGCGGGCGTCCACTCCCGGGCTCGCTCGCGCAGCTCTTCGTGGCCGACCGTGTGGCGCTCGAGCCAGTCCCGGTCCTCGAGCCCGTCCCGGAAGGCGACGTGCATCATCCCGAGCGCGAGGGCGGCGTCCGTCCCCGGGTACGGCGCCAGGTGCAGGTCGGACTTCTCCGCGGTGCGCGAGCGGAACGGGTCCACGCACGCGAGCCGCGCCCCTCGCCGCCGCGCCTCCTCGACGAAGGGCCACAGGTGAACGTTCGAGCTGACCATGTTCGCGCCCCAGGCCACGATGAGGCGCGCGTGGACGATCGCCTCGGGGTCGAGGCCCATCGTCTTCCCGACGGTGGCCTTGAAGCCGTGGGCCCCCGCCGACGCGCAGATGGTCCGGTCGAGGAGACTCGCCCCGATCGCGTGGAAGAAGCGCCGGTCCATGCTGCCGAACCCGAGGAGCCCCATGTTCCCGGCGTACGAGTAGGGCAGGACGGCCTGCGGCCCGTGGGCGGCGGCGATCTCCCGCAGGCGAAGCGCGACCGTGTCGAGCGCCTCGTCCCAGGAGATCCGCGCGAAGCGACCCTCGCCCTTCTTGCCCACCCGCTTCATCGGATGGAGCACGCGGTCGGGGCTGTAGACGCGGCCGAGGTATTGGTTGACCTTGGCGCACAGGAATCCCTGGGTGAACCGGTGATCGGGGTCGCCCCCGATCGCGACCGCCCGGCCTCCCTCCACGTCCACCGTCATCACGCACGTGTCCGGGCAGTCGTGCGGGCAGACCACCTTCATCCGGCGGCGGGTCGCGGTGGAGGTGTCGGCGCTCATGCCGGTCGCGTCAGGCCACGGTCGCGCGATCCACCCGGATCGGCGTCGGCCGCCCCGCCTCGTCGACCGAGACGAGCACGACCTCGGCCTCGGTGACCTTCACGCTCTCGCCGTGTCCCCCGCCCCACCGCTCGGCCTCCACCGAGACCCTCACCGTGATGGACGTGCGCCCCACCCGCACCGTCTCGGTGAAGAAGCTGACGATGTCGCCGAGGTAGACCGGCTCGTGGAACTCGACCTCGCGCATCGCCTTCGTGACCCAGCGGCGCGCGGCGGTCTTCCTGGCCTCGACCGCCGAGGCGAGGTCGATGTGGGAGAGGATGACCCCGCCGAAGATCGTGCCCAGGGCGTTCGTGTCCTTGGGCAGCAGCAGCACCTTGATCGCGGGGACGCGCTCCATGGTCAGCCGAACGTGAGCGGGTTGCCCGCCGGGTCTACCGTGCCCCGGCAGATGCTCTCGTAGACCTCCCAGCCCGAGCGGTAGGCCCGCTCGAGCACCACCGTCTTGTAGCGCCCGGACGGCTTGCCCGCGTGGTTTCCCTTCTTCCGGCGGTAGATCTGCGCCGGCACCACCTCGCCGGCGAGGGGCTCGACGTACACCGTCTCGCGGGGCAGGTGCGTCGCTTCCTGGGCGTCGAGCACCTGGACGTCGAGCTCGCCCAGCCCCTCGATCAGCATGCCGACCACCACGTCGGGCGGGCTCGGCTCGAGGTTGAGGACGCCACCGCCCCACTCGGACCGGTACACGTTCCAGATGCGCCGCCAGCCGGGCAGCCGGGCCGGCCGGAAGGTGAGCGCGTCCGCGCGCGTCCCCAGGGCCTCGCGCAGGCCCTCGACCGTCATCAGCGTGCCGTAGGCGAACAGGTTCAAGCCCGTCCCTCACTCAACGCGCCCCGGCCCCCGGGGCGGCCTCCACGGCTCTCGGCGCGGGCTTCGCGCCGCCCTTGGCCTTGCCGGCGGGAGCGGGCGGAGCCGGGGGCGGTGCAACCGGCGGCAGCGGCTTGCGCGGCAGCATCTCGTCGCGCATCGCGGCGTTGTAGACGAACGTCGCCATGATGACCGCGGCCTGCTTCAGGTCGTCGGCTGCAGGCGCTCGTAGCGTGTCCCTGTCGGTGTGGTGCGTGCGCGTCATGTACTCGAGCGCGTCCTGGATGAACTGGAAGCCGGGCAGGCCGACGCCGTCGAACGACTGGTGGTCGGTGCCGCCGGTGTGGCGCAGCGTCACGGGTCGCGCCGAGGTCGGCGAACGGCTCGAGCCAGGCCGCGAAGACCGGGCGCAGCGCCGCGTTCTCCTGCACGTAGATGCCGCGGATCTTGCCGCCGCCGTTGTCGAGGTTGAAGTACGCCGACGAGCTTCGCGTGCTCCGGCTTGAGCTGAGCGGGCCGCCGCCGGCGCATGAACGCCGGCAGCTCGCCCTGCGCCGGGTCGGTCGACTCGGGCCGCGACGCGAAGTGCTCGTCGACGTAGGCGCGCGAGCCGCAGCAGCCCCTGCTCCTCGCCCGCCCAGAGGGCGACGCGGATCGTGCGGCGCGGCTTCGCGCCGACGGCCTTCAGGATGCGGACGGCCTCCATCACCACCGCGGACCCGGCGGCGTTGTCGGTGGCGCCGGTGCCGGCGTGCCACGAGTCGAGGTGGGCGCCGACCATCACGACCTCGTCCTTCCTGTCGCGTGCCCGGGATCTCGGCGACGACGTTGTCGCCCTTCGTGTCGTCCTCGTGGAACGCGCCCTCACGTCGATCTCGAGCTCGACCTCCGTCTTGCGGTCGAGCAGGCGCGCCACGCGGCTCCACTGCTCGGCGGCCACGACGAGCTGGGTGACGGCCTGCGGGTCGCCCTTCTTGCGGCGAGCCGCCGCGAGCCGAGCCGCAGGACGTTGGCGTCACGCTCCGAGGGCTCGACCACGACGAGCGGCTTCTCTGCCGCGTAGAGCTTCTCGAGGGCCTGCTGCACCCTGCGGCGCTTCAGGAAGGCCTCGCGGTCCAACGGCCCGTCGGGCCGCGCCCGCCGCCCCGCGCGGCCGGGGATCTGGTACTGCTCGAGGTCGTCGAGCTGCTTCTCGGTGTAGCGCTTGAAGACGCCGCCGTCCTCGGGGCCCTTGAGCTCGCGCGGCTGCGCCCACCCAGAGGATCATCCCCGCGACCTTGCCCTTGAGCGCCTCGACGTCGGCCTCCGACTCGGCCTTGACCCGCATCACCTTGCCGCGCACCGGGCCGTTCGTCCCCGCCGTCCAGGCCTTCGGGCAGCGCGACGAGCGGGAACGCCATCGGCGAGACGACCCGCGCCGAGCAGCGCTCGAAGCTCCAGCCGCGGCCGAACGGCCAGCTCTCGAGGTGGGCGTTCGCGAGGCCCCACGTCTCGAGCTGCCGCCGCGCCCAGTCGGCCGCCTTCCTGTACTGCGGCGAGCCGGTCAGGCGCGGGCCGTTGACGTCGGTGAGCTGCCCCGCCGTCTCCATCACCTGCGAGTGGCGGAAGCCCTCGTCGCGGATGCGGCCGAGCGTCGCCCAGTCGAGCTTCTCCTGGGCGCACGGCGGGCGTCGGCGAGGCCGGCGAGGACGCAGGGCGACCGCGAGTCTGCGAGTCATCGTGGGGGGTCTCCCGGAGTGGTGAGGCGGGTCTGTGGCACGGTGAGCGGGGAATGAT
>CAWFSB010000060.1:0-61805 GCA_963818355.1 uncultured Acidobacteriota bacterium | reverse complement strand
GGCGCCTCGGCGAGGGCCGCGCGCCCCAGCACGAGCGCGTCACCCTCCTCGCGGGCGATCGCGGCGAGCAGGGACTCGGCCTCGGCGCGGACGTGCGCGGCCTCGTCGGCGAGGAGCGAGGCGGTGCGGGCGAGGGCCGCCTTGATCCCCGGGTTGAAGCGCTCCTCGAGGTAGGGGATGAGCTCGTGCCGCACGCGGTTTCTCCGGTGCGCGGTGTCGGCGTTCGACGGGTCCTCGCGCCAGTCGAGGCCCGCGCTCGCGCAGGTGCGCCAGGACCTCCTCTCGCGACACCGCGAGCAGCGGACGGACGACGTCGCCCGCCCTCGGCCGCATGCCCGCGAGGCCCGTCGCCCCGGCGCCCCGCAGGAGCCGCAGCAGCAGCGTCTCCGCCTGGTCGTCGCGCGTGTGGGCCACCGCGATCGCGGCCGCCTTCTCCTCGTCGCGCACGCGGCGCAGGAAGGCGTAGCGCTCGCGGCGCGCGGCCTGCTCGAGGCCGCCCCGCTCGCGCGCGGCCCGGGCGCGCACGTCGGCCGTTCCCGCCCGGAAGCGGGACGTCGAGCCTCTCGCACAGCGCGGCGCAGAAGGCCACGTCCTCCGGCGAGCCCGGCCGCAGGCCGTGGTCGAGGTGGGCGGCCACCACGCGGAAGCCCCGGCGGCGGCGAAGCGAGGCGAGCGCGTCCGTGAGCGCGACGGAGTCCTTGCCTCCGGAGAGGCCGACCACGAGCGTGCCGCCCCGGGGCGGCACCCCCGCGGCCCGCAGGGCCCGATCGACGGCCGCGACGAGGGACGGCAGCCTCAAGATCCGGGCCTCCTCCGGCGAGGGGGGCGTGGTGGCGGTGCAGGGACTCGAACCCCGGACTCCGCGGATATGAGCCGCGTGCTCTAACCAGCTGAGCTACACCGCCACGGTGCGGGAAGCGAGAGGCCGCCTCCCGGACCAAGGAGTCTACTACGAAACGGAACGAGCCCGGATTCCGGCCGGTGCTATACTGCGCCGTCCCGCGATGATCTGCGTCAACTGCCAGAAGAGCGACGAGGAAGTGACGCTCGTGAAGTGCCCCATCTGCTTCAAGATGGTCTGCCACGACTGCGGCCGGCGCGAGTACGGGCGGGTCTTCTGCGGCCAGCGCTGCTCCCACATCTTCTTCTTCGGCGACGACGACGATGAGTAGGTCATGAGCTTTCCCTACGAGCGCCCCCGGCGACTGCGCCGGACCGAGCGGCTGCGCGCCATGGTGCGCGAGACGACGCTCTCCCCCGCCAACCTGATCTACCCGCTCTTCGTGGCCCCCGGCGAGGGCCTCCGGCGCGAGATCCCCTCCCTTCCCGGCTGCTTCCACCTCTCGGTGGACGAGGTGGCGCGCGAGGCCGAGGAGGTCGAGCGGCTCGGGATCGGCGGGGTGATCCTCTTCGGCCTGCCCGCGGCGAAGGACCCGGTCGGGCTCCGAGGGCTACGCCGACGACGGCGTCGTGCAGCAGGCCGTGCGCGCGATTCGCGCCGCCTGCCGCGAGCTGCTGGTGGTCGACCGACGTCTGCCTGTGCGAGTACACCTCGCACGGCCACTGCGGGGTCGTCGAGAACGGCGAGGTGCAGAACGACCCGACCCTGGCGCTGCTCGCCCGGATGGCCGTCTCGCACGCGAAGGCGGGCGCCCACGTCGTCGCCCCCTCGGACATGATGGACGGGCGGGTGGGGGCGATCCGCGAGGGCGCTCGACGAAGCGGGCTACGCAGACGCTCCCCATCCTCTCCTACGCCGCGAAGTACGCCTCGGCCTTCTACGGCCCCTTCCGGGAGGCGGCCGACTCCGCCCCGCAGTTCGGCGACCGCCGCGGCTACCAGATGGACCCCGCCAACGTGCGCGAGGCGCTGCGCGAGGTGCGCGCTCGACGTGGAGGAGGGGGCGGACATCGTGATGGTGAAGCCCGCGCTGCCCTACCTCGACGTCATCCGCGCGGTGGCCGAGACCTCCGACCGCCCCGTCGCGGCCTACAACGTCTCCGGCGAGTACGCCATGGTGAAGGCGGCGGCGGCGCGGGGCTGGGTGGACGAGGACCGGATGATGCGCGAGATCCTGACCTCGATCCGCCGCGCCGGGGCCGACGTCATCCTGACCTACCACGCCAAGGACTTCGCCCGCCAGGCCTGAGGCGGCTTCAGGTGAGCTGCGGGCCATGACGAGATCCGAGGAGCTGTTCGAGCGGGCGAAGGCGGTCATCCCCGGGGGCGTGTCGAGCCCGGTGCGGGCGTTCAAGGCGGTGGGCGGGACGCCCCTCTTCGTGGCCCGGGCGGAAGGGGCCCGGTTCCGGGACGAGGACGGCCGCTCGTTCGTCGACTACGTCGGCTCGTGGGGCCCGATGATCCTGGGCCACGCGCACCCCGCCGTGCTGGCGGCGATAAGCGACGCGGCCTCGCGCGGGACCTCGTTCGGCGCGCCCTGCGCCCTCGAGGTGGAGCTGGCCGAGCGCGTCGTGCGCCACGTGCCGTCGGTCGAGAAGGTGCGCTTCGTCTCGTCCGGCACCGAGGCCACCATGAGCGCGCTGCGCCTCGCGCGCGGCTTCACCGGCCGCCGCAAGATCCTCAAGTTCGACGGCTGCTACCACGGCCACGCCGACTCGCTGCTCGTCTCCGCCGGCTCCGGCGTCGCCACCCTCGGCATCCCGGGCTCGCCCGGCGTGCCCGAGGGCACGGTGGCCGACACGCTCGTCGTCGCCTACAACGACGTGGCGGCGGTCGAGCGGGTCGTGGCGGCGCACGCGAGCGACCTGGCCGCGGTCATCGTCGAGCCCGTGTGCGGGAACATGGGGACGGTGGCGCCGCAGCCGGGCTACCTCGAGGCGCTGCGGGAGATCACGCGCCGGAACGGGACCGTCCTGATCTTCGACGAGGTCATGACCGGCTTCCGCCTCGCCCTGGGCGGGGCGCAGCAGCTCTACGGCGTCCGGCCCGACCTGACCTGCCTCGGCAAGATCGTCGGCGGCGGCCTTCCCGCGGCGGCCTACGGCGGCCGCGCCGACATCATGGCCACCGTCGCGCCCGAGGGCCCGGTCTACCAGGCGGGCACGCTCTCGGGAAACCCGCTGGCGATGGCCGCGGGCGCCACGCTGCTGGACCTCCTGGCGCGGCCGGGGACCTACGACACCCTCGAGGCCCGCAGCGCGCGTCTCGAGGAGGGGCTCCGCCGCGGCGCCCGCGACGCCGGGGCGACGGTGAGCATCAACCGCGTCGGCTCGATGATCACCGTGTTCTTCTGCGCGGGGCCGGTCACGGACTACGCGACGGCGAAGGCCTCGGACACGAAGCGCTTCGGCCGCTTCTTCCACGCCATGCTCGAGCGGGGCGTCTACCTGCCGCCCGCGCAGTTCGAGGCGGCGTTCGTCTCGCTCGCCCACGGCGAGGCCGAGATCGACCTGACGGTCGCCGCCGCCGGCGAGGCGTTCCGCGCGGTCGCCGCCTCGGCCTGAGCACCGCCGCGGCTAAGGCGCTTCGGCCAGCTCCTTCTCGATCGCCTTGCGGTACGCCCGCTTCTTCTTGCGCTCCGCCTCGGGGTCGCTCGTCGTGAAGTTCGCGCCGAGGACGACCTCGCCCGGCTCGCGGACCGAGAACAGGCCCCCGAGCGTGAGCGCGCTCGCCGGCACGTAGCGGTAGCGGGCAATCTCGCGGTAGCGGGGGTCGACGCGGAACGACGCGTCCTGCGCCGGGGTCGCGAGGAGGAGGAACGGCTCGCGGGAGCCGGCCAGGCTCCACAGGTCGCACTCCGAGAACGCCGCCAGGCGGACGTGCAGCAGCACGTCGCGCCTCACCCGGGTCGGGTCGGAGCAGAAGGCCATCCGCAGGTCGGGCCGGTACCACCTCTCGCGCGCCACGTCGGCCACGATCGCGCGGTTGGGCTGGGCGGAGGCGAAGGCCGGCAGGAAGGAGACGACGAGCACGAGCCATACCGCGGCGATCACCGAGGCGAGCGCGGCGGCGGCGCGGCGCGGCGTCGGGCGCACGGCCACGGCGACGAGAAGGGCCGCGCCCGCCGCGACCACGGCCACCAGGACGACGCGCGGCAGGGGCCCGGGCAGCCACTCGTCGGGGATCCGCGGCGGCCGGGCGAGAACGAGGGCGAGCGCCGCCGCCTCGACCAGGAGGACGAGGCGGGCCCACGCGCGGTCGGCCCGCTTCCACGGCACGTCGGCGAGGTAACGGCCGATCACGAGCGACAGGGCCGGGTAGATGGGCAGGAGGTAGTAGTCGATCTTCCCGCGCGAGAGGCTCAGGGGCACGAGCACGAGCGCCGCCCAGAGCGCCAGGAACCGCGTGCGCCGCGCCTCGTCGCCCTCGCGCGAGCGCAGGAGGCGCCATAGGGCGATCGGCAGGAACGGCGACCACGGCAGGCCCTCCGCGAGGTACGCCGGCGGGTAGAACCAGAAGGGCCGGCCCACGTCGTACGCCTCGCCGGCGAAGCGCTCCAGGTTCTCGCGGAAGAAGAACGCGACGAGCGGCTCCGTTCCCAACCGCCGGTAGACGAGCGCGAACCAGCCGAGGCCGAGCCCGGCGAAGGCGAGGACGCCGAGGGCGAGCGGGCCCCACCCGCACGGGACCGGCCGGCGCCGGCTCTCCCACATCAGGAGAAGAACGGCGAGACCCGGGACGAGGAGCGCGACCGGGCCCTTCGTCGCGAAGCCGAGGCCAGCCACCGCGCCGAGCAGCGGCACCGCCCAGGCCGGAGCCCCGGGCCGGTACGCGAGGACGGCGAGGGCGACGGCCAGCGTCGTGAACAGCGCGAGCAGCATGTCCGACATCGCCACTCGCCCGAAGGACAGGAACGCGAGGGTCGTGGCCAGCACCAGCCCGCCGGCCAGGGCCGAGCGCCGGCCGAAGAGGAGCGTCCCGAGCCAGGCGGTCGCGAGCACGACCCCGATCGACGCCGCCACCGGGACGAGCCGCGCGGCGCCCGCGCTCGGCCCGAGCCGGTCCATCGCGCCGGCCATCAGCCAGTAGGACAGGATCGGCTTGTCGAAGAAGGGCTTCCCCTCGTAGCGAGGGATCACCCAGTCGCCGCTCTCGACCATCGCGCGCGCGGCGTCGAGGAAGTAGATCTCGGCCCGCTCGAGCGGCGCCGCGCCGAGGTGCGGCAGCAGGAGCGCCAGGAGGCCCAGCGCGAGGAGCGCGAGGAGAGCCGCGAAGCGCGGGGCGGGGAGGGCCGGTGTGCTCAGGGCTGCGCCGGGGCGGGCGCGGGCGCGCCCTTCTTGAGGTGGAGCTGCCCGCAGGCGGCGAGGATGTCCCGACCGCGCGGCCGACGCACGGACACCGTGACGCCGGCCGCGGCGAGGGACTGGCCGAAGGCGTCCACGGCCTCCGGCGTCGGGGCCTGGAACGGGATCTCCGGCGCAGGGTTCAGGGGGATGAGGTTCACCTTCACGCGCTTTCCGCCCAGCCTCCGTGCGAGCTCGCGCGCGTGGGCCACGGTGTCGTTCACGCCGCCGAGCAGCACGTACTCGAAGGTGACGAGCCCGCCGCGCGGGATCGGGTAGCGCAGCGCGGCCTCGACCACCTGGTCGAACGGGTACTTTTCCTCGATCGGCATGAGCGCGCGGCGCAGGCCGGGGTCGGGGGCGTGGAGGCTGATCGCGAGGTTCGGGCGGACCGGCTCCTTCGCGAGCTTCTCGAGCGCGGGCAGGATTCCCACCGTGGAGAGGGTCAGCTTGCGCGGCGGCACGCCGAAGCCCCCGTCGTCCATCAGGATGCGCAGCGCCTCGACGGTGGCCTCGTAGTTGAGGAGCGGCTCCCCCATCCCCATCACCACGATGTTCCAGGGGAAGGGGTCCTCCCCTCGCCGGTGCGGGTGGGTGGCGGAGACCGGGTGCTCCTCCATCACGGTCGCCACCTGGCCGAGGATCTCCCACGGTCTTCAGGTTGCGCTTGTAGCCGGCGATGCCGGTGAGGCAGAACGCGCACTTGAGCGGGCAGCCGGCCTGGGTCGAGATGCAGATCGTGCGGCGGTCGTCCTCGGGGATGTAGACGGCCTCGATCGTGGCCCCGTCGTCGAGCCGAAACAGGTACTTGCGCGTGCCGTCGAAGGAGAGCGAGCGCTCCGCCACCTCGGGCCAGCGCAGCTCGAAGGCCTCCGCGAGGGCGGAGCGCAGCGGCTTGGGCAGGTTGGCCATGGCGCCGACCTCGCGCACGCGGCGGTGGTAGAGCCAGGCGTAGATCTGCCGGGCGCGGAAGGCGGGCTCGCCTCTCTCCGCGACGAGCGCGGCGAGCGCTCCTTCGCTCATCCCGAAGAGATTGGGCCGGCTCATCGCGCGATCATAACCCTGCACCCGAGCGTGCCCCACTCGAGCGGGCACGCGAGGGACATCGTCGGCTCCGTCGGATGGCCTGCGGTATCCTCTCGGAGAGCCCTGAGGAGGGCTCGGTGTACGATCGCGACCTTGTCATTCCGACGAGCTCGACCCTGCCGGGCGAGGAGGAATCCGCCGCCTCGACGATACCGGCAGACCCCTCGTCGCCCGACTCGATCGCAGCTCCTCGGGGTGACATGACGGAGCGAAACGCATGGCCGACAGAGACGACGCACCGCTCCCCGTCCCCGCCCTCGTCGGCGCGGGCGGCTCGCTGCCCGAGTACGCCTCGGCGGGGGCGGCGGGAGCCGACCTGTGCGCGAGCGAGGCGGTCGAGATCGCCCCCGGCGGCCGCGCCGCCGTGCCCACCGGGGTGCGCCTCCAGATCCCGCCCGGCCACGTCGGCCTCGTCTGGCCGCGCAGCGGGCTCGCCGTCCGCCACGGCATCGACACCCTCGCCGGCGTCATCGACAGCGACTACCGCGGCGAGGTGCGGGTCGTCCTCGTGAACCACGGCGACGAGAGCTTCCGCATCGCGCCCGGAGACCGGGTGGCGCAGCTGCTCGTGCAGCGGGTCGAGCGGGCCGCCTTCACGGCCGTGGCGGAGATCGACGACACGGACCGCGGCGGGGGCGGCTTCGGCTCGACCGGGCGCTGACGCCGCGCCCTACCCGAAGAAGAGATAGCTGACCGCCACCGCGCCCAGGAAGCCCACGAGCTCGGCGGTGAGGCCGCAGGCGATGGCATGGCGGGTGTTCTTGATCCCGACCGAGCCGAAGTAGACGGCCAGCACGTAGAAGGTCGTCTCGGTGCTGCCCTGGATCACGCAGGCGAGGCGCCCCGCGAAGGAATCAGGGCCGAGAGTCTTCATGATCTCGATGACGAGGCCGCGGGCCCCGCTGCCGGAGAGAGGGCGCACCAGCGCCACCGGGAGCGCGTCGACCCAACGGCCGTCGAGACCCAGCCCGCCCACCGCCCAGCGCACGGCGTCGAGCATCTGGTCGAGCGCCCCGCTCGCGCGCAGGACGCCGACGGCGACGAGCATCGCCACCAGGTACGGGATGATGCCGACCGCGACGGTGAAGCCCTCCTTCGCGCCGTCGACGAACGCCTCGTAGACGGCCACACGCCGGCGCACGGCGAGCGCGACGAAGCCCACGATCAGCGAGAAGATCAGGAGGTTTGCGAGGAGCGAAGTCTGGCGCTCGAGCGTGTCCTTGTCGAGGGTCGCGCAGTAGCCCACGAGAAGGCCGACGAGCAGGGTCACCCCGCCGAGGTAGGCGAGCGTCACCGGGTTGCCGAGCGGCAGCTTCTGGACCCGCGCCGTCACGAGGAGGCCCATCATGGTGCTGCAGAAGGTGGCGATCAGCAGCGGCAGGAAGACGTCGGTCGGGTCGGCGGCGCCCAGCTGCGCGCGGTAGGTCATGATCGCGGTCGGGATGACGGTGATGGCCGAGGCGTTGATCACCAGGAAGAGGATCTGGTCGTCGCTGGCGGTGTCGGGCCGCGGGTTGAGCTCCTGCAGCTCCTTCATCGCCTTGAGCCCGAGCGGGGTGGCGGCGTTGTCCAGGCCCAGCATGTTCGCGGAGAAGTTCATCATGACCGATGCGCCGGCCGGGTGGCCCTTCGGTATCCCGGGGAAGAGCCGGTGCAGCAGCGGGTCGAACGCCCGCGCCAGGAGCGCAACCGCCCCGCCCTTCTCGCCCACTCGCATGATGCCGAGCCACAGGCACATGACGCCGGTGAGTCCGAGCGAGATCTCGAAACCGGTCTTGGCCATGTCGAAGGTGGAGGCCACCATCGCCGCCCAGACCCCCGGCTCCCCCAGGACCAGCCAGCGGAACAGCCCCGCGAGGAAGGCCACGAAGAAAAAGCCGGCCCAGATCCAGTTGAGCATCAGGCGGGATTCTAGCCCGAGGCTCGACGCGACTGCGCGCCGGGACTAACATGGTCGTTTGGCCCGGGCGACGGGCCCCCAACCCAAGGACAAGGTCGATGGAGCCCGACCGCATCGTCATCACCGGAGCGCGGCAGCACAACCTCCGGAACGTCACCGTCGAGATCCCGAAGAAGAAGCTCGTGGTGCTGACCGGCGTCTCGGGCTCGGGCAAGTCCTCGCTCGCCTTCGACACCCTCTACGCCGAGGGCCAGCGCCGCTACATCGAGTCGCTCTCCGCCTACGCCCGGCAGTTCCTCGGGCAGATGGAGAAGCCTCTCTACGACTCGATCAAGGGCCTCGCCCCCACCATCTCGATCGAGCAGAAGACGGCGAGCTCGAACCCGCGCTCCACGGTCGGCACCGTCACCGAGATCCACGACTACCTGCGCGTGCTGTGGGCCCGGGTGGGCCGGCTCACCTGCCACCGCTGCGGCCGGCCCGTCTCGCAGCAGTCGGCGCAGCAGATCGTCCACGAGGTCCTGCAGCTCCCGGAGGGGACGAAGTTCCTCGTCCTCGCCCCGCTGGTGAAGGAGCGGAAGGGCGAGCACCGCGACGTCGTCGAGCAGGTCGGGAAGTCCGGGTTCACCCGCGTGCGGGTCGACGGCATCGTGCTCTCCCTCGAGGACGAGATCCGCCTCGACAAGAAGAAGAAGCACTCGATCGACGCGGTCGTGGATCGCCTGGTCGCCAAGGCGGGGCTCACCCAGCGACTCACCGACTCGGTGGAGACGGCGCTCAAGCTCGGCCAGGGCACCGTGATCGTCGCCGCCGAGGGGCAGCCGGACCTGGTCCTCTCCGAGCACCGCGCCTGCCACCACTGCGGGATCTCCTTCCCCGAGCCGACGCCGCAGCTCTTCTCCTTCAACTCCCCCCAGGGGATGTGCCCCGAGTGCTCCGGCCTCGGCACGCGCATGGAGATGGACCCCGACCTCGTGGTCCCGAACCCGGAGCTCTCCGTGAACGAAGGGGCGGTGAAGCCGCTCGGCGCGGTGGGCGAGGCGACCACCTGGGGCAGCGACATCGTGCGGGCGGTCGCGCGCGAGCGCGGGATCGAGCTCAACAAGCCCTGGAAGGCGCTCTCCGAGGAGCACCGCCGGGTGATCCTCTTCGGCACCGGCGGCGAGCGGGTCAGCATCAAGGTCGCGAGCTCCTGGGGCAGCGGCTCCTTCAAGATGCGCTACGAGGGCGCCATCAACTCGATGATGCGGAGGATGCGGGAGACGAAGTCGGAGGACATGCGGCAGTACTACCAGAAGTACCTCTCCTCCCGGCCCTGCTCGTCGTGCGAGGGACGCCGCATCCGCGCCGAGGCCCTCGGCGTGAAGGTCGCGGGGAAGGCGATCTCCGACATCACCGCTCTCTCCGTGGCCGACGCCTTCGCCTTCTTCGACGGGCTCGACCTCAAGGGGTCCGACGCCAAGATCGCGACGGAGCTCCTCAAGGAGATCCGCTCCCGCCTGCGCTTCCTGCTCGACGTGGGCCTCACCTACCTCACTCTCGACCGCGCGGCCCCGAGCCTCTCCGGCGGGGAGAGCCAGCGGATCCGCCTCGCCAGCCAGATCGGCTCCGAGCTGACCGGCGTCATCTACGTCCTCGACGAGCCGTCGATCGGGCTGCACCAGAGGGACAACAAGAAGCTGCTCGCCGCGCTCAAGCACCTGCGCGACATCGGCAACACGGTGGTCGTGGTGGAGCACGACCACGAGGCGATGGAGGAAGCGGACTGGCTCGTGGACTTCGGCCCGGGGGCGGGCCGCCACGGCGGGGAGATCGTGGCCGCGGGCACGCCGGCCCAGGTCAAGAAGTCGAAGGCGAGCCTCACCGGCCGTTACCTCCGGGGCGACCTCAAGATCGAGATCCCGGCCGAGCGGCGCAAGGGCGACGGGCGGAAGGTCACGGTGGCCGGCGCGCGCGAGCACAACCTGAAGGACGTCACCGCGTCGTTCCCGCTCGGGCTCTTCGTGTGCGTGACCGGCGTCTCCGGCGCGGGCAAGAGCACCCTCGTCAACCACATCCTCTACCCCGCGACCGCGCGGGCGCTCCACGGCAGCGACCTCGCGGTCGGGGCGCACGCCCGCATCGACGGCCTCGGGGAGATCGACAAGGTCATCGACATCGACCAGAGCCCGATCGGGCGGACCCCGCGCTCGAACCCGGCCACCTACACCAAGCTCTTCGACCTCGTCCGCGACTTCTTCGCCGAGCTGCCCGAGGCGCGGATGCACGGCTACACCCCCGGCCGCTTCTCCTTCAACGTGAAGGGCGGCCGCTGCGAGGCCTGCGAGGGCGACGGCGTGAAGCGCGTCGAGATGCACTTCCTGCCCGACGTCTACGTGCCCTGCGAGGTCTGCCACGGCCGGCGCTTCAACGAAGCGACGCTGGCCGTCAAGTACAACGGCCTCTCCGTGGCCGACGTTCTCGACCTGACCGTGGACGAAGCGCTGCAGCTCTTCAAGAACCACCCGAACCTGCGACGCTGCGCTCGAAACGCTCGCCGACGTCGGCCTCGGCTACATCGCCCTCGGCCAGTCCTCGCCCACGCTCTCGGGCGGCGAAGCGCAGCGCGTCAAGCTCTCGCGCGAGCTCTCGAAGCGCTCGACGGGCCGGACGCTCTACATCCTCGACGAGCCCACGACCGGCCTCCACTTCGACGACATCAAGAAGCTGCTGCGGGTCCTCGACCGGCTGGTGGAGGGCGGCAACACCGTGGTCGTGATCGAGCACAACCTCGACGTGATCAAGACCGCCGACTGGGTGATCGACCTCGGCCCCGAGGGCGGCGACGGCGGCGGGAAGATCGTGGCGGAGGGCACCCCGGAGCAGGTGGCGAAGGTGAAGGAGAGCTACACCGGCCGCTTCCTCGGCCCGCTGCTGCCGAAGGCGACCGTCCGCCGCGCCGCGCGGTAGACGCCGCCCGTTCCGCGATCCCCCGCCGGGTCAGGGTCGGCCCGGCGTCTCGTGGACGAGGTCGTGGCGGGCTACCTCGCGTGCGGTCTCTGGCAAGGCGGCTTCGCAAGGGTTCGCTGCCGGTGGTGTCCCGAGGAGTTCCTGGTCGCCTTCTCCTGCAAGCGTCGAGGAGTGTTTCTCATGCCGACGGCCTCGACCGGCTCGACGTTCACGTCGTGGTCGGGGGCCTGCGTGGTCACGATGGACGCGGCGAGGTCGGTGACGGCGACGGGAAGCCGGACCTCCTCCGGCACAACCAGACCACGGGGCACCTGTATGTGTGGTACCTCGACGCCCTGGCCGTCACCGGAGGCTCCTTCCTGAGCCCGGATCGCCTCGCCGACACGGGCTGGAGAATCGTGCCACGGTAGGGGGGCCACGTAAGCCGCGCCACGACCACACCGCCTTCGCCGTCGAAGCCGTGAGGTAGAATCCGCGGGCTTGCCCCTTCCCCCGAGACCCGGCTCGGACCCTACCTCGTCGTGTCGCCCCTGGGCGCCGGCGGGATGGGCGAGGTGTACCGCGCCACCGACGCGAAGCTCGGCCGCGACGTCGCTCTCAAGCTCCTCCCCGCGGCCTTCGCCGCCGAGCCGGAGCGCCTCGCCCGCTTCGAGCGCGAGGCCCGCCTCCTCGCCTCGCTCAACCACCCCGGCATCGCCCACCTCTACGGCTTCGACGAGGTCCTCGGAGAAGACGGGACGAGGACCCACGTGCTGGTCATGGAGCTGGTCGACGGCGAGGACCTCGCCGAGCGGCTGAGGCGCGGGGCGATCCCGGTCGACGAGGCCGTCGCCATCGCGAAGCAGGTGGCCGAGGCCCTCGAGGAGGCGCACGAGAAGGGCGTCGTCCACCGCGACCTCAAGCCCGCGAACGTCAAGGTCACGCCCGAAGGCAAGGTCAAGGTCCTCGACTTCGGCCTCGCCAAGGCGTGGGCGCGGCGACTGCGGCCGGCGTCACGTCGTCGGCCGACCTGTCCCAGTCCCCCACCCTCGCGCACACGGGAACCGCCGCCGGGATCATCCTCGGCACGGCCGCCTACATGTCGCCCGAGCAGGCCCGGGGCAAGGCCGTCGACAAGCGCGCCGACGTCTGGTCCTTCGGCGTCCTGCTCTACGAGATGCTCACCGGCCGGCGGCTGTTCGCGGGCGAGACGGTGAGCGACGTCCTCGCGGCGGTGCTGAGGGCCGAGCCCGACTGGAAGGCCCTCCCCGCGGGCACGCCGCCGCCCCTCCTGCAGGCTGCTGCGCCGGTGCCTCGCCCGGGACCCCCGCGAGCGCCTGCGCGACATCGGGGACGCCGTTGCGGACCTGCGCGAGGCGGCGGAGCCCGCGCAGGGCGAGGCCCGCGCGTCCCGCCGAAGGTCCACGGCCTGGGTGCCGTGGACGGCGGCGGCCCTGGCGTGCGCCGTCGCGGCGTGGGCCGCGTGGCGGCGTCCGGCCGCGGCGCCGGCAGGTCGCACCGAGGGCCACTTCACGCTGGAGCTCCCCGCCGACGCGCCGGTCGTGACCCTCGAGGTGCCCGGCGTGAGCGAGTCGCCGCTCGACGTGTCGCCGGACGGGCGCCAGGTCGTCTACGTGGCGCCCGACGGCCGCGGCACCCGGCTCTACGCGCGGGCGATGGCGGACCTCATGCCCAGGCCCCTCCCCGGGACCGAGGGGGGCCGCTCGCCGTTCTTCTCCCCCGACGGCCAGTGGGTGGGGTTCTTCGCGGACGGCAGGCTCAAGAAGGCCCCCCTCGCCGGCGGGACGCCCGTCACCCTGGCCGAGGCGCCCGAGGGCTACGGCGCGAGCTGGACCCCGGAGGGCGAGATCGTCTTCACGCCCACCGAGGTCTCGGGGCTCTCCGCCGTGTCCGACGCCGGGGGGACGGCGCGTCCCGTCACGGCGCTCGTCATGGCGGCGGGCGACGACGCGCACCGCTGGCCCCAGGTGCTGCCGGGCGGCCGCGCCGTGCTCTTCACCGTCGTGTCCTGGAGCCGTGAGACCTCCTTCGCCGTCGTCGTCGACCTCGAGACCGGCGCGCGTCGGACGGTGCTCGAGGATGTCGGCTTCGCGCGGTACGTCCCGGCCGGCCCGGGGGCGAAGGCGGGCCACCTCGTCTTCGTTCGCGGGGGCGCCCTCATGGCCGCAGCCCTTCGATCCCGCCGGGGCCTCTGCCGCCGGCCCCGCGATCGCCGTGATCGACGGCGTGCGCCCGGGCCAGTTCGACGTGTCGGAGAGCGGCCTCGTCGCCTACGTCCCGGGGGCGCACGCCCGACCTCCTACTCGCTGGTCTTCGTCGACCGTGCCGGGCGGGAGCGTCCGATCAACGACATGGCACGGGGCTACGAGGACCTGCACCTCTCGCCGGACGGCCGGCAGGTGGCCCTGACGATCGAGGAGACGGGCGAGGCGTCGGCCGCCCACGTGCTGGCTGGCGGAGACGGGGCGTGGCACGCTCACCCGCTTCACGTTCGAGGGGCTGAGCCGCGACCCGCGTCTGGGCGCCCGACGGCCGGTCCCTCTTCTTCGGCGTCCAAGCGCGGCGAGTCGACGTTCGGGCCTGTTCCGCCAGGCCCTCGACGGCCGCACCCCCGCCGAGATCGTCTGGGCGAGCCCGGTCCCCATCTGGCCGGACCCGCAGTCGGTCACGCCGGACGGCCGCGTGCTCGTCTTCACCACGAGGGGGAAGGACACGGGAGACGACATCTGGACGCTCTCGCTCGACGCCGAACGGACGGCCAGGCCCTGGCTCGCCACCGCCGCCCACGAGTGGGCCGGGCGCCTGTCCCCGGACGGCCGCCTCATCGCGTACAACTCCAGCGAGTCCGGACGCCCCGAGGTGTACGTCCAGGCCTTCCCGGAGGGCGGGGCCAAGCGGCTCGTCTCCGAGGGCGGCGGGACGAACGCGATCTGGTCCCGCGACGGCCGGCGGATCTTCTACCGCCGGAGCGACCAGATCCTCGAGGTCGAAGTCGGACGCACGCCCGCCTTCTCGACCGGAAAGCCGGTCCCCCTCTTCTCGGGCCGGTACCGGATGACCGGGCGCGACTTCGACGTCTCCCTCGACGGAACGGAGTTCGTGATGATGCGGGCCAACGGCGAGCGCACCACCCCGAGGGTCAACGTGCTCCTCGACTGGTGGCGTTCCCTCGACGCGCGGCTCCGGGCCGACCGCCGGTGAGCGGGGGCCCCGCCCGCGAGCAATAGACCGGAGGCTCAATGATCGGCCAGACGCTGTCGCACTACCGCGTCACCGCCGCGCTCGGAGCCGGGCGGGATGGGCGAGGTCTACCGCGCCACCGACACGAACCTCCACCGCGACGTCGCGATCAAGGTCCTGCCGCCCGAGGTGGCGCAGGACCCCGAGCGCCTCGGGCGCTTCAAGCGCGAGGCCCACCTCCTCGCCGCCCTCAACCACCCGAACATCGCCGCCATCTACGGCCTCGAAGAGGCCGACGGGAAGCCCTTCCTCGCCCTCGAGCTCGTCGAGGGCGAGGACCTCAAGGAGCGCCTCGCGCGCGGCGCGATCCCCGTCGACGAGGCCCTCGAGATCGCGAAGCAGATCGCCGAGGCCCTCGAGGAGGCCCACGGCAAGGGCATCGTCCACCGCGACCTCAAGCCCGCCAACGTGAAGCTCACGCCGGACGGCAAGGTGAAGGTGCTCGACTTCGGCCTCGCCAAGGCCTGGGCCGGCGACGCCTCCGGCGTCAACTCGGGCTCCGCGGCGCTGTCGCAGTCCCCCACCCTCGCCCACACGGGGACGATCGCCGGCGTGATCCTCGGCACCGCCGCCTACATGTCGCCCGAGCAGGCGCGCGGGAAGCCCGTCGACAAGCGGGCGGACGTGTGGTCCTTCGGCGTGCTGGTGTGGGAGATGCTGACCGGCCGCTCGCTCTTCGCCGGCGACACCGTGACCGACGTCATCGCGGCGGTCGTGACGCGGGAGCCCGACCTCGACGCGCTGCCGCAGGCGACGCCCCGCGCGGTCCGGCGGCTGCTGAGCCGCTGCCTGCGCAAGGACCCGCGCACGCGGCTGCCCGACATGGGGGCCGCGCGGCTGGAGCTGCAGGAGGCGATCGCGGGCACGTCGGCCGAGGCCGAGGCGCCGGCCGCGCTCGACGCAGGAGGCCGTCAGGCCGAGCGCCGCGGCCGCACCCGCGAGCGGTGGGCCTGGGCGGCCGTCGCGCTCCTGGCCGCGGGCCTCGCCGCCGGGTTCGCCTTCGTCCACCTGACGCAGGTCCCGGCCCCGACGGCCTGCGGGCCGATTCGTGGTCGAGGCCCCGGAAGGCTGGACGTTCGTGGACTTCGGCTGGCCGGTCCCGTCTCCCGACGGGCGCCAGATCGTGTTCCGGGCGGTTCGCGCGGGCGCGACCGATGCGACGCGATGCTCTGGACACGCCCCCTCGAGTCGCTCACCCCCCGCCTGCTCGCCGGGACGGAGGGGGCCGACCATTCCCTTCTGGTCTCCGGACGGCCGGTTCCTCGCGTTCGCCGCCGGGGACGAGCTCCGCAAGCTCAATCTCGCCGACGGCACGGTGCAGCGGATCTGCACCCTGCCCTCAGCAGGGCGCCGGCGGAGACTGGAACGAGGACGGCACCATCCTCTTCTCGTCGGGCGGCGGCGCGCGGCCATCTCTTCACGGTCGCGGCCACCGGCGGAGAGCCCAAGCCCTTGCTCGTGCCCGACGCCAAGCGCGGTGAGACCGGCCTCGTGCTGCCGCAGTTCCTGCCCGGCGGGCGTCGCTTGCTCTTCAACGCCCTGGGCGAGGGCGAGGCGGTCTACGGCGCCCACGTCGCGTCCCTCGACCGGCCCGCCGAGCAGCGCTTCGTCGTCCCCGGGCTGACCCGCTGCGTGCCCGCGGCCGGGCACCTCCTCTTCGTGCGCAACGGCACGCTCCTCGCCCAGCCCTTCGACGCCGACCGCGCGGAGCTGAGCGGCGAGCCGGTGACGATCGCGACCTCGGTCGGAGCCTGGGCCGCCAACGCCGGCGTCGGGTGGTTCGCGGCGTCGCCGACGGACACCCTCGCCTACTTCTCCGGGCAGAGCGCGCACCGGACAGGTGCAGCTCGCGTGGCTCGACCGCAAGGGCGGGCAGGTCGGGACGATCGGCGCGCCGGGCAACTACGGGCAGATCACCCTCTCCCCCGACGAGCGGAACGTCGCCCTCGAGATCCCCGACGCCGAGGGACGCTACGACCTCTGGGTGATGGACGTCGCGCGCGGGGTGACGAGCCGCGTGACCGCCACACCGGGCGACGAGCGCGACCCCGTCTGGTCCCCCGACGGGCGCTCGCTGGCCTTCATCGCGCGCAGAGACGGGGCGGCCGACCTGCGGCGCAAGGGCCTGCGGGCGAGCGAGCCCGAGACGGTGCTCACGGACTCGCCGGACGAGGACGATCCCGGAGAGCTGGTCCCGGACGGGCAGACGCTCCTCTTCGTCCGGCGGACCGCCGAGGACGCGAAGAGCGTCTGGGCGCTGCCGCTGGAGGGCGAGGGCAAGCCCGAGCCCGTCCTGGGCGGGCCTTTCGCGTGGACGAGCCGCACCTGTCGCCCGACGGGCGCTGGCTGGCCTACGTCTCGCTCGAGTCCGGGCAGAACGAGGTCTACGTGGAGCCCTTCCGGCGGGAGGGGGACCGCGTGCGCGTGTCCGTGGAGGGCGGCGGCCAGCCGAAGTGGCGGGGCGACGGTAAGGAGCTCTTCTTCACGCGCCACGAACAACCGGCTGCAGGCCGTCGCGGTGCGAACCGCAGGTGACCGGATCGAGGTCAGCCTTCCCGTCCCGCTGTTCGAGATCCGGGGACTCCAGGGCGCCGGACTTCGACGACTACGCGCCGAGCGCGGACGGCCAGCGCTTCCTGGTCAAGCTCCCCGTCGCAGCAGGAGCGCAAGGCGCAGCTCCACGTCGTGACGAACTGGACGTCGCTCCTCCGGTAGCACACCCCGCGACCCTGCCGGAGAGGACCGGGGCTCGGCTCAGCGCACACCCTCCGCGACGTAGAGGTCGGTGAGGAGGCGCGAGTAGCTGTGGACCCAGGGGTCCGACGCCAAGATCGCGACGGAGCTTCTCACGGAGATCCGCTCCCGCCTGCGCTTCCTGCTCGACGTGGGCCTCACCTACGACGCGGTCGGCCTCGCGCTCGAAGAAGAGCGTCTCCCACAGCGCATCCGCCGATCACGCAGGGAGAGGCCGATGGATGTGGGGCCGACGTCGGACGGTGACTGATGGAAAGGCCCGTTCACCGGGGCAGCGCGGTGCGGACCTTCGCGAGCGGCACGCCGAGCACCCGGCGGGCGATCGCGTCGAGGTCCGCCTCCGCCCCCTCGAGGTGGAACGTGCGGTGGACGTGGGTGAGGCGGGCGCCCGGGGCGAGGAACGCGGCGGGCGAGGACGTCTCGAGCTCGTAGAAGGGGCCCATCGGCTTCTCGCCGGGAGCGGGCGGGCCGTCGTTGTAGCTGTTCACGACGTCTCCCGCGAACGGCTCCTTCTGGATCTCCCACATCGAGTTCACGTACTCCGACGCGCCCTCGGGCCGGTCGAAGCTCACGAGGGTGAGAACCCCGCGGGCCGCGTCGTAGCTGCCCAGGACCGGCCGCACGCGGCGGGGCGAGACGCCGATCTTGCTGCGGTGCCGGCCGTCGCCGCTGAAGAAGAGGAGGCCGTCCCGGTCGACGAGGCGGTCGGCCGGCACCTTGCCGAAGTAGGCGTCGTTCACGACGGGCCCGAGCGAGTCGACCGCCCCGGTCCGGTAGGGGACGACGATCGTCGTCTGGGCCGAGGGCTGGAACATGCCGAGGATCCACAGCGACAGCGCGCCCGTCTCCCGCGTCCACGGCGCCTGGCCCGCGTTCACGAGGGTGTTCTCGGAGGCGTAGGCGACGAGCCGGACGCTCGCCGGGAGCGCGCCGCCCAGCTGCTTCGCGACGTCGTCGCGCGACAGGAGCCGGACCGTGCGCTCGAGCTCGACGTCGAGCGGCGTTCCCGAGTAGTTCACGAGCCGCCCTCGCTGGCGGAAGGTCGCTCGCTCCGCGTCCTTCGAGACGACGGGCCACGGCTCGGTGTCGACGAGCGGGGGCGTCTGCCAGTGCGCGAGGTCGAACGCGTCGCCCTTCGCGAAGAAGATCGAGAACTGCCCGCCCTCGGGGCCGAGCCAGAGCCGGTCTTCTCCGCCGAACGCGTTGATGTGCGGCCGCAGCCGGCCCGAGGCGACGAGCTCGTCGTTGATCCAGCCGAAACCGCGCGCGGCCGAGCCGCCGGTGGCCGAGGTCATCACGCGGCCCTGCCACGCCGGGACGACCGCCACCCGGCCGCCGGCCGCGTCCTGCAGGACCAGCACCTCGACGTGCTTGCGCAGGAAGGCGACGTCCTCGTCGAAGGTTCGCTCGGCGGCGCCGGCGAGCGAGGGGACCGTCACCGCGGCCGCCAGGCCGAAGGCCGCGGCGACGCGCGGCCGCCCCGTCCGGAGAGTGCGCATCGAACCTCCTCGTGCGCTGGATCTTACCCTGGCACGCGTGTCTCGCTGCCCGCTCCGGCCCGCGCCCCGCGCGACCGTGATCTTGAGTACCATCAGGGGCGCCGGGCGCACCCGCCCGCAGCGCGACCGGCGCCTGTCGTCCTTCTGGAGGTCACCGATGAAGAGCCCCTTCCTGACGCTGCTCCTGGCCACCGCCGCGACCGTGGCCGTCGGCGGCGACAAGCCCGCCGCCGCGCCGAAGCCGCCGGGCGCATTCGACATCTCGGCCCTCGACACCTCGGTCGACCCCTGCGTCGACTTCTACCAGTTCGCGTGCGGCGGCTGGCGCAAGGCCAACCCGATCCCGCCCGACCAGACCCGGTGGGGCCGCTTCAACGAGCTCGCGGAGAGAAACCGCGAGGACCTCCACCGGATCCTCGAGACGGCGAAGGACCCCGCGGCGAAGCGGTCGCCGATCGAGGCGCGGGTCGGCGACTACTACGCGGCCTGCATGGACGAGGCCGGGATCGAGGCCCGGGGCCGCCAGCCCCTCGACCCGATCCTGGGGCGAGTCGACGCGGTCCAGTCGAAGGCCGACTTCTTCCGCCTCCTCGGCGAGAACGAGGGGATGGCACTCCCCACGCTCTTCCGCTTCGGCTCGGCGCCGGACCTCCACGACTCGACGCGGACGATCGCCTCGGTCGGCCAGGGCGGCCTCAGCCTGCCCGACCGCGACGACTACCTGAAGGACGACGCCAAGTCGAAGGAGAAGCGGGAGAGGTTCCTCGAGCACGCGACAGCGCCTGCTCGAGCTGGCCGGCGAGGACCCGGCGTCGGCGAAGGCCGACGCGGCGACGGTCCTGCGGGTCGAGACGGCTCTCGCGAACGCGTCCATGGACCGCGTGGCCATGCGCGACCCGAAGAACCGCGACAACCCCATGAGCGTCGCCGAGCTGCAGCAGCTGGCCCCCGCTTTCGACTTCGGCGCCTACTTCCCCGCGACCGGCGCCCCGGCCTTCCCGCGCCTCAACGTGACCAGCAGGAAGTTCTTCCAGGAGGGCAGCGCGGTCGTCGACGCGACGCCGGTCGCGGACTGGAAGACCTGGCTGCGGTGGCAGGACGTGCGCGCCGCCGCCCCGTATCTCGGCGCCGCGTTCGTGCAGGAGGACTTCCGCTTCAACCGCCAGTTCCTCCAGGGGGCGCAGGAGATCGAGCCCCGCTGGAAGCGCTGCGTGCAGGCCACCGACCGCGCCCTCGGGGACGACCTCGGCCGGCTCTACGTCGAGAAGACCTTCGGCGCCGACGGCAAGGCGCGCATGAAGAAGATGATCGAGGCGCTCACCGCCGCGCTGCGCGACGACATCGAGAGCCTCCCCTGGATGACGCCGGACACGAAGAAGAAGGCGCTCGCCAAGCTCGCCGCGTTCCGCACCGACAAGGTCGGCTACCCGGACGAGTGGAAGGACTACTCCACGGTAGAGGTGAAGCGGGACGACTACTTCGGGAACTCCCGTCGGGCCCAGGTCTTCGAGATCAAGCGCAGCCAGGCGCGCATCGACCAGCCGACCGACCGGAGGCTCTGGGGCATGACGCCGCCCACCGTGAACGCCTACTACAACGCGGCCAACAACGAGATCGTCTTCCCCGCCGGGATCCTCCAGCCCCCGTTCTTCGACCGCCAGGTGGACGACCCCGTCAACTTCGGCGGGATCGGCGTCGTGATCGGGCACGAGTACACGCACGGCTTCGACGACCAGGGCAGCAAGTTCGACGCGGAGGGGAACCTCGCGAACTGGTGGACGCCGGAGGACCGCAAGGCCTTCGAGGAGCGCACGGACTGCTTCGTCAAGGAGTACGACGGCTTCGTCCCGGTCAAGGACGCGAGCGAACGGCGACGTCCACCTCAACGGCCGCCTCACCCTCGGCGAGAACACCGCCGACAACGGCGGCCTCCGGGTCTCCTACATGGCGCTCCAGAAGGCCCTCGCCGGCCAGTCGCGGAAGAAGGTCGACGGCTTCACGCCCGAGCAGCGCTTCTTCCTCGGCTTCGCCAACGTCTGGTGCCAGAACGTGACCGAGGCGGCCGCGCGCCAGCTCGCCCAGACCGACACGCACTCGGCGGGCGAGTTCCGGGTGATCGGGAGCGTCAGCAACATGCCCGAGTTCAAGGAGGCCTTCGGCTGCAAGGCCGGCCAGCCGATGGTCCGGGAGAACGCCTGTCGGGCCTGGTGAACGCCGCCGCGGGGATCAGGCCCCGGCGAGGATGTCCCGCAGGCGGCGGGCGACCGTCCGGTGCTCGTCGCCCCGCATCATCCAGACCGAGACCGTGAGCTTCCCCGGCCCCGTCAGGAGCACGTAGATCGGCGGGTCGCCGGCCTGCAGCCTCTCGTGGGCCTGCTTCGCGGTGAGCCCCCGCGCGCCCTCGTCCCAGGTCGCCACGAAGTGCGGCACGTGGTTGGCGATCTCCGGGACGTGCGTCTCGACCGTGACGCCCCGGACCCGGCCGACCACCTCCTTCAGGTGCGCCACCTTCGCCTCGAGCTCGCGGCGCTCCGCCTCGAGGTCGACCTTCAGGTAGCGCTCGACCGCGGCCAGAAGGCCGACGATCTCCTCCTTGCCGACCTTCATCGCGCGGCCGATGCCGGCGTGCGGCGAGACGAGGGTTCGCGCGCCGTCGATCAGGTCCTTGCGCCCGAGGAGGAGGCCCGAGCACTGAGGGCCCCGCAGGCCCTTGCCGCCGGAGAAGGCCACGAGGTCGAAGCCCTCCCGGACGTAGCTCGAGAGGTGCTCGCGGGGCGGCACGTCCGCGGCCGCGTCGTTGAACGAGACGACGCCGCGCTCGCGGGCGACGCGGATCCACTCGTCGCGCTTGATCTGGCCGTCCGGGTCCGCCTTGTTGAGGAAGAACATCATCGCGGTGCGCTCGCCGAGGGCGCGGTCCAGCTCCTCTCGCGTCTCGACGGTGACGATCTTCGCGCCGTTCAACCGGATCTGCGGCTCGTAGCCGCAGCGGTGGCTCTTCTGCTGGACGACCTCGAAGGGGAGCCCGGTCGTGTCCGGGAGCTGGGCGATCTTCTTCGGGTCGCCCTTGGTCATGGCCGCGGCCGTCGCCACGGCGATCGCCGACGCCGCGCCGGCCGTGACCATGGCGGCGGGGACGCCGACGAGCTCGGCGATGCGGGCGCCGGCCTTCGCCTGGAGGTCGGGGACGAACACGAAGTGCCGGGAGGCCTCCTCCATGGCCCGGACCACCTCCGGCGGCATCAGCGACCCGCCCACCACGGTGACCGTGCCCATGCCGTTGATGAGCGGCTTCACGCCGAGCCGCGCGTAGACCGAGCCGCCCTCGACCCCGGAAGCCGCCGTGCCCAGGGAGGGCGCCCCCGCGACCGCCGCCACCGCCTGCAAGACCGTGCGTCGCTTCATATGGCCAGGAGTCTAACTCCGCGGCCCCGCTTCTCGTAGACTCGGGGTGAGGCTCCATGAAAAGCGTGATTCGCCGCCTGACACTGACCCTGCTTCCCGTCGCGTCTCCCGTGATGGCCCTCGCGGACGAGCCCTGGCCGTTTCCCTGGCCCGAGAGCCGGGTCGCCCGCTACACCGCCCATCGCGCCCCGGGGCCGATCGTCGTCGACGGCCGCCTCGACGAGGCGGACTGGAAGGCCGCCCCGAGGTCCCCCCGCTTCTCCGACCTCGTCCGAGGCGCTCCGGGCATCCACGACACGCGGGCCGCCGTCCTCTGGGACGACCAGAACCTGTACGTCGGCTACTGGGTCGAGGAGCCGTTCGTGGAGGGCACGCTCACCGAGCGCGACTCGCTCATCTACAAGAACAACGATGTCGAGCTGTTCATCGCGGGACGGGACGCGTACTACGAGCTCGAGATCAACTCCCTCGGCACGATCTACGAGGTCTTCTTCATCTGGGAAGAGGCCTACGAGAAGGCGGGCTACGCGAGGCTCCCCGAGTTCGATCGCGGGCAGGAGGGCGTCCGCCCCTTCCGCGGCGTCGGCTTCAAGAACCACCCCCGCGGCCCGCGCATCGGCTACTGGCGGTGGGACCTCCCCGGGTTGAGGAGCGCCGTGCACGTGGACGGCACGGTCAACGACAACTCCGACCGGGACCGCGGCTGGACGGTGGAGATCGCGATCCCGTGGGCGGGCCTCGCGCACCTCGCGCGGCCCGACGGCCGGGCGCTGCCGCCGAGAGACGGCGACGTCTGGCGCATGGACTTCTCGCGCTTCAACCAGTACAAGGAAGCCGCGCCGGCGAAAGACCCGGGCGGCTGGGCCTGGAGCCCGCACGGCGCGTGGGACTCCCACATCCCCGAGGTCTTCCCGTACGTGCGCTTCTCCACGCGGCCGGTCGGCGAGACAACTCCGGCGACAGCTCGGTGATATCTTCGGCCGCGAGGAGGCGCTCACCATGGATCGACGCGACGCTCTGAGAGGCATCGGGCTCGGCACACTCGCCGCGGCCGGGGGGACGCACGGCTTCGCCACCGAGAAGCCGACGCCGAGGAGGTGCGCGGCCGGGTCAACACGCGGTCCGAGCCGTCGCAGCTGCAGGATCACCGACCTGCGCGTGGTGAACGTCCACAACCACTGGATCGTCCGCCTCGACACCAACCAGGGCCTCCACGGCTACGGCGAGGTGCGCGACGGCGCGAGCCCCACCTACGCCCTCATGCTCAAGAGCCGGGTCCTCGGCGAGAACCCGCTGCCACGTGGACAAGGTCTTCCGGAAGCTCAAGCAGTTCGGCTTCCACGGGCGCCAGGCCGGCGGCGCCGTCTCGATCGAGATGGCCTGCTGGGACCTCGCCGGCAAGGCCTGGGGCGTGCCGTGCTGGCAGATGCTGGGCGGCAAGTTCCGCGACAAGATCCGCGTGTACGCGGACACGCCGGCGTCGCCTCGACCCCGTCGAGATGGGCAATCGCCTCAAGGCCCGGATGGAGCGCGGCTTCACGTTCCTCAAGATGGACGTGAGCATCAACCAGCTGAAGGGCGTCGAGGGCGGCCTCACGTACCCCAAGGGCCAGGGCGTCGACCCGTGCGACCAGTACGGCCGCAGCGTCTTCGCCCAGCTCCCCCACCCCTTCACCGGCATCCGCATCACGGACAAGGGCCTGAAGGTCCTGCAGGAGTACGTGGCGACCGTGCGCGAGATCGTCGGCTGGGAGATCCCGATCGCGACCGACCACTACGGCCACTTCGGCATCGAGGACGGGATCAAGCTGGCGCAGGCGCTCGACCCCTTCAACCTCGCGTGGCTCGAGGACATGGTGCCCTGGCAGTACACCGACCAGTACGTGCGCCTGAAGAACTCCTGCAAGACGCCGATCCTGACCGGCGAGGACATCTACCTCAAGGAGGGCTTCCAGGACCTCTTCGAGAAGAAGGCCATCGCGATCTGCCACCCCGACCTCGCGACCTCGGGCGGCCTTCTCGAGACGAAGAAGATCGGCGACCTCGCGATGGAGCACGGGATCGGCATGGCGCTCCACATGGCCGGCAGCCCGGTGACGCTCTTCTCGAGCGTCCACTGCGCGGCGGCCACCGAGAACTTCCTGGCCATGGAGCACCACAACGTGGACGACGCCTGGTACGACGAGCTCGTGACCGGCGTCCCGAAGCCGCTCATGGACAAGGAGGGCTTCATCGCCGTCCCGGACACCCCGGGCCTCGGCATCGAGCTGAACGAGGACGCGATCAAGGCGCAGCTCAAGGACCCCGCGAAGTACTTCGCCCCGACCCCGGAGTGGAACGAGGAGCGAGCGTGGGACCGTCTCTGGAGCCGCGCCACGCCCGGCCCGGAAGGGCCGCCCCGCGCCTGACAGGTCACCTGCGGGTCAGCCAGGCGACGACCTCGGCATCGGTGAGCTTCTCCCGGGAGGCCCGCAGCGTCTCCGCGGCTCCCGTCGCGCGGGCGGCCGCCTCCACGGCGCCGGTGTCGAACACGCCGGCGGTGTCGTGGACGTGCACGCGGGCCCCTAGCCCCAGCGTCAGCGCCGTCTCGAAGCCGCCCACGCTGCGGAACAGCGGGATGGACAGCCGACCGAGGTAGGCCTCGTCGAGAGCCGTCGGGAACCGATCGGCGTCGGCCACCACGGCGTCGAGTCCGGGCGCGAGGGCCTGGGCGAGAAGGCACCACAGGCCGGCCCGGTCGAGACCGACGAGTGACACCTCCCGGATCCCGGGCCGGCGCTTCAGCCAGGCGAGGGCGGTGAGGACGTCCTGGACGCGGTTCGCGTCGTCCGTGCGGTTGTACGTGGTGAAGAAGCGATCGCTCGTGTCGCGCGGCGCCAGGGCGCTTCCGGTGTTGAAGGCGTCGATCGAGACGACGAGCCACCCCTGCCGACGCAGCGGCTCCACGAGCGAGCTCTCGCGCTGGGAGACGGCCTCGATCCCGGCGGGGTGGACGACGAGGACGGCCTTCCGACTCTCCGGCGGGGCGGCCCAGAGCCTCAGCGGCACCCGGTCCCCCCGGCCGCGCCGGCCGAGGGCGAGGTCTCGCACGCCCGCCGTCAGGCCGGACGTCGACGGGCTCTCCAGGACGGCCTCGCCGGGCCACTCCGCGGCCAGCGCGTGGCGCAGGCCGGGGCCGAGGATCTCGCGGAAGCGAGCGAGACCCGCCGCCTCGCGCGGACGCAGCGCCGCGAGCTGCGCCTTTCGGGCCTCGATCAGCCCCTCCACGATCTGCCCCTGCGTCCTCGCGCCGACCGGGAGGTCCCGCCCGTGGAAGACGAGCAGGTCGGCCGGCTGCTCCGCGGTGAACTCCCGCTCCGGCACCGGCGACGCGTCGGGCCGGCCGAGGAGCCACCGGGCGAACCAGCCGTAGACCGCCTCGCGGCTGTCGCGGTTGTAGTTGTGGTCGGCGATGAGCTGGACGGTCGCCACCTCGTCCTTCGCCCCCAGCCGCGCGTAGACGCTCTCGACCGCGGGGAACTCGATGCGCGGCGTGTCCCGCGTCCAGTCACCCGCCGCCGACACCATGAGCATCGGCCGCGGGGCCGCGAGAGCCGCGATCTCCATGTTGTTCGTGTCGAGGCGCAGGTTCGGGGCGTTCTCGCAGACGTCTCCGCCCTGCATGTAGTGCGAGATCATGTTCACGGGGGCGGAGACCCTGATGCGGTCGTCCACCGCGGTCAGCAGGAAGGTCTGGGTGCCGCCGCCGGAAGCCCCCGTGCAGGCGAGGCGGCTCTTGTCCACGTCCGGGAGCGACTCCAGGAAGTCCACCGAGCGGATGCTGTTCCACAGGTGCAGCCCCAGCGACCCGATCCCCCACTGGGCGAGGTGCTTGTCGAGGAGGCGGTGGTCCACCTGGCGGCTGTCGTTGTAGCCGATCATGTCCCACGAGAAGACCACGTAACCCTGCCGCGCGAGCGTGATGCACCGCGCCGGGATCGACCCGTCGGCGCCGTTCTCGAGACGGCCGTAGGCCCAGTGGCCGTGCGGCGAGAGCACTGCCGGGGAACGGGCCGGTCTTCCCGAGCGGTCGGTAGAGGTTGCCGGTGACGTAGAAGCCCGGGTGGCTCTCGAAGTAGACCTTCTCGACGGAGTAGTCGCCGCGCTCGATCCGGCCGAAGACGTGCGCGTCGAGCGGCCCCTTCTCCGGCATCGGCCACAGGCCGGCGCTCACCAGGACCTGCCCACGCAGGAACCGGGCCCGCGCGAGCCAGGCCTCCTTGTCCGCGTGGGGCGTGAAGGTGTACGGCGTGTCCAGGGTCCGGACCTCGACCGCCCGGCGGTCGACCCGGGGGACGGCCTCGTCCTGAGCGCGCGCGGGGAGCGCCCCGAGAGACGCGACCACGAAAAGAAGGACGACGCCGACTCCCGACGAGGCCATCGTGGCTCCTTTGCCGACTCCGCGACTCAGCCGCTCACGTGCTCAGGATCGGGAAGCCCTCGCGCTCCGCAGCCGCGGCGAGGCGATCGTCGAGGCAAACGAAGCCGAGGCTGGCCGGGCGTCCCTCGCACGCCGCCAGGGCCGCCGCGAGCTGGAGGGCGTCGGCGGCCCGGAGATCGTGGACGCGCAGAAGCCGGCGGGCGCTGTCCCTGACGGGATCCGCGGGCTGCACCTCGTGCCAGCCTGCCGCGAACCGATCGAGCCGCAGGCGGGCCGCGGCGGCAGAACGTCGCTCCAGCAGGCCGCCGCGCTCCATGCGGGAGACCGCCGACTCGCACTCGACGCGGGCCCCCCACCACGCTGCCACCACCGGGTCCGAACGATAGTGTGCCCGCATCCGAAGCGAAGCGTGCTGGCGGACGAGCAGCGGCACGAGGGCCGAGGCGTCCCAGAACCTCATCGGCCGCTCCGGCGCTCGTCGAGCAGCGTCGCGAGCACGTCGGCTCCCGCCTGAGGCCGCGGCGGGTCGGTCTTCAGGATCTCGTTGTCCGGTCCCCCGCGTCCCCGGCGCAACAGGCCAGCCCTTTCCAGCCGCGCGAGGCGGCCCTCATCCGGGCCCTGGTGCTCGGCCGTAGCCACCGGCTCGAGGCGCGCCACCGGCCGGCTTCGGTCCGTGATCACGATCGTCTCCCCGTGCCGGACCCGGTCCAGGAGCGCGCTGAGGCCGTTCTTGGTCTGGGTTATTGTGGCGGTCTTCATAAGGCTATTCTAGCCCGATTCGGCCGGTGGGCCCACTCGCGGACCCGCACCCCAGCTGCGGCGTCCGAGCCTCCACGGCCGGCTGCTGCTGCGTCAGGCAGTGGAGCGTGCCGAGGCCCCAGACGAGCTCGACCGCGTGGATGCCGACCACCGGGCGACCCTGGAACTGCTCGGCGAGGATGCCGAGGGCGAGGCGGTCGTTCGGGTCGTTGAAGGTCGGCACGAGCACCGCCGCGTTCGCGACGTAGAAGTTCGCGTAGCTCGCGGGGAGCCGACGGCCGTCGAAGACGAGCGGCGCCGGCATGGGCAGGTCGACCACCTCCGGCTTCGAGCCGTCGGCGAGGCGCGCGTCCTGCAGCCGCTCGCGGTTCTCCTCGAGCGCGCGGTAGTTGGCGTCCTTCGGGTCCTTCTCCCGGCAGAGCACGATCGTCTTCTCGCTCACGAAGCGGCAGAGGTCGTCCACGTGGCCGTGGGTGTCGTCACCCGCGATCCCCTTGCCCAGCCAGACGGGGTGCGTGGCCCCGAGGTTCTCGAGGAAGACCTGCTCGTAGTCGGCGCGCTTGAAGCCGGGGTTGCGGACCTGCACGAAGGGGTCGAGGAGGCACTCCTCGGTGGTGAGGATCGTGCCCTTGCCGTCCACGTCGATGGCCCCGCCCTCGAGCACGACCGGCCGCCCCTTGTGGATCGGCGCGCCGCAGCTCCAGGTCGAGGGCCTTCGCCACGCGCTCGGCGACCTGGTCGTCCTTCTTGTGGTCGGGGTACTTGGCCCAGCCGCTGAAGCGGAAGCGCGCGATCGCCACCTCGGGCTCGGGGTGCTCGCGGCGCACGCAGATGGGCCCGAAGTCGCGCGTCCAGCCGCGGTCGGTCGGCCAGCGGAAGAACTCGACGCGCCCGGTATCGGCGGAGACCCGCTCGAGGACCCGTCGCGCCTTCGCCTCGTGCGCCTTCGAGGGCACGAGGATGCGGACGATCTCGCCCTCCGCCAGCTTGCGCACGATCTCGCCGTAGACCCACGGGATGGGCGCGAAGCGGCCCGGCCAGTCCGAGAGGTTGTGCGGCCAGGCGAGCCAGGTGGCCTCGTGCTCCTCCCACTCCGCCGGCATGCGGAAAGCCTGGACGTCGGGGTCGAGGGCGGGGCTCGCCAAGGGCTCTACTCCCGGTCGATGAACCGGCGGTCGATCCCGGCGTAGGCGTCGATGCGCCGGTCGCGCAGGAACGGCCAGTGCGTCCGCACCTGGTCGATGCGGGGCAGGCTGACCTCGCCCACCAGGATCTCCTCGCGGTCGGTCGAGGCCTCGGCGATCACCACGCCGAACGGGTCGGCGAGGAAGGAAGAGCCCCAGAACTCGAGCCCGTCCCCGCCCTCGGGCGGGACCTCGTGGCCGACCCGGTTCACGACCGCCACGTAGACCCCGTTCGCGATCGCGTGCGAGCGCTGGATCGTCTGCCAGGCCGAGCGCTGGGAGACGCCGTGCTCGGCCTTCTCGCTCGGGTGCCAGCCGATCGCGGTCGGGTAGAAGAGGACGGCCGCGCCGCGCAGCGCCGTGAGCCGCGCCCCCTCCGGGTACCACTGGTCCCAGCAGATGAGGGTGCCGATGCGGCCGGGCTTCACGTCGAAGGCCTGGAAGCCGAGGTCCCCGGGGGCGAAGTAGAACTTCTCGTAGAAGAGCGGGTCGTCGGGGATGTGCATCTTGCGGTAGAGGCCCGCGACCCGTCCGTCCGCGTCGAGGATGACCGCGCTGTTGTGGTAGACGCCCGGCGCCCGGCGCTCGAAGATGGGGACGACCACCGCGACGCCCGCGGCCTTCGCCGCGCGGCCGAGGGCCTCGGTGCTCGGCCCCGGCACCGTCTCCGCGAGGGCGAAGTGGGCGTGGTCTTCCTTCTGGCAGAAGTAGGGCGTGCGGTACATCTCGGGGAGGCACACGACCTCCGCCCCGAGACCCGCCGCCTCGCGGACCTTCGCGACCGCCTTCGAGACGTTGTCCTCGGGCCTCGCGGACATCGCCATCTGGACGAGGCCCACCTTGAACTGCTGCTGGGTCGGCATGATCCCGGGAAGTCTACCCGCCGACCCGGTCATCGTGCGCGCAGAGGGCCCACAGGGCCTCCTCGCCGGCCTCGTCGCGGAAGCGGCAGCGGCGCTCCTGGCGGTCGATCCAGAAGAGGCCGCTGCGGCTCTCGACCTCGGGGCTCGCGGCGAGCCAGACGACGGTGTCGGCGCCCTCCTCGGGCCGGCGGCCGCGGATCTTCGAGTAGAGCGAGGCGCCGAGGCTGACGAGCCCCCCGCCCTTGCCGAAGATCTCGGTGGCCACGAATCCGGGGTGCATCGCGTTGGCCGTGACCCCGGTCCCCGAGAGCCGCCGCGCGAGCGCCCAGGTCAGCATGCGGTCGGCCTGCTTGCTCTGCGCGTAGGCGCCCCGGCCCGACCAGGCTCGCCGCTCGAACTGCACGTCGGCGAGGTCGAGCCCGCCCGCGAGCTGCGAGGCGACGTTGACGACGCGCGCCTTGCCCGCCGCCTGGAGCTGCGGCAGGAGCAGCTCGGTCACGAGGAAGTAGCCGAGGACGTTCGTGGCCCAGACGAGCTCGACGCCGTCCGGCGAGACCTTGCGGCGCTCGGACCAGATGCCGGCATTGTTGACGAGCACGTCGAGCTTCGGGTGGCGCCCGGTGAAGTCGCGAGCGAACGCGTGGATCGACTTGCGGCTCGCCGAGGTCCACCACCGCCATCTCGACCTCGCGACCGGTCGCGCCCATGACCGCGCGGCGCGCCCTCTCCCCCTTCTCGGGGTTGCGCACCGCCATCACCACGCGCGCCCCCAGGCGAGCCAGGCCGTGCGCGGTGGCGAGGCCGATCCCGGCGCTGGCGCCGGTCACGAGGCACGTCCGGCCCGACAGGTCGGCGCGCAAGGGCTCGGCCACGCGGCTACTCCCCGTCGGCAGGGAGCACGTACTCGAGCCCGTCGTCGTCGAGCGGGAGTCGTCTCCGGGGCGCGCCGGATGAGGCCGATCACCCGGAACGCCCAGAGGTTCCGGCAGGCCTCGAAGTCGTTCAGCATGGACTCCTCGCACAGCGACTCCACGTCGCGCGAGGCCTTGACCGAGCGCAGGAGCGCCCCCTGGTCCACGTCGAGCGTGAGCTGCTTGAACAGCCCCTCGCTCCCCGCGACCGGCACGTGGCGCGCCCCCAGGCCCCCCGCTCCCTTCTCGATGCGGCTCCACGCCTCGATCCGCGAGACCCCCTCGAGAATGAGCTCGGGCGTCGAGATGTTGAGGGTGATGGCCTCGGCCGGGGAGGCCCCCTCCTGCAGCTCGTAGGTCCCCCAGGTCCACTGGAAGGCCTGCAGGATGATGTCGCGCGTCTGGTCCACCACGCCCCGCACGAGCTCCTTCATCTCGAGGAAGCCCATCTCCACGAGGACGGTCCCGAAGCGCTTGCCGGGGGAGAGCGCGCGGCCCGCGTCCTCCATCTGCCGCAGCGTGATCGCGCCCCGCCGCAGGAGCATCGGGCCGAGGCGGTGATCGAGGTTGGAGGAGGAGGCGAAGACGAGGCTGCCGTCCTCGACCGTGATCGTGATGCGCTCGCCGGTGCGCTCGAGCCGCAGCAGGCCCGTCCAGCGCTCGGCGCTCAGCCCCTGCACGACCTCGAGGATGTCGCGCTCGGCGAGGCTTCCCTGGCTCTTCACGCCCGCCTCCGTCGCCCGGCCGCCTTCTCGACGAGGGCGGCGGCCAGCAGGGGCACGAGCATCTCGTGGTGCCCGGTCAGGCGATAGCCCCGCCCGGAGCCCTTCACCGGGCGCTCCACCACGTTGACGCCGGGCCGGTAGGACTGGATGAAGTCGAGGTTGGCGGTGGCGAAGTCCGAGACGTCGTGCCCGAGGTTGCGGGCGAGGGTCACCGCCTTCAAGAACACCTCCGGCAGCACCACCGCCGATCCCACGTTGAGGTAGACACCGCCCCCGCCCAGCCGCGCGACCTCGCCCGCGAAGAGCCGGAAGTCGAGGTGCGTCGTCCGCCCGAGGGCGGCGGGGTCGCAGGCCGGGTGCACGTGGACGATGTCGGTGCCGATCGCGACGTGCACGGTCGCGCCCAGGCCCAGCCGCCAGGCCGCCGCCAGGAGGCTCGCGTCCAGGTGGCGCGCGCGGGGGCGGCGCGTCGAGAGGTACCGGCCGACCGCGGCGCCGAGGCCCAGCCCGTCGCGGTCCCCCTCGTTGATCGCGCGGTTCACCTCCTCGCCCGTCTCGCGCGCCATGCCGAAGGCACCCGTGCCGAGGCCCGCTTCGACGTCCTCCGAGGTCCGTCCGGCCACCGCGACCTCGAAGTCGTGCACCACCCCGGCCCCGTTGAGCGCGATCGCGCTCACCAGGCCGCGCTCCATGAGATCGATCACCACCGGCGAGAGACCGGCCTTGATGACGTGCGCGCCGAGGCCCCAGATGACGGGCCGGCGCCGGGCGCGCGCCCGGAGGATCTCGTCGCGAAGCGCGCGGAGCGTCTCGCCGGCCAGGATGCGGGGCAGGCCGTCGAGGAAGGAGGCGAAGCTCGCGCCCCTCTCGTGCGGGCGGGCGAAGGCGGCCCGCGACACCTTGCTGCGGCGGGACGCCAGCGGGTAGGTGGAGACGCCGTCGAGGGACAGCGGCCGCGGCCGTCCCATCAGCGAGACGCCGCCTCCTCGACGACCTGGCACAGGATGTGGAGCACCATCGCGTGCACCTCCTGGATCCGCTGCGTGTCGGGGTGCGGCACGTCGACGAGGTGGTGCACGAGCCCGGCCAGCTCGCCGCCCCCGTTGCCGGTGAGCCCCACGGTGAGCATCCCGCGCTGGCGCGCCGCGCGCAGGGCCTCGATCACGTTGGGCGAGCGGCCCGAGGTGCTGATGCCGAGCGCCACGTCGCCGGGGCGGCCGTGGGCCTCGACCTGCCGGCGGAAGACGGAGGCGAAGCCCATGTCGTTGCTCACCGCGGTGAGGACGGACGGGTCCGTGGTGAGGGCGATCGCGGAGAGCCCGGCGCGCTCGCGCTGGAAGCGGCCGACCAGCTCGGCCACGAAGTGCTGCGCGTCGGCGGCGGAGCCTCCGTTGCCGAAGGCGAGAACGCGCCCGCCGGCGAGCAGGCTCTCGCCCAGGCGCCGCCCGACCTCGAGCAGGAGAGGGGCGCTCGCGGTGAAGAAGCGCTCCTTGAGGGCGACGCTGTCCGCGACGATCCGGCGGATGTCGTCCGCGTTCATGGCTGCGCGGCCATTATGCGCGAGGCCGCGCGCGCCCTTGCACCCGGGGTGACCGGGGGGTGGGAAACCCCCCGGTTGGAAAGCCGGCGTTTGCGAAGGCCCCCCGAAAGGCTCTCGAGAGGGCCCTCGTAGATCACTCGCGTCGCCCGCCAGGAGGGGCGACGCTCGTGGATCAGACGCGGCGCAGGTGGACGGTCAACAGGATGGAGGGCACGGCCGGGTCGTCGGTCCGCACCTGGAAGACGGCCCCGTCGCGCAGCCCCGCGGGAACGTGCACCGGCACCGGGAGCCGGCGGGCCACCTTCCCCTCCCCCTGGCAGCGGCCGCAGTCGAAGACGCTCCCGCCCGTGCCGCCGCAGGCGTCGCAGGTGGCGGTGACCGGCACGTCGAGCGAGACGACGGTCCCCGCGGCCGCCTCGTCGGGCTTGAGGAGGATCTCCGCCGCGAGGCTGGTCGGCGCGAACGGCCGCCGCAGGTCTCCCGCGGCGGGACGGCGCACGAAGGACCAGTCGACGGGCGCCGTGCGGTCGGCGCCGCCCAGCTCGTCGTCGTAGCTGCGCCGACGCTCGGCGTCGCTCAGCGTCTCGAAGGCCGCCTGCAGCTCGGCGATCGCGTCGGTCGCCTCCTGCACGCGCCCGGGGTCGAACCGCCGCGCGAGCCGCTTGAAAGCGGCCTTGATCGCGGTGAGGCTCGCGTCTCGGGGCACTCCGAGAAGCTGGTAATAATCCTTGGGCTTCTCCATCCCGCCTACACCATAGGTTGGGGTCGGAACGGGTGTCAAGTCAGCGGTTGCGGAACGCGCGTCGCACCTCGAAGCCCAGGGCCAGCGCGAGGAGCGCGAGCCCGAGGAGGAGCAGGGGCCCTCGCATGCGCGGGAGGAGCGAGGGGTCGGCCGCGACCTCCACGGGCACGGCGAGGACCGCGGTGCGGGCCACGGGGCCGTCGAGGGCCTCGGCCACGAGGAGGACCGCGTGACGGCTGCCGCGGGGAGCGCCGGCCCGCACGAGCGACAGCGCGGCGGTGGACGTGCCGTTCGCGGGGACCGCGACCTCCGCGCCGTCCCCTTCCGCCCGGAGGCCGCGCGCGGTGAGCGCGCGCAGGCGCACGCGGTGGCTCGCGCCGTCGGCGCTCTCGAGGCGCACCGCGAGGTCGCCTCTCACGTCGAGGTGGAGCGCCTCCGCCGCGAGGCGCACGGCGGGGCCCGGGCTGGGTCCGCCGATCGCGAGCAGAAGCCACGCCCGCTGGCTGGCCACCGGCGGGCTGCCGGCGCCGTCGGGCGGGCCCTCGACCGGGTGCTCGAGCAGCAGCGTCAGCGCGTGCAGGCCCGGGCGCGCCTGGGCCGCGTCGAACTCGAGGCGCACGGCGCCCTCGCCGCCCGGGGGCACGCCGCCCGCGAGGCGGGCCTCGCGCCGCTCCCCGAGCAGCTCGCCCGTCACCTCGAGCGGGACCGCGGGACGGTCGCCGCGGTTCCCCACCACGACACGCACCTCGAGCCGCGGTGCGACCGAGACCACGGCCCCCGACACGTCCAGGACGGCCTCTGCCCGGGCCGAGGCGCCCGCGGCGAGGAGCAGGGCGAGGACCGGGAGGCTAGGGAAGGGGGACAAACGTCACGCCGGTCGGGTTGAAGCCGTCGTCGAGCTTCTTGCCCTGCTTGCGGTTCGTCGCCGTCACCTTGATGGCCGCCGCCTTCGACGCGTCCTTCTCGAGAGGGGGAAACTCGCAGACGCCTTCGGGCTGCACGGGCAAGCGGAAGGTGCTCGTGCGGGTCGGCTGGTAGTTGTCGTCCACCGCCTGCACGTAGTACTCGATCGCCTTCGCCTTCTCCCGCGGGCCCGGCACCGTGCCGCAGTAGCTGACGCCGGTGAAGGCCATGTTGACGAAGGCGTAGTAGTCCTCGCCCGCGCGGCGGAAGTAGAGCCGGGCGGTGGCGACGTTGCCGTCGTCGCTGACGGCGGCGCACAGCGAGAGGGGCTTGTCCGGCACCGTGCAAAGAGCCGGCTGGTGCTCGACCGCGGGGGGATCGTCCGCGCGGGCGGGCGCGGCGGAAAGCAGCAGGTGCTGTGCACCTGCGAGCACGAACACGAGCGCCGGCGCCAACCTCTTGCTCATCAGGCCCTCCGACTGCTTCATCTTACCGGAGGGCCAGCCCCGCTTCCACGGGCCCGGGAGGCTACTTCCAGGAGAGGGCGTTGCGGTAGGTCTCGCCCTTGGCGGTGCGGAGGACGATCTCCATCGTCCAGGACTGCGTGCCCTCTTTCCAGACCTGCTCGCCCGGCGTCTGGAAGACCGGGGCGCGCTGGCCGGGCGCCACCGTCGTCACGGAAAGGGGAACCGGCCCGCTCTGCCGCTTCCCGTCGAGTATGGTGGCCACGGTCATCGTGGCGAGCTGGATCGCCTGCGACCCCTCGTTGGAGAGAAAGACGCTCACCTTGAAGCGCTCTCCGGGCTTCGGCGACGCCGGGGTCGCCTCGAAGACGATCTTGCCGGGTAGCTCGGCGGCCTGCGTGCCCTTCTTCACCTCGACGCCGGCGGAGTCCTCGAACCCCACCAGCCCGCCCTGCTCCGTGCCCTTCGCCTCGGTCCTTCCCGGGACGAAGCTGTGCACGGCGCCGCCCGGCCGGGCGCCGCTGGCCGCGGCGTCGGACTGGGACTTGGCCCCGATGGCGCCGGTCTTCCCGATCAGGGCCGCCTGGTTGTTGGGGTCCATCTCCAGGATGCGGTTGTAGAAGGCGATCGCCGCCTCGTACTGCTTGGCCCCCATCGCGGCGTTCGCCTGGTTCAGGTAGTCCGTGACCTGCGCGGTCTTCGCCGACTGCGCCTTCGTGTCCGTGTCGCGCTGCGCCCGGGCCCTCGCCTCGCCGATGCGCGAGGAGAGCTCGGCGACGCCCCGGTCCCAGGGAGCGAGGCGCCGCGCGGCCTCGAGCTCGCTCTCGGCCGCGGCGAAGTCGCCGCGCCCGAGCGCGGCCTCCGCCGCCCTGAGCTGCACGAGGGCCTTCTGGCCGCTCTGCGCGTTCTCGAGGATCTTCCGCGCGCTCTCGTTCTGCGGGTCCTCGCGCAGCGCGTCCTGGGCCGCGCTCACCGCACGGTCGTAGCTGCCCGCCTTGAACGAGGCGTTGGCGGCGCGGACCTGGGCGGCGGCCTTGCCCCCCGTCTCCTCGAACGTCGGGGCCGGCGCCACGGTCACGGGCGGCGGCGCCGGTGTCGCGAGCGTGGTCGGCGGCGGCGGGGTCGGGGTCGGGACGGCCTGTGTGACCGTCGGTGTGGGCGGGGCCTGTTGGCTCTTCCAGGCGACCCACGCGGTGACGCCCACCGCGACGAGGGCCAGGGCCAACGCCACCCAGGGCAGGACGCTCGGCTTCGGCGCCGGCTGGGGACGCGCGGGAACGCGGGGCACCGGCGGCGCCGTGACCACGCGCGTCGCCGCGGGGCGCATCGTCCCGACCGGCCCCGTGTCGGCGACGGTGCGCCCGCCGACGCGCGTCGGCGCGATCGTCCCCTTGCGCGGGCCGCGCCGGCCGAGGTCCACGGTGGCCCCCGCCCCGCCGCCCTCCGGCGTGAAGGTGACGCCGGGCGCCTCGGTCATGGGCATCGGCGCGTGGGTGGGCGCCTCGAGGTCCACGAGGGCCTCGAGCACGTTCTGCGTGGACGCGGTCGTGGCGTGGGCCTTGAGCCACTCGCGCAGGTCCACCGCGAACTCGTACGCCGTCTGGTAGCGCTCCTCGATGTCCTTGGCGAGCGCCTTCTTCAGGATCGGCATCAGGGCGTCGTACTCGGCGCCCTGCGGGATCAGGTCGAAGTTCGCCTCCTCGTGGGTGATCTTGTAGAAGATCGCCATGAGGTTGTCGGAGTGGAAGGGGCGCCGCCCGGCCGCGAGCTCGAAGAGCATGCAGCCGACGCTGAAGAGGTCGCTCCGCCCGTCCACCTTCGCGCCCTTCACCTGCTCGGGAGACATGTAGTCCGCCGTCCCCACGATGTTGCCGGTGCCGGTCATGGAGGCGGTGGTGAGCCGCGCCACCCCGAAGTCCATGATCTTCACCGACCCGTCTTCCTGGATGAAGATGTTGGCGGGCTTGATGTCGCGGTGGACGATGCCGGCCTGGTGCGCGTGGGCGAGACCCGCCAGCACCTGCACGATGATCGCGACCTTGCGCTCGACGGTCAGCGGCGGGGTCTGGCGCGACGCCTTCTGGAGGTCCTGGCCCTTCAGGAGCTCCATCGCGATGAAGGGAGACCCGTCGACGTGGCTGCCGAGGTCGAAGACCATCACCACGTTCGGGTGGGTCATCTTCGCGACGGCCCGGGCCTCGCGCTCGAAGCGGGTCTTGAGCTCGGGGTCGTCGGCGATCTGGGCGACCATGACCTTGAGGGCCACGTCGCGGTCGAGGACGGTGTCGTGGGCGAGGTACACCTGGCCCATGGCGCCCTTGCCGAGGGGGCTGACGATCTCGTACTTGCCGATCCGGCCGGTCAGGTCCTGGAGGATCGGCTTCTTCGGGTCGTTCGGCTCAGCCATCCGCTCGCCTCAGGGCGTACAACTCCCCTCCAGACAGGGGATTAGAAGGCAAAGGCCCGAGGGGTGTCAAATGACGCACCGGGGTGTGGGGCGGATGCCTCCACGAAGCGCATCTCTGGGTGGAGAGCCCGAGGTGCGGCTCCACCCGAGACGGCACGTCACGGTCAGATCGACCGCGTCCTGCGCGTAACAAAGCGGCGCGAAACGCGGACCGTGCTACTTCCTTGCCGGTCACCGTGAAGTGGACGCGGCGGTTCCGCTGCCAGCACTCCTCGGTCGACTCGGTGCAGGCCGGGACCTCCTTGCCGTAGGAGACGGTCTTCAGCCGGTCGGCGGGCACGCCCAGGGACACGAGGTAGTCGTAGGCAGCCTTGGCCCGCCGCTCCCCGAGGGCGAGGTTGTACTCGACCGTCCCGCGCTCGTCGCAGTGGCCTTCGTCCGTGATGCGCAGGAAGTCGAATCGCTTCAGCGCGTCCGCGTTCTGCGACAGCGTGGCCCGATCCTGCTCGCGGATCTCCGCCTTGTCGAAGTCGAAGAAGACGTCCTTCAGGAGTCCCAACTTCTCGATCTCCTCGGCGCTCATGGACTTGATCCGCGCGTACTCGTCCACCACCGGGGCCACCTCGGCCCTGGGCGGGGGCGGCGGGGCGGGCGGCGGAACCTCGGGCGCCACGGGGGCAGGAGGAGGAGGGGGCGGCGGCGGCGTCTTCTTCGCGCAAGCGCCAAAGGCGACGACCGCGACCAGGGCCAGAACGACGAGACCGGTCTTCTTCATCGGGACCCCCTCAGACCTTCTTGTTGTCGTCCCCGGGCTCGTCGCCGCGGATCGAGTGCTTGAAGTTGCGGATGCCCTCGCCGATGCCCTTCCCGAGCTGCGGGAGGCGGCCGGCGCCGAAGATCAGGACGACGATCACGAGGATGAGGAGCAACTCGGGGACGCCGAGACCGAACATATTCGCCTCCAGGGCGGGCGCAACGCCCGCCCTTCGAATCATATACCCGTTCCCGGGCCGCTCAGGCGGTGACGCGCACCACGCGCAGCGCCTCGTTCAGCCGCCCGCGGCGGTAGCCCTCCGGGTCGATCGTCGCCTGCGCGTAGCCGGCGGAGCGCACCGCCTGCTCGACCGCCGCGCGCAGCTCGGCGTCGGCGAGGCGGCCCAGCTCCTCGCGCGCGATCTCGACGCTCGCCGTCTCGCCCCGGTGCCGCACGCGCAGCTCCCGGAAGCCGAGCGCGCGCACCGCGGCCTCGGCCCTCTCCACCCGCCGCAGCGCCTCGAGGGTGACGGGCGTGCCGTAGGGCAGTCGCGAGGAGAGGCAGGGCGAGGAGGGCAGGTCCGCGGTGGGCAGCCCCAGCTCGCGCGAGAGGGCGCGCACGTCCTCCTTGGTCAGGCCCGCCTCGGCGAGCGGCGCGCGGACCCCCGCCTCGGCGGCCGCGCGGTGGCCGGGGCGGAAGTCGGAGAGGTCGTCCACGATGAGGCCGTAGACGAGGTGGGCAAAGCCCTCCGAGAGCGCGAGAGGGGCGAGGTGGCGGAACAGCTCCGACTTGCAGTGGTAGCAGCGGTCCTGGTCGTTGCGCGCGTAGAGGGGGTTCTCGAGCTCGCGGGTGACGATCAGGCGGTGGGGGAAGCCGAAGCGGCGCGCCACCTCGAGGGCCAGCTCCCGCTGCTCCGAGGAGAGCGACTCCGAGTCGGCGGTGACCGCGAGCGAGCGCGCCCCGAGCGCGCGGTGGGCGGCCACCGCGAGGTACGCGCTGTCCACCCCGCCCGAGTAGGCCACGACCACCGAGTCCATCTCCCGCAGGAGAAGCTCGAGGGCGGCCCGTTTCGCGTCGAGATCGCCGGGCGTCGTCACTCGGTCCAGTCCTCCTCGTCCTGCGCGGCGAGGTCCAGCTGCAGCGGGGAGAGCCCCACGACCTCCAGCTCCACCCCGCACTCGGGGCAGCTGATGATCTCGCCCTTGTCGACGTCGTACTCGTCCATCTCGACGTCCGCTTCGCACTCGGGGCAAACGGCCATCACGACCCTCCGTCGGGATCATACCTCGCGCCCTGCTGCGTCAACGCCCCCAGTCGGGGGAGTGGTTCGCGTGGCGCCGCGAGGCCTCGAGGCGGGCCACCTCGCGCCCGGAAGCGTCGAGGAGGCGCACCTGTTCCGGCGGCGCGCCGAGCAGCACGTCCAGGGGCCGGAAGCCGGCGTCCCAGGTGAGCGTGGCCGCGAAGAAGCGGCCGTCCGGCGAGGGTGCGATCGTGCGGTAGAAGGCCCCTCCCTCCGTGAGCGGCTCCCGGCTCTTCCCCTCGGCGTCGATCGCGTCGATGCCGTGCCTCTTGCCCTCGCTCCACGCGCAGGCGATCCGGCCCGAGGGCAGGAAGCGCGGGGAGCGCTCGCGCTTGAAGCCCCCGGTCAGGCGACGCACCCGCCCGTCCGCGAGGTCCACGCGCATCAGGTGCTCCTCGCGGACGAAGGCCACGAACGCCCCGTCCGGGCTCGCGGCCGGGCTCGTGTCGTCCCCCGCGCTCGGCTGCGTGAGCGGGCGCCGGCTCACCGGCCCGTCGCCCGCGGGGTCGAGCAGGTGCAGTCCCGCCGGGCTCGCCCACCCGGCGCCTCGCGGAGACCACGAGGCGGCGGCCGTCGGGCAGCCAGCGCGGCTGGGCGTCCTTCCAGTCGACGCCGAGGGTGAGGATGCGCGTGTCGCCGCCCGCCACCGCCACGACGCCGATCCGGCCGTTCATGGAGAAGGCGACCCGGGTCCCGTCGGGCGACACCGCGGGCTCCCCCACCGCCTCGCTGCCGAAGGTCAGCCGGCGCTCGCGGTCCCGGGGCAGGCGGCGCCAGTAGAGGGCCGGCGTGCCGTCGCGGTCGCTCACGAACACGATCGCGCCGGCGCAGCCCGGGGGGAAGCGGCTCGGCCGGGCGCAGGAGAAGCCACGCCCGCGGCGAGCAGGACGACGAGCAGCGTTCCGAGGAGCGCCCGGCGTCGCCGCGTCACCCGCGCACCCTCAGTCCCCCTCCGCCGGGGCGTGGCGCCGGGCGGACTGGATCCGCCGGGCCTTCGCCACCTCGTCCTCCGCCTCCGCCCGCTTGCCCTGGCGGGTGTAGACGTCGGCGAGGACGTAGTGGCCGAGCGGCGCCACCTGCGAGCCCTTGTCCACCTCGAGGCCCTTGCGCGCGAGCTCGGCCGCCGCGTCGAGCCGCCCCGCGCGCAGCTCCTCGCGGGCGAGGAAGAAGAAGGCCGGGCCGAACTCCGGGGCCTTCTCGGTGGACGCGCGCAGCTCGGCCAGGAAGCCGGCCTCGTCTCCCCGCTGCCGCGAGAGCTGGGCCAGGTTGAAGCGCGCGCGGCCGTTGTCGGCGAACTGCGACAGCTCCTCGCGGTAGAGACGCTCGGCGTCGGCCACGTCGCCGCGAGCCTCGAGGATGCGCCCCAGGTTGAAGCGGCTCGAGCGCAGGTCCTCCTCGAGCTCGAGCCCGCGGCGGACGAGGCGCTCGGCCTCGGCCATGTCGCCCCGCTCGAAGGCGAGGGCGGCGAGGCTGTTGTAGGCGGAGCCCATCTTCGGGTTGTGCTCGAGGGCCTCCTCGAAGGTCCTCCGGGCCTCCGCTTCCCGCCCGAGGTCGAGGTACAGGGTCGCGAGCTGGTACCACATCTGCGGCTGGCGCGGCTCGAGCTTCAGCACCGTGCGGTAGCCCTCGATCGCGGCGTCGGGCTTCCCCTGGGCGCGGTAGATCTCGGCGAGGGCCGAGAGCGCCATCTCGTTCTTCGGGTCGATCTCGAGCGTCCGGCGGTAGGCGGCGATGGCCTCGTCCGGCCTCTTCAGCGTCCGCAGCCACCCCCCGAGCGAGGTGTGGGCGTCGATGATCGCCGGGTCCTCGGCGATCACCGCGCGCATCGCGACGACCGCCTCCTCGAGCTTCTCCTCCTTCGCGAGGGCGCGCGCGCCGCCCATCCTCTCGAAAAGGCCGATCTTGTCCTTCGGGTCGGGCAGGACGGCGCGCGGGGTCCACCCGGGGCCCGCCGCCCACGTAGCCGAGCGCGGCGAGCCGCTGCAGCGTCTCGGGGTCGAGCGTCGTCTCGTCGGGCGCGGCCTGGACGCCGCTCCCCGCCAGCTTCTCGAGAAGCAGGCGCAGGTCCTCCGCGCGGCGCGAGTAGGCCTTGTAGACGTTCTTCGTCTCGCCCGGGTCCTGCTGCACGTCGTAGAGCTCGGGCGTCGGCGCCTCGATGTACTTCCACCGGCCGTCGCGCATCGACCGCAGGTGCTGCCAGCCGTAGTGGAAGCGCGGGAAGTAGGTCTCGGAGTAGGCGACACCCGGCGAGTCCGTCGCGGGGTGCGAGGACGAGCCGGGCGAGCGAGCGGCCGTCGATGTCGGGCTGGGGCGCGAGGCCGACGAGGTCGAGCACCGTGGGCATGAGGTCCACGGTCGAGACCTGCGCGCCGCTGCGACCCCGGTCGCCCCAGGGCGTGCGCACGACGAGCGGGACGTGCTGGGTGGCGTCGTAGACGAAGAAGGTGTGCGCGTTCTCGCCGTGCTCGCCGAGGCTCTCCCCGTGGTCGGAGAGGAGCACGAGGATCGTGCGGTCCCAGACCCCCGCCGCCCTTGAGCCACGAGACGAGGCGGCCCACCACCTGGTCGGTGTAGGCCACCTCGCCGAGGTACGTCTGGCCCCGGTAGCGCGAGAGGAACGGCTCCGGCGGCTCGTAGGGCGTGTGGGGGTCGTAGAGGTGGACCCAGGCGAAGAACTTCTTCGCCTTCACGCCCTCCAGCCACTCGAGCGCGAGGTCCATCACCTCGTCGCCCTTCTTCTGGACGGTGCCGAGGTTCACGACCTTGTACTTCGAGAGGTCGAAGCGGTCGGAGTAGTGGTCGAAGCCCTGGTCGAGGCCCCACCGCGAGTCGAGCACCCACGCGCCGACGAAGGCGCCGGTCGTGTAGCCGCCCGCCTTCATCCGCTCGGCGAGCGTCGTCGTCTTCTCCTCGACGAAGAAGCCGCCGTTGTCGCGCACGCCGTGGTTCGGGGGGATGAGCCCGGTGAAGATCGACGCGTGCGAGGGAAGCGTCAGCGGCACCGTGGACGTGGCCTGCTCGAAGAGGACGCCCTCGGAGGCCACCGCGTCGATGTTCGGGCGTCTCGACCCCGCGGAAGCCGTAGCAGCCGAGTCGGTCGGCGCGCAGCGTGTCGAGCGTGACGACGACGACGTTGAGGTCGGCGGGAGCGGGCCGCCGCGCCGCGAGCTTGCGGCGGGCGTCCGCGTCGGTCTTCGGCGGGCCCGAGCGCAGGACGAGGAGCGCCCCCACCACCGAGGCGAGAAGGACCGCCGCCGCCAGCCACAGCCGGCGGCGGCCGGGTGTCACGGTCATGGGGTCCACGCTACCTGACGGGTTCGCGCGGGGTCAACCCGCCGGTCCGCCGACCCGAGCGCGGCCCTCGGCCCGAAACGCTGGACGGAATCCAAAATCCCGTTGCGCACAGCCCGGAATCTTGTATGATCCAGCCTTCGACGCGACGGGCCATCTTGACTAAGTGGCTCAAGAAAGGGCGCTTGGCCCAGCGACGCCCCAGCCGCGGAGATGGCACATGGGTTGCTGGGTTTGACAGGATCTGACATGCGATCCGGTTTCCTTACGTCGGTCCCATTCTCGGACGGCCGGCCCGGCAGGGTTGGCAGGAGGGATGAAGTGACGCGCTATCTCAAGCAGGCCAAGCTCCTCGCGGGGGCCCTGGCCCTCGTCGTCGGGCTGACGCTCGTGGCTCCCCCGGCCTTCGCCGCGGGTCCCGCGCCCGACCCGCGCCCGATCACCGCGGCCGCGGCCGCGAAGGTCGAGGCCGCTGCCCGCGGCGCACGCCTGGCGCCCAGGCCGACCCCGGCCGCCAGGCGCGCCGACGGCCACCGCGGCCGAGACCGGAGACAAGCCCTTCTTCAAGACGACCAAGGGCGTCGTCGCGCTGGTCCTGCTGGCCGGGGCGCTCGGCTACATGGCGCTACTCGTTCAGCAACGACCGCGTGAAGTCGCCGCGCCAGGTGAGGAGAGAACGACCATGCGCAAGATCCTGATCCGTCTCGCTCCTCCTCCTGGTCGCGGCGCTGCCCGCTCGCGGCCCAGTCCCTCACCGGCACCGTCGACCGGCACCGTCAAGGACGAGCAGGGCGGCGTCCTGCCCGGCGTCACCGTCACGCTCACCGGCAAGACCGGCTCCCGCACCGCCGATCACCGACGCCGAGGGCGCCTACCGCTTCGCCGGCGTCGACCCCGGCACCTACTCGGTCACCGCCGAGATCTCCGGCTTCCGGCCCGAAGCGCCAGGACAACGTGGCCGTCGCCATCGGCCGGGTGGCCGACGATCCACGTCGTCCTCGGCGTGGGCGGCGTCACCGAGAACGTCGACGTGGTCGGCGAGTCGCCGGTCGTCGACGTCGACCTCGAGCTCGACCGACAACACGCTCTCCCAGGACATGCTCTTCAACCTGCCGATCCGGCCCGACAACGCGGCGACCGACCTGCTCAACTACCTCCCCGGCGTCAACAACGGCTCCGCCTTCGGCGGCCAACGAGGACTACGCGCAACGGGCTCCTCATCGACGGCGTCGACACCCGCGACCCCGACGCCGGGCTCGGCCTGGACCTTCTTCAACTTCAACCTCGTGGAAGAGGTGCAGGTCGGCGGCCTCGGCGCCCCCGCCGAGTACGGCGCCTACACCGGGCGCGGTCGTGAACACGCATCACCAAGTCGGGCGGCAACCGGTTCACCGGCCTCTTCGACGTCTACTGGACGAAGAACGAGCTTCTTCGGCGACAACATCCAGCGCCGAGTACGTCACCGCAGAACCCGACGCTCGCCGACCCGGCCGTCATCAACAAGCGGCTCGACCTCACCGCCCAGATCGGCGGGCCGATCATCAAGGACAAGCTGTTCTTCTTCGTCGCCGCCCAGCGCTTCGAGCAGCACCGACAACCCGAGCGGGGCCGTCGAGCGACGCACACCGAGGTGAGCCCGCGCTTCAACAGCAAGCTGACCTGGCAGCCCGGGCCCAACGACAACCTGTCCCTGAACTTCCAGTGGGACTACTACAACGTGACGGGCCGCTGCGACGGCGCCGACGCGCCTGTGCAGCCAGCCGACGACCTGACCGTGAACCAGGACTCGCCCGAGGCGATCTGGGGCGCTGCAGTGGCGGCACCTCTTCGGCACCAAGACCTTCGGCGAGGTCAAGTACAGCGGCTGGTGGGGCTACTACTACCTCGACCCGCAGGTGCCCGGCCCGCATCTCCTTCGACGGCACGACGCAGGGCCGTACTCGGGCGGCGCCGGCTACTACGACTACGCCGACCGCGACGCGGAACCAGGTCAACGCCTCGATCTCGCACTACGCCGAGGCCTTCGGCAAGCACGACCTGAAGTTCGGCGTCGAGATCGAGCGCAGCAAGGTGCGCGAGCCGGTTCGGCTACACGGACGGCATCTACTACTACGACTACACCGAGTACTACCCGAAGGGCCAGTACCTCGCCTACGACTACGGCTACGACAGCGAGGGCAAGAACGAGCGCGAGTCGCTCTACGCCCAGGACTCCTGGAAGCCCACCGAGCGGCTCACCATCAACGCCGGCGTGCGCGTGGACTTCGTCCGCGGCACGAGCGCCGTCCTCGACAAGACGGTCTACAGCAGCACCAACTGGGCCCCGCGGCTCGGCTTCGCCTTCGACCTGACCGGCGACGGCAAGACCGTGCTCAAGGGCCACTACGGCCAGTACTACGAGGGCATCTACTTCGACGCACTACCAGCGGCGCGATGCCGGGCTTCACAGGACTTCGTCACCTACGCCTACGACCCGGGCGGCGAGAAGTGCGGCCCGCCGGGAACTGCTTCACCGAGAGTCGACCGCTCCCCGAGCCCGTCTACGAGGTCGACCCCGACATCAAGCACCCGCGGGTCGACGAGTGGACGGTCGGGCTTCGAGCGCGAGCTCGTCAAGGACGTCCGCCTCTCGGTGACCGGCATCTGGCGCGAGGACAAGAACGTCCAGGGCTCGGTCTACCCCGACGCGCGCTGGACCCCGACCACCGTGACCGCCTCGACCGCCGGGACGACCCGAGCCTCAACGGCAAGCAGCTCACCGTCTACCGGTGGGCCAACCGCGCCGCCTCCGAGAACGACGGCCTCCTCACCAACCTCGACGGCTTCCAGTACCTCGACCCGAGCGGCGCACGTGCTCGGCACCGCCCGGACCGAGCGCAAGTACAAGGGCCTGATGTTCGTCCTCGACAAGCGCTTCACCAACCGCTGGCAGGGGCGCGTCTCCTACGTCTACTCGAAGTCCGAGGGCTACCTGCGACAACAACGGCGCCCACACCTACGGGCAGGAGCGCGTTCTTCGAGACGCCCGACGCTCGCGCTCGTCAACACCTTCGGCCACACCAACAACGACCGGCCGCACGAGCTGAAGGTGTTCGGCACCTGGCAGATCCCGAAGGTCGAGGTCGACCTCAGCGGCTACTACCGCTACCTGAGCGGCCGGCCCTACACGCCGTTCCAGCGGTTCGGCACGAGCGCCATCAACTGCCCGCCTCCGCCGGCCGCCAGCCGTTCCTCGAGCCGCGCGGCAACCGGCGCCTCGACAGCGAGAGCTACCTCGACCTGCGCGTCGAGAAGATCTTCAACGTCTCGGGCTTCGGCACAACCGCTGTCGCCGTCTACGCCGACGTCCAGAACGTCTTCAACGCGGGCACGGTCGTCGACGTCAACGCCCGCTACCCGAACATCTCGGTCGCCGGCTACGACGACCCGATCGCCTTCGAGGGACCGACCAACGTCGTGCAGCCGCGGCGGTTCCTCCTCGGCGCGCGCTGGAGCTTCTAGCGAGGCGGCCTGCCTTCGGGCCGCGGCCACCCGCCGCGAGCTGAGGGCGATCGTTCGAAGGCCCCGGGGGCCGTCAAGGCCTCCGGGGCCTTTTGTCATGTCGGCCCAACGGGACCCGCCCGGTGGGTCTCGCCTGGGCCGCGGTCCTCGGCTGGGGAGAGCCGCGAACGACGGCCGATGCCGACCTGACCCTGCTCACGAACGCCTTCGGGGCATCCTGCGCCAGGCGCGCTAGGCTACCGCCGCCGGTACTCCCCGCTGCGGCCGCCGGTCTTGCGGACGAGGCGGATCTCGCCGATCGTCATCGCCTTGTCCGCGGCCTTCACCATGTCGTAGACGGTGAGGGCGGCGACGGCCACCGCGTGGAGCGCCTCCATCTCGGCGCCGGTCCGGGCGTCGGTGCGGACGTGGGCCTCGATCACGAACCCGTCGCGGCGCGGCTGGAGGTCCACGTCCACGTGGGCGAGCGGGAGCGGGTGGCAGAGCGGGATCGCGTCCGAGGTGCGCTTGGCCGCCATGATCCCGGCGAGCCGCGCCACCTCGACCACCCCGCCCTTCTTCAGCTGCCCCGCTCGAACGAGGCGCATGGCCGCCGGCGCGATCGTGATCCGGCCGCGGGCCACGGCCTCGCGGGCGGTCACGGGCTTCGCCGACACGTCCACCATGCGGGCCGCGCCCTCGTGATCCAGGTGGCTCAGGGAAGACCCCGGCGGGCCGGGGGCGGGTCGTCCGACGCTAGAGTGGCGCACCGTCGTCCTCCAGGAATCTGCCGAGCAGCACGGCCTCGGCGGTCTCGCCGGCCGCGGCCTGCAGCCGGTCGGCCTCGATCACCACGAGGGCGTTCGCGCGGGCGTGCGCGGCGAGGTCGCCCGAGCCCATGGACCGCAGCGGCCGCGCCACGAGCCGCCCGCCCTCGAAGCGCACCCGGGCCGGAACGTGGCTCTTCCGGCCCGAGCGGTTCTTGACGCCGGCGAGAAGCTCGACCGTGACGCGCGGCCGCGACACGACCGTCGCCCCCTGCATCTTCAGGAGCGCCGGTCGCACGAAGAGGTCGAAGGTCACCTGCGCCGAGACGGGGTTGCCGGGCAGGCCGAAGACGAGGGTCGCGCCGCGCCGCCCGAAGACGAGCGGCGCCCCGGGCTTGACCGCCACCTTCGTGAAGAGGAACGTCGCCCCCAGCTCGAGGAGCGCCGGCTCGACGAGGTCGTAGTCGCCGGCCGAGACGCCGCCGGAGACGACGAGCACGTCGGCGGCGAGCCCGGCGCGCAGGGCCTCCGCGATCGCGTCCTGCCGGTCGGGGGCGACGCCGAGGAGGCGCACCGTAGCGCCGGCGAGCCGAGCCTGGGCGGCCACCGCCGGCCCGTTGCTGTTGCGGATCTGCCCGGGCGCAGGGGTGGCCGACACCTCGACGATCTCGTCGCCGGTGACGAGGAGCGCCACGACGGGCCGGCGCGCGACGCGCACGCGGGCTCGCCCGGCGGAGGCGAGCACCGCGATCGCCGCCGGGTCGATCACCCGGCCCCGCGCGAGGACGACGTCCCCCGCCCGGACCTCGGAGCCGCGGGGCGCCACGTTCGCGCCCTCCGCGACCGCCGACAGGATCGTCACCCGGAACTCGTCGAGCGGCTGCGTCTTCTCGACCTGCTGGACGGCGTCGGCGCCGGGCGGGACCGGCGCCCCGGTCATGATGCGCGCCGCCTGGCCCGGGCCGACCGTCAGGTCGGGCCACTGCCCGGCCCGCACCTCGCCGACGACCTCGAGGGCCGCCGGCGCCCCGGCCACGTCTTCGGCCCGCAGCGCGTAGCCGTCCATCGCCGCGCGGTCGAAGGGCGGCAGGTCGGTGTCGGCAGCGACGTCCCCGGCCAGCACGCGGGAGAGCGCGTCGTCGAGCGCCACCTCCTCGTGCGGGCAGCGCGGGCGCCTCCCGAAGGACGATCTCGAGCGCCTCCTCGACGGGAATCATGGCTGGGCAGGATTGTAGCCCCTGTCATTCCGAGGAGCTCCATCCGGGCCGGGTCCAGAGGCGAAGCCCCGAGCCCGGTATCCCTGCCGGGAAGCGAGGGGAATCCGCAGTCCCGCCGGCGCTGAGACTGCGGATCCCTCGGGACCGGGCAGCCGAAGTCCCTCGGGACGACATGGGCTACGATGCTCTCTCGGAGGTGGATGCGTGGTCCCGACGGTGGCGTGGGAGGACGGCGTCGTGGTGATGATCGACCAGCGGCGCCTGCCGGCCGAGCAGGTGTTCCTGCGCTGCCGGGACCACCACGAGGTCGCGGCCGCCATCAAGGACATGGCGATCCGCGGCGCTCCCGCGATCGGGGTCGCCGCCGCCCTCGGCCTCGCCCTCGGCGTGCGCACGACCCGCAGCGAGGGCGCCTCGCTCCGGGCCGAGTGGAGCGACATGTGCGCGACGCTCGCCGCCACGCGGCCCACCGCCGTCAACCTCTTCTGGGCGATCGAGCGCATGCGGCAGCGGTTCCGGTCGCTGGAGCTCGCGGGGGGCGAGACGCTCCGGCACGGGCTCCTCGACGAGGCGCTCGCCATCCAGCGCGGGGACCTCGAGTCCTGCCGCCGCATGGGCGACCTCGGGGCGGAGCTCCTGCCCGCGGAGGCGCGCGTCCTCACCCACTGCAACGCGGGCGCCCTCGCCACCGCCGGCTACGGCACCGCGCTCGGCGTCATCCGCTCCGCCGTTCGCCTCGGGAAGGTGAAGGCGGTGTTCGCCGACGAGACGCGGCCCTGGCTCCAGGGGGCCCGGCTCACCGCGTGGGAGCTCCTGCAGGACGGCATCCCCACCACCCTCATCGCCGACAACATGGCGGGCCACCTGATGGCCCGGGGCGAGATCAACGCGGTCGTGGTCGGGGCGGACCGCATCGCCGCGAACGGCGACGTGGCCAACAAGATCGGCACCTACACCGTGGCCGTCCTCGCCAAGGAGCACGGCATACCGTTCTACGTGGCGGCGCCGGTCTCGACCTTCGACCTCGCGACCCCCACCGGCGCCGGCATCCCGATCGAGGAGCGGCCGGCGGAGGAGGTCACGCACGTGGCGGGACGACGGGTCGCCCCCGAGGGGGTCCTCGTCCGCAACCCCGCCTTCGACGTCACCCCGCACCGCTACGTCACGGCCATCGTCTGCGAGAGGGGCGTGGCGCGGCCGCCCTACCCGGAGAGCCTGCGCGCGCTGGCCGGCGCCTCGGCCCCGGCGGGAGAGTAGTCCGGGTGGCGCTCGTCCTCGGGATCGAGACCTCCTGCGACGAGACCGCGGCCGCGGTCGTCGAGGACGGCCGGCGGATCCTCTCGAACGTCGTGTCGAGCCAGGCCGCGATCCACGCCCCGTACGGAGGGGTGGTTCCGGAGCTCGCCTCGCGCCACCACCTCGAGAACGTCGTCCCCGTCATCGAGGCCGCCATGAAGGAGTCGGGGGTGGGCTTCCCCGACCTCGCCGCGGTCGCGGTGACCCAGGGGCCGGGCCTCGTGGGCTCGCTGCTCGTGGGCGTGCAGGCGGCCAAGGCGATCGCTCTCGTGCACGCCAAGCCCCTCGTGCCCGTGCACCACGTGGCGGGCCACGTCGCGGCCGCCTTCCTCGCCCACGGCGAGATCCCGCTCCCCGCGATCGCCCTCGTCGTCTCCGGCGGGCACACGAGCCTCTACGACCTGCCCGAGGAGGGGGTCTACCGGCTCCTCGGGCGGACGCGGGACGACGCGGCCGGCGAGGCGTTCGACAAGGTGGCGAAGCTCCTGGGCCTCGGCTACCCCGGCGGGCCGGCCATCGATCGGCTCGCGGAAGGGGCGAACGACGGGGCGGTGGAGCTACCCATCGCGCGGATCAAGGACGGGCGGGCGGGCTTCTCCTTCAGCGGCGTCAAGACGGCGGTGCTGCTCCACGTGCGGCGCGAGGGCATCCTGCCGGTGTCCGACCCCTCCGACGTGCCGCCCCGGGTGCGGGACCTCGTGGCCTCGTTCCAGAAGGCGGTCGTGACCGCCCTCGTGCGCGGGCTGGTGAAGGCCGCGCGCGAGCACCGCCCCCGCAGCCTCGTCCTGACCGGGGGCGTCGCCGCCAACTCCCTCCTGCGCCGCGAGGCGGAACGGGCCGCGCGGGAGCTGGGGCTGCCCCATCTTCATCCCGCCCCTCTCGCTCACCACCGACAACGCGGCGATGATCGCGGCCGCGGGCTTCGTGGCCTTCCGCCGGGGCACGCGAGCCGACCTGTCCCTCAACCCCGAGCCTCACCTGCCCCTCGGCTGAGCGGGCTGAACGGAGTCAGATCTTGATTCTGCTCAATCGGCGTGGCGCCTCTTGGATCGTCATGGCTCTGCTTGCGTTCGCGGCGCCGGTCGCGGCCGAAGAGGTCGCCGTCTATGCCGCGGCGAGCCTGACCGACGCGCTCCAGGAGGTGGCCCAGGGCTTCGAAAGGAGCACGGGCCACAAGGTGGTGTTCAACCTCGGAGGGTCGAACGACCTGGCGCGCCAGATCAAGGCGGGGGCTCCGGCCGACGTCTTCTTCTCGGCGGACAAGGCGCAGATGGACGGCCTGGAGACCGCCGGCCTCGTCCGCGCCCAGGACCGCGTTGATGTTCTCTCGAATGTCCTCGTGGTCGTCGTGCCCGCCGCGTCGACGGCGCGACTGACGGGTCCCGGTGGTCTTCCGGCCGTGAGCCGCCTGGCCCTCGCCGACCCCCAGGCGGTTCCCGCCGGCGTCTACGCCCGCACCTGGCTCGAGTCCGTCGGCCTCTGGAACGAGCTCAAGGACAAGGTGGTGCCCACTCTCAACGTCCGGGCGGCGCTGGCCGCCGTCGAGTCCGAGAATGCCGACGCCGGCATCGTCTATCGGACGGACGCCGCGATCTCGAAGCACGTCAAAGTGGCCTTCGAGGTGCCGCGCGACCAGGCGCCCGCCATCGTCTATCCGTTCGCTCCCCTCGCCGGCTCGAAGAAGGCCGCCACTGCCGACCTCGTCCGCCATCTCACCTCGCCTTCGGCTCGCGAGGTCTATCGCCGTCACGGGTTCATCGTGCTCGGCGAGAGGTAACGCCCGCTGACCGCCGAGGAAGTCGGCGTCGTCCTGTTCACCCTGAGGGTCGCGGCCCTCAGCACGATCCTGATCCTGCCCATTGGCATAGCGGCGGCCCTCGGCCTGGCCCGCTATCGGGGACCCGGCAAGGGAGTGCTCGAAACGTTCCTCTCGCTGCCGCTCATCCTGCCCCCCACCGCGGTCGGCCTCCTCCTGCTCGAGGTGCTCTCGCGCCGCGCGCCCGTCGGGGCGTGGCTCGCGGCCCGGGGCATCGAGGTGGTGTTCACGTGGAAGGCCGTTCTCGTCGCGACGGCCGTCATGTCGTTCCCCTTGCTCGTTCGCTCGGCGAGGACCGCCTTCGAGGAAGTCGATCCCCGGTTCGTCGGCATCGCCCGGACGCTCGGCCACGGCCCCTTCGCCGCGTTCTTCCGCGTGACGCTCCCCCTGGCGTGGCGCGGAGTGATGGCGGGGACCGTGCTGGCCTTCTCGCGCGCCCTCGGCGAGTTCGGGGCCACGGTGATGATCGCCGGGAACATCCCCGGCAAGACGCAGACCCTGGCGCTGGCCATCTTCCACGACAGCCAGATCGGGCGCGACGATCGCGCAATGGTCCTCGCGGGCGTCACCGTCGCGCTGGCGTTCGCTGCGCTGTGGCTCACCGAGTGGATCACCCGCCGGCACGGGCGCAGGGGTGCTTCGTGATCGAGGCGCGTGTCGAGCTGCCGCTGGCGGGCTTCCGCCTTCGCGTGGACGTGCGGCTGGGCGCCGGCGTGACGGCGCTCATGGGGCCGTCCGGCTCGGGCAAGACGTCGCTCCTCGAGGTTCTCGCCGGCCTGCGGGCCGGGGCGCGTGGGCGAATCGCCCTCGCCGGTGCCACGTGGCTCGACTCCAACACCGGCATTTGTCTGCCGCCCGAGGGGCGGCACGTCGGGTACGTCCCGCAGGACGCCGGGCTCTTCCCGCACCTGACCGTCCGCGGCAACGTCTTCTTCGGCGTCCGGCCTGACGATGCCGCCGCGGAGACGGCCATCGATACCCTGGAGATTCGGCCCCTCCTGGACCGCCACCCGGCCTCGCTCTCCGGCGGCGAGAGGCAACGCGTGGCGCTCGCCAGGGCCCTCGCCACCCGGCCCCGCCTCCTGCTCCTGGATGAGCCACTCGCCTCGCTCGACGCCGCCCTGCGCGGGCGCGTTCTGCCCTACCTCATCCGCATCCGGGACGAGTGGAGGGTGCCCTGCGTGTACGTCACCCACAACGTCGGAGAAACACTGGCGATCGCCGAGCGTCTCGTGCTCCTGCGCGACGGCGCCGTCGAGGCCGAGGGCACGCCCGCCGGGCTCCTGTCCGCCCCGGGCGTGGTACGAGAGGCAGAGGGCGGCCTGGAGAACCTCGTCGCCGGACGGGTCGTCGCGCACGACGGTGCCGGCGGCGTCACGACGGTGGCGCTGACGAGCGGCATCCCGGTCTCGATCCCCCTCGCGTCCGAGCGTCCGGTGGGAAGCCGCCTCACCCTGGCAATCCGCGCCGAGGACGTCCTCGTCTCCATCGAGCCGGTTCGGGGGCTTTCGGCTCGCAACGTCTACCCGGCTCGCGTCACCGCGCTGGAGCGAACGGGTGTGGACATCACCCTGAGCTGCTCTGTTGGAGAAGCACCGGACGCCAACTGGCTGGCGCGTCTGACCCCCGCAGCCGTCGAGGCCCTCGGGATCGAGCCTGGGTCCGCAGTGTGGCTGGCGGTCAAGAGTCACTCGATCCGTCTCATCTAAGGCTCACCCCCTCCGCCCGACCACCAGCCACGGTGAGGCAGTCGCCGGCGCGATGGGCATGAGCCATCCGGCTTGTTGACAGCCCCTCGACCTGTGGTCTAACGTGAAAAAACGTAAACGGCACGGATCGGGGAGGCTTGGATGGACGTGGCGAGGCGGGTGGCTCTCTCGAACTTCTACCGGCAGGAGTTCCTGCGACACATCGAGTACCTGCAGGCCTCGGGCATCCTCGACGAGAGCAACCGGGAGGTGACCGACCGGGCCTGCCGCGCGTTCTGCGGACGCCTCGACGAGCTGTGCGCCCTCGAGCACTTCCCCGAGCTCGCGGAGACCGTCCTCCAGAGCTTCGACGCCCTGAGCCGCCTGAGCGACCTCGACCCGCGGCAGCGGCATTGACCCCTCGCTGGAGCCGCGCGCGGCTGCGCGCGGCCGCGCAGGCCATCCTTCACGAGGCGCTCGTCGCCGCCGACCCCCGCCGCCTGGTTCGCCGCCAGCTGAAGGTGCGCGCCGGCGTCCTGGAAGCCGCCGGCGTCCGCCACCGACTCGGCCGCGGCCGCGTCGCGATCGTCGCGGTCGGCAAGGCCGCGGTGCCGATGGCGCGCGCCGCCGAAGAAGTGCTCGGCGACCGCCTGTCCGCGGGACTGGCGGTCTCGACCGCCGCGCAGGGCCCGCTCGACCGGGTGCGACTGCGGACCGCGAGCCACCCGGTGCCGGACGCGCGCGGCCTGGCCGCCGCCGCCGAGGTGGAAGCGCTCGCCCGGGACCTCGGCCGGGACGACCTGCTGCTGGTGCTGCTCTCCGGCGGGGCGTCCGCGCTCCTGCCCTCGCCCGCGGAAGGGGTCACGCTCGAGGACAAGGCGCGCACCACGGCGCTCCTCTTGCGCGCGGGGGCGACGATCCACGAGACGAACGCCGTGCGCAAGCACCTGTCGTGGCTCAAGGGCGGCGGCCTCGCGCGGGCGGCCGCCCCGGCGCGGGTGGTGACGCTGGTGCTCTCCGACGTGGTCGGGGACGACCTGTCCACGATCGCCTCGGGGCCCACGGTCCCCGACCCCACCACCTTCTCCGACGCGCTCCTCGTCCTGCGGCACCGCGGCCTCCTCGACGCCGTCCCCGCGTCCGTGCGGGCGCGGCTGCAGAGAGGCGCGCGGGGCGAGGTCCCCGAGACCCCGAAGCCCGGCGATGCGGTCTTTCGCCGCGTGGCCACGCAGATCGTCGGCAGCAACCGCCTCAGCGTCGAGGCCGCGGCGCGCGAGGCGCGGCGCCGGGGCCTGCGGCCGCTCGTCCTGACGACCCGCCTCGAGGGCGAGGCGCGGGAGGCCGCCCGGGTGCTGGTGGCGGTGCTGCGCGAGTGCGTCGAGTCGGCCCGGCCGGTGGCGCCCCCGCTCTGTCTCCTGGCCGGGGGCGAGACGACGGTCACGGTGCGCGGCGACGGCCAGGGGGGCCGCAACCAGGAGCTCGCGGTGGCGGCGGCCCTGGCCCTCGACGCCTTCCCCGTCCCGGCGGTGGTCGCCAGCCTCGCCACGGACGGCGTCGACGGGGCGAGCGACGCCGCCGGGGGGATCGCGGACGACACGACGGTGTCGCGCGCGGCGGCTCTCGGCCTCGCCCCCGCGACCGCTTTCCTGGCCGCGAGCGACACCCGTAACTACCTGGGCCCGCTCGGCGATCTCGTGGTCACGGGCCCCACGGGCACCAACGTCGTGGATCTCGTGATCCTGCTCGCTGGCTCCCCCAGGGGTCGAGGGCTATAATCCAGCGATTTGCCCGGAGGGGGCACCGTGAACCAGGATCCCGTCGACGATCCCGACGGGCCGAAGATCGACGGCGACACGGAGAAGGCGGCCGAGCCCGTTCTGGAGCCGCCCCCCGAGGCGGGAGCCGTGGAGCACTTCGAGCGCCGGGCCCGGCTCGCCGAGGACCGGCTGACCGAGGTCCTGGCCGCCTACCGTCAGGTCAAGACGGAGAACGCGGGCTTTCGCGAGCGCGTCACCCGCGACATGGAGCGCCAGTTCGAGAGGAACCACGAGAAGCTCCTGCTCAAGTTCATCGACATCCTGGACAACCTCGACCGCGCGCTCGAGGCAGCCGAGCAGACCTACGCGGGCAACCCCCTCATCGATGGGCTCATCCTCGTGCGCACCCAGCTCCTCCAGACTCTCCAGCGCGAGGGGCTCGAGCGGGTGGCCGTCCTCGGCCTCCCCTACGATCCCGCCTTCAGCGAGGCGGTCGGCACCCAGGCCGTCGAGGACCCCGAGCACGACCACGTCGTGGTGCGCGAGGTGCTGCGGGGTTATCGCCTCCACGGGCGCGTGGCGCGCGCCTCGCGCGTCGTCGTCGGCCAGCACCGCGAGGGAGCGGCGGCGGCGGCGGGCACGCAGGCCGAGGAGCTGATCGGAGCCGACGAGGCCCGGGCCGCGGAGGCGGCGGTGGCCGAGATCACCGCCGCGGACACCGTCCCCCTCGACGAGACGACGCTGCGCGAGATCTTCGGCAACGGCGAGGACGAGAAGTAGTTACAGCACGTAGGCGAGCGCGAAGCCGATCTGCGCCACCATCATCATCAGGTACATGTGCGTCCACGAGGGGTGGTTCTCCGTGAACGCCAGCTCCTCGGGCTTCCGCACGAGCAGGTAGACGGTGTAGGTCCCGTAGAGGACGAGGGCGCCCGCCAGCGCGTCGAGCAGAACCGGGTTCCCGGTCAGGATCCCGGAGCGCACCCCGACCGGGATGAGCAGGAACGGCAGCACGAAGAAAGGCGCGATCATCCAGGCCGCCTTCTTCACCCCGTAGAGGATCGGCAGCGTGTCGCATCCGCCGGCGCGGTCGCCCTCGATGTCGGCGAAGTCCTTGGTGGTCGAGGCGCCGAGGACGAAGAGGCCGAAGATCGTCCCGATGAACCAGGGCTCGGGGCCCAGGATGGTCTTCACCGTGGACCAGCCGGCGACCTTCAGGAGCAGCCCCCGCGGTATGGCGATCGTCACGTTCGCCCAGATACCATGGGCCTTGGTGCGGAAGGGGGGCGCCGAGTAGGCCCACACGAGGACGCTCGTGAAGAGCACGATCCAGAAGCACTCGCGCCGGGCCTCGAGCCCGGGGGGCACCGCCAGCCAGGCGAGGATCCAGGCCAGCCCGTAGCCCGCCAGGGTGAAGCCCCACGCCTCGCGCATCGTGAGGGCGCCCGAGGGCAGCGGCCGCTTCGGCTTGTTCACCCGGTCGATCTCGAGGTCGTAGATCTGGTTGATGGCGTTGCTCGCGGAGTTGAGGACCGCCGCCATGAGCGCGCCCCAGAAGACGGGCAGGAAGGTGGCGAAGCTCACCGCGTCGCGCGTGCCGTGGGCGCCCCAGGCGGTCACGGCGCCGCTCACCACCCCGAGAGCGGGGGGCAGGAGCGTGAAGGGCCGCGCGAGGTCGACGTAGGTCTTGATCTTGTTCATAGGAGTCGGAGGATCAGGGTCGCAATGAGGGCGCCGATCGCGGTGTTGGCCGCGTTCAACAGGTTGTTGTCCATCCAGCCGCGACGCTCGGCCACCGTGCCGAGGACGCTCTCGGCGAGGCTGCCGAGAAGACCCGCGACCGCCACGAGAACGGCGGCCGGCCAGCCGAAGAGGCCGGTCAGGACGCCGGTCGCGCCCACGGCGAGCGCGCCGAGAAGGCCGCCCACCGTGCCCTCGAGGCTCACCGCCCCTTCGGTGCCCGGCGGCACGGGCCGCAGCGAGGTGATGAGGAAGGTCCGGCGCCCGTAGGCCTTGCCCACCTCGGAGGAGCAGGTGTCGGCGGCGGCGGTGGCCACCGCGGCCGCGTAAGCGAGGGCGAGCAGGTCACGCAGGCCCGGCGGGGCCATGCCGGCCAGCACGGCCAGGAAGGCCGGGACGGCCCCGTTTGCCCACGCGTTCTGCCAGCCGCGGGCCCCGCCCTTCTCCTGCGCGATCCCGCGCGCGGATTTCGCGCGGTAGCCGAGCTTCGTGGCCGCGGTGCCGAGGACGAAGAACGCGATCATCAGCGCGAGGCCGGGCAGCCCGAGACCCGCGGTGATCGCGGTCCCGATGACGACCGCCGAAACCGCGCCCGCGACGTCGATCGACCGCGCGAGGAAGGCGGGCACGGCGATCGCCAGGTTCGCGGCGAGGCCGACGAAGACGCGCCTCGTGAAGTGCGGGTCGCCGAGGAGAAGGCCGGGCTCCGCCGCGGCGAACAGGGGCAGGACCAGGGCCACCGCGAGGGGCACCGTCACGTTGTCGTCGAGCGTCGTGGGGAGCGACTCGACGAGGGCGCAGGCCAGGGCGAGGGCACAGGCGACACCGATCGTGCGCGGCCAGTGGGCGGCGCCGGGGTCGAGCGGCGATCGGGCGACCCAGGCCGAGAGGAAAGCCGCGGCGGCGGCGCCACAGGCCACGAAGACGGCGAAGCCGACCCAGCCCTTGCGCGGGTTCCACGGGAGGCGCGGGCCTCCCACCGCCTGGCCCGCCAGCGACGCCATCCCGTCGCCCACGGCGAGAATGCCCCAGCCCGCGCCGGCCATCCACAGGCGGTCCCGGAAGAACAGGACGAGGGCGAGCACGGAGAGCGGGTAGGCCAGGATGCCCACCGGGTAGCCGCGCGCCACGTCCGGGCCCCGCCACATCCCCCTCCCGCCGACACGGGGAAGAACCTGCCAATTGAAGAGGAAGGCCCCCAGGGCGAAGAGCGCGGCCTGCCACCACGTCAGCCAGCGCAGGAGGAGCGCGAAGACGACGCAGCCCACGTGGACGACCCTCCGGACGAGCTCGCCCCGGTCGAGGCTCACGAGGCGCTCTCCGGGGGAACGAGCCCCTGGGCGCGCAGCCAGCGCACCGTCTCGCGCAGCCCCTCGGCGAGGGGCCGCCACTCGTAGCCGAGGTCGCGCTCCGCCCTCGTGCTGTCGCAAGCCCACTCCTCGCGAAAGACGCCGACCTCGCCGTGGGTGAGCTGCGGCGGGTGGCCGGTCGTCTCGGCCCACAGCCACTGGGCCCGCCCGAGGGCGGAGGCGACGGCGTAGGGGATGCGCAGGCGCGGGGGAGCGACACCCGTGATCTCCCGCACGAGGCCGAAGAGCTGGGCGAGGGTGGCGTTCTCGCCGCCGAGCACGAATCGGTCCCCGGCCCGGCCCTGCTCGAGGGCGAGCGCGTGGCCCTCGGCCACGTCCTCGACGAACGCGTACGACCACCGGCGGTCGGCGGGGCCCACGAGCCCGGGCAGCCGGCCGTTCAGGTGGTCGGCGATCATCCGCGCGACGATGTTGCCGTCGGTCATGTCGCCGGGGCCGTAGATGACGCCCGGGTAGAGAGTGACGACGTCCTGGCCCCCGGCCGCCGCCTCGCGCGCCACGGCGTCGGCGCGGGCCTTGGTCTGCTCGTAGCGGTTGCGGAAGGGCGGCCCGGGGTGGAGCCGCTCCGCGTCGAGAGCCCCTCCGCCCGAGGGGCCGAGGGCCATGAACGAGGACGTGTAGACGAGCCGCGCCCCCGCGGCCCGGGCCGCCGCCAGCGCGTTCTCGAGCCCGGCGACGTTGACCGCCTCGAAGCGCTCGGGGTCCGGCACCCAGATCTTCACGAGCGCGGCCATGTGGACGACCGCCTCGCAGCCCTCGACGGCGCACGCCATCGAGAGGGCGTCGGTGACGTCCCCGGCGGCCACCTCGACGCCCTCCGGCAGCCCCTCGAGGCGGCTCGTGGGGCGCGCGAGCACGCGCAGGAGGTGACCGCGCGCCGCGAGGTGACGGGCCACGGTGCGCCCGAGAAAGCCGGTCGCGCCGGTGAGCAGGACCTTCATGGCCGGGGGGCGGCGGTGGCGGTCCGGGCCCTCCAGTCGTCGAGCAGGTCCCCCAGCGTGCGCTCGAGCGGGATCCTCGGCTCCCACCCCGTGGCCGCGCGCAGGCGCGACGGGTCGCCGACCTGCGCGGGCACGTCGGAGGGGCGGAGCCGCTCGGGGTCCACCCGCACGTCGACGCGGGCGCTCGAGGCCGCGAGGAGCAGGTCCAGCAGTCGCCGAACCGGGCGCCCCGTCCCGCTGCACACGTTGTAGGCCACCCCGGCCTCGCCCTTCTCGAGCAGCATCCAGTAGGCCCGCACCACGTCGCGCACGTCGGCGAAGTCGCGGACCGCCTCGAGGTTGCCGACCTTGAGCACGGGAGGCCGCAGCCCGGCCTCGATCTCGGCGATCTGGCGGGCGAAGGAGCTCTCCGCGAAAGCCTCGCCGCGACCGGGGCCCGTGTGGTGGAAGGTCCGGGTCAGGACGACCCGCAGGCCGCCGGCGGGACCGTAGAGCAGCGCGAGCGCCCCCTGCGCCACCTTGCTCACCGCGTAGGGCGAGGCGGGGCGAAGCGGCGTCTCCTCCCGGATCGGCATCTCCTCGGGCGCGACGGCGCCGTACTCCTCGGCGCTGCCCACCACGAGCACCGTCGGCCGCAGCCCCTCCCGCCGCACCGCGTCGAGCAGGTGGACGATGCCGAGGACGTTCGTGCGCATCGTGCCGCCGGGGTCGAGCCACGAGAGGTGGACGCTCGACTGCCCGGCGAGGTGGAGGATCCGCTCGGGCCGCACCTCCTCGACGACCGCCGCCGCCGCCGCGGGGTCGTTGAGGTCGGCCTCGACGACGCGCGCCCCCGAGGCCGCGCGCCACGACACCCCGCCGTGGGGCAGCACCACCCCGTGGACCTCGACCTCCGGGTGCTCCGCGTGCAGGAAGTCCACGAGGTGCCCGCCCACGAAGCCGCCGGCGCCCGTGACCAGCAGCCTCACCGGTAGCCCCCCAGCCCGGAGCTGCTCACGCCCGCCCCGTTGAAGTTGCCGATCGAGCCCACGTTCGCGAGCTCGAGGTTGAACCGCCACTGCCTCTCGTTGCGCCCGTTCCAGTCGTACTGGATGTACTCGACGGTGAAGCCGCAGCACTGCACGGCGTAGCGGACCTGGCCCCGGAGCTGCCAGAGGACGCGGTTGAGCATGTCGTAGTCGGCCGAGCCCTCCAGGAACAGCCGCCGGGGGAAGACCTCGAGCGACGTGCTGCCCCGCAGGGTGTGGGCGCGCACCTGGCGAAGGGCCTTGTCCTCCGAAAGGCGCACCGCGCGCGACCAGCCGCCTTGCAGGAAGACGCGCGAGGCGTTCACGCTGCCGAAGATGCTCTGGCGCCGGACCTGCTTGAAGTTGACGTCGTACTCGAGGTTGAAGTCCACGGAGAACGCCGGCGAGGGCTTCACCTTCATGCGCGACATGAGGGGCGAGAGGTGCTCGGGCTTCAAGCCGGGACCGAACACGGAGGACGAGTAGTTCGGGTCGAAGTTGTTCTGCCCGTCCGCGATCTGGACGTAGTAGGTCTGCATGAGCCGCCAGTTGAAGAACTCGTAGGGCACGGCCTTGCCGGTCGGCCCGGCGCGTTTCGCGTAGAAGCGCTGGACGAGCGAGTAGGCGACCTGGTTGGTGCCGAGGAAGTAGTCGTCCCCGTCGAACTTCGGGATGGAGTTGAAGTCCTCGACCCGCGTGCGGTAGGTCCAGGAGAACTCGGGCCCGATCGTGTGCTTGAAGCGCTCGGAGTAGCCGAAGCCCGGGGTGTCGAAGACGCGCGAGAAGATCGGCCCCCGCATCTCCATCTGCGTCTCGAAGAACGACCGGTTGAGGGCTGGTCCGACGATCGCGTTCTGCTCCTCCGCGTTCACCCCGAAGCTCGCGCCGTAGCGGGTGTAGCGGTAGCCGAAGGAGGGGTTGAGCTCCAGGAAGCTGAGTCGGAACGGCCTCGCGACGGTGGGGGCGACGTCGAAGCGTGCCCAGTGGTCGACCGCGTCGGTCTCGCCCCACTGGAGCCGGTCCGCGGCGGCCAGGAGCCCGAACACGACCCCGCCCCACCCGACCTGGCGCGGGAAGCGGCGCAGGGAGAGGCCGGGCAGCCGCCCGTTGATCCGCACGAAGTCCGTGCCGAAATAGGTGCTGGTCGTGTCCATGGAAGCGCTCAGGACGGCCAGGCGCAGGTCCTTCTCGAGGGCCGCCGACCAGTGCTCGGTCCGGTTCGTGACCCGGTTGAAGCTCTCCTGGAAGCGCTGGTTGAAGGTGAGGTTGCTGTACTTGCGGACGTTCACGGTGGCGCGCACCGAGCCGGGCAGCATGTGCAGGGCGTTCCAGTCGACGTCGTAGTCCGTGTTGGCCGGCGTGCCTTCCTCCACGACCTCGCCGGTGTCGGGGTCGAGGATCGTGGGCGTGCCCTGGTACTGGAAGAGGTACGTGCGGAAGATGCCCCGCGACGGCGAGTCCGCGGCGTAGCGCAGCTCGTGGCCGAAGCCGTAGCCGACCTTCGAGTAGGTGTCCGCGTAGAAGGTCTGGTCGAGGCTGCGCCCCATCGCCCAGAAGAACGCGGTGCCGACGTTGACGCCGCGGTAGGACGAGTAGCCGACATGGGGGATGAGAAAGCCCGTGGAGCGGCCGTCCTTGCGGATGGGGTAGTAGATGTAGGGCGCGTAGAAGACCGGGATCCCCTTCACCTTGAGGACCGAGTTCTTCGCCACCACCTTGTCGTCCACCTCGACGCGGGCGCTCGAGGCGGAGAACGACCAGCGCGCGTTGGGCTGCGAGCAGGAGGTGAACTTGCCCCCCTCCACGCGGTAGGTGTCGTCGTCCACCCGCTCGACGCGGCGGCCCTCGATGTAGACGCCCGGCTCGACGAACCCCACCGCGTTCTCGAAGAAGCCCCGACCCGACTCGTCCATCTCGACGCGGTCCCCGGAGAGGCGCTCCTCGCCACGGATGAAGACGACGTTGCCCTCGGCCACGAGCCGGCGCTTCACGCTGCCGTCGGGCTGGACGTCCTCGTAGACGTCCGCCTTGTCGGCCTGGATCCGCATGGAGCCCATGCGCAGGTCGACCGTGCCCCGCCACGCAAAGTGGCCCTTCTCCAGCTGCTCCTGGGTCTCGGCCCGGACCCGCAGCTCGCCCGGGTCGGGCGGCGGCTCCACCGCCGGGGCGGGCGCGACGGCCGGCGGCGTGGCCGGCGGCGCGGGGGCTCCCGCGGGAGCGGGCGGAGCCTGGCCCCGGGCGGGGGCGCCGCCCAGGACGACCACGGCGAGGACGATCAGCGAAAGGGACCGGGCCACGGTGCTTTCCGAAAGCGGCGGAAACCCTCCCCTAGAGGGCCGCCATGCCCATCACGTGGAAGCCACCGTCCACGTGGATCACCTCCCCGG
>CAWFSB010000059.1:12500-291389 GCA_963818355.1 uncultured Acidobacteriota bacterium | reverse complement strand
AGGGGAAGGGCACGGCGCGCAGCGACTCTCCTTCCTCCTGACGAGGGCTCCTTCCAGGAGATCGGCGCTCTCGCCACCCACGACTGCACCGACTTCGGCATCGCCCAGGAGTTCTTCCGGCGACGGGGTCGTGTCAGGGTTCGGCAAGCAACGGCCGAAGGGTCGCCGTCTTTGCCCACGACTTCACCGTGCTCGGCGGCTCGTTCTCGCCGTGCAGTCGCAGAAGATCTCCGCTCCAGGACCTCGCGCTCGAGAGCGGGATCCCGCTCATCGGCCTCAACGACTCGGGGGGCGCCCGCATCCAGGAGGGCGTCCGCAGCCTGGCCGCCTACGGTGAGGTCTTCACGCGCAACGTGATGTCCTCCGGGGTCATCCCGCAGATCTCGGTCGTGCTCGGCCCCTGCGCGGGAGGCGCCGCGTACTCCCCCGCGCTCACCGACTTCGTGATCATGACGCGCCCCACGAGCTCGATGTTCATCACCGGACCCGACGTCATCAAGGCGGTGACCGGGGAAGACGTGACCGCCCGCGACCTCGGGGGCAGCCTCGTCCACAACAGCCGCAGCGGCGTCGCCCAGCTCCTGGCGGAGTCGGAGGGGCAGGCCCTCGAGCTGGTGAAGCTGCTGCTGAGCTACCTGCCGCAGAACAACACCGAGGACCCGCCGCGCTGCGGCCCACGACCCGCCCGACCGGATGAACGACTCGCTGAACACGGTCGATTCCCGCCGACGAGTCGGAGCCTTACGACATGCACGCGGTGCTCGACGCCGTGTTCGACCGCGACAGCTTCCTGGAGATCCACCCCTACTACGCCCGCAACTGCATCGTGGGTTTCGCCCGGCTCGACGGCTGGTGCATCGGGGTCGTGGCCAACCAGCCGCGCCCTCGCGGCGGCCCTCGACATCGACTCCTCGGACAAGATCGCGCGCCACGTGCGCATCTGCGACGCGTTCAACATCCCGGTGGTGACCTTCGTGGACACCCCGGGCTACCTGCCGGGTGTCGGCCAGGAGCACTACGGCGTCATCCGGCACGGGGCCAAGGTCATCTACGCCTACTGCGAGGCGACCGTCCCGAAGATCCAGATGGTGACCCGCAAGGCCATGGGTGGGGCGTACCTCGCGCCATGAGCTCGAAGCAGATGCGCAGCGACCTCGCCTTCGCCTGGCCCACCGCCCAGATCGCGGTGATGGGCGCGGAAGGCGCCGTCCGCGTGCTGCGCCGCCGGGAGATCGCCGGGGCGAAGGACGCGGCGGCCCTCGAGAGGCGCTTCGTCGAGGAGTACCGCGAGGCCTTCATGAACCCCTACCGCGCCGCGGACGTGGGACAGATCGACGAGGTCATCGAGCCGCGGGAGACCCGGCCGCGCCTCGTGCGGGCGCTCGAGGTGCTCCGCACCAAGGTCCAGCAGAACCCGCCCCGCAAGCACGGGCTCATGCCGGTCTAGCCATGGAGAACCTGCTCGTCGGCCTCCGGCTCACCGTCTACGGGATGGGGATCGTCTTCCTCCTCCTCGGCGTCCTCGCCGTGCTCATCGGCGGCCTGGTGCGGCTCGACCGGCCGAGGGCGACCGAGGCCAGGGCGGGAAAGGCGCTCTCCGCCGCGAGGGGGGCAGGGCCCGACCCCGCGCTCCTCGCCGCGATCATGATCGCCGTCCGCGCGCACATTCGCGTGCGCCGCAAGCAGGCCGCGCCCGCGATGCGCAGCCACCAGCCCGGCACCCTGCCCAGCCGCTGGGTGGCGAGCGGCCGCACCCGCCAGAACCGCAGCTGGGCCCCCGGGGGGAGGTACGTGTGAGGCGCTACACCGTGGAGGTGGGCGGCAAGGCCCACGTGATCGACGTCGAGGAGACCGCCCGCGACACCTTCGAGGTCCACGTGGGCGGAAGGAGTACAAGGTCCGGCTCGCCTCGGCCCACGACGTGGCGGAGGCCGTGATCAGCCCCGAGATGGCGCCCGCCGAGCCCGAGGAGGAGGCCACTCCCACCGCCGCGCCTCTACCGTCCCCCGGCCCCGGAGACGCTCCCGCCCCTCGTCCCCGCCCACCTGCCGGCCCTCGCGGCCCAGCCCCACCTGCTCGAGGACGGCTTCCGCCCCGAGCTCGCGGCGCCGATGCCGGGCACGGTCGTCTCGGTGCACGTGGCGGCCGGCGACCGCGTGGCCGCCGGGCAGCTCGTGGTGAAGCTCGAGGCCATGAAGATGACGAACGCCATCAAGAGCCCGCAGGACGCGGTGGTGGCGGAGGTGCGCGCGCAGGCGGGCCAGGCGGTCGGCTACGGCGACGTGCTCGTCGTCTTCAAGGAGGCCTGAGTGGGAGGCGACACCCTCGCCCAGCTCCTCCAGGGCGTCCTGCACCTGACTCCGGGCGCGGTCTTCATGCTCGGCGTCGGCCTTCTCCTCGTGTACCTCGCGGTCGCGAAGGAGTACGAGCCGATGCTGCTCCTCCCGATCGGGGCCGGCTGCCTCTTCGCGAACCTGCCTCTCTCCCCGATGATCGCGGAGGACGGGGCGCTCAGCGTTCTCTACCGGATGGGCATCGAGAACGAGATGTTCCCGCTCCTCATCTTCGTGGGCATCGGGGCCATGACCGACTTCGGCCCGCTCCTCGAGAACCCGCGGATGATGCTGCTGGGGGCAGCCGGCCAGTTCGGCATCTTCGGCACGCTGCTTCTCGCCCTCGCGCTCGGCTTCCAGCTGAACGAGGCGGCGTCGATCGGGATCATCGGCGCGATCGACGGGCCGACTTCGATCTACGTCTCGAACCTGCTCGCGCCGCACCTGCTGGGGCCGATCACGGTGTGCGCCTACAGCTACATGTCCCTCGTGCCGCTCATCCAGCCGCCGATCATGCGCTGGCTCACCACCCGGCGCGAGCGGCGGATCCGCATGCCCTACACCCAGCGGACCATCTCGCGGCGGACGCGCGTCCTCTTCCCGCTCGTGGTCACGCTGGTGGTGGGGATCCTGGTGCCGATGGCGATCCCCCTCATCGGCATGCTCATGCTCGGGAACCTCATGAAGGAATCGGGCGTCGTCGAGCGGCTCACCGGCGCCTCATCGAAGGAGCTCGCCAACGTGGTGACCCTGTTCCTGGGCCTCGCGGTCGGCTCGACCATGCGGGCGGACTCCTTCCTGCGCGTGACCACGCTGAAGATCCTCGTCCTCGGCATTCTCGCCTTCGCACTCGACACCGCCGCCGGGATCCTCTTCGCCAAGGCGCTCAACGCCGCGAGCGGCGGGCGCTTCAACCCGCTGCTCGGCGCGGCCGGGATCAGCGCCTTCCCCATGGCGGCGCGCGTGGTGAACCGCGTCGGCCTCGAGGAGGACTTCGAGAACTTCCTCCTCATGCACGCGATGGGCGCCAACACCGCCGGCCAGGTGGCGAGCGTCGTGGCCGGCGGCGTGCTGCTGGCGCTCCTCGGCGCGGGGTAGGACGCTCGACGTCGGCCGTATACTCCCGCCGAGAGCACATGAGCCAGCCGGACCCGAACGGAATCGATCGCTTCCTGTCCCTGACGCTGCGCCTGTGGGTGGCGGCCACGGCGGTGTTCGCCGTCGTGAACGGGGCCCTCGTGGCCGTGAAGGGCCCCGAGGTGTTCTCTTCTCTCGTCCAGGTGGGGCCGGTCTCGGGCCTGAAGCTCACCTACTCCGCGGTGGGGCTCGTCTGGCTCTCCAGCGGTCTCGTGCTCGCGCTCCTCCGCCTTTCCCCCTTCCGGGCCCGCTTCGGCCTCGTCGCGATCGCCTCCTTCCTGGTGCTGGCCCTGTACGCGAACGTGCTGCGCGAGCGCAGCGAGTATCCCGACGCCGGCGACTACATGAGGGCGGCCTTCGACCTCAGCGAGGGGCGGCCGCTGCACGAGCGCTACATCTACCCGCCGCTGCTGGCCGCCGCGTGTGAGCTCCTCGTGCCCCTCGGCCGGGGGGGAATGCGCACGGCCCTGTGGATCCGGAACGTGCTCGCGGTCGCTGCCTTCGCCGGGCTGCTGTCCCTCACCCTCGTCCGGTACGGCTTCGACACGCGTGCTTCCGCCTGTCTCGTCCTGGCCTTCATGGCGATCAACGTGCCCGTCCTGCGCACGCTGGTCTACGGCCAGGTCAACCTCCACGTCGCCAACCTGATCCTCCTGGCCCTCCTCGCCTACCCCCGGTTTCCCGTCGGGTCCGCCCTGGCGCTGGCGCTGGCGGTTCACCTGAAGTCCTCTCCCGTCGTGCTGGTCCTGCCGTTCCTGCTGGAGGGGAACCGCCGCTGGCTGGCGGCCTTCGTCGCCTGGATGGGCGCGGTCGCGGCCGCGATCTACGCCGTCCACGGAGCCCAGCCCTTCCTGGACTTCCTCCACAACGCCCGCGGCGTCTACGCGTGGACGGACCTGTGCTTCCGCGAGAACTCGATCGACTCGTTCCTCCGGAGCACGGCCGCGGTGCTGGGCGGACCGTTCGGCGTCGTGGACCTGCCCCTGGTGAGGCTCGTGGCCAAGGCGTCGGTCCTGGCCACGGCGCTCGCGGTCGCGGGAGTCGCGATCCGGCGCGGTGCCTTCGTTTCCGCCCGGGGTCCGGGGAACGACGTCCTCAACGCCTGGCCCGCCCTGGCCGTGCTCATGGTGCTGGCGTCGCCCCTGGTCTGGGAGCACCACCCCGTCTTCGTCGCGCTGCCGTTTCTCGTGATCACGCGGCGGCTGCAGGCGCCGGGCGAGTGGGCGGTCTTCAGCGCTCGCCTACCTCCTCGTCTTCCTCTGCCCACGTTCGACTTCTATCCCTGGTCGTTCGGACGGCTGGCGGGTCTCCTGGTGCTGCTGGCCCTGCTCCACCGGACCTCGGGCCGCGACCGGGACGGCGACGTCTTCCGCCTCGTGCAGGAGCGGCTGGGGACCCGAGGCGACCTGACGCCGTTCAACTCGGGGGATCGCGAGCGTCCCGACGACAGTCCTCGACCAGCGGGACGAGATCACATTCCGCCTGTATCTCGAGGCCCCCGAACCGGGGAGCGAGGCAGAAGCCCGCGGCCGGCGGGGCTTGCGACGACGGAGGCCGGCACCACGCGAAGCCTCGGCGCGTGCCGGGCGCGTTCCAGGCGCGCTTCGAAGACGACCGACTGCTGGTGGAACACAGGGTGCAGGTCGCCGAAGGACGAGACGGGCAGGCCTCGGGGGAGACGTTCGCCGAGACAGCGCAGGAAGCGCAGCTGTTCGGGAGGCACCGTGGACGCCCGGGTGCCCTCGCCCTTCAGCAGGGAGAGCACCTGGAGGCGAGCCCAGGGCCTGTATCCCTCGACGCGGTCCAGGATGAAGAGCTGCGCCGCCCACGTCAAGGCGAGCAGCCCCAAGACCTTGACCATCGGGCGGCGACCGGCGGAGCTGGAAGAGGGCAGGGCCAGCACGAGGCAGGCGACCGCGAGGGCCTGGAGCGCCGCGAGCCGATGGGGCCAGAGCATGTACCGGAAGCGGTACGTCCCGGCCGCCACCAGGAGCACCGCCAGGAGAGGTGGCAACGACACGAGCAGGAGCACCAGACCCCGGAAGAGCCGGCGCCCGAGGGGGAGGAGGCACAGGACGCCCACCCCGCAATACCCGACGAGACCCCACCGAAGGCTCTCCCGCAGCACACCGTGGCCGGCGACGGCGTGGCCCATGTTCCGGAATGAATCCAGGACCCGGACCTCGGCCGTCTCCTGCGGCAGCGTGACCACCCGGCCCATGACCCAGAGCAGGACCATCCCCGCGACGAAGGCGAGGGTCGCGGCCAGGAGGCTCCAGGCCGCCGCGGAGGCGACCAGACGGCGCTCCTCCGGTGCCGCGGCACGCTGGGCCCAGAGGCGGGGTCCGAAGAAGGCGACGAGGACGCAGGCGCACAGGACGGCCCCGTCTTCCTTCACCAGCACCATGAGCGCGGCCACCAGGATCGCCCGGCGCGATCTGCCCTCGCGCAGGTCGAGGGCCAGGAGAAGGGCCAACGGGGGATAGCACAGCTCCGGGTGGAAGCCGAAGACCGGGTTGTCGAAGACGGCGTAGGCGATCGGGCTCAGGTACCCGCCCAGGAGCGCGACGCGGCCGGGCAGGTCGAGGGTGGTGGCGAGCGCCATGCGCACGACGGCGGCCAGGTGGAGGAGGACGAGGCCCAGGATCAGCCCGTAGGCGCCGAGGGGGACCGTGAAAGGCGAGAACGCCAGGAGCAGGTAGAAGCCGTGGATGGCCGCGTGGTGACCGTAGACGTTGTCGCGGAGCAGCTCTCCCGACTGGACCAGGCTCCGGCTCATCTCGAGAAACGAGAAGAAGTCCGTGTGGGTGTACTCGAGGTCGTGAAAGAGAAGGGCCTTGCACAGCCCCGCGTAGAGGACCGTGAGCACGGCCACGGTGGCCAGGGTCCCCGTCGAAGGCGCGGGTCGTACCTTCACGGGATCTTCGCTTCCACCTCGGCGTAGCGGGGGCCCGGGAGGACCACCGCGAGAGGCGTTCCGTCCGCGGTGGTGACGGCGTGGAGGACGTCGCCGCGACCGGCCATGTCCAGGACGTCCTGGCGGGGACCGCGCAGCACCACGACTGTCAGGTGATGAGCGTCCAGCTCTTCCCGGGCGTAGTCGAGCGATCCGAAACGCCGCACGTCGTCGCGCACGACGTGGTGCGGCGCACCGGAAACGACGAGACGGATGCCCGAGGCTCGCGCCACCCGATCCGCCCACCGGGCCGCCTGGAGCACGCTGTTTCCCCAGTAGTCGAGCTCGTACCGGCCGAACGCGCCGCGGGGCCCGCCGGCCAGAGCGTTGAAGTAGACGGCCTGGTTCGGGTGGTTGCGCCACTGGAAGAGGGCGGGCTCCAGGAGGCCGAGTCCCAGAGCCAGTGCGGCGATGGTCTTCAGCTTCCTCGACGGGCTCTCGAGAGATCTCCGCCAGCCGGCGGCGGCCACCACCACCAGGGGCGGGTAGGTGAACAGCAGGTGCCGGACCCCGTCGTAGATCGTGGCCCCGCTGAGCACGACGTGGGTCACGGGAAGAAGCGTCACGCCCCACAGTGCGCACACTCGCCAGGCGAGGGGGCCCGCCGTCGAGCGGCGAGCGATCAGCAGGAGGGATAGCAGAGCACCCACGAGCACCACGGGGGGTGTCGTGATGAGCACCCACTGCGGAACGTATGTCCAGGGCAGCGCGCTCGCCGGCACCTCGGCGCCGTCGAAGAGGACCGGGAAGTTCCACGGTAGCCGTGAGATCGTGATCATCCCCCGCACCGGACGCGTGAGCGGCCGGACCTGGGCCCACGGCCAGAACACCGTCCCCAGCAGCAGGACGGCGATCGCGACGCCCGCCCACCGCGCGAAGGTGGCGGCGAGACGCGGCGCAGAGCGCTGGCGCGCCGCGATCGTGAGCCCCAGGAGAGCGATCGCCAGATACGCCAGCAAGACGAGGGCGCCGGACCGCACGTTCACCGCCAGGCCGATGGCCAGCGTGAGAGGGACGGCCAGCCGCCATCCGAGGTGCGGGTACCCCGGCTCCAGGCGCATGAGGTAGTAGAGCGCCGCCGCCATCAGCGCGGCCAGGGGGAGGTCCTTGGGGTTGTTCATCGAGTCGCCGAGGTAGCGTGGCGACAGGGTGAGCAGGACCATGGCCAGGAGGCCCGTGCCCGGCCCGGACAGGAGCCGTCCGAGGCGACCGACGTAGAGGATGCCCAGCCAGCCGAACGCGGCATTGACGTAGTGGCGCGTGATCCAGATGTCGCCGGACAGCACCCGCTGGACGGCGACACACGTCGTGTCGAACAAGCCGCCGTAGAGGTACATGCGCAGCGTACCGGGGTGGAACCAGTCGTCGTCCAGGCCCTCGGTCAGGAAGCGCCAGACCCTCTCCCCGTAGAGCTGCTGGATCTTCTCGTCCCACGTCACGCCGAAGTCCCTCGACAGGACCAGCATGAGAGGGAGCAGCACCACCGGGAACAGGCGGTAGGCCCAGAGGATGGCGCGCTGCATGGGGAGGGCCTCCACCGCGACTGTATCGCAGGTCCGCCGCCGGCCACAGCCGCCCGGCCGGCCTCTGGGCAGGCTCAGGACGGGGCCGCGGCCCCATCCCGCTTCAGCGACCAGAGGAGCAGGGGCGGCGTCGCCATGGTCGTCACCACGACCATGAAGACGGCGGCGGCGTAGGTCTCGGGGCTGACGACCGGCGTGCCCCGAGGATCGAGGCTCGCCCCGATGCCGGCGAAGATGAGGCCGACCTCGCCGCGCGGCATCATCCCGAGCGCCGACGGTCACGCGGGAGACGCCGCCGCGGGCGTGACCAGGCCGCACGCCCACTTGCCGATCATCGCGGCCACGGTGATGAGCACGGCGAAGCCCGATCACGCCCGGCTTCAGCGAAGTTCTCGACGTGGACCAGCATGCCCATGCGCACGAAGAAGACGGGGACGAGGAGGGCGGTGAGCGCGTGCAGGCTCTCGTGGAGCGGCTTCTCGCCCCGCTTCACGTGGTCCTCGAAGTGGACGTCCTCGAGGACGAGGCCGGCCGCGAAGGCGCCCACGATCGGGGCGAGCCCGGCCTGCCGGCGAGCCAGGCGAGGCCGAAGCAGAGGCCGAGGGCGAGCGCCTGCACGACGCCGGTCGAGCGGAGGGCGAGGGCGTGGCGGAAGAGCCGCGGGGACGAGGTAGGAGCCGACGACGATCGCCCCGACGAGGAAGCCGAGCGCCTTCACCACGATGAGCCGCGATGCCCGAGGGCGTCGAGGGTCGTGCCCTCCGCCGGCGGCCCGGATGACGCCGGCGATGATGGCGAGGACCACGAGGCCCAGCACGTCGTCGATCACGGCCGCGCCCAGGATGATCCGGGCGCTCGGCGTCCTGGATGGCCTTCGCCTCCTGCAGCACGCGCGCGGTGATCCCGACCGAGGTGGCGGCGAGCATCGCGCCGAGGAAGGCGTGGGCCATCCAGGACTCGCCGGGCGAGCATCAGCTCGGCCGACGCCGTAGCCGAGGACCATCGGCGCCACGACGCCCACGACGGCGACCAGCGGTCGCGGGGACCCCGACCGCCATCATGTCCTTCGGGGTCGACTCGAGGCCCGACCTCGAAGAGCAGCAGGATCGCCCCGAGCTCGGCCAGGATCGCGAAGGTCTCGCTCGCCTCGAGCGCGGCGACGCTGGGCCCGCCGAGGAGGGCGAGGTTGCCGAGGAGCACCCCGAAGAGCAGCTCGCCGAGGACGGCGGGCTGGCCGACGCCGCTCGACGAGGGCGCCGAAGAGCTTGGCGCCCGACGAGGACGAAGGCGAGGGCGAGCAGGATGCGGCCCTGCTCGTCGTGCGCCGGAGGCCGCGGAGAGAGGAGCGTGATCGATCCCATCGACGGGCAGTCTACCAGCGCCGGCCCCCCGCCGACCGGCTCGCGCGGCAGCTTGAGCGGGGGCCCTCGGCCTGATAGCCTAGCGACCACGGTCGATCACGGTCCCTGGCGAGGCCACCGGACCACCGGGTCGCACACCCCCGTCGGCGCTCCCCTTCCGGGAGGTGACATGAGCGACTTCCACCAGTTCGGTCCGGTCACCGCCATCCCCCTCCTGGTGGCGCGGGACACGGGCGAGATGGAGCGGCGCATCGAGTCGCTGTCGGCGCGGTTCCCGGTGTCGCTCGTGATCCCGCTCGTGCCGTCCGAGATGGAGCGGCCCGCGCTCGGCGGGATCCTCGACGAGCTGTGCCGGGTGCGCTACCTCGACTCGCTCGTGCTCTCGCTCAACCACGCCTCCTTCGACGACTACCACCGCGCGCTCGCGTACTTCGAGCGCTACCCGGGCCGCAAGGTCGTGCTCTGGAACGAGTCGCCGGCAGTCGAGAGCTTCGTCGAGGAGATGGCCGCGGCGGGGCTGCACACCGGCGAGCCCGGCAAGGGGCGCGCCTGCTGGCTGGCCATCGGCCACGTGCTGGCCGAGGAGCGCGCCGCCTACATCGCCTTCCAGGACGCGGACGTCGTCAACTTCAGCCGCGCGATGCTCGCCCGGCTGGTCCTGCCGGCGGTCGAGCCCACCGTCGACTTCGACTTCGTCAAGGCCTACTACGCGCGCGTCTCCGACCGGCTCCACGGGCGCGTGACCCGCCTGCTGCTGACGCCGCTCCTCGCCGCGTTCACGCGGCTCATCGGGCAGGACCCCTACATCCGGTACCTCTCGTCCTTCCGCTACGCCCTCTCCGGCGAGTTCGCGATCAAGTCGGACCTCGCCGAGCGCATGCGCCTGCCCTGCGACTGGGGGCTCGAGATCGTCACGCTGTTCGAGGCGCTGCGCCACCGCGCCGCCGGCCGCATCTGCCAGGTGGAGATCGCCGAGCGCTACGACCACAAGCACCAGGCGCTCTCGGCCGACGACCCCTCGCGCGGCCTGAACCGGATGGCGCGCGACGTGGTGAAGCACCTGCTGCGGACGCTCGCCGCCGCCGGCGTGAACCTCGCCCCGGGCGTCCTCATGAGCCTGCTCGCCGCCTACCAGCGCGAGGCCGAGGACGCAGTCGGCGACAGCCACGCGGTGGCGAACATCAACGGCCTCGCCTTCGACCGGCACGCGGAGGAGCGCACCATCCAGGTCTTCACCCAGGCGCTGCGGGCCGCGACCGAGGAGTTCCTGTCCGACCCGCTGGGCCCGCCCCTCGTCCCGAACTGGTCGCGGGTCTGGGCCGGCGTCCCCGACGCGGGCGCGAGGCTCCTGGCCGCGGTCGCGAAGGGCGACGCCTCGGCGCGGCGGGCCTGGCGATGAGCCGGGTCGGGCTCGTGGCGACCGACCTCGACGGGACCCTCCTCGACCGGGAGACCTACGACTTCGCCCCGGCCCGGCCGGCGCTCGACGCGCTGCGGGAGGCGCAGGTGCCGCTCGTCCTGTGCAGCAGCAAGACGCGGGCGGAGATGGAGCCGCTCGCCGCCGCGATCGGCGTCCCGGGGCCGCTCGTGGTGGAGAACGGCGGGGCGGTCGTGCACCGGCGGCTCCGTGCTCGTGATGGGCACGCCGCGCGGGCAGCTCCTCGCGGAGCTCCCGGCGGTGGCGCGCGAGGCGGGCGTACGGGTGAGGTCGTTCGCGCAGATGTCGGTCGGGGAGGTGGTGGCGCTCACCGGCCTCCCGCCCGACCAGGCGGCGCTCGCGATGCGCCGCGAGTACGACGAGCCGTTCGTGGTCGAGGACCCGCCCGGGCGCGATCCCGAGGTGGACGCGCGCCTCGATCGCGCCGCGCGGGGGCGCGGGCTGCGCGTCACGCACGGGGGGCGCGTCCATCACCTCACCGGGCCGGCGGACAAGGGCCGGGCCGTACGGGCGCTGGTGCTCGGCTGGCCCGGAGGCGTCCAGGGCGAGGTCGTCGGTCTCGGCGACGCCGCCAACGACCTTCCGCTGCTGCTCGCCGTGACCCGCCCGATCGTCATGCCGCGCCCCGACGGCACGCTGGACCCGGCCCTCGCCGATCGTCTCCGCGGGAAAGAGCGCGCGCCGGCGCCGGGACCCTCGGGATGGTCGGCGGCGGTCCTCGCCGCACTCGCGGGCGAGCCGCTGCCGCGGGTGGGGGCGTGAGCGGCGTCCCCCTCGACCCGCGGGTGGCCGAGCGCGTGCGCGAGCTCGGCACGGCGGAGCTCGTCGTCGGCATCCCCAGCTTCAACAACGCCCCCACGATCGGCCACGTCGTGCGCGCGGTCGCGGCCGGCCTGACCAAGCACTTCCCGGGACGCCGGGCGGTGATCGTGAACTCGGACGGCGGGTCGCGGCGACGGGACCGCCGAGGTCGTGGCCGCCGCGGACTTCGGCGCGCCCGAGGCCATCCTGGTCTCGCACCCGGTCGACCCCGTCTACAAGATCGTGACGCCGTACCACGGCCTGCCGGGCAAGGGCAGCGCGCTGCGGACGATCTTCGCCATCGCCGAGCGGCTGGGCGCCCGCGCCTGCGCGGTCGTGGACTCCGACCTGCGCAGCATCACCCCGCAGTGGATCGAGCTGCTGCTCGGTCCCCAGGTCGAGCACGGCTTCGACTACGTCGCCCCCCTCTACCTGCGCCACAAGTACGACGGCACGATCACGAACTCGATCGTCTACCCGCTCACCCGCTCGCTCTACGGGCGCGACGTGCGGCAGCCGATCGGCGGCGAGTTCGGCTTCTCCGGCCGGCTGGCCTCGCACTACCTCCGCCGCCCGGTGTGGGAGACCGAGGTGGCCCGCTTCGGGATCGACATCTGGATGACGACGACCGCGGTGGCGGACGGCTTCCGCGTGTGCCAGTCCTTCCTCGGGGCCAAGATCCACGACCCCAAGGACCCCGGGGCCGACCTCGCCGCGATGCTGGTGCAGGTCGTGTCCGCGGTCTTCGACCTGATGGAGACCTACCACGAGCGGTGGGCCACGGTGCAGGGGGCGGAGGCGGTGCCTCTCTTCGGTTTCCCGCACGGGGTCGGGCTCGAGCCGGTGAGCGTGAACGTGACGCGGATGCTCGGCATCTTCGCCCAGGGCGTCCGGGACCTCGGCGACCCGTGGGGACGGGCGCTCGCGCCGGACACCCTGAGCGACGTGGCCGCCCTCGCGGCGGCGGACGATCGGGCCTTCTGCTTCCCCGACCCGCTCTGGGTGCGGGTCGTCCACGACTTCGCGATCGCGTACCGGCGGGGCGTGCTGCCGCGGGAGCAGCTCCTGCGGTCGCTGGTGCCGCTCTACCTCGGTCGGACCGCTTCGTTCGTGCTGGCCACCGCGGAGAGCAGGGCGGAAGAGGTGGAGGCGGCCATCCAGGCCCTCGCCGACGAGTTCGTCCGGCAGAAGGCCGACCTGTGCGACCGCTGGCGATGAGCGCATACGTGGCAGAGAGGAGGCGTGAGGAACGATGCTGAACGAAGTCATCCGAACGACGCTCGTGGAGTTCGGCGACCGGGTGCGCGGGTTCGCGCCGAACGTCCTGGCCATGCTCGTGGTCCTCCTCGTCGGCACCCTGGCCGCGGGGGCCGTCCGCTTCGCGCTCGCCTTCCTGCTGCCCCGGCTCGGGGTGGACCGCTTCGCCGAGCGCAGCGGCCTCGGCGACGTGGCCCGCCGGGCCGGCCTGACGCGCCGGCCCTCCCGCACCATCTCCCTCGCCGCGGCGTGGGTGGTGCTCGCGGTCTTCGTCCTGCTGGCGGTCGCGGCCCTCGACGTCCGGGTCGCGGTGGACCTCGTCTCGCGCGCCTTCGCCTGGCTGCCCCACCTCCTCGTGGCGGTGGCGCTCCTGCTCGCGGGCGGGCTCGTGGCCGGCTTCGCGCGGCGCAGCGTGCTGATCGCGGCGGTGAACGCCGGGCTTGCCGTCGGCGCGGCTCCTCTCCTCCGGGGCGCACGCCGCGCTCTTCGTGCTGTTCGCGGCGATGGCCCTCGAGGAGGTGGGGCTCGGGCAGAGGGTGGTGCTCACCGCCTTCGCCATCTCGTTCGGCGGCGTGGTGCTCGCCCTCGCCCTCGCCTTCGGCCTCGCGGGCAAGGAAATCGCTCGCGAGTCGCTCGAGCGGCTCCTGCGGCGGCGGGGACCGGAGGACGAGGACGGGCTGAGGCACCTCTGAGCGCCCGCACGCGCTCGGCGCGCCGTTCGACGGGTGGATGCTAGAATCCGCGCCAAAGAGGTGAGCCCCATGGCGGAGAGCGGCGTGCGCATCGGCGTCCTGCGTGGCCGGGAGAACTCCTTCCCCGACGCGTTCGTCGCGAAGGTCAACTCGATCGGCAAGGGAGTGACGGCGGAGTTCGTCCACCTCGGCGGCACCAAGCTCAACGAGCCGGTCCCGTACCGGGTCATCCTCGACCGGATGAGCCACGAGGTTCCGTACTACTCCGTGTACCTCAAGATGGCCGCCCTGCAGGGGACCTACTGCATCAACAACGTCTTCTGGCGCACCGCCGACGACAAGTTCTTCGGCTACGCCGCCGCGGAGAAGCTGGGGATCGCCGAGCCGAAGACCGTCGTCCTGCCCAACCGCTCCTACGTGGACGACGTCACGGCGGAGAGCCTGCGCAACCTGTGGCCGACCGACTTCTCGATGTACCTCGACTACGTGGGGTGCCCCTGCATCATGAAGCCGGCCTTCGGCGGGGGCTGGAAGAACGTCAACAAGATCCACTCCCTCGACGAGCTGATGCACCACTACAACGAGTCGGGGACGCTCACCCTGATGCTGCAGGAGTTCATCTCCTGGGACACCTACATCCGCGTCCCCACCATCGGGCGGCGCTGGGCTCGCGCCATCCGCTACGACCCCGCCCCCGGGGGCATGGGCGGCTACAACCAGGACTACGACATCCTGCCCAGGGCCCTGCGCGACAAGGCCGAGGAGCTCTCCCTCCAGTACAACGTGGCCCTCGGCTACGACATGAACGCGCTCGAGTTCGCGGTGAAGGACGGGAAGTACTACGGCATCGACCTCACGAACTACACGCCCGACCTCGACTACCGCAGCCTCAAGGACGCGCACTTCCCGTGGGCGGTCGAGAAGATGGCGACCTTCGCGATCGAGAAGGCCCTCTCCAAGGAAAGCACCCCCAAGCCCCCCGACTGGAAGAGCCTGCTGCTGAAGTAGGTTCAGCGTCTCGCCGGCGTCCCGAACTCGTCGCGTGGGAAGAGGTCGCGGTTGAGGCCGATGCGGGCGGTGGGGTTGCGCCGCGCGGGGTGGGCGTCGTTGCAGTCGGTCGCGAATCCCCTCGAGGGCCTCCGCGTCGAAGCGGCGCGCCACCTGCGGCTGCCGCAGGCGCGCCTCCCACGCGGCCGGGTCGATCGGCAGCGGCTCGTTGCTGCCCACCATCATGTTGCCGAAATCGAGCGCGTAGGGAAGCGCCTCGGCGAAGGTGAGGCCGACGCGGCGGGCCGGCTTCTGCGAGCAGAGCAGGCCCCCCGGCTTGAGGCGCCGCGCGCACAGCTCGAAGAACTCGACCGAGTACAGGTTGCCGCTGCCGGCGCTCGTCAGGAAGAGGGCGTCGATCTCGATCACGTCGTAGCGCCGCTCGTCGCGGACGAGCGCCTGCCGTCCGTCCGCCACCTCGAGCGTCACGCGCCGGTCCGACAGCAGCTCCACGAGCGACGGGAAGGGCGCCACCACCGAGACCTGCTCGAGCAGGCGATGCTGGCTCGCGGCGATCTCGAAGACCCGCACGCGACGCGTCTCCGGCCGGCAGCGCGACCGCCCACGCGGTCTCGCCCGAGCCCAGCCCGATGACGGCGATCTCCTCGGGCGCGGGGTGGATCAGGGCGGGCACGGCGCCGAGCAGGGTGTGGATGCCCTCGAAGGGAAGCCAGCTGTGGGGCAGGCCGTTGACGCGTCACGCGCCAGCGGTGCCCCTCACCCGGGAAGACGGCGCTCACGGCGCTCGCGTCCTCGCCGATGAAGGACGGGGGCTCGTCCGCGGTCACCCCGTGAAGCCGTTTCCAGAGGCTGTCGTTCGAGGGCAGCACGGCCAGGACGAGGGCGAGGGCGGCCGCCCGGGCGAGCCAGGCGCGGGTGAGGCCCGCGGTCCGGGCCCGCACCAGGAGGAAGACGATGCCGAAGACGGCGACGAGAAGGCGGACCGTCCCGGCGGTGCCGATCCGCTCCAGAAGGACGAGGCCCGTGGCGAGGCTCCCGGCGGTGCAGCCGGCGATGTTGGCGGCCTGGAGGATCCCGACCTTGCGGCCACTCGTGGCCGGGTCGTCCTGCACCGCGCGCTGCAGCGCGCCGAACGAGAGCCCCATCAGGACGGTGGGCGCCCCGAAGAGCGCGAGAGGCAGCAGGCCGTAGAGCCGCGCCAGGGCGCCCACGTTCCAGTCCGCGCCGAGGTGAAAGAACGGCTCGTGCTGCCAGTAGTCGAAGAGCCACCCGTAGACAGGCGTCGCCGGCGGCAACCCCGCGAGGAGGGCGACGGCCGCGCCCGCGCAGGCGATCAGCAGGAGCTGGTAGTCCAGGAACGCCTCGAGGGGACGCGCGAGGCGCTCTGCGCGCCGGCCGCCGACGAGGCTGCCGGCGCCCAGGCCGAGCAGGTAGAGGCAGAGGACGGTCCCGAACGTGTAGGCCGTGCTCTTCACCCCGACATCCATCAGCCGGAACCAGGCGATCTCGAGCGAGAGGGCGAGGAACCCGGAGAGGGCGTAGAGCAGCGTCCAGAGCCGGAACGACCCGGGAGGAAGCGCCCCGGCGGGCCCCGCGGCCGGCTGAGGATGCACGGTCGCCGCCGCCCCGTCCGCGGCAACGGCCCGGTGGCCCGCGGCGAGCGCCGCGGCCGCGGCCACGAGGTTGGCGACGGCGCCGGTGAGCGCCGCACCCGGGAGTCCGAGGAAACGGATGAGCACCCACGGCGCGAGAAGGGCGCCGACCGAAGCGCCCAGCACGTTCACGCCGTAGAGGACACCGATGACCCGCGGAGCCGAGGCCGTCTCGCGGACCGTGGCCCGCACGAGGAAGGGCAGCGACATGCCCATCAGGGTCGTGGGCAGCAGGAACGCAGCGAGGTGCGCCACCGCCGCGCCGGCGGTCGTCGCGTAGAGGCCCGCGGCGAAGGCGCCGAAGCCGTCGTAGTAGAGCCGGCAGCTGATCGAGGCGAAGAGGCCCACCCCGAGCTCCAGCAGGGCGAAGAGGCGCAGCGCCCGCCGCGGCGAGACGCGCGCGCTCAGCACCCCGCCGAGGTGGCTGCCGAGGCCGAGTCCCGCCATGAACGCGGCCACGATGAGGGCCACGGAGACGACGCCGATCCCGGTGTGCAGCGTCAGGATGCGCTGCCAGACGACCTGGTAGACGAGAGCGGCGGCGCCGCTCAGGAAGAAGGCGATTCCGAGAAGGACCATGAGGACCGATCATGGTGCCCTCTGGCGCCTCCGCTCGCAAGGCGACCGGCCGGAGGAGAGGGATAGAATCGCCGGAGGGAGGATCTCCCATGTACGCCTTCGCCCTGCTGCTGCTGCTCGGCCCCGTCCAGGAAGCCGACGCCCTGCGCTCCGAGGTCAGGCGCCTGCAGTCCGAGGTGGCGCTGCTGAGCGGCGCCCTGCGCGAGCGCGACGCGCTCCTGGGAACCGTGCGCGACGAGCTCGTCGGGGTGCGCGAGGACCTGCGCGAGCTGCGGGACCGGCCGCAGCCCGTGGCCGCGCCCTTCCTCGCCTCGCCCCCCGCCGGCTCGGACAAGCTCGGCGTCGCGAAAGGCGCGGTCCTCGCCCCGCGGGTCGAGGTCGAGTCCTTCCTGCGCCACGACACCGTCGTCCTCAAGCTCCGGCGGGTCGAGGCAGGAGCCGTGCGCACCGTGGCCGAGCTCGAGCTGACCCCGGACGCGAGCGGTGTGGACCTCCCGATCGACCAGAGCGGCGCCCTGTACCTCGTCGAGTGGTCGACCTCCGAGGGCCACGTCTACAACCTCGTGCTGCGCGACGGGGCGAGCGGCCAGCCCGCGGCCACCGTCCCCGTCAAGGAGAAGCAGAACGAGGGCCGCTTCGTGCTCGTGGGCTATCGGGTGGACTGAAGGGCCTCGTCAGACCAGCAGGATCGCCGCCACCCCGACCACGACGAGAACGGCGGTCACCGCGACGATCGACCGCCGCAGCCTGGCCCCGGCCGTGGCCACGACCAGCCCGCACTTCACCAGCGTGTTCGCCAGGGCGGCCACGACGATCGCCCCCACGACGGTGGCGAGGGGCGCTCCCCCGCTGCGGGCGAGGCCTGTCATCGAGAGGGTGATGGCGTCCACGTCGGTGAGGCCGGCGAGGGCGGCGACGAGGTAGTAGCCCTGACCGGGGAAGTAGCGCTCGACTCCCGCCACCACGAGCAGGACGACCGCGAACAGGAGGCCGAACTTGACGGCCGCGGTCAGGCTGAACGGGTTCTTGAGCACGACCTCGCCGGCCGCCGCCGGCGCCTCCGCCCGGCCGCGGCGCAGGAAGACGACGGCCGCCCCGAGGGTGACCGCGGTCATCGCCCCGAAGGGCAGCAGCAGCGGCCGGACGAGGGGCGGGAAGAGGATCGCGGCGAGGACGACGATGCGGGCGCCCATCACGGCCCAGGCGAGGAGCAGCCCCCCGGCGAGCGCGTCGTCGGTCCTCCCTCCTTCCTCGCGGCTCTGCTTGGCGAAGGCGAGGGTGACGGCGGTCGAGGAGACCAGGCCCCCGGAGAGCCCCGTCACCGCCGTGCCCCGCTGCGACCCGAGGGCGCGCGTCGCGACATAGCCGACGAGCGAGAGGGCGGCGATGAGGATGACGAGCGTCCACAGCGAGCGGGGCTTGAGCGCCCCCCAGGGGTCGACGGCGGCGGTGGGCAGGAGCGGCAGGACGATGAACGTGGCGGCGAGCAGCTTCACCCCGGCCGAGATGTCGTCGGGGCCGAGCTTCGCCACGAGCCCGTGCATCGGCTCCTTGTAGGCGAGGATCGGCGGAGACCACGATGCCGACCGCGAGCGCCACCTCGGCGTAGCCCACGGTGCAGGCCCCGCCGAGCAGGCACACGCCGACCGCCGCCGTCTCCGTGGTGAGCCCGATCGCGTTCGGCTTCACCCGGGCCTGCACGACGTAGCCCGGCGACGGTGAGCGCGGCCACCGCCGCCACCGCGGTGACGAAGACCCAGGCGTTGCCGAGGCTCTGCGAGAGCCAGGCGGAGACGGCGCCGATCAGGGAGAACAGGATGAAGGTGCGGACGCCACCGATGCCGACGTTTCCGGAGCTGGCCTTGCTCCGCTCGCGCTCGATCCCGACGAGCGCGCCGATGAGCAGAGCGGCGGCGAGGCCCCAGACGAGCTGCGGGTCGAGGGAGGTCGGCATCGGGCGCCCCTCAGCGCGCCGGCACCGGCAGCAGGCACACCGGCTTGTCCAGCTTGACCGTCGCCCCGGTGAGGGCCGGCAGGCCGGTCGCGGGGTCGATCCGCAGGACCGCGATCGTGCCGGAGTTCTGATGGCCGGCCAGGATGTAGCGGCCGGTCGGGTCGATCGTGAAGTGCCGTGGGTACTTGCCGCCGATCGGCGCGTGGCCGGCCGGCGTCAGGCGGCCCGTCGCCCCGTCCACGCGGAAGACGGCGAGGCTGTCGTCGCCCCGGTTCGACCCGTAGACGAAGCGGCCGTCGCGCGACACCTCGACCTCGGCCGTCCAGCTCGTCCCGGAGAACCCGGCGGGCAGCGTGGAGACCGTCTGGAGCGGCGCCAGGGCTCCCTTCTCCGCGTCGTACGAGAAGGCGCTGACCGTCGAGAGGAGCTCGTTGATCGTGTAGAGGTACTTCCCGCTCGGGTGGAAGGCGAGGTGCCGCGGGCCCGCACCGGGGTCGAGCGGCGCGGCGCCGTGGGGCTCGAGGGTGCCCTTCGCCGCGTCGAAGCGGTAGACGAAGACCCGGTCGGCCCCGAGGTCGGGGGAGAAGGCGAAGCGCTCCGCGGCATCGAGGTAGATGCCGTGGGCGTGCGGCTTGTCCTGCCGGCCCTTGTTCGGCCCGGAGCCCTCGTGAACGCGGACGGAGGAGGCGGGCTTCAGGCGGCCGTCCTCGCCGATCGGCAGGACGGCCACGGTGCCGCCGCCGTAGTTCGCGACCAGCGCGTTGCGGCCCGTCTTGTCCACGACGATGTGGCAGGGGCCCGTGCCCCCGGACGCCTGCTGGTTGAGGAGGGTGAGGTCGCCCGTCTTCGGGTCGACCGCGAACGCGCTCACCGCGCCCGTCTTCGCCCCCTCGAAGCTCGAGATCTCCCCCACCGCGTAGAGGAAGCGGCCGCTCGGGTGGAGAGCGAGGAAAGTGGGGTTCTTCGTCTCGACAGCGAGAGCCGGCTCCGTCAGCGTGCCCGCGGCGGGATCGAAGGTCAGCCGGTAGATCCCGCGACTCGTGCCGTCGGTGTAGGTGCCGACGTAGACGGTCACCGGGCCGGCCTTCCCGGACGGCGCGGCGACTGCGGAGGCGGCGAGTGCCGCGAGGGCGACCAGGAGAACGGGACGAAGGAGGGCGGCGAGGGTGTCGGTCATGGCGGGAATCCTGCTCCGCCCGGGGCAGGCAGTCAACGGCCACGGGAGCGACGAGGAGCGGGGCGGCCAGACTCAGTCCACGCGCGGCGGGGAGTCGGCCGGGCGGGTCATCGTCTCGGATTCGGCGCCCGGCATCCCGGGCACCGGTGCGCCTCGGTGCTCACCCGTCCTGCGGGCGGGCGGTCGGTCTTCGGGAAGGAGCAGCAAACCGATGGGCGGCTTGTCCCAGAAGCTGCGCTTCCAGGATGGCGTGTGGAGTGCCTGCGTGGCGAGCTCCGGGTCGGGAAGCCCGGCTCCCAGGGTGCGGACGAGGTGGCGCCTGTAGAGCATGGCCTCGGCGGTGAGCCCGGCGAGCGCTACGAACGGAAGGAAGAAGAGGCCTCCGAGGACGACCTGCCCCGCCCGGCTCGCCGTCGCTCGTTCGAGCTGGGCACCTAGGGAACTCGGCCTGCCCGTGCGGGCCTCGTAGCCCTGAGCGGAGACGACGAGGATCGGCAGCGGCATGGAGACGAAGAGGAAGACGACCGCGGTGAGGCCCACCCCGTTGTTGAAGCGCCGAATCCGCCGGGGAAGGCGGTGCCAGACGTCTCCCGGCCTGCGGAACGTGCGCGGGTACCACGTGCCCCACCAGCTGGGCTGCTGGAGCGCGGCGGCCAGCATCGCGCGCCACGGCATCCTCTTCCGGTGGCGCAGCGTCAGGACCGCCACCGCGATCAGGAAGGCCCCCAGCGCGCCCAGCGCGCGGGCGGCCTCCACGCCAACCACCGCGTCCCAGTCGGGCGCCGCCGCGTGGAAGAGCGCCGTGTAGGCCCGGACGGGGAGCGCCGTCACGAGGCAGAGGACGCCGACGCGCAGGACGCTGACCTCGCTCTCCGGCTCCGGCGCCTCGCTCTCGCTCGCGACCAGGGCCCGCCTCAGGCTGCCGGCATCGGTCCACCGCGTCGCCGGGTTCTTGGCGAGGCAGCGGGTGACCGCGGAGACGAGCGGCTCCGGCGCGCCGGGCACGGCCGCCTGCAGCGGCGGGGGCTCCTGCGTGAGGTGCTTCACCAGCACCTCCGCAGGCGTCTCGCCTTCGAACGGCGGCCGCCCCGAGAGCATCGCGTAGCCCATCACCCCGAGCGAGTACAGGTCGGCCCGACCGTCCACGTCCCCCCGCCCCGAAGCCTGTTCCGGCGACATGTACTGGGGGGTTCCGACGACGTGGCCCGTGCCGGTCAGACTGCCCCCCGCCTGCGCCGCCCGCGCGATGCCGAAGTCGGCGAGCACGGCCCGGCCGCCGTCACGCTCGATCAGGACGTTGTCCGGTTTGACGTCGCGGTGGACGACGCCCTGTCGGTGAGCGTACTCGAGCGCGTCGGCGACCTCGACGAGGATGCGCCGCGTCTCGTCGGGATCGAGGCGCCCCTCGCGGGCGAGGCGCGACGCGAGCGATTCGCCGTCGACGTAGCCCATCACGAAGTAGAGGAGCCCCTTGACTTCGCCGAAGGTGTGGAGCGGGACGATGCCGGAGTGCGTCAACCGCGCGGCAGTACGGGCTTCGCGCTTGAAGCGCTCACGCATCGCGGAGTCGGAGCGGTCCGGGGGGAGGACCTTGATGGCGACGGGACGGTCCAGGGCCAGCTCGTGGGCGAGGTAGACGGCCCCCATCCCGCCGCGGCCGAGCAGGCGCTCGATGCGGTACTGGAAGCCGATCGCAGCTTCGAGCGACTCGCGCAGGGGGTCGGCGGGGGCCTCCGACAGCGGGCTCAACCGGCCCCCGCAGCTCAGGCAGAATCGTGCGTTGTCGGGAAGAGGCGTGTGGCAGGCGGCGCAGTCCACGTTGGGCCTCCTGGGAGCTCCCGAGGCGACGGGAAGAGACTACGCCCCGAGGGCGGAGGCATCAAGCATGGCTACCGGCCAGCTGGATCTCCTGCGGGCGGGATTCGTAGCCCGGGGGCGGATCGGCGGGCGGGTGGGCCAGGAAGCTCGTCACGATCTTGTCGAGGTACGAGCCGAGCGGCTCGTGGCGGAAGCCGAGCTCCGCCTTCGCGCGCGCCGGGTCGAGGAACGACATCCAGCTCCCGCTGAAGGGCGACAGGAGGAGCGGGTCGAGGCCCGCGGCGCGAACGCGCTCGATCGGGATGTCCACCAGACGCGCGGCCGCCCCGAGCCGCTCGGCGACGAGGGTCAGCAGGTCGCGGAGGGTCGGCGTCTCGTCCTGGGCGAGGTTGTAGGCCTGCCCGAACGTCTCGGGGCGGCCCAGCATCCCCAGGATCGCCTTCACCACCGATCCCGAGTAGACGTGGCGCGTGACCCGGTCGCCGCCGCCCGGCAGGAGGACCGGGCCGCCGTCGAGCATCCGCCAGAGGTATCGCTCGAGCCGGCGGAAGTGGTCGCGCTCGCCGCTCACCATCGGGATGCGGAGACGCGTGGACGGGAAGCGGCTCTTCTCCCAGGCCGACGCGAGCGCGTCCTCGAGCGCGCGCTTCTTCACCCCGTAGTCCCACTGGCCCTTGTCGAACGCGTCCGCGGGCTCCGCCATCACGGGCCCGTCGTAGTCGCTCTCGCGGGCGGGGCGGGGGCAGCCCTCGCGCACCAGGTAGACCTGGCCGGTGCTGATCACCACGTAGTGAGAGACGCGGCCGCCGAGGACCTCGGCCGCCCGCCGCCCGTCCGGGCCGTCGTAGGCGGCGAAGTCCACCGCCGCGTCGAAGGAGCGGCCAGAGAGGAGCTGCTCGAAGTCGGCGGTGGTGCGGTCGCCACGGAGGCGCTCGACCCGGGTGCCCAGGGTGTCGGGGAGCGTCCCCCGGTTGAAGAGCGTCACCGCGTGGCCGGCGGCCACGAGCCGCCACGCCAGCTCGTGGCCGAGGAAGCGCGTCCCGCCGATGACGAGGACCTTCAAGTGCCGACCTCCTCCGCCTAGGGCAGGGTTTCCTTCAGCACCTTCGCCGTCTGCTCCTCGCGGAAAGCGAGCAGCTTGGCCCGCAGCTCGGGACGCTTGCCCGCGAGGATGGCCACCGCCAGGAGTGCGGCGTTCGTGGCCCCCGGCTTGCCGATGGCGAGCGTGCCGACCGGGATACCCGCCGGCATCTGCACGGTGGAGAGGAGAGAGTCGAGGCCCTTGAGCGAGGCGCTTTCCATGGGGACCCCGAGCACGGGCAGCAGGGTGTGCGCGGCCACCACGCCGGCCAGGTGCGCGGCGCCGCCGGCCGCGGCGACCAGCACCTCGATGCCCCGGGCCTCGGCCGCGCCGACGTACTCCACGGTGGCCCCCGGCGTGCGGTGCGCGGAGAGCACACGGCACTCGTGGGCGACGCCGAAGCGCGCCAGCGTGTCGCTGGCGTTCTTCATCGTGTCCCAGTCCGACTTGCTGCCCATGAGGATGCCCACGAGGGGCTTGTCTTCGGCCATCGTTCAGACCCTCGCTTTCCGCGCGACCGCCCGGCGGCGCGCGGCCCGCGCCGTGCGCGCGGTCGCCTCCCGTCCCGGGCGCAGCGCCTTCGGCACGAATCCCTTCTCGATCTTCGCGTACAGCCGCGGCTTCGCCTCGCGCAGCCACTCCAGGAACTCGGACGGCTCGCGGAAGGTGAGCGTGTCGTGGACGGGGTCGTTCACCTCGCAGGTGCGGTGGTCGAAGGTGCGGCAGATGTGCGGGCGGTCGACGTAGACCGCGCACCGCAGGTCGGGGCCGAGGTTGCGGCAGCGCGCCTCGAAGTGCACCGACCACTCCCGCTCGCCGTCCACGTAGACGTAGACACCGTGGTGGTACAGGTACCAGAGAACGTCGGTCGCGTGGCGGGGGTTCGTGGGCGGGTTGATGCCCACGCCCACGTAGGTGCAGCACCGCCCGCAGTCGGTGCACTCGACGAGAGGGCGGTCCATCGCGAGCACGGGCAGGGGGATTCGGGTCACGCCTCGGGTCTCCTCCGGTGGATGTTGTAGAGCTCGCTCAATGACCTGAGTCCGTCAGGATAGCAAAGGACGGGATGCGAGTAAGCTTGGCCCGTCCGCCCGGCTCCGGCGGCTCGAAGGAGGACTCCATGAAGCGCTCGCTTCCTCTCGCACTTCCTCTCGCACTCCCCCTCGCCGTCCTGCTCGCCGCGACGCCGCTCGCGGCCCAGCCCGCCTTCGACGGCCTGGGGCTCTCTCTCGGCAACCTGTCGCGTCTCTCGCCCGCGAAGACCCGGTCGATCAGCCCGGAGAGCTTCACGGGCGAGAAGGGCAAGGCCGGCATGGCCGTGGAGGGGACGGGAGCGAAGGCGCGCGCGACCTCGGTCAGGGCTGGAAGGTCTCGCCGTCGGTGCGCATCAAGCCGAAGACCACGTTCACCATGGCCGACGTCGACGGGGCAGGGCGCCATCCAGCACATCTGGATGACGCCGACCGGGCCGTGGCGCTACCTGATCCTGCGCTTCTACTGGGACGGCGAAGCGACGCCGTCCGTCGAGGTGCCGGCCGGCGACTTCTTCGCCTCGGGCTGGGGCGGCTACGCCCAGATCTCCTCGCTCGCAGTGTGCGTGAACCCGGGCAGCGCCTTCAACAGCTACTGGGAGATGCCGTTCCGCAAGGGCTTCCGGGTCACCGCCGAGAACCTGGGCGACGACGAGATGACGCTCTACTACCAGATCGACTACGCGCTCACCGAGGTGCCGAGAGACGCCGCCTACTTCCACGCGCAGTTCCGCCGCGTGAACCCCCTGCCCGAGAAGGAGGTCTACACGATCCTCGACGGCGTGCGCGGGATGGGCCACTACGTGGGGACGTACCTCGCGTGGGGGGTCAACAGCAACGGCTGGTGGGGAGAGGGCGAGGTCAAGTTCTACATGGACGGCGACCGCGAGTTCCCCACGATCGCGGGAACCGGCACCGAGGACTACTTCGGCGGCTCCTACAACTTCGAGAACAAGGCGGAGAAGCGCTACCAGGAGTTCACCACCCCCTACTCCGGCCTCTCCCAGGTGATCCGTCCGGACGGGCTCTACAGCTCGCAGCAGCGGTTCGGGCTGTACCGGTGGCACATCATGGACCCGGTGCGCTTCGGGTCGGACCTGCGGGTCACCATCCAGGCCCTGGGATGGCGCGCGGACGGGCGCTACCAGCTGCTGCGGGACGACATCGCGTCGGTGGCCTACTGGTACCAGGCCGAGCCGCACGCTCCGTTCCCGGCCCTGCCGCCCCGGGACGTGCTCGAGCTGAAGTAGCGCGCTGAACCCCGGCTACGGCCCTCTTTGAGACGATTAAGACGATTTACAGGGAACGGCGGGTTCGGTAGTATCGTCTGAAGCGGTATGCACCCCCAGTTCCTTGGATGGGCGGGGCTCACACTGCTGGTGGGAGCCTCCGCGGCGGGAGCCTGGGAGCCCCCGGCCAGCCTGCGGGAGACGGGGCTTTACCGGGACTGGGAGGCGAAGGCGGTCGACCCCGCCAACCTGCACTTCACACCGCAGTACCCGCTGTGGTCGGACGGCGCGGTCAAGTCCCGCTGGATCCTCATCCCGGAGGGGCAGTTCGTCGACGCCCAGGACGCCGACTGCTGGGAGTTCCCGGTCGGGACGAAGTTCTGGAAGGAGTTCCGGGTCGGCCGCCGGCGCGTCGAGACGCGCTACATCGAGCGAACGACCGAGGGCTGGCAGTTCGCCGCCTACCTGTGGAGCCCGGACGAGAGCGGGGCGCCGCTCGCGTCCGAGCGCGGGGCGCAGGCCGCGGCCGAGGTGGCGCCGGGAGTGCGCCACCGGATTCCGTCGCGCTGGGACTGCCGGACGTGCCACGAGGGCCGGCCGGTGCCGGTGCTCGGGTTCAACGCGCTGCAGCTCTCGCGCGACCGCGATCGCAACGCGCTGCACGCCGAGCGCCCGGCCCCGGCGACGTGGACCTCGACCTGCTCGTGAAGCGCGGCCTCGTGCGCGGCCTCGCGCCCGCCCTGCGGCGCAAGCCTCCGCGGATCGCGGCGCGCTCGGCGACGGAGCGCGCGGCGCTCGGCTACTTGTACGCGAACTGCGCGATGTGCCACAACGCGCGCAGCTCGCTGGCCGACCTCGGCTTCTCGCTCGACACGCCGGCCGCCCGGCGCTCGGGGGACGAGGACGCGCTGCTGACCGCCGTCGGCCGCCCGAGCCGCTTCGGGCTGCCCGGAGCGGCGCCCGGCCTCAGCGAGCGGGTGCGAGCCGGAGACCCCGACGCGAGCGTCATCGCGGTGCGCATGGAGCTCGCGCAACCCGGCGCTGCAGATGCCGCCGCTCGGGACGCAGCTCGTGGACGGGCTGGCCGTGCGGCTCGTCCGGCAGTGGATCGCCGAGGAGCTCGACGGCGCGCAATCTGACGGACCACCACTCTGCCAAGGAGGCGAGGGATGAGGAACGCGGGGGCTGGGTTTCTCCGGACGGCGACTCTGGGTGCCGCGGTCGTGCTGCGCGTCGGCGGGCGCGGCCTTCGCGCAGGCGCCCGCGGCGTCGGGCGACGCGAAGCGCGGCGAGTACATCGTCCGGAGCATGGGCTGCGCGGACTGCCACACGCCGAACAAGATGGGGCCGAACGGGCCGGAGCCCGACGAGACGCGCTGGCTCTCCGGGCACCCGGCCGACCTGAACCTGCCGCCCGCCCCGGCCGCGAGCGGGCCGTGGATCGGCTCGATGGCCGCGTCGATGACCGCCTGGGCCGGGCCGTGGGGCGTGAGCTACACGGCCAACCTCACGCCGGATCCCGAGACGGGCCTCGGGAAGTGGACCGAGCAGCAGTTCGTCGACACGCTGCGCAGCGGCCGGCACCTCGGGCGCGGCCGGCAGATCCTGCCGCCGATGCCCTGGCCCGCGATCCGCAACATGACGGACGACGACCTCAAGGGGATCTTCGCCTACCTGCACTCGATCAAGCCGATCCCGAACAAGGTCCCGGACCCGCTGCCGCCCTCGGGCGCGCCGGCTCAGTGAGCGACTGACGCCAGCCGCTCGGCGCGCTACTGCTGGACGAGCTCGACCCGGCGGTTCTTCGCCCGGCCCTCCTCGGCCGCGTTCGGCGCCACCGGCGCGAGCGGCCCGACGCCGTAGCCCTTGAGACGGGCGGGGGCGATCTTGTAGGTCGTCGTCAGCGCCGCGACCACGGCCTCGGCGCGCGCCTGCGACAGCTTCATGTTCGCGTCGATCGCGCCCACGCCGTCCGTGTGGCCGACGACCCACAGCTTGAGGCTCGGGTCGGAGGCCAGCAGCTTCGCTACTTCCTGGAGCGCCGGCGTCGACTCGGGCTTGAGCTCCGACCTTCGCGGTGTCGAAGTAGGATGCCGTAGACGGCCACGTGGCCGGTCGACTTCAGGTCGTTCGAGAAGGCGGCGGCGTCGGCCACGACGTGCTGCGTCCATCGCCTTCTTCTCGACGACGTAGAGCCGGATCATGCCGCCCGGTCGCGCCTCGGCCTGCGCCCAGATCTCGCGGCCGTCCTGCACGACCTTGCCGTAGACGAAGTGGCGCTCGTCGATGTCGACGATCGTGGCGCCGATCTTCGTGAGGGCGTTCTGGTAGTTGCGCACGATCTCGAGCGCCGCGGCGCCCTGGTTCGGCGGCCGCTGGTAGAAGAGGTAGGTGACCTTTCCCTCCACCGTGAGCTCGCGGCTGCTTCATCTTCAGGAAGCGGACCGAGTCGTACTCGGTGACCTTGCAGTCGGTGAGCTTGTAGTCGGGCAGGCGCGTCGGGAACAGCGGGTGGTCGGCGCAGCCGGGCTTGTCGCCGGGAGCGGCCAGCGCGGCGGCGGGGAGGAGGATCGCGGCGGCGAGAACGGCGAGGCGGGTCTTCATCGGGTGCCCTCCGTGCGAGGTGAGACGGCGAACCGCAGATCTTCTATCACACGAGGCAAGGCGCGCCTCAGAAGAGCTGCCGGTTCTTCTCTGAGCTGCCGGTTCTGGGGGATGAGCTGCCGGTTTTGACTATGAGCGGCGGCGGGATAGCGTACGGGGGTGAGCCCGGGTCCTCCGGTCCTCGTGACCGGCGCGACCGGCTACATCGGGGGCCGGCTCGTGCCGCGGCTGCTCGAGGCCGGCCACCGCGTCCGCTGCCTCGCCCGCGAGCCGCGGAAGCTCGACGGGCGACCCTGGGCGAGCGACCCCCGCGTGGAGATCGTGGCGGGCGACACGTCCGACGTCGCGTCGCTGCGACGGGCCCTGGAGGGCTGCGGGGCGGCGTTCTACCTCGTGCACTCGATGGTGGCGGCCGGCCACGAGTACGCCGAGCGCGACCGGGCGATGGCCAAGGCGTTCGCCCGCGCGGCCGAGGACACCGGCCTCGAGCGCATCGTCTACCTCGGCGGCCTGGGCGAGCTGGGCGCGGGCCTCTCCGAGCACCTCGCCTCGCGGCGCGAGGTCGAGGAGCTGCCTCGCCTCGGGGCAGACGCCCGGTGACCGTCCTGCGCGCCGCGATGATCATCGGCTCGGGCTCGGCCTCCTTCGAGATCCTCCGCTACCTCGTGGAGCGCCTGCCGGTCATGGTCACGCCGCGCTGGGTCACGCACGGAGTCGCAGCCGATCGCCGTGCGCAACGTGGTGCAGTACCTGGTGGCCTGCCTCGGCGTGCCGGAGACCGCGGGCCGCACGCTCGACATCGGCGGGCCCGACGTCCTCTCCTACCGCGAGCTCATGCGGATCATGGCGGAGGAGCGCGGCCTGCGGCGGCGCTACGTGGTCCCGGTGCCGGTGCTGACCCCCCGGCTGAGCTCGCTCTGGATCCACCTGGTGACCCCGATCTCGCACCGCATCGCCCGGCCCCTCGCCGAGGGCCTGCGCAACCGCGTCGTCTGCCGGAACGACGACGCGCAACGCCTCATGCCGCAGACGCTCCTGACCGTGCGCGAGGCGATCCGCGCGGCGCTCGACCGAGTGGCCCACGACGAGGTCGAGACGAGCTGGTCGATGGCGGGCCCGATCCCCGGCGACCCCGACTGGGCGGGCGGCACCGTCTTCACGGACCGCCGGGCGCATCCGGGTCGAGGCGCCGCCGGATGCGGTCTGGCGCGCGGTCGTGCGCATCGGCGGCGGCCACGGCTGGTATGCCGCGGACTGGCTGTGGCGCCTGCGCGGGTGGATGGACCGGCTGGTGGGTGGGCCCGGCCTGAGGCGCGGTCGGCGCGATCCCGACCAGGTCGGCTACGGCGAGGCGCTCGACTTCTGGCGGGTGACCGGGATCGAGAAGGGCCGTCGGCTGTCCCTGCGGGCGGAGATGAAGCTGCCGGGCGAGGCGCTCCTCGAGTTCACCGTCGCGCCGGAGGGGGGCGGCACGCAGCTCACCCAGACGGCCCGCTTCCGGCCGCGGGGCCTCGCTCGGCCTCGCCTACTGGTACGCGGTCCTCCCCCTCCACGCCATCGTCTTCCGGGGCATGCTCGAGGGCATTCGCTCCGCAGCGCTCGGCCTTCGGGACCAGCCCGGCTCCCACGCCTGAGGCCCGCCCAGCGGCCGGTTGGCTTGACCCCTTCGGCTGGGATGGGTCTAATAGCCGAATCCCCTTGCCCGCGTGACGGATCACAGGACGCGGGGGTCTGGAGAACGAGAGCCGCATGAGCCAGAGACGGGCCGCGATCACCGCCCTCGGGACGCACGTCCCGGAGAGGGTGGTGACGAACGCCGACCTCGAGAAGATCGTCGACACCACGGACGAGTGGATCCGGACGCGCACGGGCATCCACCAGCGGCACGTGGTCGAGCCGGGCACGCCCACGAGCGCGATCGCGGCGCTCGCGGCCCAGGACGCGCTCCGCCGGCGCGGCATCGGGGCGGAGGAGCTCGACCTCATCATCGTCGCCACCGTCACCCCGGACATGCTGTTCCCCGCCACCGCCTGCCTCGTCCAGGACAAGATCGGCGCGAGGAAGGCCTGGGGCTTCGACCTCTCGGCCGCCTGCTCCGGCTTCGTCTACGCGCTCACCGTCGGGGCGCAGTTCGTCGAGACGGGGCGGCACCGGAAGGTCATGGTGATCGGCGCCGACGTGATGACGTCGATCCTCGACTACGAGGACCGCACCACCTGCATCCTCTTCGGCGACGCCGCGGGGGCGGTGATCCTCGAGCCCCGCGAGGACGGCACCGGCATCCTCGACTTCTCGCACGAGGTGGACGGCTCCGGCGCCCCCTACCTGAGCATGCCCGGCGGCGGGAGCCTGCACCCCGCGACGCACGAGACCGTCGACCTGAAGATGCACACCCTCAAGCAGCAGGGGCAGCACGTCTTCAAGTACGCGGTCCGGAAGTTCGCGGACGCGAGCGAGCAGATCCTGCTCCGCAACGACTTCACCGGCACCGACGTGGACCTCTTCGTCGCCCACCAGGCCAACATCCGCATCATCGAGGCGGCGCAGCACCGGATGGGTCTGCCGGACTCGAAGGTCATCAAGAACATCCACGAGTACGGCAACACGACGGCGGCCACGATCCCGCTCGCCATGAAGACGGCCCTCGACCAGAGGAAGCTCGCGAAGGGCCACCTGGTGCTCCTCGCCGCGGTGGGGGCGGGCTTCACCGTCGGCTCGGTGCTGCTCCGCTGGTCCGGGGTGAGCTGGGACCAGGCGGCCGGGCGCTAGACGTCGCCCTCGACGAACTCGTGCTCGGCCATGCGCACGGTGAGCACCGGGCAGGGCGCGCGGCGCACGACCCTCTCGGTGGTCGAGCCGAAGAGGGCCTGGTCGAGCATCCCCTTGCCGTGGGTCCCGAGGACGATCATGTCCACCGCGTTCTCCGCGGCGAAGCGGATGATCTCGGCCGAGGGCTTGCCCTGGACGACCAGCTCGGTGACGGCGACGCCCTTCTCCCGGGCCTCGGCGGCGAGCTTGGCGAGCTCGGTCTTCGCGTAGCCGGAGATCTCCTGGAAGACCTCGGCCATCGGCACCGGGAAGAGGTCGCTCGCGTAGCCCACGGTGATGTTCTCGACCACGTGCAGGAGCACGAGCTCGGCCCCGTACTCCTTCGCGAAGGAGACGCCGTAGCTCGTGGCGTGGCGGGCGGAGTCCGAGAAGTCGGTGGGGACGAGGACCTTCTTCATCTTGATCACGACCCACCTCCACGCAAGGCCCGGCAAGGGGATTCTAGCCCCGGACCGGCGCCGCGTGAAGGTGCTATCCTGACCCATCGATGAGACGCGACACCCTCGTCTTCTCCCTCGCCGGCATCGTCTTCGGCCTCGTCGTGGGCTACATGGCGGCCAGCTGGGACGTCGTCCCGCGTCCGGCGGCGATCGGGGGACAGGCGGCGGCCCCGGCACCCGCCACCCCGGCCACGAAGAGCCCGAACCCCGACGAGGTGGCGGCCCTGGAGTCGCTCGCCGCGCGCCAGCCGGGCGACGCGTCCGTGCGCGTCGAGCTCGGCAACCTCCACATGGACGCCGAGCGCTGGGACGAGGCCATCCGCTGGTACCGCGAGGCGCTCGCCGTGAACCCCGCGCTCGTCGAGACGGCGACGGACCTCGGGGCGTGCCTGGTCAGCTCCGGCCGGCCGGCGGAGGGCCTCGCGGAGTTCGAGCGTGTGCTCGCGGTCGACGCGGGCCACCGCAACGCCCTCTACAACAAGGGCATCGCGCTGCTGCAGATGGGCCGCGGAGCAGAGGCCGCGGCGGTGTGGGAGGAGCTCCTGAAGCGTCACCCCGCCGACCCGCAGCTCCAGGGCCTGCGCGGCCGGATCGAGCAGATCCGGGCGACCGCGGGGAAGTGATCCGCGTGCTGATCCGGGTCCTCCAGTTCCTGTTCTGGCTGCTCCTGCTGCGCCTCGTGGTCCGCACCGTGGCCCGCGCGTTCTCGCCCGGGCCCGACCGGCCCCGCACGGCCGCCGCCCCGCCCCGCCCGCAGGTGCGCGCCCCCGAGGACCTCGTGCTCGACCGCGTCTGCCACACCCACGTGCCCCGCTCCCGCGCCCTCGTCGCGCGAGTCGCGGGCCGCGAGGAGCACTTCTGCTCGACGCAGTGTCGCGACAAGGCGCTCGCCGCGGTCGCCCGGGCGTCGTGAGCGGGGAGGCCGCGGTCCGGGCGGACATCGTCGAGGTCGGACGCCGCCTCTACGCGAAGGGCTTCATCGCCGGGAACGAGGGCAACGTCTCGGTCCGGGCCGGCGACCGCCTCTACGTCACCCCCGGCGGCGCCTGCAAGGGGTTCCTGGGACCCGAGGACGTGGTCGTGACCGACCTCGAGGGACGGGCCCGGGACGGCGCGCGCGCGACGAGCGAGATCCTGATGCACGCCGCCGTCTACCGGCGGCGCCCCGACGTGGGGGCGGTCGTGCACGCCCACCCGCCGACGGCCACGGGTTTCGCGGTGGCCGGGATTCCTCTCGACCGGCCGGTGCTGGCCGAGCCGGTGGTGACGCTCGGTCCCGTGCCCGTCGTGCCCTTCGGCACGCCGTCCACCCCCGACCTCGCCGATCAGGTGGCGGGAGCCATCGTCTCGGCCCACGCCCTCCTCCTCGCCAACCACGGCGCCCTCACCGTCGGCGAGACGCTCTGGCGAGCCTGGGAGCGCATGGAGACCCTCGAGCAGTTCGCGCGGATCGCGCTCGTCGCCCGGCTGCTCGGAGGCCAGACGGAGCTCGTCCCGGAGGCCGTGGCGCGGCTCGAGGCGCTGCGCGTGCCCGCCGGCTACCCGCCGCCGCCCGAGACGCCCCGACGGGGCTAGAATCCCCGGAGTCACCTGCAGTCCGGCTCGCCGCCCCGGCGAGCCCAACCGGGAGAACGCACGATGCTCATGGGACCGCTCCTCGCCTCCGCGGGCGCGGGAGCCGGCGAGGCGGACGCCGGGTTCGCCTCCCTGCTCTTCGTCTTCCTGCTCGCCACCTTCATCGGGCTGGGCGTCGTGACGCGCGTCTCGCGCCTGCTCCACACCCCGCTCATGTCGCTCACCAACGCGATCTCCGCGATCGCGGTGGTGGCCTCGATCGTGATCACGGGCCGGGACCACCCGCCCGTGATCAACCTCCTCGGCGCGATCGCGCTCGCCGCCTCCATGACCAACATCGTGAGCGGCTTCCTCATCACCGACCGGATGCTGAAGATGTTCAAGCGGCCCGGCGAGGAGAAGCGCTCGTGACCTTCTGGATCATCGAGACGGCGTACCTCGTCGCCTCCGCGCTCTTCGTGATGTCGCTCTACTGGATGAACGACCCGAAGACCGCGCGGCGGGGCGTGGGGGCGGGCGTCGCGGCCATGGCGCTCGCCATCGTCGGCACCCTCTTCAACCCGGGCATCGTGCACTGGGGCTTCATCGCGGGGGCGGTCGGGGCCGGCGTCGTGATCGGCGTGCCGCTCTCCTGGGTCCCGCTCACCGCGGTGCCGCAGCGGACCGCGGTGTCCCACGCCTTCGGCGGGCTCGCCGCCGGGCTCGTGGGGGTCGCGGAGTTCTACCTGTGGCAGGGCGAGCCGGAGAGCTTCACCGCCTTCCGCACCTTCGCCCTCGTGGCCGAGGTCATCCTGGGGTTCCTCACCTTCACCGGCAGCCTGCTCGCGGCGGGGAAGCTCCAGGAGGTGAAGTGGATCCCCCAGCGGCCGGTCACCTACCCCTTCCAGAACACGGTCAACATCGGGCTCCTCGGCGTGGCGGTCGCCTGCGGCCTCGCCCTCGTCTGGAAGCCGCTCGAGCTCGCGTACCTCTTCCCGGTGATCATCGTCCTCGCCCTGGCCTTCGGGATCCTGCTCATCATCCCGATCGGCGGGGCGGACATGCCCACCGTGATCTCGCTCCTCAACTCCTACGCCGGGCTCTCCGCGGTGGCGATGGGCTTCGTCCTCGACAACAAGCTGCTCGTGATCGCGGGCGCCCTCGACGGCAGCTCCGGCCTCATCCTGTCGATCATCATGTGCCGGGCCATGAACCGCTCCTTCACGAACGTGCTCTTCGGGGCCTTCGGGCAGGTGCAGGCGAAGACGGGCGCGGTCGAGACGCGGACGGCCAAGAAGGAGACGCCGGAGGGGGCGGCCCAGGTGCTGGAGATGGCGAGCCGGGTGGTGATCGTGCCCGGCTACGGCATGGCGGTGGCCCAGGCCCAGCAGCGCGTGCGCGAGCTCTACGACGAGCTCACGAAGCGCAGGATCGACGTGAAGTTCGCCATCCACCCGGTGGCCGGCCGGATGCCGGGCCACATGAACGTGCTCCTGGCCGAGGCGGACATCCCCTACGACAGGCTCATCGAGATGGACGACATCAACCCCGAGATGGCGCAGACCGACGTGGTGCTCGTCATCGGGGCGAACGACGTGGTGAACCCCGCGGCGCGGCACGACAAGACGAGCCCGATCTTCGGGATGCCGATCATCGACGCGGACAAGGCGCGGATGTGCCTCGCCATCAAGCGCTCGATGAACCCGGGCTTCGCCGGGATCGAGAACGAGCTCTACTTCGCCGACCACACCTACATGCTCTTCGGCGACGCGAAGGCCGTGGTGGGCGACCTCGTGCAAGCAGCTCCCACGCTTCGGAGCCCCCTGAGTCTCGTGAGGGGGCTCCGAAGAGTCTCTGGTCCGTTCCGACGTCCGTTGTCCGTTGTCCGTCTCTCTCGCTGTCCGGGGAGCCTCCCGGGAAAGCCCCGATGCCCGGTCCGTTCCGCCCGGGCCACCGGACCCCTCGCGGCCCCTCGCCTCTGTATGCTGGTTGCTCGGGCCTGCTCCATGACGACCGCTCGCCGTCCGCGCACGATCCTCCACGTCGACATGGACGCGTTCTTCGCGGCGGTCGAGCAGCGCGACCGCCCGGAGCTGCGGGGCAAGCCCGTCATCGTCGGGGGCCGACCCGAAGGGAGGGCGCGGCCGCGGCGTCGTCTCGACCGCCTCCTACGAGGCCCGGCGCTTCGGGGTGGGCAGCGCGATGCCGATCTCGGAGGCCTGGCGCCGCTGCCCGCAGGGCGTCTACGTCCACCCCGACATGGGGAAGTACGCCCGCGAGTCGGAGCGGATCATGGAGGTCTTCCACCGCTTCACCGACCTCGTCGAGCCCGTCTCGATCGACGAGGCGTTCCTCGACGTGACCGGCAGCGCGCGGGCGATGGGCCCGGGCGACGAGATCGGCCGGAAGCTGAAGCGAGCGATCCTGGACGAGACGCAGCTCACGGCGTCGGTCGGCGTCGCGACCTCGAAGCTCGTGGCCAAGGTCGCCTCCGACATGCAGAAGCCGGACGGTCTCGTGATCGTCCCTCCGGGAGACGAGGCCGGCCTTCCTCGCCCCTCTCCCGGTGCGGCGCCTCTGGGGCGTGGGGCCGAAGATGGAGGAGACGCTCGCGAAGCTCGGGGTCGTGACGATCGGGGATCTCGCCGCGCTCGACCCCGCGCGCCTCGAGCGCCGCCTCGGAACGCACGGCCACGACCTGCAGCGCCTGGCGCGCGGCGACGACGAGCGGGAGGTGGTGGCGGAGTCGGCCGAGGCGAAGAGCCTGGGCCAGGAGCACACCTACGACCGCGACACCGCCGACGCCGGCGCGGCTGCGGGCGACGCTGCTCGCGCTGGCCGACGGGGTCGCGGGGCGGCTGCGCGCTCACGGCCTGCGCGCCCGCACGGTGACGCTCAAGTACCGGGACGAGGACTTCCACACCACGACCCACGCGCGCACGCTGAAGGAAGCCACCGACTCCGGCAACGGCGCTCTTCCGCGTGGCCTCCGAGCTGTTCGCCGAGGTGCACCGGGGCAGGAAGGTGCGGCTTCTCGGGATCTACGCGTCCCACTTCGGCGACGGCGAAGCCCCAGCTCGCCCTGTTCGACGAGCCCAAGGTCCCCTCTCCGCTGGACCGGGTGCGCGACGAGGTCCAGAAGCGGTTCGGAGAGGAGGCCATCACGCGCGCGAGCCTTCTCGGCCGCCGCGAGCGCCGGAACCCCTCCGACAAGCCGCCGCGCTGAGCGCGGCGGAGTCGAACCGGTCGACGATGGCGCCAGGGCGCGACTGCCGTCGCGTCGATGATGATCCCCGGCGGCGTGCCGCCCGGATCGAGCCCGGTAGTCGCTGACGACCGGGCCGTAGAGTACGGCGCCGAGCGGTACCGTCTGCCGGTCGAGCTCATGCGGCGCCCGGCGCGTCGAGCGTGGACGGGCCGCAACTGGAGGAACGCTCGCCGAGGGACCGCACACCACGTGCATCTCGTGACAGTTGCGGAAGCGGCATGCTGGTCCGCCGTGGAAGACGACCATCCACCGCCGGGCGCACGACGACCGGGCTGGTCGCCGCGTGCCGCCCTGCGTAGACGAAGTCCGCCCGTGCTGCCGAAGACCTGCCTGACACGCGCATCGGGCATCCCTTGCCTCCTCCTTCTACCCGGGCTCGCGCTCGGCCCGGACGACGCGTTGACATCGCCGTAGCGCGGATCGGCGCGCAGGCGGCGAGGGCCGGGTCGCGCTCGACGAGCGCGCGCGGATAGCCGCCGCGCAGCGCCCGAGCCAGCGTCTCGAGGGCCGCCGCCCGATCGCCCAGGTGCTCCTGCACTGCGGCGGCGATCGCCAGCGACCTCGACGTCGGCGGGAGCAAGGGCGAGCGCGCGCCTGAGCTCCGTCCGGCTCGCTCCCGCTCCCCGAGGTATGCGCTGGCAATCGGCGAGGTCGGCGAGGAGGAGCGCGTCGGTCGGGTCGACCGCTCGGCGCTCCTGCGCGCGACGCGCGGCCGCGGGCGAAGGCCTCCTGCCGCGCGCGGCCGCTCGCCGGGCGCCCAGTAGCGCGACAGGGCGAGGTTGCGCCAGACCCGGTAGTCGCGGTCGTCGAGCGCGAGGGCTTGCTCGTAGGCGCGTGCCGCCTCGGCGTAGCGTCCCTGGTAGAACTGCACGGCGCCGAGGTTCGAGCGGCGGCGTAGGTCGGGCGCAGCGCCATCGCGTGCGCGGAGGGCCTCGTCCGCCTCGTCGGGCCGCCCCTGGCGGATTGAGGAGCGCCCCGAGGTTGGCGAGGCGCGCGCGTTGTCGGGAGCCAGCGCCACGCCTCGCGAAACGCCGCTCGGCTTCGTCGTAGCGGCCCTGCGCGCCAGGAACACGCCGAGGTAGTTGTGGTTCGCCCAGTAGCCGGGCCGCAGCTCGATCGCCTTCGCGTAGGTCGGCCTCGCGCCTCCGGCACGCGCCCCAGCCTCTCGTAGGCGAGGGCCTGCTCGCGGCGGGCGTCGGCGCTGCGGGGGTCGCGGTCGAGGGCGCGGTCGAAGGCGCCGAGGGCCTCCTCGGCATCGCCCGTGCCGGCGTCGACATGCCGCGCGACGACCCACGTGGGCGGCGCGAGCAGGTCGTCGAGCGCGAGCGCGCGCTCGCAGTGCCTCTCGGGCGAGCTCCACTACTCGCGCCGCGTCCCGGTGACGCGGTACAGCCGCCAGTAGGCCTCGCCGAGCGCCGGCGTGGGCGAGGGCGTAATCGCGGGTCGCGCTCGAGCGCCTGCTGGAACAGCGTCGATCGGCCCGCTCGAGGCTCTGCGACTGGTCGTATCGCTCGAGGGCGCGTGCGCCCGTCGCGCGTAGGGCGTGTAGCCGAGGCCCTGGCGGCGAGCGTCGGCGGCCTCGGCGACGCCGGTGGCCGAGGCCTGCAGCGCGGCGCCTCCCGCGCGCCGAGCTCGAGCTCGAGCATCCGCACGACGATGCGTCGACCAGGCCGTCGGGCGTCGCTCGCCTCGCGGCCCGCAGCACGCGGCTGCTCGCGTGTCCTCGAGGGTCGCGGTGAGGACGCAGCCGCCGCCGCGGCGGGCTGGACGCTGCCGGTCACGACGAGGGTCGACGCCGAGGGCGCGGCGGCGCCGCGTCGGCGCTGCGTGACCCCGGCGCAGCACGTTGCCGAGCGGCTCGACGGACGAGCGCGCCCTGGTAGCGCTCGAGCTGCGCGAGCCGGGCTGGTGAGCAGCTCGACGACGCCCTCGGCGAGCGCCTTGTCGTCCGGCGCGGCGCCCGAGCGCGCGGAAGGGCAGCACGCGATGCGCCTCTCCGCCGGGCAGGGGCCGAGGCCGCAGCGCCACGCGTGAGCCCCTCGAGCGCAGGCGACCGAGCCACGGCGCCGCCGGCCGCGGAGCGGCCACGACGACGAGCGCCAGGGCCGCCACCCGCGCGGAGACGCCGGCTCGGGGCCGTCGCTCCGGACGGGCGAGGAGCCCGACGACCCGGACGGCGACCTCGGCCAGGTGCTCGCGCAGCTCGCGCAGCTCGCGCGCGAGGTCGAGCGTCGACGCGTAGCGCTCGGCGGGGTCCTTCGCGAGGCAGCGCTCGATCACCCAGCGCACCGGCGGCGGCAGCTGCGGGGCACAGCTCGGCGATCGGCTGCGGGGGGTCCTCGATGATGGCGGCGATCGTCTGCGCCGGCGTCTCGCGGCGGAACGCCTGGCGGCCGGTCGCCATCTCGTAGAGGATCGCCCCGAGCGTGAACTGGTCGGAGCGGTAGTCGACCGCCCGCCCGCGCGCCTGCTCCGGGGACATGTAGCCGACCGTGCCGAGCACGACGCCGACCGCGGTCTGCGGCGAGGGCGACTCGGGCCAGGTGGGCGCCGCCGAGTCGAACCACTGCTCCTGGCCGCCGAGCCGTCGCCGCGCAGCTTGGCGAGGCCGAAGTCGAGGACCTTCACGAAGCCGTCGGCCGTCACCATCACGTTCTCGGGCTTCAGGTCGCGGTGGACGATCCCGGCGGCGTGCGCCTTGGCGAGGCCGTCCGCGATCTGGGCGCCGATCTCGAGCAGCCGGCGCACGCGCAGAGCGGGCGCGTCTCCCGAGCCGGGATCAGCTCGCGCAGCGTGTGCCCCTCGACCACCTCCATGACGATGAACTTCAGGCCGGAGGTCTCGCCGATCTCGTGGATCGTGACGATGTTGGGGTGGTTGAGCGAGGAGGCGGCGCGCGCCTCCTGGGCGAAGCGGCCCATGCGGCCGGGGTCGGCGGCGAACTGCTCGGGCAGGAACTTGACCGCGACGTCGCGGTGGAGATCGAGGTCGCGCGCCCGCCAGACCTCGCCCATCCCCCCTGCGCCCAGGCGAGTGAGAAGCTCGTAGCGACCGAAACGCATGCCGGCTGAGGGGGGCATGGCGCGCAGAACCTCGATGTGCGGGTGGACCGGGAGCGAGACTACGCCCCCGCGGGCTCGCCGGTCAACCGCGAGGCCCGAAAAGCGCCCCGCCCTCAGGCGTAGAGGGCGTCGATCGCGTCCTTGTAGCGCTCGAGGATGACCCGGCGCTTCAGCTTGAGGGTGGGGGTCAGCTCTCCCGTCTCGACCGAGAGCTCCTGCGGGAGAAGCGCGATCTTCTTGATCGACTCGTAGCGGGCGAGGCTCTTGTTGATCTCCTCGACCTGCTTCTCGACGTGGGCCTTGAAGACCGGGCAGCGGGCGGCCTCTTCCGGCGTGCGGGCGGGGCTGCCGAATCGTTCCGCCTCCGCCGCGACGCGGGTGGGGTCGACGGTGAGGAGGGCCACCACGTACGGCCGGCGGTCGCCGATCGCCACCGCCTGCGAGACCGCCGCGATCTGCTTGAGCTTGCCCTCCAGGTGCTGCGGGGCGATGTTCTTCCCGCCCGAGGTGATGAGCAGCTCCTTCTTGCGGTCGGTCACGCGCAGGAAGCCGTCCGCGTCGATCTCGCCCACGTCGCCGGAGTGGATCCAGCCCTCGGCGTCCAGCGTCTCCCGGGTCGCCTCCTCGTTCTTGTAGTAGCCCTTGAAGACGTGCGGCCCGCGGATCAGGACCTCGCCGTCCTCGGCGACCCTCAGCTCCGTCCCCGGGATCGCGTAGCCCGCGCGGCCCAGGCGGTAGCGCTTCGGGACCGACATCGTGGTCGGTCCCGTGCACTCGCTCATGCCGTAGACCTCCATGATCGGGAGGGCCAGGCTCTGGAAGTAGTCGAGCGTCTCCTTGGCGATCGGCGCCGCGGACACGACGAGCATGCGGACCTCGTCGAAGCCCAGCCTCTGGCGCACCTTCGAGAAGACGAGGTGGTCCGCGAGGCCGTAGCTCCAGGGCCGCGGCCGGCCTTCCTGGTCGGCGTAGCCCCCGGCGAGGCCGACCCCCTTCGCCCACGCGGCGATGCGACGCCGGAGCGGGCTCGCCGAGGCGCCGGCGGCCTGCATCCCGGCCTGGATCTTCTCCCAGACCCGCGGAACGCCCAGGAACAGGTGGGGACGCACCTCGCGCAGGTTCTCGGGCAGCTTCTCGAGGCTCTCCGCGAAGTGGACGCAGGCCCCGGTGGCTATCGACAGCAGGTGCGACACCACCTGCTCCGCGATGTGCGAGAGCGGCAGGTAGCTGATGAGACGGTCCCCGGCGCCCACCGGCAGGATCTCCTGCGCCTTCACCGCGATGAAGGAGAGGTTCCGCTGCGTGAGCATCACGCCCTTCGGGGTGCCGGTGGTGCCCGAGGTGTAGATCAGGGTCGCCACGTCGTCCGCCTTCGCCGCCGCGGTGCGGCGGTCCACCTCGGCGTCGTGCGAGTCGTGGCCCCGGGCGAGGAAGTCCGCCCAGGTGAGAACCCCCGGCCCCGTGGCCTCGCCGTCCATCAGCACGATCGCCTTCAGACCGGGAGGGCGCCCCCCGGCGGCCTGGAGCCGCTCGAGCGAGGCGTGGTTCTCGACCACGGCCACCGCCGCCTCCGCGTGCTCCGTGATGTAGCGGCACTGCTCGGGGGTCGTGTTCGTGTAGATACCGGCGGGACGAGCGCCCACCGCGATGGTGGCCAGGTTCGCGACGTACCACTCGGGCCGGTTGAAGGCCAGGATCACGACGCCCTGGCCCGGCTCGACGCCGGTGGCCACGAGCGCCCGCGCCGCCTGGCGCACCGCGTCACGGTACGCGCGCCACGTGACGTTCTCCCAGGCTCCGCCGCGCTTGCGGGCCATCGCCGGTCGGTCCGCGTGAGCGCGCGCGGTCGTTTCGAAGATCTCGAGAATGGTGTCGGGCATGGGAGGCCTCCCGGGAGTTGGCCGAACACTAGGAGCGGCGGCTGCGGCGTGTCAAGAGGGCGCTCGGAAGACCCCGGTTCGCTCGACGTCGCGCCCGGATCCAGCCCTCGAGACCGGCCGCCACCTCTCCCCGGACGCACACGCAGGTCGAGGGCCGTCGCGAGGTCGCTCGCGCGCCCGAGGCCAGGCCACCGCGCGTCGGCGTCGGTCTCGCCGTGGCGCACGTGGGCCACGACCGGCAGACGCTCGGGTAATCTCGCCGCCGACGTGCTCGCGCGGCGGCGGAGCGGTCCATCGGCCAGAGGACGGGGAGACCGAGGCGGTGCGCTTCCTCCAGCAACCGGTGCAGCTCGACGAGGCCGACGAGCGTCTGGCCGGCCACGGCGCCCGTGCCTCCGAGCCGCGTGGCCGGCTTCGCGCCCGGCATCGCCCGCTCGGCGAGGCGAACGGGGTCGCCGTTCCAGTCGGAGGTGGTCGGCACGCCGTACGCGCGAGCCAGCCCCTTCACCCGGCAGTGGAAGATGGCGGCTCCCGCCCAGGCGTTGAACGGCGCCGGAAAGACGTGCGCAGGACCGAGGGGCGGCCGGCCGCCTTCACCGAGCACGAGCGCGCGCAGGGCCGAGCGCCACGGCCGCCCGGCCAGGCCGGCCGCGACCCAGAGGTCGTGTGGCCACGACCACTGGTGGTCGATCCCGAAGAGGACGCGGCGACCAGTGCGCGTCGCCGCGACGAGCGCCTCGAGGAGCGCCTCGCGCAGGGTCTCCCGAGTGAAGGGCCCCGCCACCTTGCGGGGCCGCCCCCCGCGGTCGAGCCGCCACAGCGCGATCGCGCGCCTCTGGGCAGATGGTGACGCCGCCCCGCTGTAGTCGGCGAAGAGGAAAGTGTCGAACTCCCCAGGCCGGCGACGCCTCACCCCCCGAGGATATACTGGCGCCCCACCGCCGAGGAGGATTCCGATGACCCGTCGTGCGGCCCTGTGCCTCGCCCTGTCCGCGGCCCTGCTGGCCATCCCGCGCGCCACCTGCGCCGCGGAAGCTGCCGACCTCGTCCTGAAGAACGCCGTCGTCCACACGGTCGACGCGAAGCGGCCGCGCGCCGAGGCGGTGGCCGTGCGCGGCAACCGGATCGTCGCGGTGGGCTCGACCGCCGACCTGCAGGCCTTCGTGGGCCCGAAGACGCGCGTCCTGGACCTTCGGGGTCGAACCGTCGTCCCCGGCTTCGACGACTCGCACGCGCACATGCTCGGGATCGGCTTCGCGCGGCTCGACGTGGACCTGGTGGGCACGCGCAGCTACGCCGAGGTCGTCGAGCGCGTGGCCAGGGCCGTGAAGGGGCGCCCGGCGGGCGAGTGGGTGCGCGGGCGCGGCTGGCACGAGGGCAAGTGGGACGCGCCGGCGCCGGGGGCCGTTCGCGGCTTCCCGACCCACGACGCGCTGAGCGCCGTCTCGCCCGACAACCCCGTCGTCCTCGAGCGGGCCGACGGCCACGCCGTCCTCGCCAACGCGAAGGCGATGGCGACGCGGGGGATCACGCGCGAGACGAAGGCCCCCGCGGGCGGAGAGATCATTCGCAACGGCGGCGGCGAGGCGACCGGCGTCTTCGTCGACAACGCGGAGAGGCTCGTCGCCCTGCCCGAGCGCTCGCCCGACGACGTCCGCCGCGCGCTCGAGCTCGCGATGGACGAGTGCCTCGCGAAGGGCGTCACCAGCCTGACCGACGCGGGCGCCGGCACCGACGTCATCGCTCTCTATCGGGAGCGGGCCGCCGCCGGGGCCCTGCGAACGCGCCTCTACGTCATGGCCGCCGGTCTGCCGACGATGCGCGCCCTCGGCACGCCCGACCCCGGCAAGGGGATGCTGGCCGTCCGCGCGGTCAAGCTCTACGCCGACGGCGCGCTCGGCTCCCGGGGCGCCGCGCTCCTCGAGCCCTACGCGGACGACCCGGGCAACGTGGGCCTGCTGGTCACGCCGCCCGAGGGGATCCTGGAGGCCGCGCGCTTCGCCCTCGCCCACGGCTTCCAGGTGGGGACCCACGCGATCGGGGACCGAGCCAACCGCATCGTCCTCGACGCCTACGAGACCGCCTTCCGCGAGAACCCGGCCGCGCAGGACCCCCGCTTCCGCGTCGAGCACGCGCAGATCCTCGACGCCGCGGACATCCCGCGGTTCGGCAAGCTCGGCGTCCTCGCCGCCATGCAGGGGATCCACTGCCCCTCGGATCGGCCCTGGGCCCCGAAGCGCCTCGGCGACGCGCGCGTGACCGAGGGGGCCTACGTGTGGCGGAAGCTCCTCGACACCGGCGCTCGCATCCTCAACGGGACGGACGCGCCGGTCGAGGACGTCTCGCCGATCCAGAACTTCCACGCCACCGTCACGCGGCAGGACGCGAGCGGCCAGCCGCCCGGCGGCTTCGACCCCGACCAGAAGCTGACCCGCGCGGAGGCGCTGCGCACGATGACGCTCGACGCCGCCTACGGCAGCTTCGCCGAGAAGGAGAAGGGCTCGATCGAGGTCGGGAAGCTCGCCGACCTCGTCGTGCTGTCGCAGGACATCCTGGCGGTCCCGGACGACGCGCTCATGAAGACCGAGGTCCTCGCCACCATCGTGGACGGCAAGCTGCTCTACGAGAAGCCCTGACCCCGCGGACGGCTGGCGCCTCATCGGCTGACGAGATTGGCGAGGAGCCGCCAGCCCCCGGGCACGCCGGCCGGCACCTGCCGGAAGAGCGCGAGGCCGACGTAGGTCCAGGTCCCCTGACCCACCTTCGCCTCGACGAGGATCCCCCGCTTCTCGCCGGGGTTGTACGGGAACGGGTCGGTCGCCGCCAGAAGCTCCGTGTAGCGCGGGTCGCGCGCGGCGAGGAACTGGATCCCGCGCTCCTGCACCCAGCCCTCCCAGTCGGCGGCGCCGATCCGGTTCGGCGCGGTGAGCAGGGGGTGAGCGGGGACGAGCACGCGCATCGGCGCCGTCTCGTCGCTGATCCGCTCCGAGGTGACGGCCGCGGGGAGCGGCGCGTAGGGGCTCGGGGCGTCGGCCGGGAGAGAGGGTGCGTCCGGGGCCAGACGGTTGAAGGCGGCGCGGTTGTACTGGACGACGAGGTGGCCGCCGGCCTCGACCCAGCGCATGAGGCGCCCGTGCGACGAGCGCAGGTCCTCTCGCGTCTCGTAGGCGCGGATGCCGGTCACGATCGTCGTGAAGCGCTTGAGGTCGCCGAAGAGGAGGTCCTCGGCGGTGAGGAGCGTGAGCGGAACGCCCATCTGCCGGATGGCGTCGGCGAGCGCGTCGCCCGAGCCCATGACGTAGCCGACCGAGACGCCGGGGGCCGTGCGGACGTCGAGGACGAGGACGCGCGTCTCCGCCGGTCGCAGCAGCTGGCGGCGCTCGACGTGGTCGTACTCGACGGCCTGGACCGCCTCGCGGTACTCGCGGCCGTCGCGGACGGCGACCGCGCGCAGGGCGAGCGCGCCCGCGTGGAGGACGGGGGGCGGCGTGACGCGGAAGCGGGCGCCCGCCTCCTCTCCCTCGTAGGAGAAGCGCAGGGGCGAGGACGACGGGTCGACCGACCAGCCCGGCGGCGCCTCGAGGCGGACGTCGGCCGTGGCGGCCCCGGGACCCAGGTGGCGGGCGAAGACCCGCACCTCGAGCGGCCGGCGTGGCATCGCGAGCGGGCACCGCCGTGATCTCCGGCGACACGCGCACCGAGAGTGCCGGCACGACCTGCACCTCGTGGCGGCGCTCCCCGCCGACGAATGGGCCCTCGTACCGCCAGGCGACCGGCATGCGCAGCGTCGTCACGACGCCGTTCACGCGGCAGCGGGCCCGGGCGACGAGGGCGGGCGGGCTCCACGGGCGCGCCTCGTCCGCGGGGACGAGCAGCTCGTTGCGGTCGCGGTCTCTCTCCCGGCGCCAGTAGGGCTGCGACGGGCGGGCGTCGGGGGCGACGACCACCGTGAAGCGCGACCGGCGTGCGCCCCCGCCGGCCAGCGGGCCGGCCTCGCCCTCGCGGCGCGCCACCGTCCAGCCGGGGGGCGTCTCGAGCTCGAGGGCGTCCACCTCGAGCCCGGTGCCCCCGCTGTTGAACAGCGACACCGCGACCCCCACCTCCTGGCCGGGCGTCACGAGCCCGTCGTCGGCGCGGGCCTCGAGCACGAGGCCCTGGGCGAGGGCGAGCGCGGCCTCGACGTCCGTCTCTTCCTCCCGCAGGCGCTCGGCGACCTCGGCGCGCGCGGCGGCATCGGCCACTCGGACGTCGAGTCCCTCCGCGAGCGCACGCACGGCGGCGAGGGCCTCGGCCAGAGCGGGCACGGCCCTCTCGGGGGCGCCGGGATCGAAGGCGGCCCGGGCGGCGGCCGCCTTCGCCTGCAGCGCGGCGAGCTCGGGAGCGAGGAGCGGGCCGGAGGGGGCGAGCGCCGCGAGCGTCGTGTCGACGCCGTCGAGGATGTCGCCCTCGGCCGCGGTGACCGCCGGCTCCGCGTCGAGGAGGCTGAACACCCCCTCCGCCGGACCGGGGTCGGCCCCGAGCTGTCCCGCCCCCTGGCAGCGGTGCATCGCCCGCGCGCGGGCGCCGAGCTGCTGCCACGTCATCCCGAGCAACGGGTCGTAGACGCCGGTGGGCACGCGGACCGGCGTGCCCGGCACCTCCCCGTAGCCCCCGACCCCGCCCTGGTAGATCTTCCGCGCCTGCCACGGCCGCAGGCCCTCGCGCAGCTGCTCCGGGAACCGCGCCGGGTCGGCCGCCGCCCGGAAGGCCTCGCGGGCGAGCCGCCCCACCGCCTGGTGGTGCTGGCCGCCGCCCTCGCCCTCGAGCGGCAGGGTGAGGATCACGTCGGGGCGGAAGGCGCGGACGACGCGCACGACGTCGCCGAGCGTCTCCTCGCGGCCCCACTTCGCGAAGGTCTCCTCCACGCTGAAGGAGAAGCCGAACTCGTAGGCGCGGCCGAAGTACTGCTCGACCCCGTCGTAGCGGTGGATCGCCGTCAGCTCCCCGGTGCGCAGCACGCCGAGCGCCTCGAACAGCTCGGGCCCGATCGCGTTCTGGCCGCCCTCGCCGCGGGTCACGCGTGAGGAGCGCCGTGCGCAGGCCCAGCCCGCGCGAGAGGCGGACGAGCACGCCGTTGTGCTCGTCGTCGGGGTGGGCGGTCACGAAGAGGACGCGGCCCGAGACGCCGACCCGGCGCAGGGCGAGGGCGAGGCCGGTCGCGCCGCGGTCGAGGTCGAGCGGCTGGAGGGGCGCGTCGGCCGGCGCGAGCGGCGCGAGAATCCCGAGGGACGCGGCAACGGCGAGAGCGATCCGACGAGAAGACCTCGCCGGGGCTTTGCGCCGGGCCTTCCGCAGGGCTTTCATCGGGGCTTTCGAGATCCCTCGCGTGCTCCGCTCGACCGGGAGCACGCTCGGGGACTTAGCGCCTTCGCAGGCTCAGCAGCAGCTTGATGTTGAGGCTGATCCGGGTCGTGCCCGGGGCCACCTCGATGTCGATCGGCACCTCGACCTCGGTGGCGCCCGCCCCTCTCGGGCTGGAGCACGGGCTCGGGCGCCGTGGTGTCCGTGACGCGCCCCGGCACGAGCTTGGCGTGGGTCGGGTGGTCGAAGTCGTCGACCTCCTCGAGGTCCATCTCGACGTCCTCCACGGGCATCCCGGGCGTGGCGATGCGCCGGCGCAGGTCGTCGGCCTCGTCCTGGCTGGAGACGAGCGTGTTCTGCGGGCGGTGCGCCGCGAGCGGGGGGCGAGTGGGCTCCGCCGGCGTGCTGGGGTAAGCCGGGGCCACCGGGGCGGCCCGCGGGGCGGGAGTCGGCGTGGCGACGCGCCGCGGCGGCCCATGTCCGGCTCCGAGTAGACCGATCCGACGGGCGTGTTCTCGTCGAACTCGATCGGCGGCAGGCTGGGGGCCGGCGCCGCCACCTCCTCCGGCTCGGGCATGCCCAGGTCGAGCTCGCCCAGCAGGTCGTCGGTCGAGACGGCGAGAGGGGGCGCGGGGGTGGGCGGGAGTGGTGGGATCGACCGCGGGGGGCCGGGGGCCCGCCCCGGGGCCGACGGGGCCGCGGCCCCGTCCCCGTACCGGACCGAGAGCGCCTTGAAGACGAGCTTCGTGACGGCCTTGAGCGTGTCCTCGACGCCGACCCCCTTCACCGCGATCGCCTCGTAGAAGGGGTAGTTGTGCGGGTTCATCCGCTCGTTGAGGATCTCGATCGGCAGCGCGTTCGGGAGGTCCCGCTTGTTGTACTGCAGCACGACCGGGATCTCGTCGGCGTCGATCTCGTTGGCCTCGAGGTTCTGCCGCATGTTCTCGTAGCTCTCGAGGTTGGCGTCGAGCATCGCCTCCTGCGAGTCGCACACGAAGCAGACCGCGTCGGCGCCCTTCAGCACCATGCGGCGGGTGGCGTTGTAGAAGACCTGCCCGGGGACGGTGTAGAGCTGGATCCGGGTCTTCATGCCCCGGATCGTCCCGATCTCGATCGGCAGGAAGTCGAAGAAGAGGGTGCGGTCCGTCTCGGTGGCCAGCGAGAGCATCTTGCCCTTGTTCTTGATGGGCAGCTTCTCGTGGACCCACTGGAGGTTCGTGGTCTTCCCGCAGAGGCCCGGGCCGTAGTAGACGACCTTGGCCGTCAGCTCCTTGGTCGAGTAGTTGAAGAGCACCATGCGGTTACGGGCATTCTAGGACCCCCATCGGGGGCGCGCAACCGGGGCTGCTAGAATCCCCGTCCGGAGGCTCGTTTCCATGCAACTGCTCGCCCTCGCCCTCGTCCTCGCCCAGGCCGCCACCCCGGCGGCCGCCCCGACCGCCGACCCCAGCCCGCTCCGGCCGCCCCGACCGGGCCGTTCGTGGCCTTCGACGTGGCGCAGGGACGGACGGTCTTCGGCACCATCACCATCGCCCTCGACCCGGAGAAGGCCCCGATCAGCGTCGGGAACTTCCTGAAGTACGTGCGGTCCGGTCACTACGAGGGGACCGTCTTCCACCGCGTGATGCCGGGCTTCATGATCCAGGGCGGCGGGTTCACCCCCGAGCTCGAGGAGAAGCCCACCCAGGGCCCGATCAAGAACGAGGCGAGGAACGGCCTGCGCAACTCGCGGGGCACGGTGGCCATGGCCCGCACGAGCAACCCCGACAGCGCGGACAGCCAGTTCTTCATCAACCTGCGCGACAACCACCGGCTGGACTACGGGATCGGCGGGGCCGGCTACGCCGTCTTCGGCCAGGTCGTCGAGGGGATGGACGTGGTCGACCGCATCGCGACGGTGCCCACGGCGAGCCGCGGGCCGCACGAGAACGTCCCGCAGATGGCGGTCGTCATCCGGAAGATGCGGGAGGTCCAGGCACCGGCTCCGGCGCCCGCACCGGCTCCGGCTCCGATGGCCGCCGAGCCTCCCAAGCCGTAGGCTACAGCTCCGGCGAACGCCTTCAGCAGCTCCTCGGCCTTCGTCGGGTCGAGCTTGAGGACGGACGAGTCGCCGCTGCGGCGGGCGTAGACCGCCCCGTCCTTCTTCCCCACCTCGATCCAGCTCTCGCCCTTCGCCTTGACCGTCACCTTGAGGACGGGCGCGTCGAGCCCGTAGGCGGCGAGCGGCTGCGGCTGGTCCACGAACTCGGCCACCTCGACCCCGCCCATCTTGAAGAGCGCGTCCTCGACCTTCGTGGTCTCGAGCTCCTTCGCGTCGGGGGCGGTGCGCTTCCACTGCGTCTTGTCGAGGCCGTCCTTGTCCTTGGTCGAGCTCTTGGCGTAGGTCTTCTTCGTCCCGCCGGCCACCGCCTCGAAGCCCTCGGTGTCGTAGGTCGCGACCTCGAGGAGACGCTTCGCCCGCAGCTCGCCCATGCCCTTGGCGAGGTCGTCGGCGAGCGTCGCGGGCACCACCGCCACGAGCGCGGTGCCCGTCTGCCGCGCGTAGTACTTCGTCGGCTTCGGCTTCTCGCCCTTCTGGCCCGGGGAGGGCGAGGGGGCCGGAGGCGGGCGCGGGGTCGGGAGCGTCCTTCCCGATCTCGAGCGTCGCGGGTCGAGCCGTCCTTGAGCACGAGAGCTGACCGTGCGGGCGGGCTGGTCGAGGCCGAACGGCTTCGCGTCCGTCGCCGCCGTCGGCCGCCACCGACTCCATGCGCAGGTTCTCGATCGTGCCGAGGAGGCCGTCCACCGACCAGCGGCCGGCGCGGGTGGCGACGGGCTTCGTGAAGGCCCACTCGCCGGCGTCGGTCCGCGCGAGCGCGTAGCTCCCCTCCGGGCCGGCCACCTCCAGGCTGCGCACGTCGTCGCGCTTGACGTGGAGCAGGTCCCGGTCGCGCAGGTCGAAGGGCTTCTTGTCGAAGGTGCCCTCCACCCACTGAGGCACGAGGTAGACCTTCGACGCGGACGCCGTGCGAGCGTAGACGCTCGAGCCGTCCGGGGACTTGGCGCCGAACTGGACGGAGAGGGCGCGGCCACGCCCTCGACGACCGCGGTGACCGTGCGGCTCGGCGTGTCGAGGCCGTACTCGGCCAGGTTCGTCGCCTGCTCCACCACGACCTCGTCCGCCTCGAGCTTCTCGAGGCTCGTGAGCAGGGACTCGACCGCCGAGATGTCGGCGGGGGCGGCGAAGGGGGCGACGACCTTCCAGGCCTGCCCCTCCTTCACCAGCCGGAGCGTCTCGCCGCCCGCCGCGGCGAGGGTGATCTCCTTCGCCTTCGCCTTGTCGACGGCCAGGACCGTGACCTTCTCCCGCTCGCCCTCGGGCTTCGGCTCCGCTTGCGCTCGACGAACCAGATGTAGGAGCCCAGGCCGGCCAGGACCAGCAGGGCGACGCCCGTCTTCCAGAACTCGGGGAGCTTCACGGCCCTATCGCCTCCGCCACCAGGTGACGACGCCCAGGACCACGAAGAGGCCGGGCAGGAGGACGAGCGCGATCCAGGCCACGTTCTGCTGGGCCTGGCGGCTCAGGAAGAGGGCCTGGTTCTCCGGCTCCTTCGGGCGGATCGAGATGAGGTCGGCGTCCTCGGCGAGCCAGGCCACCACGTTCAGGAAGAAGTCCTGGTTGCCCTGGAAGCCGAGGAGGGAGTTCGTGGCGAAGTCGGCGTCGCCGATCGCGACCACGCGGCCCTCCTGGGCCTTCGGCTCCTCGGGCGCGGGCGAGGGCGCGGGAGACGGCGCGGGCGTCGGGGCAGGCGCGGGCCCCTTCACCGTGGCCACCGCGGCGAGCGAGATCGGCCCCATGCGGTCCTTGCCCTCGTCGAACTTGATCGGATCCTTGAGGGTGAGGTCGCTCTCCGCCCACGACTGGGCGGAGGTCTTCACGAGGTCCTGCGCGGAGACGCCCTCGACCGTGCCCTTGCCCGCCTGGACGCTGCGGGCGCCGCCGTAGAGTGTCGGCAGGCGGAAGTCCTTGGTGATCGGGTGCCAGGGGTACTCGATGGCGAGAGGGGCCAGCTCCGAGAAGCCGAAGAGCTGCCCCATCCCCGAGACGTCCACCACCACGTCGCTGCCCGCCTCGATGTTCCACTCCTTGAGGAGGGCCACGAGGTTCGGGTAGTGCTCCTTGAGCTCGGCCTCGACCATCACGAGGGCCTTGCCGCCGTTCTTCACGAAGTCGCGGATGGCGCCGGTCGTCTCGGGCAGGAGGTCCTTCTCCGGGCCGCCGACCACGAGCACCGTGCAGTCGGCGGGAACGGTCTTCTCGCGCATCAGGAAGACGCTCTTGACGTCGTAGAGGCTCTTCGTGAGCTGCGCCTTCGCCCCCGAGAAGCCGCGGTCGCCCGTCTCCTCGCCGGAGCGCTCGCCCTCGCCCTCGAGGAGGCACACCGTCTTCTTCCCCTCGCGGGTGACCTTGAGGAGCGCGTTCGTGATGTCCTGCTCGCCGTCGTTCGAGACCCGCTCGCGCTTGTCGGCCTTCTCCACCACGAGGATCGGCCAGGGCCCGCGCACGTCGTAGGCCTGCGCCTTGGCCGGGCTCTGCACCGGGTCGACGAACTCGACCTTCAGCCGGGGCGAGAGCGCCTGGTACTCCTTCAGGCGGTCCTGCCCCCGCGCCATGTCGCGCTGGCGCTGGAAGTAGGTGATCTTGACGTCGTCCTTCAGTCCGGCCACCACCTTGCGGGTCTGGTCGGAGAGGCTGTAGCGCTGGTCCTTCGTGAGGTCGAAGCGCTTCGGGTGGCGCACCACGAGGTAGTTCGCGGCGCCCAGGATGCCCAGCACCACCAGCACGAGGACGGCGGTGTTCGTGCCGTACTTGAGCTGGCGGCGGCCGAGGGAGCCCGCCACGTCCTCCCAGCGGAGGATCAGGTGGAGCAGCACGAGGGCGAGGGCGGCGACGAGGTACGGGCGCAGCCCGCCGGGGAGCGTCTTGCCGTAGCGCGTCCAGGCGAGGGCGCCGATGGCCAGCAGGAAGCCGAGCGGGGCGAGGAGGTCGACGAGTCTCTTGAGGAAGCTCATGGCGCTACGCCCTCCACCGCTGGCTCTCGCACCGACTGGTGGGCCAGGAAGAGGCCGAAGGTGACGACGCTCAGGTAGAAGACGACGTCCTTCAGGTCCACGACCCCCTTGACGAGGTCCTCGAGGTGGGTCGTGACGCCGAGGTAGGCCACGACCTTCGTGACCGGGCCGCCCATCGGGTCGTCCGCCCAGCCGAGCGTCCACATCCCGAGGAAGAGGCAGAACGAGAGGATGCCGGCCACGATCTGGTTCTTCGTCAGGGTCGAGACGAAGGTGCCCATGGCCAGGAAGCAGCACCCGAGCAGGAAGAGGCCCAGGGCGCCGGTCAGGATCGGCTTCCACTCCGGCGTGCTCGACGCGTAGGTCCAGATGAGGGCCACGTTGACGAGCCCGGACAGGATCATGAGCGCGTAGAGGCCCGCGGCGGCGAGGAACTTGCCCATCACCACCTGCAGGTCGCTCACCGGCGAGGTGGCGAGCAGCTCGATCGTGCCCTGCCTCTTCTCCTCGGCGAAGAGGCGCATGGTCAGCATGGGGGCGATGAAGAGCGCCACCACCGCCATGTTGTGGAAGAGCGGGCGGATCAGGTACTCGTTGAGCGACAGCTTCATGCCCCCGCCGCCCATCTCCATCCCCTGCTGCGCCACGCGCATCGACTGCTCGAGGAAGAAGGTGAAGGCGAAGTAGTAGAAGATGCCGAAGAGGACCGTCCAGACGAAGAGCGCCACCCAGGCGACGGGGGTGCCGAAGTAGTGGCGCCACTCCTTCCCGACGATGGCAGAGACGTTGCGAAGCGCGGTCACGGTGCCTTTCTCCTTGCCGTCAGGCGGCGGGCGCCGCGTCCGCGGCGTCCGTCGTGGTGAGGTGGAGGAAGATCTCCTCCAGGCTCATGCCCATCTGCTGCAGGCCGAGGAGGGCGTGGCCCTTCGTGACCACCGCCCACGCGAGCTCGGCCCGCACGTCCCGGCCCGCCTCGGCCTCGACGTCCACGATCACGGCGCCGTCGTGGCCCCCGCGCGGGTGCGCGGCGAGGACGCCGGGGACGGCCCGGACCGCCTCCAGGACCGAGGCCGCCTCGCCCCTCGCCTCGACGCGGATGGTGCCCGCGCCCTTCAGGCGGCGGGTCAGGTTGTCCGGGGTGTCCTCCGCGACCACCCGGCCCTTGTTGATGATCACCACCCGCCCGCAGGTCATGGAGACCTCGGGGAGGATGTGGGTGGAGAGGATGACGGTGTGGTCTCCGGCGAGGGAGCGGATGAGCTCGCGCGTCTCGATGATCTGCTTGGGGTCGAGGCCCGGCCGTCGGCTCGTCGAGGATGAGCACGTCCGGGTTGTGCAGGATCGCCTGGGCGAGGCCCACCCGCTGGCGGTAGCCCTTCGAGAGCTTCGCGATCAGCTTGTCCCGCACGTCGCCGACGCGGCACTTCTCGATCGCGGCCGCGACCCGGGCCTTGCGCTCCTTCGCGGGAACGCCCTTGATCCGCGAGCAGAAGTCCAGGTACTCGCGCACGCTCATGTCGGGGTAGAGAGGAGGCGTCTCCGGCAGGTAGCCGACCCGCCGCTTGACCTCCATCGGCTGCGAGAAGACGTCGTAGCCGGCCACCCGCGCGGTGCCCTCGGTGGGGGGCAGGTAGCAGGTGAGGATCCGCATGGTCGTCGTCTTCCCGGCCCCGTTCGGCCCCAGGAAGCCGAGGATCTCGCCCCGCTCGACGCGGAACGAGACCCCGTCCACCGCCGTCGTGCGGCCGTACCTCTTGGTGAGGCTCTCGACCTCGATCATTCGGTCGCTTCTCCCGTGTTCTGTCCCTTGGACGCGGCCGACCCGCGCGCCGGTCGGGAGAAACCCCGACGGCCTCGCGGACCGGAACGCCAGGACCAGGATCCGTGCGGACGACGTACGGCGCGTCGGGAACGCCTGCCCCGCGGGAGGCCGCGCCGCGTGCGGCGTGCGGCCCCCTTCTCGGTACCAGTATCATAGCGACGGTTTTTTTCGGCTGTCAAACGAGAGCGCCATGCCTGCCTTCCGATTCACCTCCAGCCGCACGGTCCTCGGCCGCCTCGCCGAGCGGGTCCTCGAGGCGCCCGACCTGCCGTCGCTCACGCGGCTGCTGACGGAGGACCTGCCCCGGGCGCTCCAGGCGCGCGACGCGACCCTCCTCCTCTGGGACCGCCGCCTCGAGAGCTTCGAGGGCCTCGCCCTCGGCGAGGGGGGGAGGCTGCGCACGTTCGCGCCCGAGGCCACGGGTCCCGCCGGGCCGAAGACGCGGTGGCTGCTCTCCGAGGGCCAGCTCCTGGAGACCGCGCCGGGAGCGCAGGAGGGCATGCTGGTGCCCCTGCTGGCGCGCAGCGGGCTCGCCGGGATGCTGGTCCTCGGCCCCGCGCCCGGCGGAAGCAGGCCCGTCTCCGACGCGGAGGCGCGGCTCGTCTCGCTCATCGCCGCCCGCGCCGCCCTCGCGGTCGAGAACCACGCCTACCAGAAGGAGCTGATCGCCTCCGAGCGCCTCGCGGCGCTCGGCACCATGGCGGGCATGCTGGTCCACGACTTCCGCGGCCCCATGACCCTCATCCGGGGCTGGGCGGAGACCCTCCTCGAGGGCGACGTGCCCCCGGCGGAGGCCGCGGAGCGCGCGCCGCTTCATCGTGGAGGCGGTGGACCGGCTCGAGCGCATGACCACCGAGACGCTCGACTTCGCGCGCGGGGCGCAGACGCTGGTCCTGCGCTCGGTGCCGCTCGGGCATCCTGCTCGCGGACCTCGCCGCCGGGATCGAGGCGGAGCTCCCCGGCCTCACCGTCGAGCGCGACTTCGACGTCGACGGCGGCCGGCGGGGGACCCTGGACGTCGACAAGATCCGCCGCGCCGTCTCGAACGTCGCCGCCAACGCGCGAGACGCCATGGGCGGGCGGGGGCGGCTGCGTTTCTCCGCGCGGGTCGAGATGCTCGCGGGGGCGGACGGGCCGACCGAGCACCTCGTGCTCGTCCTGGCCGACGAGGGGCCGGGCGTCTCCCCCGAGATCCGCGAGCGCGTCTTCGAGCCGTTCGTGACCCTCGGCAAGAAGCGGGGCACCGGCCTCGGCCTCGCCGTGGCCCGCCGCTTCGTGGAGGACCACGGCGGCACGCCTCGAGCTGCTTCTCCCCGAGGCGCCTCCGGCCCGCGGCGCTCGCTTCCGCCTCGCCCTGCCCCTCGCCGAGGGCAAGCCCGCGACGGCGGGGTAGAATCCCCTCATGCGTGTCCCTCGCCGGCGCCGGCGCTCGGTGCCCTCGCCCTCGTCGCGACCGCCTGCCAGAGCCACGACGCGGCGAAGGAGCTCGCGCTGAGCGGCGTCGAGACCTTCTGGATCGTGGACTCGCCCGCAGCAGGGGCAGAACTTCGTCGCCCCGGCCGTGCGCTTCCGGCTGAAGAACGTGAGCCCCGCGACCCTCGGCTCGATCCAGGCCCGCGCGCGCTTCCCCTCGCCGGACCAGGGGGACGAGACCTGGGGCTCGATCCAGGAGCAGGTCAGCACCTGGAGCCGGCCCCTCGAGCCCGGCAAGGACGCGGTCGTGACGGTGCGCTCCGCGGGCCGCTACCACGCCCCGGCCGACCCCGAGGAGATCCTGCACTCGCCCGCGTTCAAGGACCCGCGGGTCGAGGTCTTCGTTCGCATCGGCTCCTCCAACTGGGCGATGCTGGCCGAGGCGCCCGTCTCCCGGCGGATCGGCGCGCCCGGAGTGAGCGACTTCGTCGTCGATCGCTGAGCCTCCCCGTGCTCGACCGCTTCCTGGAGCGCTTGCCCGCTGAGCCGCGGCGCACGCTCGTCCTCCTCGGCGTGATCGCCCTGGCGGCCGCCCTCTTCCGCTTCCCGGGCCTCGGCTACCCCGGCGAGGAGTACTTCGACGAGGTCTACCACGCGAAGACGGCGCTGCAGTACCTGCGCGGCGAGCCGCCCACGGAGTGGGTCCACCCCCCGACCGCCAAGCTCCTGATCGCGGTCGGCGTCGCGCTCTTCGGCTACGCGCCCTGGGCCTGGCGCCTCGCTCCGGCGCTCGCGGGCACGCTCCTCGCCCCCGTCTTCTTCCTGCTCGCCCGCCGCGTGCTCGCCACCGAGCGCGCGGCGCTCCTCGCCACGCTCCTCCTCCTCCTCGACGGCGTCTACCTCGTGCAGAGCCGCGTGGCGATGACCAACGTCTTCGCCGTGCTCTTCCAGCTGCTGTCGGCGCTCCTCCTCCTGCGGGCGGCGAGCGAGCCGAGCGGCTCTGGGCTCGGGCCGATGGCGGCCGCGGGCCTCGCGCTCGGGCTCGCGCTCTCGACGCGCTGGACGAGCCTGTTCGCCTGGGGCTTCCTCGGCCTCGTCTTCCTCGCCCTGCGCCGGGCGCGGGCGTTGCGCCCGCGCGAGCTCGCGCTCGGCGCGCTCGCCTTCGCCGTCGTCCCCGCCGGCGTCTACCTCCTGAGCTACGTGCCCTGGATGCGGCAGGGCCACACGGCGTGGGAGGTGGTCGACGCTGCAGAAGGCGATCTGGGGCTACCACGCGAACCTCGACGCCACCCACAACTACTTCAGCCCCTGGTGGACCTGGCCCTGGCTCTACCGGCCCGACCTGGTACTTCTGGTGGTCGGGCGACGGGGTCGTGCGGGGCATCGTGGCCCTCGGCAACCCGGCCGTCTGGTGGGCCTCGGTCCCCGTGTCGCTGTGGGCGGTCGCGACGGGGGTGCGCTGGCGGGACCCGCGGCGCGTCTTCGCGGGGGCGGGGTTCTTCCTCCTGTACCTCCCGTGGGGCCTCTCGCCCCGCACGCTCAACTTCAGCCACTACCTCTTCGAGGCCATCCCCTACGCCTGCCTCTCCCTGGGGATCTTCCTCGACCGCGCCTGGGACGGCCGCCACCCGCTCCTCCCGCGCGGCTACGTGCTCCTGGTGATCGCGCTCTTCCTCCTCTTCCTGCCCTTCCTGACCGCGATGCCGGTGCCCGCCTGGAGCTCTGGGGCTTCCGCTTCCCGCTGTTCGGGGGCGGCCTCTGGACCTGGTTCCCGCACCTGGGTCTAGCCTCCGTGTCCCCCCAGCCCCCGGACGCCGAGCGAGCCGGATTCACTCCGGCGAGCGAGCGGGGGGTCTCAGGGGGGTGCGGCGCAGCGCGGCCCACAGGCCACGGGCGGCGAAGCGAGCGGGATTCACTCCCGCGAGCGCAGCGGGGGGTCTCAGGGGGGTGCGGCGCAGCACCCCCCTTCTCAGAGAGAGCTCTACATCGACGCCTTCCGGGGCCTGATGGCCCTCGCGATGGTGCAGGGCCACTTCACCGACACCCTGCTCACGAAGGCGGTGCAGGCCGAGCCCTGGTACGTCTTCCAGCAGATGTTCCACGGCTCGACGGCGCCGGGCTTCCTCTTCGCCTCGGGCTTCGTGGCGGGGCTCCCGCGCGCGCCCGCTCTCGCTGCGCGCGAGCCTGCGACGGGCCCGGCGGCTCCTGTTCGTCCTCGGCGTCGGCTACTTCCTGCACCTTCCCTACTTCTCGCTCTGGAAGACGGTCGGGGCGGCGAGCCCGGCCGAGCGCGCGCTGCTTCTTCGCCTGCGACGCGCTCCAGGTGATCGCCGCGACCCAGCTCTTCGTGCTCGTCCTGCAGTGGGTCGCGGGACGGCACTGGACCCGGTGGGCCGGCGCGCTCGCCTTCGCCGTGATCGCCGCGACCCCGCTCGTCTGGTCCTCGGGCCTCTCCGCGCGCCTGCCCGAGGCCCTCGCCCCCTGGCTCGACGAGAGCACGGGCTCGCGCTTCCCCGCTCTTCCCGTTCGCGGCGTTCGTGCTGGCCGGCACGCTCGCGGGGGCGACCCTCGGCCGGGCCGAGCCGAAGAGGCGCCACCGCCGCGAGGTCGCGTGGGGGCTGGGTCTCGTGGCCCTCGGGGTGGTGCTGGAGCCGGGCGCTCGCGGGCCGGGTGGACTTCTGGGGCGCCTCGCCGGCCTACGCCTTCGTGCGCCTCGGCGGGCTGCTGCTCCTGCTGCGCCTGGTCGAGGCGGCCGCGAGCGCGGCGCGTGCCGGGCACCCGCGCCCTCGCCCTTCTCGGTCACGAGACGCTCCTCGTCTACGTGCTGCACCTCACCCTGCTGTTCGGGGGCGTGTTCGGCGACTCGCCCCTCACGCGGTGGCACGCCCAGATGGGCCCCCTCGGCGCCTCTCGGCGTCCTGCTCCTGGTGCTGCCGATCCTGCTCGCCGCCGCGTGGCTGTGGCGCACGGCCAAGCACCGCGCGCCCCACGAGGCGCAGCTCGCCCTCGTGTTCGTGACGGTGGCGTTCCTGTACGAGTTCGCGGTGCGGCCGTGGTGATCCGGCTCGTAGTCCGCACCGGGGACACCGGGGACCAACGCCTACGGCTTCGTCTTGCTTTCTTTGATCTGGGGGGCCCGCCCCCCAGACCCCGGGTTGGCGGACAACGTGCCGGGGCCGAACCTAACGGAACAGCTTCTTGAGGCTGGTGAGGGCTGAGTCCTTGGGGGACATCGACTCGAGCTCGGCGCGGGCGGCCTTGTGCTTCGGGCTGAGGCGCACCGCGGTGCGCATCTCGGCCACCGCGCGGCTCTTGATCTTCATCACCTTGTAGTAGAGCCCCCACTGGTAGTGGATCTCGGCGTTCTCGGGCTCGAGCCGCGCCGCCTCGTAGAACTCGCGCTCGGCGAGCTTCGAGGTCGCGCGGGTAGCAGGCCATCGCGACCGCGAGGCGGAGGTGGAACGCGGCCACGCGGGGCGCGGCCTTCACGAGCTTCTCGTAGACCTTCACCGCGTTCGCGTAGTCCGCGACGGTCATCCGGACCTCGCCCTCCATGAGGAGGTGCTCGATCTGCGCCTGGCCCTCGAAGCCGCTCGCCCCGGGTGCGGCGGTGCGCAGCGAGTCGTCGGGCCGGCCCGGGGCGGGTGGGTCTGGTCGGGCGGGCGCGCCTTGCGGACCGGGGGCCGCGTCTGGTCCCTGGGCGGGTCGGCCGGCGGCGCCGGGCGGGCGGCCGGCGCGGGCCGGACCGGCTCGGGCCCGGCGGCACGTGGCGGACGGCCGCGGCGCGACCGGGGGGCCGGCGCGATCGGCGGCGGCGGCGTGACGCCGGCGCTGGCGCAATCGCGGCCGCGGCCTCGGCCGCGTGGCGCGCGAGCACGGCGTCGGCGCTCGCCGTCTCGGGCGCCTGGCGGGCCAGGCGGAGCGCCGAGGAGGCGCGCCCGAGGATCACGTCGATGTCCGTGCGCAGCGAGTCGTCCTCGGAGACGCCGTCCCGCAGCGCGTGGTAGCGCTCCATCTTCTCCTCGAGCGCCCGGACGAGCTCGTCCCGCGGGGCCGCGCGCGCGAGCTTGAGCCACGCGTCGCGGTCGAGGCGGGCCGAGTGCTCCAGCTCCTGCTGGACCTCCCGGCGGATCGCGTCGCGCAGCGAGGGGTCGGGGCGGTTGTGCAGCGCCGAGAGGAGGAACATGCCGGTCTCGGTCTGGAGCACCGGCTGCGGGGCGGAGGCCGCGTCGGCCTCCCTCAGGATCCCCGCGGCGAGGAGCGCGTAGACCGCCCGCAGCCGCGGGAAGGTCGAGCCCTCCCTCGGCCCACCCGAGCCGCCGGATGGTGACGCGCCGCTGGGCGAGGTCGAGGATCTCCAGCTCCTCCGTCGATCGGCCCTCTCGGCTCGTAGGGGAACGGGGGGACCTCCGCCAGCACGACGCCGCGGTCGAGGTACCCGAGGCCCTTGAGGAGGAGGTCCTGGTCCTTCATGCCGCGGATGCCGTCGTAGAGCAGGCGGTGCACGGAGAGGCTGATCATGTACTCGAGGGGGATCGAGCGAGGCCCGCTCCTCGAAGAGCGCGGCCCCGTCGGTGAGCTCGAACAGCGAGAGCGCCACGCGCCGGACCTGGCGCGCGACGGCGGTGCCCACCTCGTAGCGGTCCATGACCCCGGCCTGGACGAGGGCCTCGCCGAACCGGCGCCCGCGGTCCGCGCGCATCAGCGCGGAGACGCGGTCGAACTCGTGCTGGGTGATGCGTCCGTCGGCGACGAGGGCCTCCCCCAGGCGGTCCCGGCGGAGGTTGCTGGCGGCGAAGACCAGCCGGCCGTGGTCGAAGAAGGCGATCTTGACCATGCGGCCCGAGCGCACCTGCAGGTCGCCGCTGCGCCGCTCGGCGGAGAGCTTGCGGACGGTCTCGGCGATCGGGCTCCTGGCGATGTCGGTCAGCATCGGGCGGCTCTATTGTCCACGGTGACGCGCCGGCGGCAAGGCCTTCCTCCTGGGAGGCCCGCGGAGGGTATCATCGCCGGCCAGGTCGGAACGTGAGCCGGCGCACCCCAGGAGGTCCTTCATGACGCGGGCCGTCATCGTCGGCAGCGGGAGCGAGATCGCCCCCACGCGTGTCACCAACGCGCAGATGGCCCGGATCATGGACACGAGCGACGAGTGGATCCGGGAGAGGAGCGGGGTGGAAGAGCGCCACTTCGCCACGCCGGACATCGCGACCTCCGACCTCGGCGTGGCGGCGGCCGCGAAGGCCCTCGCCGCGGCCGGCGTCGCGAAGGACGAGGTGGACCTGGTGGTCTTCGCCACCATGACCCCCGACCACTACTTCCCCGGCTGCGGCACGCTCCTCCAGCACAAGCTGGGCCTGCGCACGGTGCCCTGCTTCGACATCCGGCAGCAGTGCTCGGGCTTCCTCTACGGGCTGCAGCTCGCGGACGCGCACGTGCGGGCCGGCCTCGCGAAGACCGTGCTCCTCGTCGGGGCCGAGGTGCACATCGGCTTCATGCCCTGGACGCAGGAGAACTACGCCTACGCGCTCGGCGAGTCCGACGTGCCCCCGACGAAGGAGGAGTGGGACTGGAACTCCCGCTTCCGGCACCTGGTCGTCCTCTTCGGCGACGCCGGGCTCGGCCGTCGTCCTGCGGGCGTCGAGGGCGGCGACCGGGGCGCTCCTCGACCACGAGCTGCACGGGGCGGGCGCGGACTACGAGAAGCTCTACGTGCCCGGCACCGGCTTCAAGCACCGTCCCTACACGGACCCCGAGCAGTTCAGGCGGGGCGACCACATCCCGGTCATGGACGGGCGCCACGTCTTCAAGATGGCCACCACCAGCATGGTCGAGGTCGCGAGGTCGGTCCTGCAGAAGAACGCGGTCGCGCCCGAGCAGCTGAAGCTCGTGCTCATGCACCAGGCCAACAAGCGCATCAACGAGTACTGCGCGAAGACGCTCGGGCTGCGCGAGGACCAGGTGCCCCACAACATCCACAAGTACGGCAACACCACCGCCGCCACGATCCCGCTGCTGTGGGACGAGTGCACGCGCGACGGGCGGCTCCAGCCGGGCGACCTGGTGCTCATGGTGGCCTTCGGCGCCGGGATGACCTGGGGCGCGTCGCTCGTCCGCGCGTGAGACGCGCCATGATCCCTCGCTCTCGCCGTGGCGCTCTCTCGCGGCCGGCGCGCGCCGGCGCGCCCGCCGCCCGGCCGAACGTGGTCTTCATCATGGCGGACGACCACGCCGCCCACGCGATCTCGGCCTACGGCTCGCGGGTCAACGAGACGCCGAGCCTCGACCGCCTGGCCCGGGAGGGGATGCTCTTCCGCAACGCCTTCGTCACGAACTCGATCTGCACGCCGAGCCGCGCGGCGATCCTGACCGGCGCCTACTCCCACCGGAACGGCGTCCCCGTCTTCAACCGCTTCGACGGCTCGCAGACGACGGTGGCGAGGCTCCTCCAGGCCGCCGGCTACCACACGGGCATGATCGGCAAGTGGCACCTCGGGAGCGACCCCGTGGGCTTCGACCGCTGGGAGATCCTGCCCGGCCAGGGCGTCTACCAGCGACCCCGTGCTCTACACGGCGACGGGCGAGAAGACCTACGCCGGGCGCTACGTCACCGACGTGATCACCGACCTCGGGATCGACTTCATCCGGCGAGCGGCCGAAGGACCGGCCGTTCTTCCTGATGCTCCACCACAAGGCGCCGCACCGCGAGTGGACGCCCGACGAGAGGCACCGGCGGATGTTCGAGGGGCGGGCGATCCCCGAGCCGCGCCACGCTGTGGGACGACTACGCCACGCGCACGGACGCGCTCCACGAGAACCGGCAGCGGGTGGCCGACGACCTGACGCGCCGCGACCTGAAGCTCGAGCCGCCGCCCGGGCTGCGAGGCGACGAGCGCGACGCCTGGCTCTCCGCGAAGCCGACCGAGGTGACGCTCACCGTCGAGGGACGGGCGACCACCCTCGCCGGCGACGGCCCTCGCCCGCTGGAAGTACCAGCGCTACATGCAGGACTACCTGGCCTGCGTGCAGTCGATCGACGACAACGTGGGCCGCCTCCTCGACTTCCTGAAGGAGAGCGGCCTCGAGCGGGACACGATCGTCGTCTACACCTCCGACCAGGGCTTCTTCCTCGGCGACCACGGCCTCTACGACAAGCGCTTCATGTACGAGGAGAGCCTGCGCATGCCGGTCCTGGTGCGCTGGCCGGCGGCGATTCGCGCGGGCTCGCGGACGCGAGGCGCTCGCCCTCAACGTGGACTTCGCGCCGACCTTCCTCGAGGCCGCCGGCGTGGCGGTGCCCGCCTCGATGCAGGGCCGCAGCCTCGCTGCCGCTCCTGCGCGGCGAGACCCCGGGGGACTGGCGCACCGCGATCTACTACCGCTACTACCACGACCCCGGCCACCACGACACGCGGGCGCACTACGGCGTCCGGACCGCGACCCACAAGCTCATCTGCTACTGGAAGAAGGACCAGTGGGAGCTGTTCGACCTGCGCTCCGACCCCGCCGAGCTGCGGAACCTCTACGGCCAGCCGGGGCAGGAGGCGATCACGGCGGAGCTGAAGGCGACGCTCGCGCGCCTGCGGGACGGAGCTGCAGGACGACGACCGCTTCGCCGACGAGCAGCCGCCCGCCGGAGTGGACGGGACGGTGGCGGTGTTGCGGGGGAAGTAGCTCTCAGCGCTGGCAGGCCGGGCAGAAGTACGTCGAGCGGGCCTGCTCGCCCTGCACCGTGCGCTCGATCGCCGTGCCGCACCTCCGGCACGGCAGGCGGGAGCGGCGGTAGACCCAGTGCCGCAGGGGCGACAGGGCCGACGTCGTCCGGCGCAGGCCGGGACCCAGGTTGCGGCGGAGGAGCTCCCCGGCCTTCGCGACGAGGCGATCGATCGTCGCGTCGTCGAGGTCGCGGACGCGGACGCGGGGCGAGACCCCGCACAGGAAGAGAACCTCCGACTTGTACACGTTCCCGATCCCGGCGAGCGCCGTCTGGTCCATGAGCGCGACACCGATCTCGAGGTCGCCGCGCTCGCGGAGCCGGCGGCGGGCCGCGGCCGGGTCGAAGGCCGGGCCCCAGCAGGTCGGGACCGAGCCGGGCGAGCGCCGGGTGGGCCGAGGCCTGCGAAGGCGAGAGCATCTCGACGACCGGCGCCAGGGTGCAGACGGCCACGACGTCGGACGTCTCGATCACCGCGCGGGCCCTCGAGAAGGAGGCCCGGCCCGTCTCGGTCCTTCGATGGAGGCGCCAGCTTCCCCGCATCCCCAGGTGCGTGTGGAGCACCGCCCCCCCGGCGAAGCGCACGAGGAGGTGCTTGCCGCGCGCCTCGACGGCCTCGAGCCTCCGCCCGACGACGCCGAGGCGGCGCGACGCGACCGCCACCGCGACCAGCGACGACTCGAAGGCGAGCACCGTCTTCCCCGCGAGCGCCGCGTGAAGCGTGCGCGCCGTCCGCCAGATGGTGTCGCCCTCGGGCATGCCGCCCTCAGCGCCTCGCTCTTCGGCGGGTGGGGATCGTCGGCTGCCGGCACGAGCGCCGGCGCACCCGGCAGCCGGAACCCGGGGCCGGAGCGGACGAAGCCGGCCTCGGCGAGGAACGGCGCGAGCGGGCTCTCGGCGAGGGCCGGGCCCTCGCCCACCGCCCATCCCAGGGCCGGGCGCGAGGTGGCCTCGCACCAGTGCCGCAGGGCCCGCGCGGCGGCCCCGGCCAGACGCGACCGCGCCGGCTCCTCGACCGGCAGGACCGCCGTCACCTGGCGCGCGCCACGGCTGAGCACGGCCGCGACGACCCCGTCCGCGAGGACGACGTGCAGGCCCGCGGCTCGCGCGAGCCGCGCCTCTTCCTGCCTCGGCCACGCGAGAGCCGCGCCGTACGGGTTGGCGGGATCGGCCGCGGCGAGGACCACGGCCTGCGGCGTGTCGGGATCCGGCTCCCGCTGGGCGCGCAGCCGGTCGAGGGCGCCCGGGTCGGCGAACTGCAGGCCGCCGAGGCCGGCCACGAAGTAGCCCCGGCGGATGCGACCCGCCTCCTCGAGGGCCCGCAGCACCGGGTAGACGGCGGAGAAGCCGCCGGGCACCTCCTCGAACGCGACCGCGTCGCGCGTCAGGACACCATGGCGCTTCAGCAGCTGCTCGGCGAGGGCCTTCGTCTTCTCGGTGGCGCTCGGGGCCCGGCGCGGGGCCGGCAGGAGGCTCCAGCGGCCCACGACCGACGGCGGGACCTGACGGCGCGAGCGGAAGCTCGACACGCGGCGCCTTCGCTCCGCGCGCACCGCGTGCACCGCGAGAAAGGCCCGCAGCGCCTCCGGCGTGTCGTTCGTGACCTCGCCCGCCCAGGCCAGGTCCCACAGGGCGTCCTGCACCGGCCGACCCAGGCCTTCCCCGGCGGCCGCGTGGATCTCGCCGAAGAAGGACGCCCCGTGGCGGGCGAGGTGCTCGCGGATGCGGCCGTGCAGGTCGCCCTCGCGCGCCGCGGGAGGCCGCGAGGACGGCGGTCGCGGGCCTCGGGCCGCGGCGGCCGGAGAAGCGGCAGGTCGTCCGCCAGGAACAGCGCGAGGCGGCCGTCGCGATCGCCGAGGGGGCCGAGGCCGACCCAGACGACCTCGCCCGCCGCGCACAGCGTGTCGAAGTCCTCGGGCCGGTAGCCCGGGAGGCGCGCGGTCAGCACGTCCCGCTCGAGGATCGAGGCGGGAAGGACGGCGCCCTGCAGCTGCTCGATCACGTCGAGGAGCGCGTCGGGGCCGCGGCGCGTGGCGGGGGCGGAGGCGACGCCCTGCCAGTCCAGCAGCAGCCGCGCGAGGGCGCTCGGCTCGGCGGGCTCGACCTGCTTCCGCAGGGCGGCGAGCGAGCGGCGGCGGAGCGTCGCCAGCACGTCCGGCCCGCACCACTCCCGTCCGTGCCCGCCGGGCCGGAACTCGCCCTCGAGGACCCGACCGTCCTTCAGAAGCTCGGCGAGAGCGGCGAGGACGGGCGCCTCGCCGGTCGCGTAGCGCCGGGCGACGTCGGCGGCCGCGAAGGGCCCGTGCGTGCGCGCGTAGCGCGAGACGACCTCGCGCAGCGCGTGCGGCTGCTTCTCGAGGAAGGCGGCGGGGAGCCCCGGCGGCGGCGCGACGCCGAGCGCGTCGCGCAGGCGCCCCGCGTCCTCGGCGGCGGCCCAGCGCTCCTCGCCCGCGACGTGGATGCGGATGGCGCGGCGCTCCTCCTCGAGCCCCTGGAGCCACGCGGCGGCGGCGGCCACGGCGTCGCCCTCGGGGAGCGGCCGGACGCGGGCCGCCGCCTCTTCCGGCGAGAGGTCGCCGAGGCGGAGCAGCAGGTCGTGGAGCCGCTCGGGGCTCGTGGCCTGGTGGGCGGCGTCCAGGCACTGCAGCGCGATCTCCAGCTCGCCGAGGGCCCGCCGGTCGATGAGCTCCCGCAGCTCCGCCTCGCCCAGGAGCTCGCGCAGCTGGGCCTGGTCCACGGCGAGGGCCTGCGCACGGCGCTCCGCGAGTGGCGCGTCGCCCTCGTAGAGGTAGTTGGCGACGTAGCCGAAGAGGAGCGACGCCGAGAAGGGCGAGGGCGACTGCGTGTCCACGGTCACGAGTCGGATCTCGCGGCGGCGGACGCGCGTGGCGATCTCCACGAGCCCCGGCAGGTCGAAGACGTCGCGCAGGCACTCGCGGTAGGCCTCGAGGACGAGCGGGAAGGAGGGGTAGCGCGAGGCCACCTGCAGGAGGTCGTGGGCGCGCTTCCTCTGCATCCACAGCGGCGTCCGCTGCCCGGGTCGGCGGCGCGGCAGGAGGAGCGCGCGGCCCGCCGCCTCGCGGAAGCGCGCGGCGAAGAGGCTCGTCCCGCCCAGCTCGCGCACCACGAGGTCCTCGATCTCCTCGGGCTCGGGCAGGAGGTCCGCCGCCTCCGGCGGCCGCTCGCGCTCCGGCAGCCGGAGCACGATCCCGTCGTCGCTCCAGATCGACTCGACCTCGGCCTCGCCCGCCTGGCGCAGCCGCGCCTCGAGGGCGGTCGCCCACGGGGCGTGGACCCGGCCGCCCCACGGGGACAGGAGGCAGAGCCGCCAGTCGCCCATCTCGTCGCGGGTCCGCTCGAGCACGATCGTGCGGTCGTCCGGCAGCACGCCGGTCGCCTCGCGTTGCTCCTCCAGGTAGGCGAGGAGGTTCTGCGCGGCCAGCGGGTCGAGGTCGTGGTCGCGCCGCAGCCGCTCGGTCGCGTCGTCCCGCGTCGCCGCGAGGAGCTCGCGGGTGAGCCGGCCGATCGCGCGGCCCATCTCCACCGGCCGGCCGCCGCGGTCGGCCTTCCAGAACGGCATCTTCCCCGGCTCGCCAGGAGCGGGGAGAACGAGCACCCGGTCGCGCGTGATCTCGGTGATGCGCCAGCTGGTGGCGCCGAGGACGAAGACCTCGCCGGCGCGGCTCTCGAAGACCATCTCCTCGTCCAGCTCGCCCACGCGCTTGCCCGCCCCGTCGCCCTCGGCGAGGAAGACGCCGTAGAGGCCGCGGTCGGGGATGGTGCCGGCGTTCTGCACGACGAGCCGCTGCGTGCCCTCGCGAGGCTTGACGACGCCCCGCAGGCGGTCCCACACGACGCGCGGCCGCAGCTCCGCGAACTCGTCCGAGGGGTAGCGGCCCGAGAGCATGTCGAGGACGCCCTCGAACTGCGCCCGCCCCAGGGCGGAGTAGGGTGCGGCGCGGCGGACGAGGGCGTAGAGCTCGTCCACCTTGCGCTCGCCCAGGGCGACCGCGGCCGCCAGGTGCTGCGCCAGCACGTCGAGGGGGTTCTGGGGGACACGGGTTTCCTCGACCGCGCCCTCCTTCATCGCCTTCGTGATCGCCGCGCTCGCCAGCAGGTCGCCCCGGTACTTCGGGAAGATGATGCCGCGCGAGACCCCTTCCACCTGGTGGCTCGCGCGCCCGATCCGCTGCATCCCGCTCGCGACCGACGTGGGGGTCTCGATCTGGACCACGAGGTCCACGGCGCCCATGTCGATCCCGAGCTCGAGCGACGACGTCGCCACGAGAGCGGGGAGGCGGCCGGCCTTGAGCGCGTCCTCGATCTCGAGGCGCTGGTCGCGGGCGATCGAGCCGTGGTGAGCGCGGGCGATCTCCTCTCCCGCCAGCTCGTTGAGGGCGGCCGCCAGGCGCTCGGCGAGGCGGCGGGAGTTCACGAAGAGGATCGTGGAGCGGTGCGCGCGCACGAGCTCGAGGAGACGCGGGTGGATGGCGGGCCAGATCGACCGGCGCCTGCGGGACGCTGGCCGGCCCCTCGGGGATCTCGTCGGCCGACGGCTCGAAGGGCTTCCCCGAGGCGGGCCATGTCCTCGACCGGCACCTCGACCCGCAGGTCGAACACCTTCCTCGCGCCGGCGTCCACGATCGTCACCGGCCGCGGCTTCCAGGTCCGGAGGCCCTCGCCGCCACCGAGGTAGCGGGCCACCTCATCGAGCGGCCTCTGGGTCGCCGAGAGGCCGATCCGCTGGAGCGGCCGGCGTGCGACTTCCTCCAGCCGCTCGAGCGTGAGCGCGAGGTGCGCCCCGCGCTTCGTCCCCACCACGGCGTGGATCTCGTCCACGATCACCGTCTCGACCGACTCGAGGAACGCCCGCGCCCGCGAGGTGAGGAGGAGGAAGAGGGACTCCGGCGTCGTGATCAGGATGTCCGGCGGGCGGCGCAGCATCCGGGCCCGCTCCCCGGACGGCGTGTCTCCGGTGCGGATCGCGACGTCCGGCAGGTGGACCGTCTCGCCGCGCCGGCCGGCCACGCGCGCGATCCCGGCGATCGGGGTCCGCAGGTTGCGCTCGACGTCGACGGCGAGCGCCTTGAGGGGCGACACGTAGACGATCCGGCAGCGGTCGGCCTTCCGGGGGACCGGGGCGAACATCAGGCGGTCGATGGCGGCGAGGAAGGCGGCGAGGGTCTTCCCGGAGCCGGTGGGCGCGAAGACGAGCGCGCTCTCCCCCTTCGCGATCGCCGCCCAGCCGAGCCGCTGCGCCTTCGTGGGCGCCGCGAAGGTGTCGGCGAACCACTCCCGGACCGCGGGCTGGAACGGCGGCTCCGTCGGGCGGGCGCTCACCGGCCCATCATAGAGGAGCGGGTGGACGGACGAGGACCGCTCGACAATACTCCCGGCATGAGGCGCCCCTCGGGGCCGACGATCGCGGCCCTCGTCTGCGCCGTGCTGGTCGGCCTCCTCTACGTCAGCCCGGTCCTGAAGGACGTGGCCCGCACCGGCCTCGACTGGCCGATCTGGATCGACCACCCGGAAGGCCTGATGAACACGACCCTCGGCAAGTGGTGGGTGCTGCCGCCGCACCACTACCTCGTCGACGGCGGCTCGGGCGAGTTCCCGATCTACTACCAGAGCCTGTCGGACTCGATCCTGAACGTGATCGCGGAGCCTCTCGGGCATTCCCGCGATGACGGTGCAGGCGGTCCTCTTCGGCCCCTTGCTGGGCTTCTCGCTTCCTGCTCCTCAACTACCTCTCGATCGCGGCGGTCGTCTCCGACCGGCGCGTGGCGCTCGTCGCCAGCCTCCTGATCTCGCTCGGGGGGAACACCTCGTTCCTCGACCGCCCCGACCCGGCCTCCGGCCTGCCCCTCAACAGCGTCCTCCACGTGCCGTTCCACGTGATCTCGCTCGCGCACGGCCCAGAGCCTCGGCTGGGTGCTCCTCGCTCCCCTGCCTGAGCCTCACCTTCCTCGCCCACCGCCACTTCAGCGCGGACGCGGGCCGTGGGCGCGGGGGTCCTGCTCGCGGCTCTCTTCCACTCCCACACCCTGACGTTCCTGAACGTGGCCGCGGCCCAGCTCTTCTACCTCGTGCTCGTGAACGCCCTCGACCGGCCGCGCGACCGCCGCTTCCGGGCGTGGCTCGGCGGCTCTCGCCCTGCTCGCGGCGGCGTTCGTCGCTGCTCGTGGCCACCCGGCCCTCGCTCTCCTTCGCGATCCCCGTCGCCCTCGGGGGCCTCGCCCTCGCCGCCACCTTCCTCGTCGACCCGAACAAGCGCTTCTACCTCTGGAGCTACGGGGTGGCCGGGCTCCTGGCCCTGCCCTACGTCGTGCTCCTCGCGCGGCACGCCGGGGCGCTGGCCGCCCTGCAGCGTGGCTGGGACGGGGTGCAGATGATGACGGTCGGGCTGTCCGGGTTCGTCCTCTTCTTCGCGGCGTACCTGCTGGCCGCGGCCGCCGGGTGCGCTCTGGAGCCGCGACCGGCCCGCGCTCGTCTGGGTCGGGGCACTCCTCGCCTCGACCGCCTTCCTCGCGGTCAACCACCTCTGGCACTGGGGCAACCACCCGTACCGCTTCGCGATCCACCTGCTCTTCCCGCTCGCCATCCTCGCGGCGCTCGGCCTGCGCGACGCGCCCCGGCCGCTGGCCGCGATCCTCGGCGCGTGGCTGGGGGCCGTCGTGCGTCTTCGACGCGGGGAGCTTCGCGCTCGGCCGCCCGCGGGCGGTGCGGTTCCGGGTGGCCGAGCCGGAGCGGGCGGCGTTCCTCGCGACGGTCCGCGAGGTGACGTCGCGCGAGGTGGGCACGGGCGCGCGGCTCCTCGCGCCCGTCGAGCTGACCTACCCGCGCGGCCTCGTGCAGGCGACGACGCTGATGAACTACTCGCGCCTCCCCACGTTCGTGCCGGACTACCGGCACGTGCTGTGGCGCGAGCGGTACTACAACCGGGTGGGGCTCTTCTGCTTCCTCTTCCCGGGCTACCCCAGCGACGACTACCCCTTCGGGCGGCGCGCGTGCGACGAGACGCTCGACCCGGAGCCGGAGCTCGTGACGATCCTCGACCCGCGCCTGCGCACCGCGATCCTGCCGGTCTACCGGATCGGCTATGCCGCGGCCCTCGGGAAGCCCTTCTCGGGCCACCTCGAGCGGGTCGGGCCGAGCTACGGCTGGCCCGTCGTCACCCGCGCGGGCAACGGCCTCTTCCTGCGCACGGACCCGCCGAACCTGCCCGGCCTCGCGCGACTCGTCCCGCTCGATTCGGCCCCCGCGACGCTCCAGATCGGCGTGACGCCCGACGCGCCCGGGCCCCACCTCGTCGTCCTCGGCGGGCGGCGGCTCGCCACGCGCGCCCCTCGCGTCCTCCTGGACGGCCGCCCGCTCGAGAACGGCCGGCGATCACCGAACTGGGCCGTCTTCGAGGCGGATCTCTCCGCAGGAGCTCACGTCCTCGAGCTGCCGTCGCACGAGGACGGCCCCGACCCCGAGGCCGACTACCTCTACTTCGCCGCGGTCGTGCGGCGGGACGTGGCGGAGCGGTACCTGGAGTTTCCGGCGTCACGTGACGCGCCGCCATAGGGCCCGGGGCGACGAGAGCAGGCCCGCGTCAGGGACACGGCGCCTGGGTGGAGTGCACCGTGCGGTCGAGCGCGAGAATCCCCTCTGAGAGACGGAGTCGGAAGACGCGCACGCTCCCGGAGTACGGCGGGGGCAGCTCGGCTCCCTCCCCGCGCTCGAGCTGCATGCCGGGAAGGTCCGGGAACTGCCGCAGGAAGCGATAGAAGGGCTGCATCGTGCTGTAGTCGCCGTTCCAGGCCACGATCCACGTGGGTCGGACGAACGCGATCCCCATCGCGTAGCAGAGGGACTGCGGGTTCACCCGCGCGAGCGTGTCCCCGCCCCAGATCCCGCGCAGTCCATCCCGGAAACCCGGGCTCCAGCGGCCCCTGAAGTACTTGGGCGCCGGGTGGGCCACGACGTCGAAGCTCCGGCGCAGGTGGAACCCGAACGGCGACGGGACGAACACACGGTCTCCGGGTCGGGCTCCGGACTCCCTCAGTGCATACGTCAGCACCCCTTGCAGCCGTGCGTACGGCAGCGGCTGGGCGTACAACAGGTCCCGGAAGCGCAGGGCGGCGGTCACGCTCAGGACGACGAGGACCAGCGCGCCGGCGACGCGCAGGGCATTCGTCCAGGCCTGTCCGAAGCGCTCACCCAGGCGGGCGACCACGACCTCGGCCAGGAGCCCCAGCGCCAGGTACAGGGTCGCCTGGTAGATCACCCGATACGAGAGCACGAAGTGCTTGAGGCAGAGGAGATGCGTCAGGAAGAGAAGACAGTAGACGCCTGCGAAGAATCGCGCCCCGCGCGCGAGGCGATGGGAGGACACCGCCGGGAGCGCCAGGCAGGCCGCGACCGCCAGCCAGACGACCAGCGGCCCCCCGTGAGTGCCCACGAACTCCGACGCGACGCTCCCGAGGACGCCCCAGTCACCCTGCAGGACGAGGAACAGCAGCTGCCCGAGCACGACGTCTCCCTGGGCCGGGGCCATCTGACCCTGCAGGTTCGCGATGCTGTCGGTCGAGAGGAAGTAGCCGTAGAGGAGCGGGATGGCGAGGAAGGGCAGCAGCCCCGCCGCGATCCCGCGTGGTCCGGCGTCCCTCGCCAGGGGAGCCGCGAAAACGAGCGCAAGGGCCAGCGCGAAGAACACCACCGAGGTGTGGGAGAGCATTCCGGCGGTGAGGGCCACGCCCAGCCCGAACAGCACCCACGGCCGGTGGCGTCCTTCCCCCCACCAGAGCCAGAGCGCGAGGATCCCCATCGTGAGGCCGAAGGCGGCGGTCATCTCCGGGCGCCCGTGGCGCGCGGCGTCCACCATCCGCTCGTCGCTCACCAGCGCGTAGAGCAAGACGAACAGGCCCAGGTACGCCCGCCGGCGCACGAGGAAGAACGCGCCGGCCGCGGCCAGCAGTGCGAAGTGGAGGGTGTTCGCGAGCGGCACCGACTCGGGCCCGTCGCCGTAGAGACGGATCATCGCCGCGTGCACGGTGGCGTAGTAGTAGACGATCAGGTTGTAGGTCCGGTTCTCGATGTTGAAGCCGGGCCCGAGCAGCGGCGAGCCGAAGTTCCCGCGCTCGGCCAGGCTGAACGATGGATAGGTGTACTCGTAGTCGTCGTGCATCAGTACCGGCCGGATGCCGAGGCGGAACGAGTAGATGCCGAAGAACAGGCAGGAAGACCACGACGGCCACGACCCAGTGGAGCTTCTGCATGGCGTCCGCGGGAATATACTCGGTTTGTGGCAGGCGGAGCACCTCGGCGCGTCGTCGTGCTCGGGGCGGGGCGGGGTTCCGCCGAGCTCATCGACTTCCTGCGCGAGACGTGCCCCGCCACGTCGATCTCGGTCCTCGACGATCTCCATCCCGGGGGACCGCGGGAAACGAACGGGTGCCCCGTCGTGGGACGTCTCGACGCGGCCCGGGAGTGGGTGGCGGCGGGCGCCCGGGCCGCTCTCGGCATCGCCAACTCGCGCCAGCCCGGAATCCGTGGCGAAATCGCGGCACGCCTCGAGCTGCCGGACGACGGCTGGCTCACCTACGCGCATCCCTCGGCCACCGTCTCCGCCCGCGCCTCGGTGGGCGCGGGGTGCTTGATCTACCCTGGAGCCCGGATCGCCGCCAGCGCCCGCCTCGATCGCCTGGTGCTCGTCTACTACAACGCCGTCGTGCACCACGACGTCGTCGTGGGCGAGGGCGCGGTGCTGTGCGCGGGGGTTCTCCTGGCCGGGGGCGCCGTGGTCGAGGAGGGAGCCTACCTCGGCATCGGCTCCGTCGTGCGGGACGGGGTCCGGATCGGTCGACGGGCCCTCGTCGGCATGGGGGCCGTGGTCACGCGCGACGTCCCGGCGGGGGCCCGGTGGCCGGCGTCCCAGCCCGGTCGATCGGGGGCTGATCGCTCAGCCGGCCCCGCGTGTGCGGGCGAGCGCCCGCGCCGGCACGCCGGCCACGACCGCCCCCGCGGCGACGTCCTTCGTCACGACCGCTCCGGCGCCGATCATGGCGCCCTCGCCGATCGTCACCCCACACAGGATCACGGCCCCCGACCCGATGCTTGCGCGCCGGCCCACCTGCGTGGGCTCGCAGACCCAGTCCTCCCGCCCCTGAAGCGACCCGTCCGGGCGCACGGCCCGCGGGTGCCGGTCGTTCGTGAACACGACGCCGTGCCCGACGAAGCACTCGTCGTCGATCGTCACACCCTCGCAGATGAAGGTGTGGCTCGAGATCTTGCATCGGCGTCCGATCCGGGCCCCCCGCTGGACCTCGACGAAGGCTCCGATCTGGCTCTCGTCCCCGACGCTGCAGCCGTAGAGGTTGACGAACGCGAAGAGACGGACGCCCTCGCCCAGCTCCACGTCCGGCGCGACCCGGATGAAGTTCTCGCGGTCGGAGACCGCGTCCCGCTTCGGGTGGCTCATCGTTCCTTCCGGGCGTTCCGGTGGAGGTCCTCGAGCGCGGCCAGCACCTGCGCCTGCTCCGCCTCCTTCATGCCGTGGTAGAGCGGCAGCAGCACGGTCTCGTCCCGGAGCCGCTCGCTCGTGGTGAGGCGTCGACACGTCCCCTGGGGGCACTCGAGCGTGCACCCCGCGGGGCCGCAGGCCCAGGCGGCCCTCGAGCGATACGCGGGCTCCTGGTGCGCGTTGCTGACGCCTCGCTTGCACGCGATCCCGCGGTCGAGGAGGAACTGCAGCACGGCCGCCTGTCCGGTCGCACCCTCTCTCAGCCGCGCCGGGTAGCTCTGCCAGTTCGTGCGCGCTCCCGTCCGCTCCCGCGGAGGGGCCAGCACGGCGTTGCCGGAGAGGGCGTGGTGGTAGACGGCGGCGAGCCGACGACGCTCGGCGACGATGGCGTCGAGCCGCGCGATCTGCGGCCGCCCCACCGCCGCCTGGAGGTCGGTGAGGCGGTAGTTGAAGGCCGGCTCCAGGTACTCCTCGAAGACGACGCTCTTGGACTGGTGCCGGATGGTGTCGGGGATCGACATCGCGTGCTGCCGCTGGAGGCGGAATCGCCGGGCGAGCTCGGCGTCCCGAGTGGTGAGCATCCCCCCGTCGCCCGTCGTGACGACCTTCCGGGGGTGGAACGAGAAGCAGGCCACCGACCCGTGCGGCCGACCGATGCGCTCCCAGGCGCCGTGCCACTCGATCTCGCTGCCGAGCGCGCAGGCCGCGTCCTCGACCACGGGCAGGCCACGGGAGCCGGCGATTCCGAGGACGCGCTCGAGGTCGCAGGGAAAGCCGAGCTGGTGCACGCACAGCACCGCGCGCGTGCGCGGCGTGAGCGCCTCCTCGAGCCGGGCCGGGTCGAGGCCGAGCGTGTCTTCGTCGACGTCCACGAAGACGGGACGCGCGCCCACGGCGACGACCGCGTTCGCCGTGGCGATGAAGCTGTGGCTGACCGTGACCACGTCGTCCCCGGGACGCACGCCGACGGCCGCGAGCGCCAGCTGCAACGCCACCGTGCAATTGGAGACCGCCACCGCGTGCGGCGCGCCCACCGCCACGGCGAACTCCGCCTCGAAGGCCTCGACCTCGGCGCCCTGGGTCAGCCAGCCCGAGCGCACCACGCGTGCGGCGGCCTCCGCCTCGGCTTCGCCGAGGTCGGGCCGCACCAGGGGCACCCGAGCCATCGGCTACTCCCAGTTGCGGACGCGAATCGCGGCGGCGAGCCGAGCCACGCGCTCGGTGCCGAGCTGGCGCGTGCGCTGCACCAGGTCGCGGACGCCCGCCTCGAGGCCGACCGTGGAGCGGTGCCCGAGCCGGCGGACGGCCCGGGACGAGTCCGCCACCAGCCGCAGCACGTCGCCGGGCCGAGGCTCGATGTGCTCGATCCTCCCGCTCGCGCCGCCCGTGAGCCGGAGCACCAGCTCGGCCAGCTGGTTGACCGAGTACTCGGTCCCCGAGCCCACGTTCAGCGTCTCGCCCTCGACGCCGGGGGCGATCGCGGCCCGGGCGATCGCGGCCGCCGTGTCGTAGACGTGGGTGAGGTCGCGCGTCTGGGTCCCGTCGCCGAACACCACGAGGCTCTCCCCCGCCAGCGCGCGCACGATGAAGCGGGGGATGACCTCGCCCGAGTCGCCCTCGTGGTGGGAGCGCGGCCCGTACGCGTTGAAGGGCCTCAGGACCACCGCGGGGAAGCCGTGGCAGCGGTGGAAGGCTCTGGCGTAGCACTCGCCTGCCAGCTTGCTCGCGCCGTACACCGTGTGCGGATCGGTCGGGTGATCCTCCGTCATCGGCGCCGCGCGCGCCGTGCCGTAGACCTCGGAGGACGAGACGTGCACGAGGCGCTCGACGCCGGCCTTCCGTGCCTCCGCGAGGAGCACGAGCGCGCCGGTGGCGTTCACCTCGTGGTTCTCGCGGGGCGAGTGGATCGAGTGCCGCACGCCGAGGCAGGCGAGGTTGAACACGAAACGCGCCCCCGGCAGGGTGCGCGCGAGCTTCTCCGCGTCGCGCACGTCCCCGTGGAGGAAGCCCGGCATTCGCCCGGCGTCCGCCGCGCAGCTCTCGAGGTTCGCCGTGCTCCCCGTCGCGAGGTTGTCGTACACGAGGACCTCGGCGCCGGCCAGGAGCAGGACGCGTGCGAGGGACGAGCCGATGAAGCCGGCCCCCCCGACGAGGACGCAGCGGGCGCCCTCGAGCGCCGCCACCGTCGGCAGCCGGATCTCGGCGTCCACGCTCACGCCCCGGTGCTCCGACAGGCGTCCCGCACGGCCTGGACCACCCGCTCCACTTCGGCGTCCGTGAGCTCGGGGAACATCGGCAGGGAGAGCTCGGTTCGCGCGAGGAGCTCGGAGACGGGCAGCGACCCGGGGCCGAGACCGAGATGCGCGTACGCGGGCTGCAGGTGGACCGGGCGGGGGTAGTGGACGCCCGTCTGGACTCCCCGCTCCTCCAGGGCCGACCTCAGCGCGTCGCGCCTCTCGTGGTAGACGGGGAAGATGTGCCAGATGGGGTCCGCCCACGGCTGCGGGCGCGGCAGCGTCAGCCCGACGACACCGGCGAGGCCTTCGAGGTAGAGGCGGGCGATCTCCCCGCGGCGGGCGTTCCAGCGTTCCAGGTGGCGCAGCTTCACCGACAGCACCGCGCCCTGGAAGCCGTCCATCCTCCAGTTGAAGCCGATCTCGACGTGGTGGTGCCGGCCGTCCTGCGCGTGATCGCGCAGTCTGCGGACGCGGGCGGCGACTCCCGCGTCGTCCGTGAGCACCGCCCCGCCTTCCCCGAGCGCACCCAGGTTCTTGCCGGGATAGAAGCTCGTCGCGTTGACCAGGCCGAAGCCGCCCGTCATCCGCCCCTTGTAGCGCGCGCCGATCGACTGGGCGCAGTCCTCGATCACCGGGATGCCGTGGCGCCCGGCGACCTCCAGGACGGGGTCGAGATCGACCGGGTGCCCGTACAGATGCACCGGGAGGATGGCGCGTGTGCGCGGGCTCAGCGACTTCTCGAGGAGCGAAGGATCGAGGCCGCACGTGGCCCGGTCGACGTCGACGAACACCGGTCGCGCCCCGACGTAGCTCACCGCCCACGCGGTGGAGATCCAGGTGTGGGCGACGGTGACGACGTCGTCACCCGGGCCGACGCCGGCGCAGACGAGCGCGGCGTGCAGGGCGCTCGTCCCGCTGTTGAGGGCGACCACTTCGCGCACTCCCAGGTGGCGGGCGAGCTCCTGCTCGAAGGCCGCGACCGCCGGGCCGTTCGCAAACCCCTGCGAGTCCACGACGCCTTCGAGGGCGCCCACGAGCTCCGCGCGAAGCTCCGCCACCTGCCGGGCGAGCGTCAGGAAGGGGATGCTCATCGTTCCTCGAGGTTGACCTCGTCCTCCACCAGGAAGCGCGGCCGGCCCCGCACCTCCTCGAGAGCCCGCCACAGGTACTCGCCGAAGATGCCGAGCACGATCATGATCGACCCGGACGAGACCAGCAACACGACCATGAGCGCCGACCAGCCCGTCAGCGTCACGGCCCCGAACAGGATCCCCCCCGAGAGCCGGTTGATCACGAGCAGCAGGCGCGTACACGAAGCCGACCAGGGCGTGCGCGAACCCGAGCCCGGTCGCGAGGCGCAGGGGAAGCGTCGAGAAGCCGACGAGCGAATCGAGGAACAGCCGGACCTTGCGGCGCAGCGTCCACTTCGACCGCCCGGAGAGCCGCGACTGCTTGGTGTATCCGATCGACGTCTGCCGAAAGCCCAGTGAGACCACGAGGGCGAAGATCGACACGTTGTGCTCCGGAATCGCGAGCAGGCCGCCGAGCACGCGCCGGTCGAGGAGGAAGAAGTCGGCCCCGGTGGGAGGCAGCCGAACCGCGGTCAGGCGGTTCATCAGCGCATAGTACAGCCGCGAGCTCAGGCGCGTGGCCAGCGACTCGTTCTCGCGGCTCTCGCGCACCGCCCACACGACCTGGGCACCGCTGCTCCACGCTTCGAGCAGCTGGCCCGCCGCCTCCGGTGGATCCTGCCCGTCGGCGGCCAGCACGATGAGGGCGTCTCCGGAGGCGGCCCGCAGACCGCACAGGATGGCCATGTGGCTGCCGCCGTTCCTGGCCAGGCGCAGGCCCCGGATGCGCGGGTCACGCGCGGCCCACTCGCGAACGACGGAGAACGTCTCGTCGGGGCTGTGGTCGTCGACCACGACGATCTCCAGCTCGTCCGCGAGGTGCGCCTGGCCGAGCAGCCGCGGGAGCAGCACGCGGAGGTTGTCCGCTTCCGCGAACGCCGGAAGCACGAAGCTCAGGCGTGAAGGCCGCGGGCGACGGGACCCGGTCGTGGGCGAGGCCGACATCGACCTCAGCCCAGCTCCACCGGGCGGCCGCGGTCCGCCATCGAGCGCGTGGCCGCCTCGAGGATCTCGACCACGCGCAGGCCTGCGGACCCGTCCGTCGCCGGCGATTCGCCACTCTCGATGCAGCGAACGAACTCGTCCGCCTCGACGCGAAGCGCCTCGGTGGTCTCGAGGCGGGGCGCCCACATGTCGCCGGTGCGGTAGCCGATCACGAAGCTCGTAGACGCCTTCTCCGGGGAGGCGTTCGACGGTGACGCCCTTGTCGTAGACCTTGACCTTCTCGGTCGGCTCGAGGTCGTCGTAGACGATCATCTTCTTGCTGCCGCCGATCAGGGTCTTGCCGCACCTTGACCGGCGCCAGCCAGTTGACGTGGACGTGCGCGACGCACGGTGCTGTCGAAGAACAGCGTCAGGTAGCGCCATGTTCTCCGGCTGGCCGGCACGTGGCTGCACGCCGGTCGCCGACACCGCCACCGGCTCGCTCGCCGAGGACGTAGTCGATGATCGAGAGGTCGTGGACGGCGAGGTCCCAGATCACGCTGACGTCGTGCTGGAACAGGCCGAGGTTGACGCGCGACGGAGTCGTAGTAGTAGATCTCGCCGAGCTCGCCCTGTCGCACCAGCTCGCGGATCTTGCGCACCGCGCCGGTGTAGAGCGAAGGTGTGGTCGACCATCAGCGGCAGGCGGCGGCGAGTCGGCCTCGTCGATCAGCTGACGTGCCTGCTCGGCCGTGGCCGTCGAGCGGCTTCTCGACCAGGACGTGCTTGCCGGCCTTCAGCGCGCGCAGGGCGAGGTCGAAGTGGCGGGTCACCGGCGTGGCGATCGCCACCGCGTCGACGTCGGGGTCGGCGATGAGCTCCGCAGCGCTCGAGAGGGTGCCGGATCTGCGGGTGCCGCGCGCGGCGAGCGCGAGCCGGTCCGCGCTCGGTCGCAGACGCTGCGCAGCTCGCACGCCCCGGGTTTCCGCAGAAGTTGCGCACGAGGTTCGGCCCCCAGTAGCCGTAGCCGACGACGCCGATCCCGATCAATGCCGCGCCTCCTCCACACCAGGTCCAGGCCCCGGACCCGCGCCCGGACGGGCCAGGGGGCCCGTCGGATGCGGCACGTTATCACGCGGCCCATACGGCCCCAAGGCTCCGCGCGCTGGCTGGCTGCTAGTCGGCCCTGCCGCGCCCCCGGGGCAGATCGTAGGCGTCCGAGAAGACGTGGCGGTAGATCCGCCACATGTCGGCGATCGTGGCCGCGATGTTCGGGATCGACGTCGAGCTGCCCGAGCCGAAGGTCCGCGGAAACGTCTGGATGCCCACCTCGCCGACCCGGTATCCCTTGAGCATCGTCTTGATGGCGAGCTCGGCGCCGACGAAGGGGCTCGTCGACTCGAGCTGCAGGTCGTCGAGGACCACGCGCCGCACCAGGCGCAGCCCCGTCGAGACGTCGCGGAAGGGCGTGCGGAAGAGGAACCGCAGGAGGCTGTTGTAGACCCAGGACACGAAGATCCGCGTGCTCGAGTAGATCTTCCGGTAGCGGAACGTGATGATGAGGTCGTAGCGGTCCTTGAGCCGGAGCAGCTTGCGGAAGTCCTCGACCTCGTACTCGTCGTCGCCGTCGGTCATGCACACGATCTCGTAGCGGCTGGCCTCGATCCCCGATCTCACCGCCGCCCCGTAGCCGAGGTTCTTCGGGTGATGAACGACGCGGATCTCCGGGTGCTCGCGCGACAGCTCGTCGGCGATCTCGCCGCTGCGGTCGGGGGAGCCGTCGTCGACGATGATGACCTCGTAGGGCCCACCGAGCGAGGACAGGAGGTCCAGCGCCTTCGTGGCCACCGTCCGGACGGTCCGCTCGTCCCTGTAGACCGGGAAGAAGAGGCTCACCGACTCGGAGTGCTCGGGCATCGGATCAGACCTTCAGGCGCTTGTAGACGGAGAACGGGACGAGCGGCAGGGCGGCGGCGACGAGGCGCCAGGCGCGGGGATGGTACAGGACTCCCTCGCGCCGCCCCAGGTCCCGCACGACGCGCTGCGGCGAGCCGCGCGGGGTCGGCCCGCGGCAGCAGGGTTCGCCGGCCGAACGCCAGGTTCGTGTCCAGGTAGCCGAGGACGTAGAAGGACACGCGCACCGGCGTGCCCGCGCAGGCGTGGCGCAGGCTCTCGAAGTAGGTCTGGAGCGCCCGCTTGGAAGCCGCGTAGAACACGTTCGATCCGCGTCCCCGGATGGCGGCCACGCTGCCGAAGCCCACGACGCTGGCGCGGGGCCGGCGCTGCAGCTCGGGCAGGAAGCGTCCCACCACGGCGGCCACCGAGAGGAAGTTGGTCCTCACGAGGCGCTCGGCGAGGCCCGCGTCGGTCGTGGCCTCGTCGGTCTCGGCGGTCCAGCCGACCGGCAGGAGGAGCGCGTCGGGGCTCCCCAGCGCGGCGACGGCCTCGCCCAGCCGCTCGACGCCGGACGGCTCGCCGCCGAGGTCGACGGGACGGTCGACGACGCGCACCCCGTGACGGATCTGCAGGTCCGAGGCGAGGGCCTCGAGATCGCGCGCGTCCGAGGAGACCACGACGAGGTCGTGACCGGTCGCGGCCAGCTCCCCGGCGAGCGCGCGGCCCAGCCCGGCCGACGCGCCGACCACGATCGCGATCACAGCCCGAGCCTCGCCGAGAGCTCCGATCCGAAGGCGCCCCCGGGATCGAGCGCCCGCCGTCTCTCCCGGAACTCCTCGTAGCCGGGATAGGCGCGCGCGGCCACGTCGGAGGGGAGGCGCGAGTCCTTGATGATGTGCGGCAGGCCCCCGAACTCGAGAGTGAGCCGGTCGAGCACCGACAGGAACCCGAGGCCCTCGGGGGAGCGCACGAGGTCGATCGTGACACACACCCCGTCGCCCTCGAAGCGCAGGAGAGCGCCCTTCCCCGCGGAAGAGCTTCATCGACACCATCACGGCGGGCGGGCGGAGGAGCACGGATCTGCCTCTCGAGGGCGCGCAGGAAGTCGTCGACCCCGCCGTGGGGCACGAGCGACTGCACCTCGGCGAGGCCCCGCCGACCGTAGAGCAGGAAGTACTCGCCCCGTCGCGCGAAGGGGAAGAGCGCATCGAAGAGGGGCATGACCGACGAGCGGGGCCGCGACGCCTCGAAGACACGAAACCCCGTGCCGAGCAGGCGAGTCGTGGTGCGTCCCCAGATCGGCACCCGGAGCCTCGGCCGGCTCGCGGAGGTGAGGCGCCGGTAGCGCGGCACCACCTCGCCCGTCGGCGGGGGCCCTTCGGGAAGCCGGCCCACGTAGACGAAGCCGCGACCGAACGCTCCCTCGACCGGCGTTCCGTCATGCCACGTGTACGCGAAGGCCGATTGCGGCGTCCGCTCGCGGACCAGGGCGAGGCCCTCGGCCAGGCCGTCGATCGGGACGCGCTCGATCGAGGCCGTCCAGCCGGGCATCGGCTCCAGCCGCAAGGTCGCGGCGAGGATGATCCCCGTGAGACCGTAGCCGCCGCAGGTCATCTCGAAGAGCTCGGGCTCGTTCTGCCGATCGAGGCGCAGGGTGCCGAGTCTGGGGTGAAGGAGCGTGAGGTCCACCACGGAGCGCCTGAAGGTCCCCTCGAGATAGGGGTTCTTCCCGTGGACGTTCCCGGCGATGCACCCGCCCACCGTGATCGCGGGATAGCCGGGCTGGACGGGCAGGATGAGCCCTCGCGGCGCGGTGAGCGCCAGGAGTTGCTCGAGCCGCGTCCCGGCCTCGACCTCGACGAGCCTCTCCTCGGGCTGGAAGCGGAGCACCCGGTCGAAGCGGGTCATGTCCAGGACCAGGCTGCCGGCCCCGAAGCTCGCGGCCGCGTAGGAATAGCCGCCGCCGCGGGCGATCACGTGGCCGTGGCCGAGCGTCGACTCGACCATGCGGTAGCGGTCGGGGCGGCAGAAGGACGCCCTCTCGACGAAGCCGCCGTCGAACGAGTGGAACGTGGCGATCTCGGGAGCGGTCGCCGGTGCGGGTGTGCTCTTCGCCATGGGTGGGTCAGAAGTAGCGACGGAGCATGAAGCTCAGACAGTAGACGTGAATGGAGCCCGCGACGGCAAGGAGAAGAGGCGGCTCGCACCGCCCCCAACGGCAACACGCCCGTGCCGGCAGGTGACGGCGACCGGTGATCGAGCGCGAGTGCCGTCCCGACGACCGCGAGGAAGGTGAGGTACCAGCCGATCAGGTAGCGCCCCTGGAGGGCCATCGGCATTCCCTGGGTCGAGAGGGTGTAGAGGACGAGCGAGGCGATGCTGCCCGCCCCGAGAGCGGACGAGCCAGAGGAGCCGTCGCCCCTCGCCACGCCGCGCGATGCGCAGGAGCAGGGCGCACAGGGCGACGCCGACGAGCAGCACCAGGAGCGCCTGGAAGGGCGACCCCGGCATGGTGTCGAGCCAGCCGAAGCCCACCCAGAAGGTCGAGGACAGAAGGAAGTTGGGGTCCGACGAGGCGGAACATCGTCGCCATGGTCCCGACGAACGGCAACGACCCGCTCCGCCGCCGTCATCGGGTGCGGCTGGCTCGAGCGGGAGCTGGGGAAACGGAACGAGCAGCGAGGCGGCGAAGGAGACGACGACCAGCGCGGCCAGCCCGAGCGCCGTCCAGCGCACGAGCTTCCGCGACGCCGCTCCAGCCGGGCGGCGACCCGGGCGCGCAGCGGGCCCGCCGCGATCTCCAGCGCCAGGCCGAGGGCGGCGAGGCCCGCCACGGCCGCCGGGCGGTCGAGCAGCCACTCGCCGACCGAGCGCAGAGGCGGACGGGATGAAGCGCGTGAAGTAGCTGGGCGTAGGAGCTCCGTCATCGAGCGGTAAGCGTCGTCCAGGAGGACGAAGAAGACGGACGCGCCGAGACCGAAGCCCCCCCAGAAGAGGAGCGCGTCCGCCCGGCATGGATTGCGCGCGCGGCGGGTCCGAGCACGACTCGCCCGAGCAGCGCCGGCCGCCACGAGAGCGGTGAGCGGCCAGGGCGAACGGCCGCCGGCCAGCATCAATCCGGTGGCCAGGCCGAGCGGCAGCGCCGGCCCAGTGGGCACGAGGCCCGTCGCCGGACAGCACGGCGAGGCTGATCGCGAGCAGGACGTAGATCGAGCACAGGACCGCTGTCTCCGAGACGTGCATGGCGAAGAACGGCAGCGACGGGACGAACAGGAACGGGAAAGCACAGCCACTGCGGGAACGGCTCGGGCACCGTGGCCACCGCCAGCGCGGTGGTCACGCCCACGGCCAGGGCGAACAGGAGCGCGTTCAGGAGCCGTAACGCCAGCAGGACTCGCGGCGCCGGGAGACCCCTCAGTAGCGGCGCCACGGCCCGCTCGAGCCGTGCGAGCACCGCGCTGCGCTGAGCGACCTCGGTGGGGCGCAGCTGAGAGTCGAGGACGACGAACGGCTGCCCGACGTCGATGGTGCGAAAGCGCTCCTCGGGGTTGTAGCGGATGCGCCAGAGGTGGGTCTCTGCCATCCACGCCACAGCGTCTTCCGCGAGCGCGCCGTCCCTCGTGAGTTCGGCGTATCCGAGCAGGTGATACGGCTCGTCGGGACCGGACAACGGCGGCGCGAGGACGGCGTAGAGCGCCGCCAGGCTCGCGGCGAGGAGGGCGGCGCCTCCCCCTGCGCGCACGACCGCGGCGGCCGGAGTAGACGAAGCGCCCGCGCGTGGACGCGTCGGGAACGCCAGGCAGCCCGCGAGGGCCAGCCCGATGGCGGCGCACAGCGCCCCAACGAGCCAGGCGATCCCGGGAGAGACGCGCCACATGTGGTTGAGAAGGACGATTCGCGGGGCCGTCGTCGGGTAGCGGACGAAGGCACCGCGCACGTCGATCGGGGCCCGTCTGGCTCCGAACGGCGCCGCCTGGACCATCCCCGGGACCGCACCCCCGAGAGGCTCGAAAGCCCAGCAGGGCGAGGTCGCCGGAGCCCTTCACCTCGACGGCGAGGTCGAGCGCGGTTCCAGGGGGCAGTGTCTCCGGACGCGAGCAGCCGAGTGAGCGGCGGAAGACGGTGGGCTGGTCGACTCCGATCGCGTCCCGCCCGCTTGCGGTGAATGCGCACCCCGAGCCCCTTACCCGCAGCTCCCCGGAGACGATTCCGGCCTGCGGTGCCTGGCTCGAGAGGAAGAGCTGCAGCTCCTCCGCCGTCGAGCGCGCGGGGGTCGGTGGCCACGAGCGCCGCCCGGAACAAGATCCTGCCCCGAGCGCCCGCACGACCCTCGAGAGCGATGGTGGTCGGCTCCCCGCGCGCGGACCGCGGGACGAGCGGCGTGCGCAGCGACACGCGCGCGCTCTCGGAGAAGAGCACGCCCCCGAGGATCACGCCCAGGAGCGAAACGAAGGCGAGCGCCAGGCGCCGCGACGGCACGAGTCGAGCCCGCATCGATCCGGCAGTATAGGTGCAGCACGCTTGATTCTCCATGCGGCAGGAGCCCATACTGCGCCACCGGGATGAGCTCGCTGAGACGGTACGTGGCCGCGATCTCCCACCTCGGCGCCCGGCAGACCTTCCTCAACGTGGTGTGTCGCGCGAGGCGGCGGACCCGGCGCTTCGGGCGGTATCGGCGGGCCGGTCGCGGGCTCGAGTGGACCGGCCAGGCGGCCACGTCGTTTCTCCCCCACGGCGGCGGAACGCGGCTCGGGGCGGGTCAATTCACGGCGATCGGGCGCACCCTCGCGATCGGGGACCCTCCCCGTTGGGACGCGGAGGCCCCGCTGCTCTGGCTCTTCAACCTCCACTACTTCGGCTGGATGGACGGCGTCCCCGCGAGCGACCAGGAACGCCTGGTCCTCGACTGGATCGAGCGACACCCTCCCCACGGCCGCGGTGCCGGCTGGTGGCCATACCCCCTGAGTCTGCGCTTGCGGCACTGGACCCGTGCGCTCTTTCGCGGGTTGTTCGCCGCCGAGCCGGCACGCGCCCGGCTCCTGGCCTCGATCGAGGCGCAGGGCGAGTGCCTGGTCGACACGCTCGAGGTTCACCTGCGCGGGAACCACCTCCTGGAGAGCGCGCTGACGCTGAAGCTGCTGGCCGCCTGTTTCCACGGCCCCGCCGTCTCTCGCTGGGAGCGACGGGCCGACGCCGTCCTCGACGTCGAGCTCGACGAGCAGTTCCTCCCGGACGGCGGCCACGTCGAGCGCTCCCCCATGTACCACGCGCTGCTCCTCCACGGCCTCCTCGACCTCGCCAACGTGCTGCCCAAGGGCGACGCGCGGCGGAAGCGCATCCTGGAGCGGCTGCCGGATCTTCTCCGCTTCCTGGCCGCCGTGCGACACCCGGACGGAGAGATCGCCCTCTTCAACGACGCGGCCTTCGGGACCGCGCCCGCGCCGGGCGCACTCCTGGACTACGCTGCGCGCCTCGGCGTCGAAGCGCCACGGGTTCGCGGCGGGCTCATTTCCGGACTCGGGCTATCACGTGTGGCGCCGCGGGGCGGACGCTCTCTTCGTCGACGCCGGCCCCATCGGGCCGGACTACCTCTCCGTGCACGGCCACGGAGACGTCTTCTCGTGGGAGCTGAGCCTCGACGGGCACCGGGTCGTGGTGGATGGCGGGACGTCCACCTACGAGGCCGGAGAGGAGCGGGCCTGGGTGCGGTCGACCCGTGCCCACAACACGGTCGAGATCGGCGGGGCCGACCAGTGCGATTTCTTCGGCGCCTTCCGAGTCGGGCGCCGGGCTCGGCCGCGGGACGTGGTCGCCCGCGTCACCGAGGACGGCCTTCACCTCTCGGGGTGGCACGACGGCTACCAGCGGCTGGCCGGGCGCCCCGTGCACCACCGCGAGCTCGAGCTCGTCCCGTCCGGGGCGCTCGCGGTGTGGGACACGGTCGAGTCCGGGGTCGCGCAAGCGGCCGTGTCGCGCGTGCGCTTCCCGCCGGGCGCACGGGTGCGGCTCGAGGGGGCCACGGCGGCCGCGATCGAGGTGGACGGGGGTGTCCCTCGCGCTCCACGCGTTTGGCGGCGATCTGGCACTCGAAGAGGGTCACTACGCCCCGCGCTTCGGCGAGCGCCTCACCTGCCCGGTGCTCGCACTGCGCAAGGGACCCGGCTCGGAGTTTGGCTACGTCCTCGCCCGCGCCGGGGTGCCGGCCCGCATCGACCCCGCGCGGGCGGAGGTCGCCGGGCGGCTCGTGCCTCGTCGGGACCGCCGGCCGCCCGACGCGGCCGCAGGAGGGCGACCTTGAGGATCGCTCTTCTCAGCCACTACTTCTGGCCGGAGCTGGGCGCGCCGAGCGCACGGCTTCTCGAGATGGGACGCGAGTGGGTGGCGCAGGGCCACGAGGTCACGGTCGTCACGAACTTCCCGAACCACCCGACCGGGGTCGTCCCCGAGGCCTACCGCGGACGCTCGTTCCAGGTCGAGGAGGTGCAGGGCCTGCGGGTGATCCGCTGCCGGACCTACGCGACTCCGAACCGCGGCATCGTGCTGCGCACCCTCGGCCACCTCGTCTTCATGGTGCAGGCCGTCCGGCAGGCGACGCCGCACCTGCGGGGCACGGACGTGCTGGTGGCCTCTTCCCCGACCCTCTTCGCCGTCGTCGCGGCCTGGGTCATCTCGCGCCGGATCGGCGTGCCGTTCGTGTTCGAGGTCCGGGACCTCTGGCCGGCGATCTTCGCCGACCTGGGTGTCATCCGGAGCCGCACCCTCATCCGCGCCCTGGAGCTCCTGGAGCTCTTCCTCTATCGGCGCAGCGGCGCAGTGGTGACGGTGACGCACGCCTTCGCCGCCGACATCGCGCGACGGGGGATCGACCCCTCGAAGCTCCACGTCGTCCCGAACGGCGTCGATCTCGAGGCGTTCCAGCCGGGGCCGCCGGACCTGGACCTGCGCGCCCGCCTGGGGCTCGGCGACGGGCTCGTGGTGCTCTACTGCGGCGCCCACGGCATCAGCCACGCGCTCTCGCGGGTCCTGGACGTCGCGGAGCGCCTGCGGGAGGATCGCCGCTTCCACTTCCTCTTCGTCGGGGAGGGCGCGGAGAAGGCTGCCCTGGAGACGAGGGCCCGCTCGCTCGCTCTCGAGAACGTGACCTTCCGGGACGCCGTACCCCGCGAGGAAGTGCCCGCTCTCTACCGCACGGCCGACGTCGTCCTCGTCCCGCTGCGGGCGGTGCCGCTCTTCCGCTCCTTCATCCCCTCGAAGATGTTCGAGATCCTCGCGTGCGGGAGGCCGATCCTCGCGTCGCTCGAGGGCGAGGCGGCGGAGATCCTGCGCGCCTCGGGCGCCGCCCTCGTGGTGCCGCCCGAGGACGTGGACGCGCTCGCGGAGGCTCTCGCGAGGCTCGCCGGCGACCCGGCCCTGCGGTCCGAGCTCGCCGCGCACGGCCGCTCCTACGTCGCCGGGCACTTCGACCGGCGCCAGCTGGCCTCCCGATACGTCGAGGTCCTCGAGACCGTGGTTCGGGCCGCCCCGGCCCGGGCGCTATAATCACCCGCTTTCGAGGAACCCCAGTGGCCGACACATCCCCCGTCAAGGTGCTCCACGTCGTGGGAGCCCGACCGAACTTCATGAAGGTCGCGCCCGTGATGCGCGCGATGGCCTCGCGCGAGGGACGCTTCGAGCAGCGCCTCGTCCACACCGGACAGCACTACGACGAGGCGATGTCGCAGGTCTTCTTCGACGAGCTCGGGATCGCCGCGCCCGGACGACAACCTCGGAGGTGGGCTCGGGCAGCCACGCGGCGCAGACCGCCGAGATCCTGGCCTGCGCTTCGAGCCGGTCCTCCTGGCCTTCCGGCCCGACTGGCTGGTGGTCGTGGGCGACGTGAACTCGACGATGGCGGCGACGCTCGTGGCCGTCGAAGCTGGGCGTCCGGACGGCGCACGTCGAGGCGGGGCTGCGCTCCTTCGACCGCGGGATGCCGGAGGAGATCAACCGGCTCGTGACCGACGCCGCTGGCCGACCTGCTCCTCACGCCGAGCCCCGACGCCGACGCGAACCTGCGCCGGGAAGGGGTCCCCGAGTCCCGGATCCGCCAGGTCGGCAACGTCATGATCGACACGCTCGCCGCCAACCTCGAGCGTGCCCGCGGCGCGGCAGGCACCGCGGCAGTTCGGCCTCGAGCCGCGGCGCTACGTGTACGTCACGCTCCACCGGCCGTCGAACGTGGACGAGCGCGAGTCGCTCGCGGCGATCGCGGCTTGCCTGCTCGACGCGTCGCGGCGCGCGCCGGTGGTGTTCCCGGTGCACCCGCGCACGCGCCAGCGCCTCCTGGAGTTCGGCCTGCTCGAGCGCGCTCGCGTCCTCCCGGTCCGTGCAAGCTCATCGAGCCGATCGGCTACCTCGACAGCATCGGGCTGGCAGACGCCGCTTCGTGCGTGCTCACCGACTCGGGCGGGCTCCAGGAGGAAACGACCTTCCTGCGCGTGCCGTGCCTCACGCTGCGGCCGAACACCGAGCGGCCCATCACCATCAGCCAGGGCTCGAACCGCCTGACGACGCTGGCGGCCCTGCGCGACGACCTCGACGCGGCGCTCGCGCGCCGCGCGGCCGGGCGAGGCGCTCCCCTGTCCCGCGCTCTGGGACGGGAAGGCCTCCGAGCGCGTCGCGGACGCGCTGCTTCAGGCCTGAGCCACGCCCGCGACTCAGCGCGCGAGCAGGAGCACTGTGGCCGAAACCGAGCAGACGAGCACGGTCACGGCGAGCACGGCGGAAAGCCGCAATCGGACTCGCGTACGCCCTGGCGCGAGCGAGCGACCCTCGAGGGCCGCCAGAGTGAGCGCGAACCCCATCGACAGCAGGGGCAGCTTGACGTAGGTGTAGCGCGGGTTCAGGAACGTGATGGCGTGCGCCGTGGCGAGCGCGCAGGACACCAGAAACAGGGTCCAGGCCGCAGCGTCCCGCCGCCAAAGGCCCCGAACGAGTCCGGGCAGGGCCAACAGCAGCAAGCCAAGGCTGTACGCGCCTACCAGGAACCGGGTCCGAGGGAGAGGCTAGCCGATTCTGTTCCGCGAAGGTGCCCGGCCAGCTCGCCATCGAATCGCTACAGAACCTCCAGAGGTTGTTGGCCACGTTGTGGAGGTACACGGAGGGACGGCGCCTCAGGTTCCGGAGAGCCTGGCGCTTGAAGGCATCTTCCAGCTCGATGACGTGCGTACTGAAGACTGCGAGGTCGTACTTTGGGTCGCCCGTCACCTGGCGGTAGAGGGTCATCCCGTACTTCTCCCAGAGCGCGGGCCAGGAGAGGAACTCCTCGTGAGCCTGGGGCCTGTCCGCCGTCGTGGCCCACAACGCGAACCCGCCCTGTACGTTGACCAGGACCAACCGGCCGGTGATGGAGTAGTTCCGGACGGTGTAGGGAAGGATGGGAATGGCCATCCCCACCGTGAACAGCAGCGTGAAGAGCGCCGCGGATCGCCAGGCGCCACCTCGACGGAGGCGGGCCAGGAGAAACACGAAGGGCGGCAAGATCAGGGAGACCGGACGAACCAGGCTCGCGATCCCCCAGAGGACTCCTGGCAGCAGGGCGTTGAGGGGGCTCCTGCTGGGAGCCCTGGCGGCGAATGCCAGCTGGGCCGTGCCGACGGCGAGGCCCAGGATGTGCAGCACATGGTAGCTGCGCAGCCCCACCAGCGCGATCGAGATCGGACCACAGGCAAACACCAGGCCCGCGCAGGCCGCCTCGAGAGGGGGCAGCATCGTCGCGCCGAAGGCGAAGATCACGGTCGCGGTTGCGGCCACGACGAGGCACTGGCCGAAGAGGACCGCATCCTCATCAGCTCCGGCCTGCGTGGGGCCCGAGCTCCGCATGGCGGCGAAGACATCGCGGAGATGGAGGGTCGCGGCGACGAAGGCGGGGTAGCCCGGAGGCCGCAGCACCCCGGGATCGCTCTCGGCCGCGAGCGAATCCGTTCGGTAGAGGCGCTGGCCGATGGCGAAGTGCTCTTCGCTTGCCCCAATCGGAGTGGTGACCAGGGCCACGCCCCGGCTCCAGGCCAGCGCCAACACGAACACGCCGAGCCCCCACGAGAAGAGCACGCCCCCGCGTCGCTTCGCTTTCGCACCCGGCACACTCGTCGGGGGCACGCCGCACGAGGGAGGCGTCGGCCGATTCGAGTGGGACGTTGTCCAAGCCGAGCCAGACGATAGCACCTCCGAGGGCTCGGTCAGGGAGCCGCGGCCCGCTCCAAAGCGCAATCCCCCGGAGCGGCGGCGCGGGCCGGCCGGGTTGCGGGCAGAGAGCGTCTGCAGGTAGGCGTGCATGTTCATGATCGGCCGGTCCCGGCCCACCGTCGCCTCCACGAGCAGCGTTTCGTCCCAGCGCTCGGAGACACGATCAGCGGCGGCCTGTCGCGTCAGCACCACGACAGGACGGGACCAGCACGGATCGCCCGTCTCCAGGTACCGGGCGAACGCGTCGCTGAGCTCGGGAATCCTCGCTCTCACGTCGGCGGCGCGCGTACGCCGTCCATCCGTCATCGGAGCCCAGAAGTCCCGGTAGTCGAAGAGGAACCGGAGGATGTCGCCTGCCCCCGCTTCGCTCTCCTGCTTCATGAGGCGAGCGAACGCGGCGGGCGTCCGCGGCCATCGCGCCAGGTACTCGAACACCTCGCGTCGGTAGGGGCTCCTGAGGCCCCAGGCTCCGTCGGGCTTCACGAGCGGATCGACCGGCCGCAGGAACAACCTCGTGATATCGAGGAGATGATCGATGGGACGTTCGAGGCGAGCCTGCAGCATCAGCGACCGGGCCGGATCCGCGACCAGCCATGTCGCCCCGCGCAAACCCTGTGCCTCCACCGCCTCCACGGCCCGCCGCATCGCCACGCCCTCGAGGTTCGCAACGAGGTACTCCTGCTCGAACAGGCGGTCCTGGGCCTTGAGCAGGACCGAGCCCACGAGGAACAGGGCGGCACCAGCAACGGCATACAGGGCGGGCAGCCCCACCCGGGCGCCGCGCAGCAGCCACGCTGCGACGATCGCGGCGCCGAGGAACACGAGCGGATAGTCGACGTAGCGCTCCCAGGTCCCGATCAGGACCATCCTCCCGCTGAGCACCTGCTGGTTGGTCAGGACCAGCACGCTGCCGAAGCACGCGGCGGCGACAGGGTAGAGATCCCGGCTCCGCGAGCCGCGCAGCACGGTGGCGAGCAGCAGCAGGCCTGCAATCGCGCCGATGACGGAAGGGGTCAGCACCGGCCACCGGGAAGTGAAGCTCAGGCCGAGCGCATTCCGGTTGCTCCAGTAGGCGAGCGCCCCGACGAGGAGCGACGCGGCGCCGACCGTGGCCAGGAGCCCGACGATCCGGGCCAGGCGCGACCTCCCACACACGAGCAGGGCCAGGCTCAAGAGACCCTCGAACACGACTATGGCCGCTGCCTGAGAAAAATACGTGCCGGCCAGCCCCGCGTTGAGCAGCAGTCCCAGGATCACGAAGGCACGCGACGGCCGCTGGCCGGGCGACGCCCGGCAGGCCGCCAGCAGCGCGGCGAGCAGCGCGAACAGCACGATCCGGCTGATCTGAGGCTCCGGCGTCCGAAACAGGGTGAGGAACGGGGCGGCGTAGTCAGGCCACAGCCAGCGCAGCCAGCGGTGGCCCCATCTCGCGCAGGAAACGCAAGTCGTAGACGCTGCTCTCGGGACTCGTCACGCCCAGGACGTCTCCGGACTGCCAGATCGTCCAGCACCCGAGCGAGAAGAGCTCCTGGGCGAAGAGCAGGCCGAGCGCGAGCACCAGGCGCAGCAGCCGCCTGCGGGTCAAATGGCCGACGAGGCTCCAGGCGAGCACGGCGCCGGCAGCGGGAAAGACCACATCGGCGAGCACGAGCGCGAGAGTCCATGAGCCGCCGCTGAGCGTCGACAGCAGCCCGAGCGCCGCCGAGGACAGCCACCGATGCGGAAAGCGGGGCCCCCCACCCCCGAACGCCCAGAGCGAGTACTGATCCTCGTCGTAGGCCGAGAAGAAGCACGTGGGCTCGCCCACCAGCAGGCTGAAGCGGACGTGGGGCAGGAGTCCCAGAACCACGACGAAGAGCACGAGCGCGACCACGAACGGCCAGGGCCGACCCGGCCTCACGGCTCTCGGCTCCACGCCGCCATCCTGCATGGGCGCGCCCGGCTCAGGCCACCCGAACTTCGCGGGAGTTGTCGACCCAGTAGTCGAACCAGGCGACCGCGTTGTAGATCGTCCAGACGTAGAGAGCGAAATCGGCGCGGCCCGCCCGGTGCCGGTCGAGCATGCCGACGACCGCCTTGCGGCTCGCCGGGAAGCGGTCGAAGAAGCGGGTCGACAGGAGCTCGGCCCGCATCGCTTCGCCGAACGGGCCCCGCAGCCACTGCACCATCGGCGCCCCGAAGCCCATCTTCGGCCGGTCGATGACGTCGTCGGGCAGCACGCCCCGGACGGCCTCCTTGAAGAGCGACTTGGCGACGCCCCCCTCGACCTTCAGCTCCATGGGGAGGTTCATCGTGAGCTCGACGAGCAGGTGGTCGAGGAACGGGACGCGCGGCTCGATCGAGACCGACATTCCGATCTTGTCGACCCGCATGAGGAGCAGCTCCGGCAGCCGCAGCTTGAACTCGGAGTAGATCATCCGGTTGAGGACGTCGGTGCCGGGAGCCGCGCGGTCGATCGTGTCGAAGAAGGACCGCACGATCTCGTAGCTGTCGGCCTGGCCGTAGGCCTCGGGCAGCAGCCCCGAGCCGGCCATCGCCGCGGGGACGGCGAGAGGCTCGAGCCGGGCGCGGTCCACGAGCCGCGCCTTGCGCGCCTCGGAGTACACCATGGCCCCGCTCCAGAAGGGCTCGCGCCCGCGTCCTGCGCGATCGACGAGGTCGAGGTAGAGGTCCTGAGTATCGGTAAGCCCCGCGAGGCCGCGCGCCAGGGCGGCCGCGGGCCGCCGCACCAGGCCGGGCAGCCGCGAGAAGGGCCGCCAGAAGCGGCGGTACATGTCGAGGTACATCATGTAGGAACGGTAGCCGGAGAACTGCTCGTCGCTGCCCTCCCCCACCTGCACGACGACGGTGCCGCTGTCGCGCACGAGCTTCGAGACGAAGTAGAGGGGGATACAGACCCAGTCCGCGATCGGCTCGTCCTGCGAGAAGACGAGTGAGGGCAGGTACTCGCGCATCGCCGCCTCGGACACCATCACCTCGTGGTGATCGGTCCCGAAGCGACGGGCCACCTTGCGCGCCCAGTCGAGCTCGTTGAGGTGCTCGTGCTCGGAGAAGCCGACGGTGAAGGTGCGGACCGGCTGGTTCATCAGCTTCGACATCACGGCGACGTTCGCCGAGGAGTCGATCCCTCCCGAGAGCAGCACGCCGAAGGGCACGTCCGACATCAATCGCTTCTCGACCGCCGCCTCGAAGAGCTCCTTCGTGCGCCGGACGGCGTACTCGCGCAGCGCCTTCCCGCTGAGCCGCCGCAGCTCGGGGAGATCGTCGCCGCGCCCCGGCAGCGCGTCCCAGTAGACCTCGGCCTTCATCGTGCCGTCGGGCTGGACGAACGCGCGGCAGCCGGCCGGCATCTTGAAGACGCCGCGGAACATCGTGAGCGGCGCCGGTGTCGTCAGGAACGAGAGGTAGTGGTAGACCGACCGCGGCTCGACGTCCCTCTCCACCGCCGGGTGCGCGAGGAGCGCCTTGATCTCCGACGCGAACAGGAAGCCGTGCGGGGTCCAGGAGAAGTAGAGGGGCTTGACGCCGATCCGGTCGCGCGCCAGGAAGAGCCGCTTCCTCTTCGCGTCCCAGACGGCGATCGCGAACATCCCGTGGAGCCGCTCGACGACCGCCTCGCCCCACTCTTCGAAGCCGTGGACGATCACCTCGGTGTCGGAGTGGTCGGTCTTGAAGCGGTGGCCCTTCTCGAGGAGCTCACGGCGCAGCGCGAGGTGGTTGTAGATCTCGCCGTTGAAGACCACCTGGACGCTGCCGTCCTCGTTGGTCATGGGCTGGTTGGCGTCGGTCGAGAGGTCGATGATCGCGAGGCGGCGGAAGCCGAGGCCCACCTCGCGCCCGGGGGCGACCCAGAGGCCGTCCCCGTCCGGGCCGCGGTGGACCATGGTGTCCCGCATCCGCGCGAGGACCTCTCCCGCAACCGGGTGCGCGGTCGAGGACGACAGCCAGCCGACGATTCCGCACATTCCGTGTCGCCCCCTGGAAGACCGTAGAAACGCCGAGGAAACGGCTCAGTATCGGCGGCGGATCGACCGGTGTCCAGCGCCCGGCCGCGCGTCCGTGCGCCCTTCTCGGATAGCATCTCGGTCGCATGCAATCGTCGGGCTGGCGACGCTGGGCGCTGGAGATCGCGCTGGGCCTCGTGCTGCCGATCGGCGTGGCCCGGATCTACTCCACTGGTCGAGCGCCTGCCGAGCCTGGGGGTTCTCCGCGGCCGGGCGGCGTGGGTGCTCGTCGCGGTCGCCGCCCTTCTCGCTCTGCTGCGCGTCGTCGAGAAGCGCCGGCCGGGATGGACACACGTGCGGGCGCCGACGTGGCTGCTGCTGGTCGTGGCCTGGACACTCTACGCCGGCGTGGGCTTGCGACACGCCGCCGGGCTCCAGGTCTCGGGCGACGAGCCGCACTATCTCGTGATGGCCCAGAGCCTCTGGCGCGATCACGACCTGGACCTGCGCGACGAGTACGACGGGGAGGAGTGGGCCGAGTTCGTGCCCGGCCCGCTCCGGCCGCACTGGGGCGCGCCGCGGGCCGACGGGCGGCCCTTTCCGGCCCACAGCCCGGGCCTGCCCCTGCTTCTCGCCCCCGCCTACGCGGCCCTGGGGAGGGAGGGCTGTGTGCTGGTCATGGCCCTGGTGGCCGCGGCGGCGGCGCTCGTCTGCCGGCGCCTGGCGCTCCAGCTCACGGGGAACGAGGCCGTCTCCCTGGTCGCGTGGACCGCCGCGGTCGGGCCACCGCTCTTCTTCTACTCGTTCCACCTCTACACGGAGGCGCCGTCGGCCCTCGCGGCGGGCGGCTCGCTGGCCCTGCTCCTCGGGGCGCCGGGCGCCGCGGGAGCCGCGCTCGCCGCGGTTTGTGCCGCCGCGCTGCCGTGGCTGCACGTCAAGATGATCCCGGCGGCGGCCGCCCTCGGCCTGATCGCGGTCGTCCGCCTGCGCGGGCGCGCCCTGGCCGCGTTCCTGGCCGTGGCGGGCGCGGCCGCGGCCGCGTTTCTTCTCTACTACGCCTCCGTTTTCGGCCTGGCCTCGCCCCTCGCGCTCTACGGCGGCGTCCCGGCCGACGCGCAGATCCTGTCGTGGCGCTCGCTCCCGGGGCTCTTCCTCGACCGTTCCTTCGGCCTGCTGCCGATCGCGCCCGTCTTCCTGCTCGCGCTCGCCGGGCTGCCGATGGTCCTGCGCCGGCGCGAGGCCTGGCCCCATGCGCTCGTCGGGCTGGCCGTGCTCGCGCCCCTCCTGTCGTGGCGCATGTGGTGGGGAGGCCAGTGCCCGCCGGCGAGGTTCCTGGTGCCGATGCTGCCGTTCCTCGTCGTCGCGCTGGCGCTTCGGCTCGCGCACTCCCGGGCGGGCCTCGCCCGCTGGTGCCCGGGCCTCCTCCTGACCGGCGCCGTGTTCTCGATCGTGGCCGTGGCCGAGCCGACCGCTCGAGTCCTGCTGAACCGGGGCAACCGTCCCACGCGTCTGTGGGCGGTCCTCTCGGACGCCGTGCCGATCGGTGACTACCTGCCGACCCTGACCCACGCGTCGGCGAGGGATGCCCTCCTTGCGCTCGTCTGGATCGTGGCGGTCTGTCTGCTGCTCGCTCTCGACCGGCTGGCGCAGGTCCGCCCGCGGATCGACCGGGCGTTCTCGAGCTTCGCGGCGGCGGTGATGGCCGGGCTGCTGCTGGGTGTGGTCATCGATGTGACCGTGGGCCCGCCTCCCGTCGCGACGCCACTCTCGGCCCCGGAGCTGTTGGCCGATCCTGTGGACTTGCCGCCGGTCACGCCGTGAACGCCTCGACCTGGGCGTGGAGAGCCTCGCTCCTGGCCGCCTTCGCGGCGAGCCGCCTGGTGGGCCTCGCTCGCCTGCCCGCGTTCGTCGACGAGAACCTGCACATGTCCTGGGCGATGTACATCGCGCAGGGAGAGCGGCTCGGCCAGCCGTGGTCCCACGGGCGCGCCGTCCAGGTGTTCGCGAACGCGCTCCTCGTTCCGTGGGTCGGCGAGAACGCTCTGTGGGCGAGCCGTTGCCTGACCGTGGCGTTCGGCGCCGTGACCCTGCTCGCGATTCACGCGCTCGCCCGCCGCCTGTACGACGAGCCGACGGCGCTCGTCGCCGGGGCGCTGTACGTCTTGTGCCCGATGACGCTCTTCTACGACCGCCTGGTCATGGCCGACCCCGTGGTGTCCACCTTCTTCGCCTTTCCCTGCTCGCCTCGGCGCGCGCCGCCCAGAGCGGTCGCGTTCGGGACGGTCTCCTCGCGGGACCGCCGGCCGCCCTGGCGGTCCTCAGCAAGGCGAGCGGCGTCCTCCTGCTCTTCGTCCCCGTCGCGGCGTGGCTCGCGCTGTCACGGCCGCGCCGCCGCGGGCTGCCCGCCCTCGGGGCGGCCCTCGCGGCGACGGCCGGGCTGGTCGCGTGGCCGCTCTGGCGCTTCCTGGAGGCGAGCCGGTCCATGGCGGAGCGCAACGTCGGCGGCGGGGCCGCGGGGTCGCTCGATCGCATCGTGCGCAACCTCGGTCTCGTCGCGGAGTGGTTCCCCGGATGGTGGACGCTCCCCCTCGTCCTCCTCGCGTTGGGCGGGGCGCTGGGCGCGATCGTGTGGCGGGATCGACCGGGCCTCTACCTGGCGGCCGCGGGGCTCCTTCCCCTCGCCTTTCTCGTGGTCACGGCCACTTTCTGGTATCCCCGCTACATCCTGTACGCGGCCGTACCGGGAGTGATCCTCGCGGCGCGGGCGCTGGCCCAGCTCGTGGGCTGGGCCGCCTCCCGTCTCGGCGTTCCGTCGGGCGGCCCGCGTCACGCGCTCCTGGGCGCGGCCACCGCCCTCGCCCTGGTTCCAGCCGTGAAGGCGGACCTCTGGCTGTGGACGGACCCGAGCCGCATGCCGATGCCCGGCCTGGAGCGCCTGCAGTTCGTGGACGGCTGGCCGTCCGGCTACGGCGTCGGCGAGACGGTGCAGTTCGTCAGGGACGAGCTTCTCCGACACCCCGAGGGCCTGACGGTCGTCGTCAACAGCCGAGCTCACCTCACGACGCGCGTGGCCCTGGGAGTCGCGTTTCGAAAGACCCCCGCGCTCCGGCTCGAGGACCTCCCCCTCGAACGCACCGACGTCCTGCCGCTCCTCGAGAGGTGGGCCCGGGAGCGCCCGACTCTGGTCGTGGTCTCGCCGGTGCCGGAGGGGCGAGAACGGCCGTCGCCCGTCCCCTGGGCGCCGCTCGGCGCCACTCTCGCCCTCGAGACGCGCAAGCCGAACGGCGACCTCTGCGACCAGGTGTATCGCCTCACTCCGCCGCGTCGACCGGACTGATCGTCGCCCTGGCCTGCCTTTACCCGCCTCGTCACTGCGCATAGGCTTCGCGTTGTGTCGGCGAGCCTCGACCTGAGCGTGATCATCCCGGCCCACAACGAGGGCCCCAACCTCCGGATCCTGCTGCCCCAGCTTCGAATCATCCTGGACGGCCTCGGAATCGATGCGGAAGTCCTGGTGGTGGTCCGGGACGTCGAGGAAGAAACCCGGGAGGCCATTGGAGACGGGCTGGGCACGATCGTGCAGCAGCGCGAGCCCGGCTACGGCGGCGCGCTGCGGACCGGGTTCTCGCGGGCCGCCGGCCGGTATGTGCTCACCATGGACGCGGACCTCTCGCACCCGCCCACCTTCGTCGCCGACCTCTGGCGCCGGCGGGCCGAGGCCGAGGTCCTGATCGCGTCGCGGTACGTCGAGGGAGGCGGCGCGAGGATGCCGCTCGTCCGCGCCCTGCTCAGCCGGGTTCTCAACCGCTTCTTCGCGCTCGGCCTCGGGGTGCCGCTGCGCGATCTCTCGAGCGGCTTTCGACTCTACCGGACGAGCGCCCTCGACATGCGGGCGGTCACGGCCAGGGACTTCGACGTCCTCCCGGAGATCCTGGTGCGGGCGTACACGGAGGGCTGGCGCGTCCAGGAGATCCCCTTTCGCTACGAGCCCCGGGTGCACGGGTCTTCCAACGCCCGGATCATTCCGTTCGGGCTGGCCTACGCCCGGACGTTCCGCACCCTCTGGTCGCTGCGCAACTCCGTCGACTCCGCCGACTACGAGGACCGCGCCTTCGACAGCGTCGTCCCGCTTCAGCGGTTCTGGCAGCGACGGCGGTACCGCCACGTGACCGGTCTCGCTCGAGGGGGAACGGCGGACGCTCGACGTCGGCTGCGGCTCGAGCCGGATCCTGGCCGGGCTGCCCCGCGGCAGCGTGGGGCTCGACCTCTCGATCCGGAAGCTCCGCCACGCACGCCGCTTCGATCGACGCCTGGTACAGGCCTCGGCGCTGCGCCTCCCGTTCGGCGACGCTGCTTTCGAGCGCGTCCTCAGCTCCAACCTCGTGGAGCTCGTGCCCCGCGACGGACGGGCGCTCGACGAGCTCGTGCGGGTCCTCGCACCGGGAGGCCGCCTCGTCCTCGCGACACCCGACTACGGGCGATGGCTGTGGATCCTGGTGGGCGCCCTGTACGAGCGGCTCGTCCCGGGCGCCGGAGCGAGCCGGCACCTCGCGCGATACGCGAGGCGCGAGCTCGTCGGCGAGCTCGCCGGCCGTGGCCTTGCGCTCGAGACGGCGCGGTCCATCCTCGGCGCGGAGGTCATCCTCGCGTTCCGGAAGGCGGCGCGGAGCGGCTGACGCCCGCCGGCTGGCGGTTTCGGGTCGTCGGCGGTGTGTCAGAATACCGATCCCGCAGGGCCGAAAAGAGGCCCTGTCCAGCGACGGTCCAGTCAAAGGAGATCGGCGTGCTGCAGGTAGCCATGAGCGGCGGCGAGGTCCGAGTGGTCGAGGTGCCGGAGCCGGTGGTGAGGCCCGGCACGGTGCTCGTGCGCACCAGCCACTCCCTCATCAGCGCGGGGACCGAGTCGGCCTCGATCGGCAGCGGGGGCCGCCGTGAGAACCTGGTCCTGAAGGCGATCCGCAACCCGGCCCTGGTGATGAAGGTCGTCGACCGCGTCGCGAGCCACGGGCTCAAGAGCACCGCCGAGCTGGTGAAGACGCGGGTCTCGACCGAGGTGCCGAGCGGCTACTCGTGCGCCGGCGTGGTGGTGGAGGTGGGGCAGGGCGTGACCGACATCCACGTGGGCGACCGCGTGGCCTGCGCGGGGGCCGGCTACGCCAACCACGCCTCCGTGAACGTCGTGCCGAGAAACCTCGTGGCCCGGATCCCGGACGCCGTCTCGTTCGAGGAGGCGGCCTTCGCGACCCTCGGGGCCATCGCGCTGCAGGGCGTGCGCCGGGCCGAGCCGGGGATGGGCGACCGGGTGGCCGTGCTCGGCCTCGGCCTTCTGGGACAGATCACGGCGCAGATGCTGCACGCGGCGGGCGCCGTCGTCATCGGCGTCGACGTGCGTCCCGATCGCGTGGCGCGCGCCCAGGCCCTGGGCCTCGATCAGGGCTTCACCGTCGCCGAGCGCGACTTCGTGGCGGGCGTCCTCGAGCGAACGGAGGGCCGCGGGGCGGACGCGGTCATCGTGACCGCGGCCGGAGGCGACGCGGGGCTCCTCAACAAGGCCTTCGAGGCGTGCCGGAGGAAAGGCCGGGTCGTGCTGGTCGGCGACGTCCCCATCCGCATCCAGCGCGACAAGATCTACAAGAAGGAGATCGACTTCCTGATCTCGACCTCGTACGGGCCCGGCCGCTACGACGCCGCCTACGAGGAGAAGGGCCACGACTACCCGTTCGGCTACGTGCGCTGGACGGAGGGCCGCAACCTGGAGGAGGTGCTGCGCCAGGTCGCGGCGGGGTCTCTCCGCGTCAAGCCGCTCGTCGACGCGACGCACCCGGTCGAGAGCGCGGGTGAGGCCTACGCCTCGCTCGCCTCGGAGAACCGGCCGATCGGCATCCTGCTCGACTACCACCTGGATGCGGCGGTCGCGGCTCCGCGCGCGGTCTCGTACCGCCCGATCCGCCGCGCCGCGTCGCCGCCCCTGGCCGGCACGTTCGGCGTCGGTGTGGTCGGCTACGGCGGGTACTTCCGCTCGATGCTGCTGCCGCTGCTGAAGGCGCACCCCGGCTTCTCGCTGGCCTCGGCCTGCGCCCGCAGCGGGCTCACCGTCCGCGCCGCCGTCGAGAACGACGGCTTCGCCAAGGGCACGACGGACTACCGCGAGGTCCTCGACGACCCCGCGGTGGCGGTCGTCTACGTGGCCACTCGCCACGACCTCCACTACGCGGTCGCCCGCGCGGCGGTCGAGGCGGGCAAGGCGGTGTTCGTCGAGAAGCCCATGACCATGACGGTGGCCGACGCGCGGGAGCTCGCCGGGGCCGTCGAGCGCCGCGGGACACTCCTGACCGTGGGCTTCAACCGCCGCTTCTCGCCGCACGCCGCGCGGCTCAAGGAGCTGCTCGACCCGATCGCCTCGACCCGATCGCTCGTCTACCGGGTCAACGCCGGCGCGCTCCCGCCCGAGCACTGGCTCCTCGACCCCGTGGAGGGCGGCGGCCGACTCCTCGGCGAGGGCGTGCACTTCTTCGACATGCTCCGCTTCCTCGCCGGCGCGGATCCCGTGCGCGTGCGCTCGGTCTCCCCGGCGGGCAAGGAGCGGGACGAGGCCATCGTCGCCATCGAGTTCGGGAACGGCTCGATCGGCACCGTGATCTACGCGGGCGGCGGCGCATCCGGGCTCGGCAAGGAGCGGATCGAGGTCTTCGCCGGCGGGGCGAGCTTCGTCCTCGACGACTACCGCAGCCTCGAGGTCCACGGCCTCGGCAAGGAGGGGCTCAAGACTCGCACCGTCGAGAAGGGACAGCGAGAGCAGCTCGAGAACTTCCACCGCGCGCTCCGCGGCGAGGCGAGCCTCGGGGTAACGGCCGAGGACGGGCTCCTGGCCACGTGGTGCGCCGAGATGGCCGCTGCCGGATAGGGGCCAGTTGTCGCAGGAACGCCCCATCAACCCGGCCACGGTCGACTCGAGCCCCGGACGATTCTGGCGCCCGCGGTGTCCGTCCGAGTTCACGCGGCAGGTGGGCCACACAATCGTCTCTCGCGTAGCCCTGCTCCCCGCTCGGCGTAATCGTGTCGGCGCTGCTGGCCCGCGCGCTGGGCCCGGCCGGCCGCGGCGAACTCGCCGTCGCTACCGCTTTCGCGACAGTCTGCATGCAGCTCGGCAACCTCGGGCTGCACACCTCGAACACCTACTTCGTCGCCCGGCAGCGGGACCTTCTGCCTACCCTGACCGCGAACACGCTTGCGCTCAGCCTTGGGCTCGGGAGCCTCGTCGCGCTGGGCATCGGCGCCGTGCTGGCCGCCTTCCCGGGCCTGGCCCCGGTGCACGGGGCTCTGCTGGGGCTGAGCCTCGTGTGGGTGCCGCTCGGACTCGCCAGCATGCTGGTCCAGAACCTGCTGATCGGCATCCAGCAGGTGCGCGTGCGCAACCGTGTGGAGATCGGCCAGCAGCTCCTCGGAATACTCTTGCTTCTGGGCCTGATCGGGCTCGGTCTGGCCACACCGGCGCGAGCTTACGCCGCGAGTCTGCTCGCTCTCGTGGTCGCCCTGCTCTGGAGCCTTTACCGTCTCGGCGAGCACATCGAGGGCCGCCTGCGGCCGTCGATGGACCTGCTGCGGGAGCACCTGCGCTACGGGCTCAAGTCATACTTCACGTCGTTGTGCGCCTACCTTATGCTGCGGGTAGACCTGCTGATGGTCCAGTACATGCGCGGCGCGGAGCACATCGGGTACTACTCGGTCGCCGTCAACATCGCGGACCTGATCTACATGATCCCCGCCACTGTCAGCTTGATCCTGTTCCCCCAGCTTTCGGCGATCGCCGACCCCCGCAGCAGTGGCGGCGCTCCGTGAGGGTGACGCTCCACGATGTTGGCCCTGCTCGCCCCGATCGCGATCGTCGCGGCGGCTCTCGCGCCCTGGGCGGTCCGGCTCCTCTTCGGGCCCGAGTTCCTCCCCGCCGTGCCGGCCTTCCGGTGGCTGATGCCAGGCATCGTCGCCTACGGCGCGACGTTCGCGCTCCCGTACCTGATGAGCGTCGGACTGCCGCGGCCAGTGCTCATGATCTGGGCCGGGCTAGTGCTGCTCAACGTCGTGCTTAACTGGGTCTTGATCGGACGGCTCGGCTTCGTTGGCGCATCCGTCTCCTCGTCGATAACCTACGTGACGTGCTTCGTCAGCTTCACACTCTACGCCAGGAGGCTCGCTCGTGACTTCGCAGCTGGAGAACGTCCGTGAGAGCTTCGACGTCTCCGCCAGGAGCGGCGATCGGATGCTCGCCATTCATTTCACGGAGGGCGGGAAGCCCATGGAGGGCGTCTACGACGCGATCTACGGGCGCATCGACGCCTAGTCCGGTTCCCCCCGGACGACGTCGTGCTCGAAGTCGGCGCCGGCTCGGGCCTGCTGCTCGAGCGGATCGCGCGCCGCGTGCGCGTGCCTTCGGCACGGACCTCTCGGCCGGGGTGCTGGAGCTCGTGCCCGGGCGCCGAACGTCGAGCTGCAGCAGATGGACTCCGACGCGCTGCGCTTCCCGGACGCGTCCTTCGACAAGGTGGTGCTGAACGCCGTGATCCAGCTCTTCCCCGACAAGGCCTACGCGAGGCGCTGCCTCGCCGAGATGGTGCGCGTCTGCAGTCCGGGCGGCTTCGTCTACATCGGCGACATCTTCAACGCCTACCTCGAGAAGGAGTACCTCCGCGAGGCGCGCCTGCCGCCGCCGCTGCGCGAGCGGGCGGTGGGTCTCGCCCGGAAGGCGCTGGGTCAGCCGACCGGCGGCTACGGCATCCTGTTCCTCTTCCCCCACGAGCTGCACTCCTGGGCCATCGATCTCGGCTGTCGGAGCTGCCGCGCCCTGCTCGAGGTCGACGGGGTGAAGCCCTACCTGTTCCGGAAGTTCCGCTTCGACGTGGTGATCGCGAGGTAGTGGCTACGTTCGAGATCGAGTTTGCGGGCGCGCGGGTGAGTTCGGCGGCTCGCCAGCCGGCTGGAACAGTTTCGCGCCTCACCGGTCGAACCCCGCCAACACGGTCGAATACGCGGACTTCTACCGCACGCTCGGGCGCCTGCCTCTGTTCCTGGAGGCCCGGCGCAGGGGGGCGAAGGTCTCCCAGTGGCTCCTGTGCCGGCAGCCTCGTCGCCCGCGGCCGCTCGCGTGGCTCTCGGCGGACTGCGGGCCCCAGGTGGCCGACGGTGCGCTGGCCGAGCGCGACGAGCTGTTCGAAGCGTACATGCGCTTCCTCAGGCGCCGGTTCTGGCTGCGGGAACTCTGCCTGCTCAAGTACTCTCTGGTTCGAGGCGTCACGCAGAGCGCAATGCGGCGGAGCGGCTTCCGCCAGCTCGAGACGTACAGCTCCTACGTGACCGTACTGGGCAGCGACGACGCTCTGCTCTCAGCCTTTCACGATTCGCACCGGCGGAACACGCGCAAGGCGATGCGCGAAGGGTTTCGCTACGCGGCGAGCCTGCCGGTTCCCGACTATCTCGATCTGTCCCGCCAGACCTACGAGCCCTACGGCCAGGCCGGCCCGACACCCGAGCTGATCGACGCGGTCGAGCGAACGCTGGCGAGGCAAGGCCGGGCCCTGTTTTCGGCGGTGTTCGTCGAGGGCCAGCTCGCCGCTGCCTCGATCGTCCTCTACCATGGCCGCAACGCCTTCTACTTGCATGGCGCCTCGAGCCCCGGCAAGCCACGCGGGGCGACGACCTATCTCCACTTCGAGAACATGCGCTGGCTCCGCAATCGCGGCGTCGAGGACTACGATTTCGGTGGCGCCCGCCTCGACGCCGACGAGAAGTCGCGATCGATCGCGACGTTCAAAGAGCGGTTCGGCGGCCGCCTGATCACCGAGTTCGGAGGCGTTTACCGATGGCCCTGAGCGCCGTTTGCGTCCGATGAAGCAACGACTGGTGATCCGACGGCCCTCCTGCTTCGGGGTACCGCCGGCGTCGACTCCCGACATCAGGCCCGACACGCTCGAGCTGGACTTCCAGGAGGTCAAGGGCTGGGTGCTGGACGGAACGATCCTGCGCGGCCGCTGTGCAGCCGCCGCGAGGTCGTGCTGCACACGCACCGCATCGCGCACCTGTCCAAACCGTTCCCGACCGCGCTCCTGCTACGGCTGCTCTCGCATGACCGCTGCTCTTTCAGCGACGACGAAGGGGGACACGTCGAGATTGGTTCACGCATGCTCGCCCTGGAGTTCTTCCGCTTCGCGCGGACGCTGGCTCGCATCCCACTGCTCCTGGTGCGGCTGCGACTCGAACTCCGAACCCTCGCACGCAGCCCCCGGGGCCCGACACCGGCCCTCGAGCTGGCGCGGCCACCCGTCTACCTGCGGGGCGACCTGATCTTCGGCCTCACGGCGGGTGGCTCCGTGGGGCACGTGGCCGGCGTCCTGAACAACCTCGACCGTTTCACGGCCCCACCCGTCTTCGTGACGACCGGCCCGATCCCGACCGTCCGCCGCGACCTTGAGACCCACGTCGTGAAGCCAGGCAGTGACTTCTGCGGGTTCGAGGAGCTCCCTAACTTCTACTTCGGCAGCATCCTTGCCGAGCGCGCCGCCGAACGGCTCGCCGGGCGAGCGGCTTCGTTCGTCTACCAACGGTACTGCTTTGGCAGCACGGCCGGGCTGAAGCTCGCGCGACGACTGGGCGTGCCGCTGGTCTTGGAGTACAACGGCTCGGAGGTCTGGATCGGCGAGAACTGGGGACGTCCTCCGCGCTACCGCGGCCTCGCCCGGCTTGTCGAGGAGACCCTGCTCTCGGCGGCCGACCTGGTGGTCGTCGTGAGTCGAGCTCTGGGGGATGAACTGCGTCGTCGCGGCGTCGCCGATGACCGGGTACTCGTGAACCCGAACGGAGCCGACATCGACCGCTACTCGCCGGCTGTCGACGGGCGGCCAGTCCGTGACCGGTACGGGCTCGCGGACGCACGAGTGATCGGCTTTATTGGCACCTTCGGCCGTTGGCACGGGGCAGAGGTCCTCGCTGAGGCGTTCGGGCGGCTAGTGGCGCTTCGCGGTGGCCCGACCGCCGGTGTTCGCCTCCTCATGATCGGCGACGGCGCGACAATGCCCGAGGTGAGAGCGCGGCTAAAGCAGCACCGCGTGGAGGACCTCGCCGTACTGACCGGAGTGGTTTCGCAGGAAGAGGGTCCCGCCCATCTCGCCGCATGCGACCTCCTGATCTCTCCGCACGTGAGGAACACGGATGGGTCTCCGTTCTTCGGGTCGCCGACCAAGCTGTTCGAATACATGGCAATGGGCAAAGCGATCGTCGCCTCCGACCTCGACCAGATCGGCGAAGTGCTCGAGCACGACAGGACGGCGCTGCTGGTCGCGCCGGGCGATGTCGACGCGCTCGTCGCGGCGATGGAACGCCTACTCGGCGACGCGTCACTGGCTCGCCGGCTGGGCGAGGCGGCCCGCAAAGCCGCCGTCGAGCGCCACTCGTGGAGAGAGCACACGCGCGGCATCGTCGAAGCGCTCGCCCATCGCCTGGCGCCGAGAGGCGCGGCCGGGTCCAGCGCACGATGCGTCTAGAACGCGCCTGCACACGAGCCCGGCCGCTCCCGGCGCGGACGCGTAGGCAGGGCGCCACGGCGGCGACCGCCGAAGCAGTCGGGTACGATGCTGCCGTGGCGGTCGCAGGCAACAGCACGACTGGTCGAGAGAGGCTTGTGGCGATCACGCTCGACTACGAGACTTGGCAGCCCGTCCCCCCGGGTAGGCGCATCTCGTGGAACGACGACGTGCTCGACCCCACCCGACGCCTGTTGGACGTATGCGACGAGTCGGGCGCGCGGCTCACGATCATGGCCGAGGTGGGCGAGTACCTATGGCTTCGCGAGCACGACGCGCCGGTAGCGACGGCGATGGAGGAGCAGTGGCGAGACGCCCTGCGCCGCGGCCACGACGTCCAGCTTCACCTGCACGTATCGTGGCTGCCCGAGCTCGGCGCACGCATCGAGGCTGGGATTTGGAGCGGGCCGCAGGACTACCTTCGCGCCGCCGACTACGAGGGCGACCTCGTGGCGTTGATCGGCCGGTGCAAGCGCGCCCTCGAGCAGGCCCTCGAGCCGGTCGACCCTGGCTATCGAGTGACGTGCTTCCGGGCCGGCGCCTACCAGGTGCAGCCGTTCAAGCGGCTGCACGACGCGCTTGTCGCGAACGACATCCTCTGCGATACATCCGTCTTCGCCGGGGGGCTGTCTTCCGAGCGCGGCTACGACTTCCGTCTCGCCTTCTCCGAGCACCAGCCGTACCTCGCGAGCCCGTACGATCCGCAGCTCGTCGCGCCAGGCGACGAGGCCCGGATCGTCGAGATTCCTGTGTTTACCCACGTTCGCGGGCAGCGCTGGCTGCTCGACGGCGATGAGGGGCCGCGAAGCGCACAGCGCTTCTTGCAGAGCCGACACACTCGAGCGCCGCGCCCGCTGCAACCGGCCGGCGCGACCGGCTTGGCCCGCCGGATCGGCGGGCTCTGTGGGGTCGGTCGGGGCCGGGCTCCGCACGCTTTCGTCGCCTCAACCGGCTGATCCCCCGAGCCGTGGCGCACCGCTTGGTGGAGCCCCCGATGGCTGCGGCGTTAGGGCGTGACTACTTCGTCATGATCGGCCACTCGAAGGGAGACCTGCGTCTGGCGGGAATCCGGCAAGCTTTCTACGGCTTCGCGACGAGGGCGTGCGCTTTGTCACCCTCGCGAAGATGGCGAGCCACGCCCGTGCCGATCTCATTGCTCGCGAAGCCGAGCCAAGGGCCGCTCCTAGCCGAGCGGTGATCCATGTCCCGTACTCGAGGGCCACCGGTCGAGCCCTCACCGAGGAGCTGTGGCGACGGGCGCCGTGGGATCGCGACCGGCTTCTTCAGCTGTCGGGCGACGTTTGGAGGAGCGCGTCCCTGGATCGCGAGTTGGACTGGTGCCGCAAGGCGACGCACGTTCTGGCTGGCGCGGACCACAGGGCGCCCGGACGCTGGCCGGTTGTGGCGGTTCCCGCGGCGCTCCCATGGCGCGACGGCGCTTTCGATCTGCTACTCGCGGCGGGAACGCTCGAGCATCAGCCTGCGGTCGACGACGCGATTCGCGAGCTGCATCGCGTGCTACGCCATGGCGGTGCGCTCGTAGCGGCGATCCCGTGCGATGCCCGCGGCCACGGGGCCGCGATGCCTCGGCACGGGTGGGTGACCGCCCCTCATGAGATCGAGATCCGGCTCGCCGCCGCCGGATTCCAGAACATCGAGATCGAGGAGCTCGACGGCTATCGCGAGCTGGGGCTACCCCCCTATCCCCGGGCCCTCGATCGTGTCGCTTTCGTTCGCGCCTGGAAGCGCAAGGCTCCGGCGAGCGAGCTCCAGCGCGCAAGTGAGATCATGGGTTGGGTCTATCGGCGGCTGAGCCCGGAGAAGTCGCAAGCGAGCAACGATGTCGGGGACATCGTGCGCGGAGGCTTCGCATGGTGCGGGGGCTACAACGCCGTCCTCGCGCGGATGCTCCAGAAAGAAGGCATCGCCCTCAAGTGGGTGACGATGGAAGCAGAGGGCCATCCCCGAGGCCGAGGACCGCAGTCGACCGACACGCACGAAGTCCTGGAGGTCGTCCTGGACGGCAGACCGTGTGTTCTCGACTCGATGACCAACCGCTGCCATCCGCACGCGCTCCTGGAACTGCTCATGCGGCCGGAGCTGGCCGCACCAAGGCCAGATCCGGACGCGCGCTACGCCCAACGCGGCTACGAGCTCTACGACACCCGCTTCTGGTACGAACGCGTGGTCCGCTTCTGCCCGCGCTCCGAGCCGGACCGCGACCCCTGCGAATGGCAGCGAGTCGCGCCGCGGGAAGTCGCAGTCGGCCTCTAGCAGCTAGGGCTTCAGCGCGACGTAGAGGGTCCGCTGGCTCAGGATCTCCTGGAGGCTCGCGACCCGCCAAAGACGACGATACAGGCGCTTCAGCCAGATGCTGCGGCCGGTGTCGGGTGTCGGGCGAGGCAACAGTCGCAGCTCACGGGTGAGCAACCCGCAGCCTCCCGCGACCCCCTCGAACTGGCGAAAGCTCATGCCGTTCAGGTTGCGGGTTACGCAGGGGTGGAATCGTGTGGCAACCACCTCGCTGAAGGGCTCGAACGTGACATCCCGGTTCTCGAGCAAGTAGTGATTCAGCCCGCCGGCCCAGGCCTTCATCGACAGCAGGTAGTGGAGTCCCGGCCAGGCGGCCGCGCGATCGAGATGGTGGGCGTCCAGCATCCGGAACGAAGGAAAGAGCGCGATCAGCAGGCCCCCGCTCCGCAGGACCCGCCGACACTCCTGGAGGACGGCGGCGGGATCCGCGACGTGCTCCAGGACATCCTCGCAGAAGAGCACGTCGAACTCGCCGGCGGCATAGGGGATCCGCTCGGCATGCCCCGTGCGAAAGCCGCAGCCGTTCACGCCGAGCTCGGCGGCGAAGGCGAGGGGCACTTCGGGCTCGAACACACCGGGCAGGTCGAAGCCCTCCGTGCGTTCCGACCCCAGGTGGACCGCGCAGTAGATCGCCTTGCCGCCCCAGCCGCAGCCCACGTCGAGAACGGCGCGGCCCGTCAGGGGAACCGCCGGGAGCCACGGCGAGACCGTCTCGACGAACGCCGGACCTTCAGCGTACTCGTAACGGGTCTTCTCGACGTTGCCGCCCCCGCATAGATGGGGTGTCTGTCGGGAGGAGGCGTTCCGGCTGGCGCGCCGGGCGATCCAGGTGACCAACGAATGCGCCCTGGGGGGCTCCGGTGGATAGGGGCTCGTGCTGCGCCGGCGGAGGGCCCGGACGGCATCGGGGGGCGAGGCGCGGGGCGTCATCTCGTGGCCGCCAAGTGCACCATCTTACACTCCCTTCATCGCGAGCCGTCGGGCGAACAGCCGCGGACGGTGGCCACGGGTGCGCTGTCGTGTCACCATCACCCGCCTTGGGAAGACAACTCCCGTGAGGGTCGCCGTGACCGGCGGTACCGGGTTCACCGGGCGGCGCGTCGTCCGCGAATTGCTCGGCCGGGGTTGCGCCGTCACCCTGCTTGTTCGCCCCCCCGCGGCCGGGCGGGACCTGCCCCCGGAGGCGACGACGGTGGAGGGCGACATGGCCGACGCCGGGGCGCTCGCCCGGCTGCTCGATGGGGCCGACGCCTTCGTGCACGTCGCCTCGCTCGGCTTTGGACACGCCGACCGGGTCGTGGGCGCCGTGGAGGCAGCCGGCGTCCCACGATCGGTCTACTTCTCGTCCACCGCGCTGTTCACGCGGCTGCCGGCCGCCACGAGAGCCATTCGCCGGGCGGCCGAGGACCGCGTCCGGTCGATGAGGGGAGGCTTCACGATCCTGCGCCCGACGATGATCTACGGCGATGCCGGAGACCGGAACCTCTCCCGTCTCGTCCGGTTCGTGGCCCGCAGTCCCGTGGTGCCGTTGCCCGGCGGAGGGCGGGCGCTCGTTCAGCCGGTGCACGTCGACGACCTGGGTTCGGCCGCCGCGGATGCCCTGCTCTGCGAGGCCGCCATCGGGCGGTCGTACAACCTGCCCGGCGCCCAGGCCGTTCCTCTCCGCGACCTCGTCGCCCACATTGGCGTCCTGCTCGGCCGTCGGCCTCTTCTCCTGCCTCTGCCACTTCGTCCCGTGGCCGCGCTCGCCGGGCTGTGGCACCGCCTCGGTCTCCCCCCCCGGGTCTCGGCCGAGCAGGTTCTCAGGCTCGGCGAGGACAAGGCCTTTGCCTACGACGAGGCGCGACGCGACTGGGGGTATGCGCCTCGGGGAGTCCTCGAGGGCGTCACCGGGGAGGTGCGGCGCTTGCGTGAGGCGGGCTGGATCTAGGCGGGAGCAGCGGCGCGAGCGCGTTCGCGAGGTACGCACCAGCCTGTTCCTGGGTCCGCTCGTCGAGGTGGACCGAATCGATGAAGTGCCCCTCGGGGGGCACGAGCGTCTCGCGAGACCACCGGTCGAGGTCGACGATCGGGAGCCCTCGGCTCACGGGCGAAGGCCCGGAGGGCATCGTTGTAGCGCTCGGCCATGCGCGCCAGGACGAACGGGTTGTCCGTGAACGTCGGGAGGTGGCCGATGTCGAGGGCGCGGGGTGAAGGGGTCCGGTCCGTCGTGTAGAGGCCCGGGAGCGTCAGGATCACGACGCGGCTCCCCGCCGCCTCCATCGAGTCGACGATACGCACGACGTCCGGGAGGAAGGAAGGAACGTAGTCCGCGAGGAGATCGAGCTCGGGCGCCGTGGGATCGGGCCGCTTCTTCCGAGCGTAGGCGTCGAGCGCGCCTGACGGCGATCGCCAAGCCGCGCCTCGACCGTCTCGAGGGCCCGTGCGAGGAGCCGCGCGCTGTGAAGGTGCCGCCGGATCCCGGTGGCATCGTTCAGGTACGCTCCCGGTAGAGCGCGTTCCAGCCGATGTAGACGGTCGTGACATCGGGTCGCAGCGCGCGAAGCTCGTCCAGGCGGGCGACGACGTCGACCGGCGAGTAGCCCTCGACCCCGGCGTTCACGACCTCGACGTCGACGCCGTCGCGGCGCAGCTCGCGCTCCATCGCCCGCGCGTAGGGAAAGCGCTCCGACACGGGGCTGCCGAAGGTGCAGGAGTCGCCCAGGGCGAGGATGCGGTGCGCCCGGCGGGGGATCGAGGGCCGGTCCCCTGAACCCCTCGGCGTTCACCTCCACCGCGACCTCATCGGGCCCGATACCGAGCTTGCGCGGCGCGCTCTCCATGTGCCGCACGGCCAGGACACGCCCGGCCGCGCGCTTCGCCTCGAGCACCTCGCGAAGGGTCCCGCGATAGCCCGGCCGGAGCCGCCAGGCCCCCCGTCGGACGGGGTCGGCCATCTCGTAGACGTCGAGGCCCAGCGCGCGGCCCGCCGCTTCGGCCTCGGCGGGCGTCAGCGGCGGCCCGTGCGGGGCAGTCGCGGCTACGGCTCGGTCACGGTGCTGACGGTACCAAGACCAGACGCGCGCCCCGCCCTCGGCGACGATCCCCAGAATGGCGGCGTTGACGAGGAGGAACGCGAGGACGACCCGGCGCCGTGGACGTGGTGCGGCGGCGCTCGCGGTCGGGTCGTCCTTGCGGATCATCGGTGTATTGTCGTCGCCGCGTTCGCCCCCGTCCATCGGCGCCCTCGAGGAGGTTAGAGTAGGGGGCGCGCAGGAGGAGGACCAGAAGGGTGACCGACAGCCGAGCAAGCCGGCGACCGGTACGCGAGGGCTCCGGGTGAGCCGACGATCGAGTACCTCTCGCCCGTCCTCGAGACACCCTTTCCCGACGACTGGTACGAGTAACGGCGACGACCACCACTTCTGGATGCAGTGGCGGCTCGCGGTGGCACTGCGTCTCGTCGAGGAGAGCGGGCTGGCCCTCGGCCGTCCGCTCCGCGCGCTGGACATCGGCGGAGGAGCGGGCCGCTTCCGTGAGCAGGTCGAGCGGGCCACGCAGTGGCGCGTCGACATGACCGACCTCAACCTCCCCGCCCTGGGAATGGCGAAGCCCGCGCGCGGCCGGACCCTCTACTACGACGTCACGCAGGCCGACCGGCCACTCCTCGGCTCGTACGACGCCGCGTTCCTGTTCGACGTGATCGAGCACGTCGAGCGCCCGGGATCGCTCCTTCGCGCCGCCGTCGAGCACCTCCGCCCCGGGGGCCACCTGTTCCTCAACGTGCCGGCCCTCCAGTCCCTCTACAGCGCCTACGACGTCGCGGCCGGGCACGTCCGCCGGTACTCGACACGCTCGCTCGCGGCCGAGCTCGACGGCCTCCCGTGTCGGCTGAGTGCCGTCCGGTACTGGGGCTTCGGCCTCGTGCCGCTCGTTGGCCTGAGGCGGCTGGTGGTGGGCCAGGTACCCGATCCGAGGACGATTCGACGGGGTTTCGAGCCTCCGCATCCGATCGTCAACCAGGCGCTCAAGGCGTTGATGCGGGTCGAGCTGAGGCTCGTCGAGCCGCCCGCCGATCGGAACCTCGGTGATGGCGGCCGCCCAGAGGGTGGCCGGGTAGTCCGGGGAGCTACAGGCGTTCGGCGTGCGCGCTCGAACCCGTGCGCGGCCTCGACCACCCAGCGTGGACGGCCCTTCGTCTCTTCGTAGATCCGGCCCGACGTACTCTCCCAGCACGCCGAGCAGGAGGAGCTGGACGCTACCGAAGAGAATGAGCAGCAGCACGAAGCCGGTCCAGCCCGGCAGGTCCGCCGCCGTGAGACCGAAGATCCTGAACCCGAAGAGCCGCCACGCCAGCACGAACGCACCCCAGGCGCCGGAGACCAGGCTGAGCAGGAGCCCCGAGCCAGGTCGCCACCCGAAGCGGGATGAGCGTGAACGAGAACAGCCCGTCGCCGGCCAGGGCCAGCAGCTTGCCGAGGGGGTACTTCGTGGCCCCCGCCGCCCGGGCGGGGCGCTCGTACGGGAGCGCCCGCTGGCGGAATCCCGCCCATGCCCGCAGGCCCCGGACGAACACGCGGTGCTCGGGCATGGCGGTGATCACGTCGACGACACGCCGGTCCATGAGGCAGAAGTCACCCGCGTCGAGCGGCATGGCGACCTCGGACGACGCGCGAAGGAGCCGGTAGAAGGAGGCGTAGAGCAGCCGCATGAGGGCGCCTTCCTTGCGCTCCTCCCGCTGGCAGTACACGACCTGGTCGCCCTCTCGCCAGTGCTGCAGGCAGGTGGCGATCAGCTCGGGCGGGTCCTGGAGGTCGGCGTCGAGGATCGCGACCGCTTCGCCGCGCGCCCACGAGAGCCCGGCGGCGATCGCGGCCTGGTGCCCGAAGTTGCGGGAGAAGCGCACGACCTTGAAGCGCGGAGTCGGCGGCGCTCAGGGCCGCGAGCTGCTCGTAGGAGCCGTCCCGGGAGCCGTCGTCGACGAACACGACCTCCCAGGGCATTCCCATGCCCGCCAGGGAAGACCGCAGGCGCTCCTCGAGCAGGGGCAGCACCGAGATCTCGTTGTAGCAGGGGATGACGACGCTCAGGAGGCCGCGCTCGAAGGTCGACACGGGCTCATCTTGCCATCTTTTCGCGCCGGGCGAGCCATTCCTCGAGGCCGCAGGCCCAGGGCAGCACGAGGACCCAGGCGCCCGTCGCCATGTAGCGCGACTCGAAGTGCGTCGCGGCCTGGACGATCACGTTGTAGACGAGAGGGCTCAGGAGCACGGCGAGCTCCAGCCGGTCGGCCGGTCGTCGCCGGGCCAGGCGGACCGTCAGGAACAGTCCGCCATAGAAGAAGATCGTCAGCACGATCCGATTGAAGATCTTGAAGCCGAAGGACAGCGGGTGGGCCCGCGCGTAGGCCCCGAGCGGCAGGCCCGAGCCCGCGTACTCCACCAGCGGGAACGGGGGGACGAAGTCGACGGGGGTCTTCGCCATCTCGAGACAGCTCAGGGCCACGGTCTTCAGGTAGAAGACGGGGTCCTCCCGGATGACGCGCCGGGCGTAGTCGCCGAGCAGCCGGTTCATCTCGGGTGAGGCGTACTCGACGTCCCTTCCGTAGTACGCCCTCACCCAGGGGAGCATCGCTTCGTCCGCGAGCACGAAGCCGTACGGGTTGTCCTTCACGATCCCCATGTGCTCCCAGAGCGTCCGGCCGATGGCATCGGTCCCGCCGACCCCGTAGTAGCGGAGGTTGAAGAGGCGCAGGGGGTGGCCGAAGACCAACCAGGGGACGGCGACGACCAGGAGGGCGAACGCCGCCCGCTGCCGCGGCGACCGGCGCCGCACGAGCGCCACGAGGGGCACGATGACCAGGAAGAAGTAGTAGCCGTGGGGCCTCACCCACAGAAGCGCCGAGCCGCCCGCGAGCAGCAGCGCCGAGAACAGCCAGACCCGGCCTCCGCGGGCCCGCGCGAAGCCCAGGGTGGCTGCAATGAACGACGCGTACGTGCCGAGGACGAACACGTCGCGCATCGGGAGGCTCGCGATGGGCCAGATGAAGGGATAGGCCAGAACGTAGACGAGCCCGGCGAGAAGGCCGGCGCGGCGCCCGAAGACGAGCGCGGCGCCGGCCACGAACAGGAGGACGCTCGCCATCTCGACCACGACCTGGATTCCCATCGCCCAGCGCGTGGTCAGGTGGTCGTCGATCCAGCGGCTCGTGAACGCGATCAGGTAGCCCAGGCCGGGAAGGTCGGCAGCCGGGAAGGTCGAGTAACGACCGGACGCCGGCAGGCGCCCCCACTCCTCGAGGGGGATGAAGCGTCCCTGCCTCTTCGCCTCGTTCAAGGCCTCTCCTGAGAGGGTGGCGTCGTGGGCGAACCAGTGGCCGCGGTAGGCCGCTTCCGCGATGCCGAACTGGTGCGAGATCATGCCGTAGTAGTACAGCGTGTCGCGGTACGCGAAGACCGTCGCGACGCGAACGGCGACGAGGAGCACGGCGAGAGCGAGGAGTTTTCGACCCATGGTCACGCGGCCGCCGGGGAGGCGGCCCACGGCTACGCTATCATGCGCCGATGTCGCCCCCAACGGGCCTCCACGGGCTCATTCAGCTCGTCCGCCGCGGCCTGCGCAAGCCACCACGGGTGATCGCGCGCCGCATCGCCTACACGGCGGAGGTCGAGGCCGAGCGCTTCCTCGCCCCCTGGCGCGCGCGGCGCTTCGACCGCCGTCGGCTCCTTGCGGCATGCGGCGACACCGACCTCGCGTCGCTCTGGAGTCGGCTGGCCATGCGGCCCTTCCCCGCGCACACGATCGCGGTCGCCCCGCCCGTGCTGCGGCGCCTGTGCCCGGGCGACGAGGAGCGCATCCTGGCGGCCGCGGAGGACGCCCTCGCCCACCGCGTCCGGCTGCTCGGACCCGAGACGGTGGACCTGGGACCGCGCATCGACTGGTTGCGGGACTACAAGACGGGCGTCGCGTGGCCGCGCGGGTACATGCGAGACATCGTGTACGTGAACCCGCACGACACGAGCGACGTCAAGGTGCCGTGGGATCTGTCCCGGCTGCAGTGGCTGATACCGGCGGGCCAGGCGTACCTGCTGACCGGCGACGAGCGCTACGCGGAAGCCGTCCGGGACGTCCTGGTCGACTGGATCGACGCCAACCCCTATGCCGGGTCCGTGAACTGGTCCTCCACCATGGAGGCGGCGCTGCGGATCCTGAGCTGGACGTGGTTCTTCCGAGTGTTCCACGCCAGCCGCGCCTGGTCGGATGCCGGCTTTCGCGAGCGCTTCCTGTGCGCGCTCTACCTGCACGGCGACTTCACCGACCGGCACTTCGAGATCTCGGACGTGAACGGCAACCACTGCACGGCGGACGGGGCGGGTCTCGCCTTCGCCGGCCTGTTCTTCGGGCAAGGAAGGGACGCGCCGCGCTGGCAGGCGAAGGCCTGGTCGATCCTGTGCGATGAGATCCCGCGTCAGGTCTACCCGGACGGCGTCGACTTCGAAGCCTCGATCCCCTACCACCGCCTGGTCGCCGAGTTGTTCCTGCTCCCCGCCCTCTACCGCGAGGCGCTCGGCCTCGACGTCCCGGAGCCTTACCGCGAGCGCGTGAAGGCGATGGCGCGCTTCACGATGGCCTACTCCCGGCCGGACGGGTCGGTCCCGCTCTGGGGCGACGCCGACGACGCACGCGCTCTGCCGCTCGGCGGCCAGGACCTGAACGACCACCGCTACCTCACTGGGCTCGTCGGCGCCGCCTGGAACGTCACGGATCTGAAGGAGACCTTCGGAGGGGACCCGAGCGAGGTGTTCTGGACCCTCGGCCCCGCCGCGGTCGAGTCGCTGGCTCATGCCCGCCCTCCGGTGATGCCGGTCCCGTCCCAGGCCTTCCCCGACGGGGGCTTCTTCGTCATGCGAAACGCCCTCGACCACGTGTTCATCGACTGCGGCCGGATCGGGCTCGCCGACCGCGGCGGCCACGGCCACAACGACTGCCTCTCGTTCGAAGCCGCTCTCGACGGCGTTCGGCTCGTCTCGGACTGCGGCGCGTTCGTGTACACGCGCTCGTTCGAGGAGCGCAATCGATTTCGCTCGACGGCCTACCACAACACTCCGCAGGTCGACGGCGAGGAGATCAACCGGTTCAGGCCCGGCCTGCTCTGGGACCTCGAGTACGACGCCCGGCCGGACCTGCGCCGCTTCGAGGCCGGCGAGGAGGCCGACGTCTTCTGCGGGGCGCACGCGGGCTACCAGCGTCTCCCGGCGCCCGTCACCCCGGTCCGTACGATGGTGCTCGACCACCGGAAGCATGCGCTGACGATCACGGACGCTTTCGAGGGCTCCGGTCGTCACCGGATCGAGATCCCGCTCCACCTCGCCCCCGGGGTCGGAACCGGGGAACGCTCGGCCGGACGTGTGGTCCTCGAAGCCCATGGCCGACGCTTCTTCCTCGAGTGGGGTCCGATCGACTTCTGGGCGCTGGAGATCGGTGAGGGACGCGTGTCGCCGAGCTACGGGGTGGCCGTGCCCGTCGTCCGACTGCTCTTCGCTCGCGAGGGGACCCTCGACCCGCCGCTGCGTGTCTGCCTCACGCCGGCTTGACGCCCTCGCCGACCACGTACCAGCCGAACAGGGGCTCGAGCCGTCGGAGGATGGGGGCCAAGACCCGTCCCGCGCGTGAGGCACGGAAGCGCCCGAGCTCGATCTGGTGAACGGAGACGCCCACCGGGCGGAAGTCCGCGAGGAGAGCCTTCGCTTCGCGGCGACTGTAGACCTTGACGTAGGGCTTGATCGAGACCCCGTCGGCCCCGCCCTCGATGGTGGCCATCAGGCCTTCGTAGCCCAGGCGCAGCAACCCTCCGAGGAAGACCCCCCTGACGAGCACCATGTAGAGATGGAACAGCGAGTACGTGTGATACAGGGCGATGAGGCACTTGCCGCCTGGCTTCAGCACCCGGTGAATCTCCCGAAGGACGGCCACGGCGTCGGGAATGTGGTGAATCACACCGAAGGAGTAGACCACGTCGAAGTACCCGTCCGGGAAATCGATCCGGGAGGCGTCGCACTTCTTCAACGTGACCGGCAGGCCGCGCAGCGCGAAGTTGCGAGCCGCCAACTCGAGATGGCGGTCGGTGATGTCGATCCCGTGACAGACCGCCCCCGCCTTCGCAAACTGGACCAGGTCCGTGCCGAGGCCCACGCCGATCTCGAGAACACGGCGGCCGGCGTACTGCTCGAACCGGAGCCGTGCGCGCTGCCAGGGCTGCTGCTCGTAGCGGCTCCGCTCGACTTCCAGGAAGTAGACGAGCGAGGTCTCGTCACCGCCGACCCCGCCACAGGGGTTCGCGCTCCACTGCTTCACGGCCTCTTCCCGCGCGACGACTTCCTGCATCCTGCCTCGCTGAACCGCAACCTAGTCTATCCTCACCGGCTCGACCAGCGGTCATATAATCCGCCGGAGAGAGCGATCACCACCGCGCCACGATTCCGCCGTCGTGGGACGACGCTCACTCGCCGAGGCGACGAAGATCGCGCACCCGAGGAGACCGAATGAGGGGCGTGCAGCGCGCCGCGTGGATCGTCCTGGCTCTGGCCGCCCTGGGCGCGGCCGGCATCGCGCTCATTGTCTGGCCGCGCCTGTTCGATTCGACCCCGGCCGGAGTCGGCAGGCTCGCGGGCGCTCGATGCGAGACGGCTCCCGAAGTGGAGTGCGCGGTCCGGGTCCTCGCGATCGGTCCGGGGAGGCTGTGGCTCGAGGCGAGCGCCGTCGGGGCCGATCGGGTCGTCCTCGATTTTGAGCTCTCGCCAACGGAGGCCCCGCCGAGAGCCTTGCTGCTCGGAGCCAGTGCGGCGGGCCTCACGGCGACCGTCCTGCGGGCCGATCGCCAATCGGGCTGGCGGGAGGTCGAGACCAAGGAGGAGGGGGGCGGGCCCAGGCGCCGGGTGCTGCAGATGGTCGGCCTCCGGGTCGGCGACCGCGCCCGGGTGGTCCTCGAGCGCACATCCGTGTCCGGAGAATCGGCGACGCGGCTGCGTGTCGAGGAGGTCGGTCTCTTCGCCTCCGAGGCCGGCCTCGCCCGGGATGCCCGCGGGTTTCTCCGCCAGCTTCCGGATCGGCGGGTCTACTACGGTGTCCTCGCCCGCGCGTGCCTCGGCCTGGCGTGGCTCGGTGCGATCGCCGCCTTCTGGATCCCGCGGGCCAGGATCTGGCTCGCTGCGGCCTTCACGTTCCTGCTGACCCTCGCAGCGACCAGCGTGCAGTTGTGGGTCGTCCACAACCCCTACTGGAACCAGGCCCGCGACCTGCGCGTGATGCTGGCGTCGGGCCCACTCCAGGACGGGATCGGCGGCAATCTCAACTACGGGATGTACCTGGGGTCCCGGCTGCTGGGGGTGAAGGGCTCACCTTCGGGCCGGGTTGGGTGCCTTGGGAGCGCATGCCCGGATACGGCTTCTTTGGCGCGCTTGCAGGCCTGGCGGCTGGTTTCACGACCGACCTCCTCGGCATCGGCCTCACCTCGATCAAGCTCCACCTGCTCTTCTTCGCGGCTGCGAATGCGGCCTTCGTGGCGGCCGCGGCCAGGGCGATGCGACCGGGCGTCGCGGTCGCCGTGGCCGCGCTCGTCTGCTACATGCCGAACCAGCTCGCCAATACGCAAGCCGACTCGATCATGGTCCCGGTCTACCTGCTGACGGCCGCCGCTCTCTGCCTCTACCTGGATCGAGAGCGAGGGGGAGTCTGGCCCTCATTCCGTTACCACGTGCTCGTCCATCTGTCCTTTGCGCTCTGGTTCCTGACTCGGCCCGAGGGCGTCGTGGGATGGGCGGCACTCTCGCTGATTCTCTACCGGCGCGCCTTGCGCTACCTGGTCTTGCCGGCGGCTCTGTACCTGTCGATCGGGCTTTCGTGGGGGGCCTACAAGTACCAGTACACCGGGGAGTTCTCCATGACCACGAACACGGTCGGGGACAACGCCTGGGTCGGATTGTGGCAGGTACCGAACAAGTTCAGGTGGCAGACGGTCGATGCGAGCTATTTCGAATGGGCCGCCACGGTGGGTGTTCCCCCGACGTCGAAGCATGCCTCTGACGTTGCCCTCCGTGAGGTCGTTCGCTTCGGGGCAACCTACCCGGTCTACATGGCGCACCTCGCCCTCTACCGGGGCCTCAAGTTCGTGGACGTCGACGTGTTCAATGGCGTCCTGCGACACCCGCATGTCGCGTACGAAGCCCTGCGCGGCCCGACGGTCTGGTCCCTCCTGGCGACCGTGGTGCTTTGCCTCACCCTACCCCACGAGGCGCGGCGGACGCTCTTCCTGGGCTGGCCGCTTCTCTTCAACTTGCCGTTGTTCCTGTTCTTCTTCTCCGACGACATGCGCCACGTCGCGCCGTGCTCTGCGTCTCTTCTCGTCTCCGCCGTGCCTCCCCTGCTCGAGTCCGGGTTCTACCGGGAGTTCTGGCGTCGGCGCCGGTTGAGCATCGGCATCGCTTCGGGCTTCGTGGTCGTCTGGTTCCTCGCCCATGGGGCCGATCGGGCGCTACTCGCGTCCGACCGGTGGCGATACTGCACGCCGTTTCTCGACCCGGCGCCTTTTGCCTGGTACCTGCGCTCCAGAGACCCCCGAAAACGCTCCTCCGGTATCATTGCCTGATGCCTCGGCTTGTCGGCCACCGTCGATGAACGCCTCCTGGTTTCCCACGGCTCTCGCGGCGGCCCTGGCCTTCGTCCTGGCACTCGTGCTCACGCCGGTGTTTCGCGACCTCGCCCGGAAGGTCGGCCTGCTGGATCGCCCCAACCTGCGCTCCTCGCACGGGACGGTCGTCCCCCGAGGCGGGGGGACGGCGATCGCGCTGGCGGTGCTCGTCGCGCTCTGGCTCTCGGGGTCGGTCTGGGCCGACCACCGGGGCGCAGTCCCGATCCTGCTGGGGGGCGTCGTCCTGGCGCTCATCGGGCTCGCCGACGATCGTGCCAGCCTGTCGGCCTTCACCCGCCTCGTCGCTCAGCTCGGTGTGGTGGGCCTGGTCGTGCTGCGAGTGGGAGGATTCGAGCGCGTGCCGGTGCCGGCGCTGCTGGAGCACCACCTGGGCCCGCTGGCCGCCGCCGCCACGATCCTCTGGATCGTGGCGGTGATGAACTTCTACAACTTCCTCGACGGGATCGACGGGCTGGCGGCCGCTGCAGGCCGTCGTGACCGGGGCGGGTGTCCTCCTCGCGGGCTGGGACCCGTTCGCCGCCCTGTTGGCGGCGGCGCTCGTCGGAGCCGCAGCCGGTTTCCTGCCGTTCAACTGGTCGCCGGCGAGCGTCTTCCTGGGCGACATCGGCAGCTACTTCCTGGGATACACGCTCGCGGCGCTCCCGCTCCTGGCTCCGCCGCAGCTGCGGTCGCAGGCCGCGGTCTTCGTGGCCGTGAGCCTGTGGCTGTTCCTGGCCGACGCCGACGTGGACGCTCGTCGGCCGCGCCCTGCGCGGTGAGCGCCTCTACGAGGCGCACCGCGAGCACCTCTACCAGAAGCTGGCCCAGCGCTGGGGCCACGCGAAGGTCACGGCGGCGATCGGGTTGGGCTCTGTCGCCCTGACCGCGGCGGCGGTCCTCTGGTGGCGCACCCAGGCGCCGCGCGTGGGCGTGGGTGGCGTTCGGCCTCGGTCTGCTCCTCTTCGGAGTCGAATGGCGGATGGCGCGGTCCGCCGGGCCTCGCGTGATGACGGCCTGGCGCTGGCCCGCGCCCCAGTGGTTCGCGAGCGGGCGCCGCCTCGTCTTCACCCTGGGCCTGGACGCGCTGCTCATCTGGGCCTCCTTCTACGCGGCCCACGTCCTGCGCTTCGAGGGCCAGATCCCGCTCGAGAACTGGGAGATCTTCCGGCGCTTCCTGCCGCTCTTCCTCGCGATCCGGCTCTCCCTGCACCTCGCCTTCGGCCTGCACCGCTGGTCCTTCCGGCTCTCGGGCTTCTACGAGGCCATGCGGGTCGTGACGGCGACGGCGGTCGGCACCGTCGGCTTCGTGGCCGCCTTCTACTTTCTCCAGACCCCCGGCCCGCCCCGCTCGGTGCTCGTGATGGAGTTCTTCCTGACCGCGAGCCTCGTGGGTGCCTTCCGCTTCTCGCCCCGCCTCGCGAACCACTGGCTGCTGGCCCAGAGCCGCTCCCGCTCGGCGACGCGCGTGCGGACGCTGATCGTGGGAGCGGGCTCGGCCGGCGACCTCCTCCTCCGGGACCTGCGGCGCTCCGACGAGCACTCGTACGACGTGGTCGGCTTCGTGGACGACGACCCGGGGAAGTGGGGCCAGTGGATCGGGGGCTGCCCGGTCCTCGGGCCCATCGAGAGGCTGCCCGCGATCGCGAAGAGCCGCGAGGTGGAGCAGCTCCTCTTCGCCATCCCGCGGCTGCCGGCCGCGCGCGTGCGGGAGATCCTGGCCGCCTGCGCCGACCTCAAGCTCAGCTACAAGATCCTGCCGGTCTCCTTCGCCTACCTGAACGACCGGGTGGACGTCTCCGCCCTCTCCGATCTCTCGCCCGACCACCTGCTGCCCCGCAACCAGGTGCTCTTCGACGCGGACGAGCTCGACCGGCTCGTCCGCGGCCGGCGCATCCTGGTCACGGGGGCCGCCGGCTCGATCGGCAGCGAGGCGTGCCGGCAGATCGCCGCCCACGCCCCGGCCGCGCTCGTGCTCGCCGACATCGACGAGAACAACCTGTACTTCCTGTTCCGGGACCTGCGGCGGAAGCACCCCGACCTCGCCGTCCACGCCCAGGTGGTGGACATCCGCGACGCCCTGCGCGTCGAGCAGCTCCTCGGGGAGTACCGTCCGCACGACGTCGTCCACGCCGCCGCCCACAAGCACGTGCCGCTCATGGAGTACGCCCCCGAGGAGGCCGTCAAGAACAACGTGCTCGGCTGCCTGAACCTGGTGAGGGCCGCCGACCGGCTGGGGGTGGAGCGCTTCGTGCTCGTCTCGACGGACAAGGCCGTCAACCCCACGAGCGTGATGGGCGCCACCAAGAGGGTGGCCGAGCTCCTCCTCCAGCACCACGCGGCGCGCTCGCGCACCTGCTTCAGCACGGTCCGCTTCGGCAACGTGCTGGGCAGCGCCGGCAGCGTCGTGCCGCTCTTCAAGGAGCAGATCGCGCGCGGCGGGCCCGTGACCGTGACCCACGCCGAGTGCCGGCGCTACCTGATGACGATCCCCGAGGCGGTGGGCCTGGTGCTGCTGGCCGGCCTCGGCGGCCACGGCGAGCTGCTGATCCTGGAGATGGGCGAGCCGATCCGGATCCTCGACCTCGCCCGCATGATGATCTCGCTCTCGGGCCACGTCCCCGACAAGGACATCTCGATCGTCATCTCGGGCCTTCGCCCGGGGGAGAAGCTCGACGAGGAGCTGATGAGCGTGGAGGAGGCCGCGGCGAGCCGCGAGATCCGGCCCAAGGTCCGCGCGGTCCAGGGCCCGCCTCCACCCGCGGACCTCCTCGAGAGCGTCGTCCGGCTCGAGACCCTGGCCCGCGGTGGAGACCGCGCGGCCCTGCTGGACGCCCTCGTCGAGATCGTCCCGGGCTACACGCCGGCGCGGGGGGCGAAGGGCGTCACTCCCAGCGAATCGCGCTGACCGACACGCCGAGCTCGCGCCGGTCGGTTTCGCCGCCGGGCCGGAAGGTGCGGGACACGCTGAGCCGCAGGGCGCCGGGCGTGCCGAAGTCGAACCGCCTCTCGACCGTCCCCGGCCGGCGGAAGACGATCGTTCCCGCATCCCGCCCCTCGAAGCTCAGGGAGAGCACCACGGGGTCGCTCGCGGCGTCGGGATGGTCGCAGGTGAACGACAGGCGGAACGGCGCTGGCGCGCGAGACGTTGACGATTCCCCGCCGGGACATCCAGCGGAACTCCCCCGAGGGCCCGGTCTCGGGTCGATAGAACCCCTCGAACTCCGCCGCCTCGTCGGGAAGATAGGCGGTGAGAGAGAAGCGATGCTTGAGGCTCGCGTAGCCACGGTCCCCGGCGTAGCCGACGGCCGAGACGAGGACGAGCGCGCCCAGGGCCAGGAGGGACACCAGGCGCCGCTTTCGAGACCCGGCGGGCGACGGCTGCGGGTCGAGCGTCGTCGCGTAGCCGGTCAGCGCCACGAAGAGAAAGAAGACCACCGGGATGTAGGCCATGCCCTGGAAGAGGCCATAGAAGTGGAAGAGGACGAGACCGAGGAGGACCGCGAAGGCCTCGGGCTCGACGTCGCGCCGGAGCGCCCGGGCCACGGCCAGGAGACCTGCGGCGGCGAGAGCGAGCCAGAGCCCGAGGCCCACGGCGCCCGTCCCCGCCAGGACCTGCAGGTAGGTGTTGTGGCTGTCGTCGAAGAGGGGCTCGCTCGCATCGTGGGCGAGGGCCGTGTTCACGACACTCGCGACCGCCGAGGACGGGATGTCGAGCTGGGCCCGCAGGTGCATGTTGAAGCTCTCGTACCCGAGGCCCAGGAGCGGCTTCTGCCTCGCGAGCTCGATCGCGTACCGGGCCGCCACGGGGCGGGGCGACGTGAGACCCAGGCCTCGGATCCGCACCTCCCGAGAGAGTCCCTCCAGCCGCCCGGGAGATCCCTCGTCGCGCCCGGGCGAGGCGGCGGTGAAGAGCGCGGTCGCGAGCAGCACCGCGAACGTGGCGACCGCGGAGCCGAGAGACAGCCAGACCACGGGACCCGGGGACGGGAGTGGGCGGTCGTGGCGCCGCGACAGCAGGACGAGGCCGGCGAGAGAGACGATCACGACGAGACCCGCGAGCCACGAGGCCCGGGCGCCCGAGAGAAAGAGGCTCGCCGCGCACAGCGGGAGAAGACAGGCGATCGCCACGCGCGCCTGCCTCCGCGCCTCCCACAGCTCGAGCAGGACGAACGGCAGCGCCAGGCTCACGAAGGCGGCGAACCAGCTCGGGTTTCCGAAGGTGGACTGCAGCCGCCGGTACTGCGCGCCGTAGAAGAGGTGGGAGAGGTTGTAGCGCGCGAGCGAGAAGACGCCCAGGAAGTCCAGGAGCCCCAGGACGACGGCGATCAGGGCCGCCCAGGCGATCCCCCGGAAGAGACTTCGGTAGAGAGCTCGCGCGTCCGGCCGGGACGACAGCAGAGGGCGAACAGGAGGAACAGCCACAGCCGGTTGACGGAAGCGATCGGGTAGAGCGGGTCCTTCGGGAACGCGCCCAGGATCGCCCGCGCGAAGTCGCTCCCCTCGAGGAAGAGGCGATGCTCGAGCACCACGGGGGGCAGGAGCAGGAGCGAGAAGGTGGCCACGATCGCGTAGACGGCGAAGAGCGGCAGGGCGAGGCCCCGCCGGCCCGCCCCGACGGCCTCTCCCCGGGGCCGGCGGAGCAGCAGGACGAGGGCGAGCGCGCGTCACCAGCAGCTCGAAGGCCTGGTTCGGGAGCCGGTAGGAGTGGAAGCCGTAGAGGAAGAACGAGGCGCCGAAGAGGGTGAGCACCGGGGCGAGCCGGGAGGGTCGAGAGAGGCCGATTGCGGCGGCAAGGACGGCGCCCAGGAGGAAGACGTCCCCGCCTCGCGTGCCCGCGGCGTGAAGCGCGTGAGCGCGGGCGGCGAGGTTCGTGAGCAGGAAGAGGAGCGCGAGGACGCGCATCACCGGGGACGACACCACGCGCAGCTTATCAGGTCGTCCGCGTGGTAGTCTGGCCGCTCCAGCGCGTATGTCCAGCCCCGAAACGGCTCCGGCCCTCGTTCTCTCCCCCACCCCGCCGTCCCCGGAAGCGCGGGGCTTCTTCCTCTCCCGCTTCGGGCCCGACGTCGCCTTCGCCGACCTGGCCGGCCTCCGCCGCGCGGGCCTCGGCACCCTCCGGAGGCGGCGCGCCGCACGCGGTCGTCGTCAGCGGCCCGGTGGGCGAGCTCGTCCTCTTCGAGGACTACCTGGTCGTGCTCGCCTTCCTCGTGCCGGGCGCGCGACGGGAACGACAGGTGGCCGGGGAGCCGGCCTCCCCGCTGGGCGTGCGGCACCTCGTGAGGTCCGTGTTCCGGGTCGCCGTTGGCCTCGCGGTCGGAGTCGTCGCCCTCGCGTCCGCCTGGCGGCGCGCCGGGCGCCTCGTCGCCCGGCCCTTCGTCCCCCAGCGAGTCGGGACCACGGCCCGGTGCCTCTACCTCAAGCCCACCCTGAGCTTCGGCGCGAGTGTCGGCGGCTCGGTCGCCCACGTGGCGGGAGTCGCGAACGCCCTCGCCCGCGCGGGCATCGCCGTGCGTCTCGTGAGCGCCCACGAGCAGCCGCTCATTGCACCTCCGTGCACCCAGAGGGTCGTCGCCGCCGCGCTTCCTCATCTCCTTCCCCTTCGAGGTGAACTCGCACCGCTACCAGCGCGTCTTCCTGCGCGCCGCTCGTGAGGAGGCACGGAGTCTCTCGCCCGACTTCATCTACCAGCGCTTCGCCCTCAACGACATGTCCGGGGCGCTGCTGCGCGAGAGCCTGCAGGTGCCGCTCGTCCTCGAGTTCAACGGCTCGGAGGTCTGGGCCCAACGTCACTGGGGCGAGAGGCTGCGCTTCGAGGCGCTGGCGGAGAGGGTCGAGCGCGCCAGCCTGCGACACGCCGAGCTGGTGGTGGTGGTCTCGCAGGCCCTCGTCGAGCAGGCGATGGAGCTGGGCGCGGCGCGCGAGCGGGTCCTCTTCTACCCCAACGGCATCGACCCGCACGTCTTCGATCCGGCCCGCTTCACGGCCGAGGACCGGCCGCGAGGCTCGCGCGGAGCTCGGCGTTCCCGCGGACGCGGACCTCCTCACCTTCGTCGGGACCTTCGGCACCTGGCACGGCACCGACGTCCTCGCGACCGCCATCCGCCGGCTGATCGACGAGGATCGGGCGTGGCTCGAGCGCCGCCGGGTCCATTTCCTCTACGTGGGCGACGGCGCGCTCGCCCCCCGCGTGCGCTCGATCCTGGGGGAAGGCCTGGGCCGCCCCTTCGTCACGCTGGCCGGGATCCGGCCCCAGGCCGAGACCCCGCGCACGCTCGCCGCCTCCGACATCCTGCTCTCGCCGCACGTCCCGAACCCCGACGGCACGCCCTTCTTCGGCAGCCCGACGAAGCTCTTCGAGTACATGGCCATGGGCAAGCCGATCGTGGCCTCCGACCTCGACCAGATCGGCTGGGTGCTGAAGGGCTGGAGGCCGGGCGAGCCCCCTCCGGCCCCCGGCGAGTCGGGCAAAGGCCGAGGCGGCGCTCCTGGTCGAGCCGGGCGACGTGGACGCCCTCGTCGCCGCCATCCGGCGAGTGGTCGAGATGCCGGAAGCCGAGCGCGCGGCGCTCGGGCGGGAGGCCCGCCGCCTCGTCCTCGATTCGTTCACCTGGGACCGGAACGTCGCCGCGGTCCTCGACCGCCTGCGCTCCGGAGCGAAGGCCCCGCAGGAGTCCCCGGCGAGAGGCGTCCGGGAGCGGACATGACGGACCTGCGGCAAGTCCGCGACTTCTGGGAGGCGGCGCCTTGCGGAGAGGTGTACGCACAGGGCCAGGCGCCACGCGAGCGGCTGGAGGCCCAGGCCCAGGCCCGCTACGCGCTCGAGCCGTACATCCGCGACTTCGCCCGGTTCGAGGACGGGCGAGACCGGGACGTGCTCGAGATCGGCGTGGGCATGGGCGCCGATCACCTGGAGTGGGCGCAAGCCGCGCCGCGGTCCCTCACCGGGGTCGACCTCACGCGCCAGGCGATTGCCTTCACGCGTGAGCGCCTCTCGCTCTACGGCCGGCGCTCGCGTCTGCTGGTGACCGACGCCGAGCACCTTCCCTTCCGGGACGCCTCCTTCGACCTCGTCTATTCCTGGGGTGTCGTCCACCACTCCCCGCACACGCCGGCCGCGGTCCGGGAGATCGCGCGTGTCCTCCGGCCGGGCGGCCGGGCGCGGGTCATGATCTACCACCGCCGTTCGCTCGTCGGGCTCATGCTGTGGCTGCGCTACGGGCTGCTGGCCGGCCGGCCGGGGCGCTCGCTCGACGAGATCTACGCGCAGCACCTGGAGAGCCCGGGCACCAAGGCGTACTCCCCCGCCCGGGCCCACGAGATGTTCGCCGGGTTCTCCGACGTGCGGATCACGAGCGAGCTCGGTCCGGGGGACCTGCTGCAGGGCGCCGTCGGCCAGCGGCACCGCGGGGCGCTCCTCGACGCCGCGAGGCGGCTCTATCCGCGCTGGGCGGTCAGGCGCTTCCTCTCCGGCTGCGGCCTGTACCTGCTGATCGAGGCGAGGCGCCCCGGCGGCCCGGGGAGCGGCCCGTGAGAAGAGACGCCGCTCGCCGCACTCGCGCTCGCGGCTCTCGTCGCCGGGCTGTGGTGCGTCGTCGTCGGGCGCACGAGCCTCGAGGCCTGGCGCGTGCCGGTCGACACCGGCGCCGACGCCTGGTACACGCTCGCCACGCTGAAGGCCGCGCACGACGGGCACCTGACGCCACTCGGCCGGGTGGAAGTCCCCGAGCTCGGCGCGCCCCTCGGCGCGAGCTGGAACGACTTCCTGCGGCAGCACAAGCTGCAGTACGCCCTCGCCGGTGGCCTCGCGCGCACCGTCGGGCTCTTTCCCGCCGCCAACCTGCTCGTCCTGCTCGCGGCGGTGCTCGCGGCGCTCTCCTTCCAGGCCGTGAGCCGTCACCTCGGAGCGAGACCCGAGTGGGCCTTCGCCGGCGCCTGTGCCTTCGCGCTGTCGCCGTTCTTCTTCCACCGCTCGCTTGCCCACCTCACTTTGAGCTTCTACTGGCCGATCCCGCTCGGCCGTCCTCGTCGTCGCCTGGGCCTTCGAGGAGCACGGGATCCGGCCGGGATCGCGTCGCTTCTGGGCCGCGACGGCGATCGCCGTGGTGACCGGCCTCCACAACATCTACTTCGCCGCGCTCCTCGCCCAGTTCCTGGGCCTCTCGCTCCTCGTGCAGGGACTCGTGCGGCGTGCTCCCAGGGCCGCCCTGTCGTCGCTCGCTCTTCTCGCCGTGCTGCTCGGCACGGTGCTGGCCGACAACGCCAACCTGCTCGTCCAGGCCACGCGGGAGGGTGCTTCGGCCGACACTCTCCTGCGCCCGTACGGCAACCTGGAGCGATACGCGCTCAAGCCGATCGAGCTGCTGCTGCCGCTCGGCGAGGCCGGCATCGTGCCCTGGCGGGCGGCCGGGAAGATCTACCTGCAAGGCGCTCTCTACCGCGGCGAGCTCGGCTCGGCCTATCTCGGCCTCGCCGGCGTCCTCGCCCTCCTCGCCCTCGCGATGGCAGCGGCGCGGGCGGGGCTCGGCCGGCCGCGACGCCCCGTGCCCGGCGCCGCTCTGGCGCTCGCCTGGATCTTCGCCTACGCGGTCGTCGGCGGGCTGAACGGCCTCCTCGGGCTCGCCGGCTTCGTCTGGCTGCGGGCCACGAACCGGACGAGCATCTGGATCCTGGCCGTCGTCCTGCTGTGGGGAGCCACGGCGATCTCGAGGGCCGCCTGGACGCGCCGGCGCTGGGCGAGCCTTCTCGCCGCGGCGCTCCTCGGGGCTCTCACGCTCGCCGATCAGCTCCCGCCGCGGACGCCGCCCGCGGCGATCCGGGAGAGAGGCGCCGCTCTCGCCTCCGACGCCGTCTTCACGCGCTCTCTGGAGACCGCGCTGCCCGCGGGGGCGATGCTCTTCCAGCTCCCGGTCGTGGATTTCCCCGAGGGGCAGCCCATCCGGGGGCGAGCGACTACGAGCACCTCCGCTTGTACCTGCACTCGAAGCAGCTGCGCTTCAGCTACGGCTCCGACAAGGGCCGGCCGCGCGAGGCGTGGCAGCGGCGCGTGGAGGAGCTGGAGGCGGAGCCGATGGCGGACGCGCTCGAGCGCATGGGCTTCGCGGGCCTCCTCGTGATCCGGAAGGCCTACGAGGACGGGGCCGAGGAGCTGCGCGCCCGGCTCGCGGCCACCGGCCGGCACGAGGCCTTCGAAAGCCCCGACCACGACTTCGTCTTCGTTCGCCTGCGGCCTGCCGCGAGCCCGTTGCCGCCCGACGACGTCGTGCCGGCGGCGCCCGGGAGCGAGGGCTCGTGACGTTCGCCGGCTCCCTGCTCCTGGTCGCCGGGCTCGCCCTCGCGTCGCTCCTCGCCGGCCGCCTCGTCGTGGGCGGCTTCGGCGCGGACCTGCTGCGGCGCCTGGACGCCGCGGCCGCCGCGGGCTCGATGGTCCTGGGGGCTTCGGTCCTCACGCTCCTGAGCATCGGGCTCTCCGCCGCGGGGTTTCCGACCCCGCCCCTCGTCGCGCTCGTGCCGGCGGTCCTCCTCGTCCCGCTCGCCCTCGCGTGGAAGAGGCGTCGCCTCGACGTCCTGCGGCCCCGCGGGCCCGCGCGGGCCTGGCTGGCACTCGTGGTCCCGGCCACGGCCACCGCGGTGGTGGCTCTCCTGCCGGTTCTGCGGACGAACGGCTTCGCGATCGGCAACGACACCTACACCTACTGCGCGTTCAGCGAGTGGCTGCAGCATCACGGCTTCTCGGAGACCTGCCGCCTCGACCCGTACTCGCCGGTGACCGGCATCCCGTGGCTGTGGCAGCGGCTCCACTACGACCTCGGGATCGCCCACCTGCTGGCGCTCGTCCAGGCGGCCGCGGGCGCGCCGGTCTCGCTCCTCGTCTACCCGGCGACCGCCGCCTTCGGGATGGTGGCGGTCACCGCCGGCCTGTTCCTGGCCGCCCGACAGGTCCTGCGCTTCGGCTCGGGGTGGGCCGGGGGCACGGCGCTCGTCTTCGCGGTCGTGCCGCACGCCCTCTACTGGGGGCACCACAACGGCTTCCTCCAGCAGACCTACGCGCTCGCCGTGTTGCTGCTGGGCGTGGTGCTTCTCGCCCGTTCCGCCCGGCCGCCGCGATTCTCCCTCGGCAACGCCGCGCTCGGCGCCATCCTCTTCGCGTTCCTGCTGGCGGTGTACGTGCCGCTCCTCCCCGCTCTCGGCCTCGTCGGCGCGCTGGCACTGCTCCAGGGCTTCCGCCGGGCGCGCCGTCGCGGGGCCGAGCGCCGCTTCGCCGCGTGGGCGGGCGGCCTGGCCGCGCTCTTCGTCCTCCTCGGCCTGCGGGACCTCGTCGGGGTGGTCCTGCGCATGCGCGGGTTCATGACCGACGTCGCGGGGGGACACGTCCCGCTCTCGGCCGTCGAGTTCTTCCAGTTCGCTCTGGGCGCGCGTGTCTTCGCCCCGGGCTCGACGAGCGTCGAGTCGTGGCCGTGGACGGCGCTCAACCGCGGGCTGGCGCCGCTCACCCTCGGCCTCGCCCTGTGCGGCCTCGGCCTGGCCCTGCGCCGGGAGCGCAGCCGGGGGCTCGGCGCGCTCGCCGCCCTGTTCGGCAGCGCGATCCTCTACTACGCCCTCGCCGTGGAGGACCCCTGGAAGCACCGGCTCGGCCACACGTGGAACGTGTTCAAGCTGTGCCAGTGGTCCTACCCCGTCGTCCTGCTGCTGGCCGCCCTGGGCCTGCGGGCGCTCGTCCGAAGGACACACCCGCGGGTGCAGTGGGTCGTGTCGATCCTGGCACTCCTGGCTCCCCTCAGCCTCGCTCCCGCCCACTGGGTCTGGAGCGAGAAGCTGGGACTCACGATGCGGGAGGTGCTCCCCTTCGAGAGCCCCCTCGAGGAGCTCCCCGGCCTGAAGCAGCGGTTCCAGGGCCTGCCGTCCGGGACGCTCCTCGTCGTGGGACGGCCGGCGAACGTGAACCGCTGGCTCTCCGCCTACACGGGCCTTCTCGCGTACCCGCGGGCGATCGTGGGCGACTGGGCGGACAGCGCGTCCCTCTCGAACTCCCCGGACGGCGAGGCGCTCTACGCGCGGACCCTGGCTCGGTGGGACGACCCGCTCGTGGTCCCCATCGTGGCCGGCTACGTCCCGTTCCAGGCCGGAGGGGTCGAGGAGCTGGGAGGCGGCTACGGACGCCTGCTGCCGTCCGTTCGCCCGCTGCCGGTGCACGTCGTGAACCCGTCGGGGCTCGACCGGGACGAAACCTCGGGGCGACCGGTCTTCACGGTGGGGCGAGGGCGGACGAAGATCGTCGTCTTCTCGCCTGCGGCCCTCACGGTGGAATTGAGCCTCTCTCTCCGGCCCTACCCCGGCCGGCCGGGCACGCGCCTCGTCGCGTTCCTGGCCGCGGAGGACTACAGCCATCGCGGCGTGCGTCTCGCCGCGGAGGGCACGCCCGTGGCGACGGTTCCGCTGGCGGGGGAGACGGCGCTGCGCCTCCCGCTGAACCTCCCCGCCGGCCTGAGCACCGTGGTCCTGGTGGTGGACGAAGGGCGGGGCGTCCTCGACGCCCGCACCCCCGTGACGGTCGTCGGACTCGCCCTCTCGCCCGGGGAGGCCGTCGCGAGACCTGCCGACGGGGGTCGAGGTTTGGCCGCTTCCGGACCCGGAAGGTAGACTTCTCCGTATGACGGTTCCCATGGTCGACCTTCGCGCGCAGTACCTGCGCATCCAGGAGGCCGTCGACGCGGCGATCGCCCGGGTCGTGGCCAGCACCCAGTTCATCGGGGGGGAGGACTGCCGGCTGTTCGAGCAGGAGTTCGCGGCGTACTGCGGAGCCCGGCACGCCGTCGGCGTCGCCAACGGCACGGACGCCCTGGCCCTCGCCCTGCGCGCGTACGGGGTGGGGCCGGGCGACGAGGTGGTGACGGTCGCCAACACCTTCATCGCGACCGGCGAGGCGATCCTGATGAACGGCGCCCGACCCGTGTTCGTGGACGTGGACGAGGCCTCGTTCACGATGGACCCCGGGGGGCTCGAAGCGGCCATCACGTCCCGCACGAAGGTGATCCTGCCCGTCCACCTCTACGGCCACCCGGCCCCGATGAACGAGATCCGGGCGGTCGCCGAGCGCCACGGGCTGCCGGTCCTCGAGGACGCGGCGCAGGCCCACGGCGCCGAGATCGCGGGAAAGCGGGCGGGCAGCCTCGGGCACGCCGCGTGCTTCAGCTTCTACCCGGGCAAGAACCTCGGCGCCTACGGGGACGCCGGCATGGTGGTCACCGACGACGCCGACTTCGCCGCCCGCGTGCGGCAGGTCGCCAATCACGGCGCGGGGAAGGCCCGGTACGACAACGTGGTGCCGGGGACGAACAGCCGCCTCGACACGCTGCAGGCCGCCGTGCTCCGCGCCAAGCTGCCCCACCTCGAGGGCTGGACGGCGGAGCGGCGCGAGCGGGCGGCGGCGTACGCGCGGCTCCTCGAGGGCGTGCCGGGCGTCGTCCTGCCGCGGGAGCAGGCCTGGGGGCGCTCGGCCTGGCACCTGTACACGCTGCGCGTCGCGAACCGCGACTCTCTCCAGGCCCACCTCACCGCGCGCGGGATCGCGACCGCCGTCCACTATCCGCGGCCGATCCACCTGCAGCCGGCGATGGCCACGGCCGGCGGCCGGCCCGGCGACCTGCCCGTCTCCGAGCGCCTGTCGCTGGAGGTGATCCAGGTTCCCCTCTATCCCGAGCTGCCCATCGACAGCCTCGAGGGGATCGCGCGGGAGATCCGGGCCTTCTGCGCCCTGAGACCGGCCACCCCCGACGCGAAGGCTCCACGCGTGACGGGAGCTCCCGTGGTGCACATCCTCACCCAGTACCTCTGGCCGGACGACGCGCCCACCGGCATCTACGCGGAGCACGTCGCCGACGCGCTGGCGAAGGAGGGCATTGAGGTCCGGCTCGTGGCCGGCACGGGGAGCTATCGCCCCGGCTGCCGCCCACCTCCAGGGACGCCCATCGAGAGGCTTGCGCATCGGAAGGGACGCCGGGAGCGCCTGGCCTCGGTCGCACTCGAGTACGAGAGCGTCCGGCGGGCCTTTGCCCGCTACGTGAGGACGCAGGTGGGAGCGAAGGACGTGGTCGTCCTCACCAGCGCTCCCCCGACGACGCTCTTCCTGCACCGCGCGGTCGACAAACGCGGCGCGATCGGTGTCTACTGGCTTCAGGACTACTACCCACAGCTCATACGCGCAGTGTGGAACCCGCCCGCCCCACTGCGCTTGGCGATGAGGCGACTCTGGGATCGCCACTTGCGGGCGTGGGACCATGTCGTGAAGGTCGCCGCGAACGTGCGGTGTCCCGAGGGCGGACGCGATCCTCATCCGCAACTGGAACACCATGGAGCTCGGCCCGCCGCGGCCCGCACGGCCTCGCACGGCCCTGTACTCGGGCAACCTGGGATGGGGCCATCACCTCCCGAGCTTCCTGGCGCTGTGCCGGCGACTGGTGGACGAGGGTTACGAGGTGACGGTGCGGGGCGACGGGCCGGGCATGAAGAGCCTCCCCGAGTGGGTGCGGAGTGAGCCGCCGCTCACGGACCCCGACGCGCTCGTCCGCTCGTACTGGGAGGCGGAGGTCCACCTGGTGGCGGGGCACCCGGAGCTGCCGGATGCCGTCTTCCCTTCGAAGGTGTGGAACGCGCTCGCGGCTGGTCGCCCGGTCCTCGCCTCGGGATTCTCCCCTCCCATGCTCGTCGAGCTCGAGCAGGCTCGCGGCCGAGGCACGGTCACACGTTGGCCAGTGGGTGAGCTTCGTCTCCTCTCTTCTCCCCCTCGTCGGAGCGCTCCGCGAGGTGAAGGCGCCCGTCGTGTCTCGGAGCCTGCCCCGGCTCTTTCCGGAAGCCGTCGTGATCGCCTTGCTCATCGTCGGATCCGGCGTCGGGTCACTGGTGCTGGGTCAGGACATCAACACCGACCTGTGCCGATACCATTTCTACAATGGCTACGCGTTCGTCCACGGACGGTTCGACACCGATCTGGTGCCGGCTGGGCTGGGGACGTTCCTGAACCCCACCCTCGACTCCCTCCACTATCTCGGCATCACACACCTCCCGCCTCGGCTGTTCGGCTTTCTGCTGGGCGCGCTCCAGGGCCTGAACCCGGCCCTGGTCTTCCTCCTGGCACGCCGCCTCCTCGACAGGTCCGGGCTCGGGCGCGTTGGCCGTGTTGGTCGGAATCCTCGCCGCCACAGGCCCGACGGCCCACTCGTCGCTGGGAACCACCATGGGCGACACGACCGTGTCCATCCCGCTCCTGGCTTCTCTTCTCGTGGTCCTGGGAGCCCGGGGAACCCCCGACGAGCGGAAGCCGGCACGCCGGCTTGGCTGGGAGCCGGGTTCCTCGCGGGCGCTTCGATGGGCCTCAAGCTCACCATGGGCCCCCACGTCGTCGCCCTGGGGGCCCTCGTCGTCCTCATGGTTCTGGGGCGACAGGCACGCGTGGGAGCGGTGCTCGCGTTCCTCGCCGGCACCGTCCTCGGCTTCGTGGCCTTCGGGGGCATCTGGTGCTGGCGGATGTGGGAGCGCTTCGGCAACCCGCTCTTTCCGTTCGTCAACCAGATCTTCCGGTCGCCCTACCTGCCCGCTGAGGCCATTCGGGACCCACGCTGGGTGGCCCGGGGTCCCCTGGACCTGCTCGCGACGCCGTGGGCGATGGCCCTCGGCGAGACCAGCCGTCTGCAGGAGATCCCCTTCCGCGACGCGCGCTTCCTGCTCGTCCTCGTCGCCGCACTCGGCTGGCTTTCACTGCGAGGGCTGGGCAAGAGGACGCCGCTGCCGCCTGGCCAGCGCAACCTGTTGGCCTTCGTCCTGATGGCCTACGCGGCCTGGCTGGCCGTCTTCTACTACTACCGCTACGCGGCGATCCTGGAGTTCCTCGCCCCGCTGGTTCTCGTCATCCTGGTCCAGGCCCTGCTTCCGAGAGTCGGCCGGCCCCTGCTCTTCGCCGCAGGCGCGTACCTGTTGCTGTTCTCGAGCGTCGGCTCCTGGCAGCGTTGGGACTGGTCGGATCGGTGGTGGCGCATCACGCTCCCCGCCCAGGCCTACGAGACAGACAGCCTCGTTCTCCTGACGAGTCAACTCAACAGCTTCCTGATCCCGTTCTTCCCCGAGAAGACGCGTTTCGTGGGCCTCGAATGGGTGGGTTCCTCGCGTTTCGCCGACCTGGTGACCGCCACCCTTGGCTCTCACAAGGGGACCCTGATGGTGCTCGCGTCCGTCGACGAGCGCCTGACGGCCGCGAGCCTGGAACGCTACGCACTCACGGTGACCGACGACTGCGGGGTCATCCGCACGGGCACCGGGCAAGAAGGTCCTCTGCCGCGTCGTCCGGTCGACCGGGACGCAACCCCAGGTCTCGCCGGCCGGTCGCCACTAGCGGCGGTGCCTTTGTGGCAACATATCGGCCCTCCATGGACGATGGACGCGTCGCCCCGTCGAGTCTTGCGATCCTCATTCCCTGCCTCGACGAGGAGCGGGGCATCGCGGGAGTCGTTGCCGATTTCCGGCGCGAGTTTCCGGGTGCGCGCATCCTGGTCATCGACAACGGCTCGTCCGACGCGCACCGCGGAGAAGGCCCGGGAGGCTGGGGCGGAGGTCCTGTCGGAGCCGCGGCGGGGTAAGGGTCGCGCGATCGCCACGGCGTTCGCTCGCCTGCAGGAAGACCTGGTCTTGATGGTGGACGGAGACGGCAGCTACCCCGTCGAGGGCGCACGCCGGCTCCTGGAAGCACACGAGAAGGACCCCGCGGACATGATCACCGGGGTCCGGACGGCGGAAGCCCCGAACGCCGCCTTTCGACCGTTTCATCGGCTGGGAAGCAACGCCTTCGCCTGGGTCTTCCGGTTGGTGTTCCGCTACGAGCCGAGAGATCTGTTCTCGGGCCTGCGCCTCTTCTCGAAGCGCTTCTACAAGAACGTTCCCCTTCTCTTTCGCGGCTTCGAGCTCGAGACGGAGCTCACGGTCCAGGCCGTGGAGAAGGGGTTCCGACTCGCGGAGGTGGCCGTCCCCTTCCGCGAGCGCGCCGAGGGATCGAGCTCCAAGCTGCGGACCGTGCGCGACGGCGTTCGGATCCTGCGCCTGCTGTTCGTGCTGGTCCGGGACTACCGCCCGCTCCTCTTCTTCGGCGCGGTCGCGTGCGTCTTCTTTGTCGCCGGCCTCGCCGCCGGGTCCCTGCCGGTCTACGAGTACTACCGGACTCGCCTGGTGGGCCGCTTCCCGCTGGCCATCCTGGCCGCCTCCCTCATGAACCTGTCACTGTTCACCCTGCTGACCGGCGTGATGCTGGAGTCGGGGCTGCGACACCGCCGCGAGTCCTACCAGGTCGCACTTCGGAACTACAGGGCTTGACCGGAGCCGCGTGACGAGAACGGACGAGCGGCGCACCGCGGCCCACCTGTGGATCTACGAGCTGTCCTCTCGCTCGGTGCTCCTGCTCCTGCGCCTGCCGGGCCTGCCGTCGGCTCTGACCCGGCTCTCCAAGATCTGGCTCCGGCACGCCCGTCTCGAGACGGCGGCGGGAATCGTCGAGGCGGACAAGCTCTGGCTCCGGCGGGGCTGACCGAGAGGCCATTGGCCGCCCGGGGCCGGAACGCATACATTGCCGGTGTGGTCGGACTCCTGATGCGCCTGTACCGGAGCTCTCCCCTCCATCCGGCCCTGGGGGCACACCTGGCTCGCCTTCTGGGGTTGGTCACGGCGCAGCTCCCCAGCCCGCAGATCCGGCTCGTCGACGGCATCCGCTGGGAGCTCGACCTGCGCGAGGTCATCGACGCCTCGCTCTTCTTCTCGGGCTCCTTCGAGCCCCGGGCCGAGAGCGTGATGGCCCGGCACCTCGGCCCGGGCATGACGTCGATCGACGTCGGGGCCAACGTCGGCTACCACGCCCTGCGCATGGCGCGCCAGGTCGGGCTTTCGGGTCGGGTCGTCGCCATCGAACCGGCGCCCGGCGCCGTGGCCCGACTCCGGCGGAACCTCGCCCTGAACGACCTGACGAACGTCGCGATCGTCGTCGCCGCTCTGGGCGACCACGACGTCCAGAGCGTCGAGCTTCAGGTGCAGTCGAGCTATCCGCTCTCGGGCCGTGGGGGCCCGGAGAGGGTCCTCACGCGTGTCGCCCGGCTCGATTCGCTGGTCCTCGAACGCCAGCTGGAACGGGTGGACTTCATCAAGATCGACGTGGACGGCCAGGAAGCTAGGGTGCTGCGCGGGGCGCGCGGGACCCTCCGACGCTTCCGTCCACCCGTCCTGTTCGAGCTCGACACCCACGGCGGTCGAGGCCGGCGGGGAGTCGATCGAGGAGCTCTTCGGCGCGCTTATCGAGCTGGGCTATACCATCTCGGACGAGGGCGGCTCTCCTTGGTACGACCCCGTCCAGCAGGCGAAGCGTCTGCGACAGGGCGCGGGATGCAATCTCCTCGCTTTGCCGTCGCCGCCGCCCCCCCTCGCCCGTGACCAGTGTCCGACGGCCGCGTGGTGAGTCATCATCTCCGCAGGGAGTGGTAAAGCCATGAGCGCGCCACGCAAGGTCGTCGTCGTCGTGCCGTTCCTGGACGAGGAGGAGAGCCTCCCCGTCCTCTGCGATCGCCTGCGCGGCGTGCTCGAGACGGAGCCCGAGGATTTCGAGCTCCTCCTCGTCGACGACGGCAGCCGGGACGGCTCGGCGGCGTGGGCGGCCGCCTGCGCCGAGCGGGACCCGCGGGTCAAGCTGCTCTCGCTCTCGCGCAACTTCGGCCACCAGCTGGCGATCACCGCGGGCATGGACCACGCGGACGGGGACGCGGTCGTGATCATGGACGCCGACCTGCAGGACCCGCCCGAGGTCGTCCCCGAGCTTCTCCGGCGCTGGCGGGAGGGCCACGAGGTCGTCTACGCGGTCCGCACCGGCCGCCGCGGCGAGTCCTGGGCGAAGCGCCTCCTCGCCGCCACGTTCTACAAGACGTTCCGCCGGATGGCGAGCGTCGACGTGCCGCTCGACGCCGGCGACTTCCGCCTCGTGGACCGCCAGGTGATCGACGCGTTGAAGCAGGTGCGCGAGCTTCACCGCTTCGTGCGCGGTCTGACCTGCTGGGTGGGCTTCTCGCAGTCGGCGATCCACTACGAGCGCGCGCCGCGCCACGCCGGAGCCACCAAGTACCCGGTCTGGAAGTCGACGCGGCTCGCGTGGGACGCGATCACGTCGTTCTCGAGCACCCCCCTGCGCTGGATGACCGTGTTCGGCCTCGTGGTGTCCCTGGCGGGCCTCCTCCAGGCGGTCCGCGTGATCGTCGACCGGCTGCTCTACCCGGAGTCGATGGAGCGGGGCTGGGCCTCCGTGGTCGCGATCATGCTCTTCCTCGGGGGCGTCCAGCTCGTCTCGCTCGGCCTGATCGGCCAGTACGTCGGCCGCATCTTCGAGGAGACCAAGAAGCGACCGCTCTACTTCGTCCGCAAGAAGGTCGGCCGCTTCCCCGCCGGGCCCACGGAAAGCTGACGCCGGGCCCGGGGCTTCTCAGTCGATCGGGGCGGAGCGGCCGCGCCGCGCCAAGAGCACGAGCCCTTCCAGGATGCCGGCCGTGTAGGCGAGGTCGAGGAGGGGCTGGAGGAGCGCGAAGGCCAGCCACTCAGCGGCCGTGAAGCGCACGGCGCGGGCGTGTCGGGCGAAGAGCGCGCCCCGGGCCACCGCGAGGACGACGAGAGCGCTTCCCCAGGCCCAGCCCGACCATCCGGCCAGGAGCGAGAGTGCGGCGAAGGCCAGAACGGCGCTCGCCGCGAGCTGCGTTGCCCGCAGGACGGCTCGCCGGCGGCGGTTGGCGCCGGCGTTTGGGCCGACCAGCCCATCGCGGCTGCCGGGAACCGCCAGGACGATGTACGGCGTCGTCCGGCCGAAGAGCCGCTGGTGGCGCAGGATCTTCAGGGCGCTGTCCTGCTCGGCGGAGACCGAGAGGTGGTACGTCAGGCCGGGCGCCTGGTAGACCTCGTAGCCCTTCGCCCGGAGCTTCGCCGCCAGAACCTGGTCCTCTCCCGAGACGCGCAGGCGCGTGTCGTAGAGTCCCGCCTCGCGCAGCGCCTCGACCCGGAACACGTCGCAGCGCCCCTCGGCAAACCCCACCGGGACGAGGTCTTTCGCGGTGTCGGCGGGAAAGATGTCCATCAGGTTCGCGACGACGTTGAGCTTCTCGGCGAACGGCAGGCGGGCGCCGGGCGGGAGCCCCGGCTGCCCGGTGATGGCGGCGGCACGGGGATGGGCCTCGATGAGGTCGAGCATCGCGGCCACGTAGCGCTCGCTCCCGAACCGGCAGTCGAGGTGGCACGTGAGGACGAAGGGGGTCGGCGCCTGGCGGAAGGTCTCGTTGAGCGTCTCCGCCAACCCGAGGTTGCGCGGGTGCACCACCAGCCGGTAGTGGGACGGGGAGCCGATTGCGGCCAGCGCGCGCGCGACGACCTCGGCCGTGCCGTCGCCGGAGGCGTCGTCGACGAAGACCGCCTCGAGCCAGTCGGACTGCCGCGGGAACGCGGGATGGGCCTGGCTCACGAGGCCCCGGAGGAGAGCGTCCACCTCGCCCCTCGCGTTGTAGAGGAGAAAGGCCACCGTGATGCGTGGCGTGCGCGCGGCCGTCTCTCCGGCACTCGGGCTCACCGCGCGACGATAGGGGAGAAGGCCGTCCCCATCAAGCCCCGCGGGCTTCGTGCTACCCTCGCGCCTCGCGGCACGGGGGAGGAGGACCGGGCGTGAGACGCACAGCGAGCGGTCGTGGCGGCGGCTCCGCGCCTCCTCCTGGTCGTCTCGGCCTCGCTCGTCCTCTCGATCGCGGTCCTTCTCGCGCCCTCGGCCCCGGCCGCCACGGTCGTTCCCGCTCCCGAGTCCGTCCTCGGCTTCGTGCCCGGCGAGGACCGCAAGCTCGCCGACTGGGGACAGGTCGTCGCCTACCTGAAGGCGCTCGACGAAGCGTCCGACCGGGTGTCCGTCGAGGAAGTCGGGAAGACGACACAGGGGCGCCCCTTCGTGATCGTGACCGTCACCTCCGCGGCGAACCACGCCCGCCTCGAGGAGATCCGGGGCGCCAACGCGCGCCTCGCCGACCCCCGGGGTCTCGGCGAGGCGGAGGCGGAGCGGATCGTCCGGGACGGCAGGGCCGTCGTGGCCATGGCGTTCTCGATCCACTCGACGGAGGTGGGGGGCACGCTCGCCTCGCTGCGCCTCCTGCACCACCTCGCCTCGAGCGACGAGGATCGGGTGCGGGCGATGCTCGACGCGACGGTGCTGCTGGTGCTGCCGTCGCACAACCCCGACGGGACCGATCTCGTGGCCGAGTGGTACCGCCGGCAGCTCGGGACGCCCTTCGAGGGAACGTCCCCGCCGGTGCTCTATCACCCCTACACCGGCCACGACAACAACCGCGACTGGTACATGTTCACGCAGCCGGAGACGCGCCTCACCGTCCGGCACCTGTACCACCGGTGGCACCCGCAGATCGTCCACGACGTGCACCAGATGGGCCCGCGGGGGGCGCGCCTCTTCGTCCCGCCTTACGCCGACCCGTGGGAGCCGAACGTGGACGGCGCGCTCGTCGCCGCCGCGGGCGCGCTCGGGTCGCACGTGGCCTCGCGCCTCACCACCGCGGGCCACACGGGCGTCGTCTCCGGCGCGATCTTCGACGCGTGGACGCCGGGCCGCGCCTATCCCCACACCCACGGCGGGGTGCGTCTGCTCTCCGAGACGGCCTCCGCGCGCCTCGCGACGCCGGTCGAGGTGAAGCCGGAGGAGCTCGAGCGGCGCGGTTCCGGCTACGACCCGCGCGTCGCCTCCGCCCGCTACCCGGCGCCGTGGCCGGGCGGGGCGTGGCGCCTCGCCGACATCGTCGACACCCAGCTCCAGGCCTCGCTCGCCATCCTGGACCACGCCGCGGCCAACCGTGAGCACTGGCTGCGGACGGCGCTCGCGGCGAACCGCCGGGCCTGTGACCGGCGCGCTCCGTTCGCGTTCGTCGTGCCCTCCGCCCAGCGCGACGCCTCGGCGGTCGCCCGGCTCGTCGAGGTGCTCCGCCTGGGCGAGGTGGAGATCGAGCGGGCCGCGGCGCCCTTCGAGGCCGGAGGTCGCCCGTACGAAGCGGGCGCTCTCGTCGTCCGGATGCAGCAGCCGGCGAGCGGCTTCGCGAAGACGCTCCTCGAGCGGCAGCGCTACCCGGACCTGCGCGAGCACGAAGGCGGCCCCCCGAAGCGGCCGTACGACGTCACGGCCCACACGTTGCCGCTGCTCCTCGGCGTGGAGGTCGTGGCGGTGGCCGCGCCCTTCGTGGTCGACCTCGAGCCGGTGGAGGCCCCGGGCGTCGCTCCCGGCCGCGTCGAGGGCGACGCTCCCCGCCTGGCCCTCGGCCACGCGAGCGGCGAGCTGGTGGCCCTCGGCCGCCTGCTCGACGAGGGCGTGAAGGTGCGCTGGGCGCTCGAGCCGTTCGTCGACGCGGAGAGGTCCTTCGCCGCCGGGACGCTGCTCGTCCCCGCCTCCGCGCGGCGCCTGGTCGAGCCGCTCGCGAGCGAGCTGGGGTTCACGGCACGGGCGGTCCGCGCCGAGCCCCGCGCGCTGCGCCTCCGCCGGCCGCGCGTGGGCCTCTACCGCTCGTGGGTCCCCTCGATGGACGAAGGTTGGACGCGCTTCGTCTTCGAGAAGGAGATGGGGGTGGCGTACCAGGAGCTGCACGACCGCGAGGTGCGGGGGGGACGCCTGCGGGAGCGCTTCGACGCCGATCGTCCTTCCCGACCAGGCGCCCGCCTCGCTGCTGAACGGGCACGCGGCCGGGTCGATGCCGGAGGAGTACACGGGCGGCCTCGGGACCGAGGGGGTGGCGGCGCTGCGCGCCTTCGTCGAGGCCGGCGGGACGCTGGTGGCCCTCGACTCGGCCGTCGGCTTCGCGATCGACCAGCTGGGGCTGCCGGTGAGAAACGCGCTCACCGGCGTGGAGCCGACCGTCGTTCTTCTGTCCCGGCTCGATCCTGGCCACGAGGGCGGACGCGGCTCACCCCCTGGCTCACGGTCTGCCGGAGACGACGCCCGTCTGGTTCGAGGGCTCGCCCGCCTTCGAGGTGGAACAGGGCTCGGTCGTCCTGCGCTACGAGGCCGAGGACCCGCTCCTCTCCGGCTGGCTCCTCGGCGGCGAGCGCCTGCGGGGCAAGGCCGCCCTGGTCGAGGTGCCGCTCGGGAAGGGGCGCGTCGTGCTCTTCGGCTTCCGGCCGCAGTACCGCGCGCAGAGCCGCGTGACCTACGCCGCCCTCCTCAACGCGCTCTACCTCTCCGCCGCCGAGCCTTGAGGAATCAGGCTCTCTCGGGCGGGTGGTGCCGGGTGATCAGCCGGTCGTAGACGAAGCCGCCCAGGAGCGCGCCGAGGCACGGGGCCACGAGCGGCACCCACCACCAGCCGCCGCCGGCCCGAAAGACCTCGCTCCCCCAGCCCGCCATCGCGGTGAAGACCCGTGGCCCGAGGTCGCGGGCGGGGTTGATCGCGTAGCCCGCGTTGAAGCCGAAGGTCATGCCGATGAGAACGACGAGCGCGCCCACCAGGACGGGGCCGCCGCTCGTCGGTCCCGCGTTCCGACGGTCGCCGATGGCGAAGATGACGAGCAGCAGGAGGGCGGTGCCGACGACCTGATCGACGAAGCCGCCGGGCACGGCGCTCACGAACGGCTGGGGGTAGGTGGCGAAGATCCCGGCGGTGGCCTTCTCGCCCACGACCTGTCGCACGCCGCCGTCGAAGTGGTCGAAGGCCTCGCGGTAGGTCACGAACGTGACCGCGGCCCCGGAAAAGGCGCCGGCGAGCTGCGCGAGGAAGTACGCCGGCACCTTGCGCCAGGGGAATCCGCGGAACGCGGCGAAGGCCAGCGTGACCGCGGGGTTGAGGTGGGCCCCGGAGACGCCCGCCGAGGCGTAGATGCCCAGGGTCACGGCCGAGCCCCCACGAGAGGTGGATCGCGAGGGCGGAGCCGGCGTCGCCGTCGCTCAGGATCTTCTGCGCGACCGATGCGGTGCCGAAGACGAGAATGAGGAAAGTGCCGAGGAACTCGGCCGCCGCCTCACGAAGTGTCCCGCGGAGCATGGCGGATTATAGGGTGCGTCGGCCGCGCCACGGGCGGTTTGAAATCCCGCGGTGCTTTGGCTAGGATGAAGGGTCGTCGTCGTTGGGAGATCGTCCAACGGTAGGACACATGGCTCTGGACCATGGAATCGGGGTTCGAATCCCTGTCTCCCAGCCAACCCCCCAGAACCACAACAGCATGGGCTTGGACGGAGCCTTGGCCCATGATATGGTCTGTCTCGTCTAGCACCTTGAAGCCCAGTCGCTGAGCTCGGGGCCGTTCGCCCCGGTGCTGTCCCTCCTCCAGGCCAACCGGTGGCGTCCGCACTCGCGGGCGGCGTTTCGACCGCGAGGGGCGGGTACGGCTTCGCGTGGGGCGCTCGGGTGCGCCGAGACGAAGCGGAGGAGCAGACGGATGCGATTCGTTTACCTGGTGACGTCCCTGGTGCCCACGGTGGCGGTGCTGGCCTTCGCGTGGTACGTGGTCCGCGCGATCTCCGTGCGCGTGGTGTGGCGCGAGTCGGGCGTGCGCCGGCTCGACGACGAGCCGGCCTGAGACGGCCGCGCGGCACGCGGCGCCGTCTATACTGCGCCGCGTGCCCTCCCCGCGCCCGAGGGCCCGGCTCCGGGCCCTGCTCTCACGGCCGGCCGCACAAGCCGCACGCGGCCTGATCGGCTGCGTTCTCGTGCGCCGCGTGCGTGGGCGCACGCGGGCGGTGCGCATCGTCGAGGTTGAGGCCTACCTCGGGGCGGCCGATCCCGCGGCCCACGTCTTCCGCGGCCCGACGCCGCGCACGGCGCCGCTCTTCGGGCCGCCGGGCACCCTCTACGTCTACTTCGTCTACGGGATGCACCACTGCCTGAACCTGGCGGTGGACGGCCCCGGGGTCGCCGGCTGCGTCCTCGTCCGCGCCGCGGAGCCCCTCCCGGGCAGCGGCCTGCCCGAGGACGCCTGCCGCGGCCCCGGAAGGCTCTGCCGCGCGCTCGGGATCGACACGCGGCTCTCGGGTCGGCACCTCTTCGAGCGGAGCGCCCCGCTCACGCTGCGAGAGGGTCGCCCGCCGCGCCGCGTCGCGGTGTCGCGCCGGGTCGGCATCCGCCACGCCGCGGAGCGTCGGCTCCGCTTCTACGATCCCGACAGCCCCGCCGTCTCGGGCGAAAGGCGCGCTGGTATAAGCTCTGGAGTCGCCCAGCAGAGAGGAAAGCCATGAAGACCGATGCGTTCGGCGCCCGCTCCACCCTCGACACCGGCTTCGGCCGGGCCACGATCTACCGTCTCGAGACGCTCGAGAAGGCGGGGGTCTCCCCCGGTCTCGCGCGCCTTCCCTTCTCGATCAAGGTGCTGCTCGAGGCCGTCCTGCGCAGCGTCGACGGGGAGCTCGTCACCGCGGAGGACGTGAAGAACCTCGGCGCCTGGAACGCGCCGGCTCCGAAGGACGTCGAGCTGCCCTTCATGCCCGCGCGCGTGATCCTCCAGGACTTCACCGGCGTCCCCGCCGTGGTGGACCTCGCCTCGATGCGGGCGGCGGTGAAGCGCCTCGGCGCCGACCCGAAGCGGATCAACCCGCTCGTGCCCGTGGACCTCGTGGTGGATCACTCGGTGCAGGTGGACGTCTTCGGCTCGAAGGACGCCCTCCGGCAGAACGCCGAGATCGAGTTCTCCCGCAACCGCGAGCGCTACGAGTTCCTGCGCTGGGGCCAGAAGGCCTTCGCGAGCTTCCGCGTGGTGCCGCCCGCGACCGGCATCGTCCACCAGGTGAACCTCGAGTACCTGGCCAAGGGTGTCCTCCTCAAGTCCGAGGGCGGCGAGTCCGTGGCGATGCCCGACACCCTCGTCGGCACCGACTCCCACACCACGATGATCAACGGCCTCGGGGTCCTCGGCTGGGGTGTCGGCGGGATCGAGGCCGAGGCGGCGATGCTGGGCCAGCCGCTCTACATGGTCACCCCGCAGGTCGTCGGCTTCCGGCTGGTGGGGCGTCTGCGCGAGGGCACGACCGCGACCGACCTCGTCCTCACCGTGACGCAGATGCTCCGGAAGAAGGGGGTCGTGGAGAAGTTCGTGGAGTTCTACGGCCCCGGGCTCGCGGAGATGAGCCTCGCCGACCGCGCCACCATCGCCAACATGGCCCCGGAGTACGGGGCCACCTGCGGCTTCTTTCCGGTGGACGACGAGACCCTCGCCTACCTGCGGAAGACCGGCCGCAGCCCGGCCGAGGTGGACCTCGTCGAGCGCTACAGCAAGGAGCAGGGCCTCTTCCGGGGCCCCGCGACGCCCGATCCCGTCTTCACCGACACGCTCGAGCTCGACCTCGCGACGGTCGAGCCGAGCCTCGCCGGCCCGAAGCGGCCGCACGATCGCGTGGCGCTTCACGCGATGAAGGAGTCCTTCCGCAAGGCCCTCACCGCGCCGGTGAAGGAGCGTGGGTTCGGCCTGGCCGCGGAGGACGCCGGGAAGAAGGTGGCCTTCGAGGTGCGCGGGCAGAAGGCCGAGCTCAGGCACGGCTCGGTCGTGATCGCCGCGATCACGAGCTGCACGAACACGTCGAACCCCTCGGTGATGCTGGGCGCGGGCCTCCTCGCCCGCAAGGCCGTCCGCCGCGGCCTGCGCGTCCCCGCCCACGTCAAGACGAGCCTCGCCCCGGGCTCGAAGGTCGTGACCGAGTACCTCCGCAAGTCCGGCCTGCTGCCGGACCTCGAGGCCCTCGGCTTCCACGTGGTCGGCTACGGCTGCACGACCTGCATCGGCAACAGCGGTCCGCTGCCGGCGGAGGTGTCGAAGGCGGTGAACGACGGCAAGCTCGTGGCCGCCGCCGTCCTCTCGGGCAACCGCAACTTCGAGGGTCGGGTGAACCCGGACGTGAAGGCCAACTACCTCGCCTCGCCGCCCCTGGTGGTCGCCTACGCCCTGGCCGGCACGACCGACATCGACCTCGCGACCGAGCCGATCGGCACCGCCGTCGACGGCGGCGCGGTGAAGCTCGCCGACATCTGGCCGAGCCAGAAGGAAGTCGCCGAGCTCGAGGCCGCGATCGGGGCGGAGATGTTCCAGGCGAGCTACGGGAACGCGTTCGACGGCAACCCCGACTGGAACGCGATCCCGGTGGCCGGCGGCGACCTCTTCGCCTTCCGGGACGACTCGACGTACATCCAGGAGCCGCCCTTCTTCCAGGGGCTCACGAAGGCTCCCGCCTCGCTCACCGACATCGTCGGGCGCGCGCGTCCTCGCCGTCCTCGGCGACTCCGTGACCACCGACCACATCTCCCCCGCCGGCGACATCGCGCTCGCCTCGCCGGCCGGGCGCTTCCTGGTGTCGAAGGGCGTCGAGAAGAAGGACTTCAACTCCTACGGCTCGCGCCGCGGGAACGACCGCGTGATGGTGCGCGGCACCTTCGCGAACATCCGCCTCAAGAACGCCATGGTGCCCGGGGTCGAGGGCGGCGTCACCGTCCACGTGCCCTCGGGCGAGCGGATGGACATCTACGACGCGGCCGAGCGCTACAAGGCGGAGAGAACGCCCCTCGTGGTGATCGCGGGCAAGGAATACGGGAGCGGCTCCTCGCGCGACTGGGCGGCCAAGGGGACGCTCCTGCTGGGCGTGCGCGCCGTGGTCGCGGAGAGCTACGAGCGCATCCACCGCTCGAACCTCGTCGGCATGGGCATCCTCCCCCTGCAGTTCAAGCCGGGGCAGAACGCCGAGTCGCTGGGGCTCACCGGGCAGGAGAAGCTGACGATCCGAGGCCTCGCCGGCGAGATCAAGCCCCGACAGGACGTGACGGTCGAGGTGGAGCGGAAGGACGGCTCGACGGGGTCCTTCGCCGCCACCGCCCGGCTCGACACGCCGGTGGACATCAACTACTACAGGAACGGCGGCATCCTGCAGACGGTGCTGCGCAAGATGCTCTAGCCGCCGGCGTTGCCGCCCGCCTTCGCGCCCGGCTCGCCCCCCCCGGGGTCGGCGCGGCCGCGGCTGGTATGCTTCCGCCATGGCAAGACTGACCTTCCTCGGCGCGGCGCAGACGGTGACCGGGTCGCAGTACCTCCTCGAGGGCGGCGGCCGGCGGATCCTCCTGGACTCCGGGATGTTCCAGGGCGAGAAGGCCCTGCGGCTCCGGAACTGGGCGGACCCGGAGTTCGACCCGGCCCGGGTGGACGCGATGGTCCTCACCCACACCCACCTCGACCACATCGGCCGCGTGCCGCGCCTGGTCAAGCAGGGCTTCCGGGGGCCGATCTACTGCACGCCTCCCACGCAGGAGCTGGCGGAGATCCTGCTGCTCGACGCGGCCCACCTGCAGCAGGAAGACGCCGAGTACCTCAACCGCAAGGGCCTCACGAAGCACAGCCCCGCGCTGCCGCTCTTCGACGAGACGGACGTGCGGGAGGCGCTCGCGCTTCTCCGGCCCCTGCCCCTCGGCCGGCCCCAGGAGGTGAACCACGCGTTCTCGTTCACCTACCGGGACGCCGGGCACCTCCTCGGCGCCGCCTCCGCGGAAGTCACGGTGCGCGAGGACGGCCGCGAGACGCGTGTCCTCTTCAGCGGCGACGTGGGCCGCTTCGACGCCGTGCTGACGAAGGACCCCGAGCCGGCGCCCGACGCCGATTACCTGGTCGTCGAGAGCACCTACGGCAACCGGACGCACCCCGCGCTGTCCGTGCTCGACCAGCTGGAGGGTGTTCTCAAGAAGACCTTCGCCCGGGGAGGGGTTCTCCTCATCCCCGCCTTCGCCGTGGGCCGCGCCCAGCAGATGATCTTCCTGATGGACGAGCTCGTGACCGCGGGCCGGATGCGACCCTTCCCGATCCACGTGGACAGCCCGATGGCGATCGACGCCACCCGCATCTACGCCGCTCACCCCGAGGGATCGAAGGTGGGCCTCAACAGCATCGGGGGCCGCAGCCTCCTCCACGGCAAGTGGGTGCAGTTCCACCGCACGCGCGCGGAGTCGGAGGCCCTCAACAAGATGAGGGGCCCGGCCGTCATCCTCTCCTCGAGCGGCATGCTGTCCGGGGGCCGCATCCTGCACCACTGCCGGCAGCGGCTCCCCCACCCCGAGAACACGCTGTTGATCACCGGCTACCAGGCGGTGGGGACGCTCGGCCGGGCCCTCCTCGACGGCGCGAGCACGGTCCGGATCCACAAGGGCGAGGTGCCGGTCCTGGCCGAGATCCGGGACCTCAAGGGCCTCTCCGGGCATGCTGACGCGGGAGAGATGATGCGCTGGCTCTCCGGCGTGCGGCGCGCGCCCCGGACCGTCTTCGTGACCCACGGCGAGCCGGAGTCGGCGGAGGCTCTGGCCTCGCGCATCACGCGGGAGCGCGGGTTCGAGGCGCGGGTCCCCGCGCACGGCGAGTCGTTCGAGCTCGCGGCGGGAGAGACGGGCGGGGCGGGCCCGGAGGTCCTGTGAGCGAGGTGGCGCCCAGCGCCTTCCTGATCGACATCGACGGAGTCATCCTGAAGGACGACGAGCCGCTGCCGGGGGCGGCGGAGCTCGTGTCGTGGCTCCTCTCGTCGGGGCAGCGCTTCCTGTTCCTCACGAACTACCCCTCCCAGACTCCGGCCGACCTCGCGGGCCGCATGGCGGGGTCGGGGATCACGGTGCCGCCGAGTCACTTCTTCACCTCGGCCATGGCCACCGCGGAGTTCCTCGACAAGCAGGCGGGTACGCGCCGGCGGGCCTTCGTGGTCGGCGAGGGCGCGCTCGTGCACGAGCTCTACAAGATCGGCTTCACGATCTCGGAGACGGAGGCCGACTTCGTGGTGCTCGGGGAGACGCGCCACTACAACTTCGAGATGATCCAGCGCGCCTCCGCGCTCATCCAGAAGGGCGCGCGCTTCGTCGCCACCAACCCCGACGTGGCCGGCCCGTTCGGGCGGCCGAGCTGCGGCGCTTTCGCCGCCCCGATCGAGCGGATCACCGGCAAGTCGCCCTTCTACGTGGGCAAGCCCTCGGCCTTCATGATGCGGGCGGGGCTGCGGCACATGGCGGCCCACTCGGCGGAGGCCTGCATGGTCGGGGACAACATGGAGACGGACATCATCGCCGGGGTGCAGAGCGGGATGACGACGGTCCTGGTCCTGACCGGCGTCTCGCGCGAGAGGGACCTCGAGCGGTTCGCTCACCGGCCCGACCACGTCGTCGCGGACGCCTTCGCGCTGCGGGAGCTGCTGGAGCGGGAGTGTAGGAGAGGCGGCCGGGACGGCCTTCACCGGGGCCTTCGAGGTCCCTCGCGCGCGCGTCCGGGCTGGCGCGCGCGCGGGGCTCAGGCGGGCAGGAAGACGCGGGTCTCGAGCGCGCCGCCTGGCAGGGGCGCGAAGCGCATGAAGCCGCCCATCTCGCGGACGAGGCGGTGCGACTCGCCGAGTGCCCCGGTGTCGCCTCCCTTGAGGACGCGCTGCTGGTCCGCCTCGGCGAGCCCGGACGCGTGGGTGAGCGCGATCATCAGGAAGTCCCGCTTCACCTCGCTGCCGTCGCGGCCGCGCAGGAGGACGGGCTTCTTCTCCGCGCGGACGAGGATGGCGGTGGCCGGCGTCACCGCCCCCGCCAGCCCCTGCACCAGCGAGCCGACCGCACGGCGAAGGCCGGCGGGCGAGCAGCGCGGCAGGGGGGCCCCGCTGACGATGCGGTTCTCCACGCTGACCCGGCGGGCGGCCAGCGCGACGCTGACCCCCGCCAGCACCTCGGCCACCAGGCGGTCGAGGCTCGCCGCAGCCGCCGGGGCGCCGCCGGGGCGCACTCGGGGCCGGGGGCGCACTCGGCGCCGCCGGGGGGCGGACCGGAACCGGGAGGGGCGGGGGCGTGAGCCGGGGCGGGGCGGGCAGGGCGGACGCGGCCGGCGGCGGGAAGGCGGCGGCGGGTCGAGGGAGCGGTGCGGGGGCCGCGGTGGTGCCGCGGGGCGGCGTCGGCGGAACCTGCGGAGGCGCGGGGGCGCGACCGGGAAGGGCGGCGCGGCCGGCGGACGCGGCCTGGCCGACCTCGCGCAGCACGAGCTGAAGGCGGCGGACCTCGCGCTGGATGGCGGCGATCGCCGTGCCGCGCGAGCCGTCCTCGCGGGCGAGCGTCAGCTGGTCGGCCTGCGCATGGATGGTGGCGACGCCCTGGCTGAGGTCCCGGACGACCTGGCTGAGCGCCTCCGCGAGCTCGACGTTCGAGCGGATCGCCCGATGGAGCAGCTCCTCGGAGACGGGGCTGACCTCCGCACCGACCTGGCCCGGGTAGGCCGGCTCCGTCCCCTCGGGCTGGGCGATCACGACGCGCGGGGGTGGGGGCGAGGGCGGAGCGGACGAGGGCGATCTCCGGACGATCGCGGCGAAGGCCTGGGCGACGATCTCCGGGACGGCCTCCGGGTCGAGCCCCTTCTCCTTCAGGTTGTACTTGAGCGCGATGGCGCCGAGCATGTCCTGCACCACCGCCATGAACGTCTCCATGACACCCTCGCCGCGCGCGGCCACCGCGGGGAAGGCCTTCCGGCCCCAGAAGTTCAGCGTCTGGTCGAGCTCGGCCCGCGGGAGGAGGCCGTCGAGGTCCTGCTTGTTGTACTGCAGGACGAGCGGGACCTTCTCCGGCACCAGGCGGTTGGCCAGGAGGTTGACCTTCATGTTCTCGAAGGCGGTCAGGTTCTCGCGCGCCATCGACTTCTGGCCGTCCGCGACGAAGACGACCGCGTCCGCACCGGCCAGCACCACCCGCCGGGTGGCGTTGTACTGGACCTGGCCCGGCACGGTGTAGAGCTGGATCTTGAAGTCGTAGCCGGAGACGGTGCCGAGGCTGAAGGGCAGCAGGTCGAAGAAGAGCGTCCGGTCCTGCGCCGTGTTGAGCGAGATCAGCCGGTTCGACCCCTCGGGGTCGCTGATGCGGTGGATCTGCTCGAGGTTGGTGGTCTTGCCGGACTGCGGCGGTCCGTAATAGACCACCTTGGCTTTGATGGTCCTCTCGCTGAAGTTGAACTGGACCATGACTCGGGCGCGGGGACTATAGCACGCGGCCCCGCCGCCCGACAGCCCGGCCACCGCGCTTGACGGAGCCGAAGCCCCTCAATATACTTGGCTTTTGCGTTTCGGGCCGGTATCGGGCCCTTACGGGAGGACGTTCGTCATGGCTCAGCGGTGCGACATCTGCGGCAAGGGCCCGCAGTTTGGGAATCGGGTCAGCCACGCCCACAACGTGACCCATCGGCGCTTCAACCCCAACCTCCAGTCGGTGCGGGCGGTGGTCGGCAAGGGCACCCACAAGACGGTGCGGGTCTGCACCCGCTGCCTGCGGTCCGGCAAGGTGGCCAAGCCGGCCCCCCAGCCGAAGGCCAAGACCGCAACGGCCTAGTCAGTACCCCGCGATCACGTCGATCTCCACCTTGACCGCGCGGGGCAGGCCTGCCGCGGCGATCGTGGTGCGCGCCGGGGGCTTCGCTCCCAGGTAGCGCCCGTAGACCTCGTTCATCTTCGGGAAGTCGGCCATGTCGGCCAGGTAGACCGTGGCCTTCACCACGTTCTCCGGTCCCATCTTGGCCTCCCGCAGGACGGCGATCAGGTTCTGCAGCACGCGCTCGGTCTGGGCGGCCACGTCCCCCTCGACGATCTCCCCGGTCTCCGGGTCGATGGCGATCTGCCCGGAGCAGAAGAGGAATCCTCCCGAGATGACGCCCTGCGAGTAGGGGCCGATCGGCAGGGGCGCCTGGGGTGTCGAAACATACTTGGTGGGCACGGTCGGACCTCCTGGAGGGAGTGACGGGAGCCTACCCGGTGTGCGCGGCGGGCGCAAACCGTTTCGCCGTTTCGCTGGCTCAGCGGGGCACGGCCTGGCGGGCCACGTCGGTCACCCCGGTGACGCCGCGCACGGACTTGAGCACCTTGTCGAGGTGCTTGAGGTCGTTGATGCGAACGGTGATCTCGATCGAGGCCGTCCGGTCGTCGAAGGTGCGGACCTGCGCGTCGCGAACGTCGGTCTGCAGCGCGGCCAGGGCCGCGGTCACCGCGGCGAGCGCTCCCGGGCGGTCCTGGAGGCCCACCGCGAGGCGCACCTCGTAGCCTCCCTCGGCCCCCGCCTCCCACTCCACCGCGATGCGCCGGTCGGGGTCGTAGGCGAGGTTCGTGACGTTGGGGCACTTCACCGAGTGCACGGAGACGCCCTTGCCCCGCGTGATGTAGCCGACGATGGGCTCGCCCATGATGGGGTTGCAGCACTTGGCCCGGTAGACGAGGAGGTCGTCCGTGCCCTTCACCGTGATCCGCTCGTCGTTTCGCCGCAGGAAGCGCTTGACCGCGTCGACGACGGGGCGCGGCTTCTCCGGAGGCGCCTGGAGCTTCTCCGGCGGGAGGAGCCGGGCGAGCACCTGGCGGACCGAGACCTTGCCGTAGCCGAGGGCGGCGAAGAGGTCGTCGAGGCGGGAGCCGACGCCGAGCTCCTGCGCCAGCGACTCGAGGGGCGAGGGCTCGGAGACGACCTTCTTCAGCGAGAGGTCGTAGCGGCGCAGCTCGCGCTCGAGGTGCTTGCGGCCGATCTCGAGCGCCTGCTGCTTCTCGGTGGTGTTGAGGTAGTGGCGGACCCTGGCCTTGGCCTTGTTGGTGACGGTGAAGCCGAGCCAGTCGCGGCTCGGCTTGTGGCCGGAGGAGGTGAGGATCTCCACGATGTCGCCGTTCTTGAGCTTGTAGCGCAGCGGCACCATCTTGCCGTTGACGCGCGCTCCCACGCACTGGTGGCCGACCTCGGTGTGGATGGCGTAGGCGAAGTCGATGGGCGAGGCGCCCCGCGGCAGCATCTTCACCTCGCCCTTGGGGGTGAAGCAGTACACCTCCTCGGGGTAGAGGTCGAGCTTGAGCGAGTTCAGGAACTCGTGGGGGTCCTTGACCTCCTGCTGCCACTCGAGCAGCTGCCGCAGCCAGGAGAACGCGTGGTCGTCCTTGTCGACCCCGGTGCGGCCCTCCTTGTACTTCCAGTGGGCGGCGATTCCCTCCTCGGCGATGCGGTGCATGTCGTGGGTGCGGATCTGCACTTCGAAAGGGTGGCCGTCCTCCGAGAAGACGGAGGTGTGCAGGGACTGGTAGCCGTTCGGGCGGGGCATGGCGATGAAGTCCTTGATCCGCCCCGGGACCGGGCGCCAGGTGTTGTGCAGGACGCCGAGCGCCGCGTAGCAGTCGGGCACGCCGTTGACCAGGACCCGCAGGGCCACGAAGTCGTAGACCTGCTCGAGGTCGATCTTCTGGCGCTTGAGCTTCTGCTGGATCGAGTGGAGACGCTTGATGCGCCCCTCGATCCGGGCCTCGACCCCGGCCGAGCGCAGCTTCTCCGCCACCGTGGTCCGGATCTTCTCCACGAAGGCGGCGGCGCGCTCGCGCCTTTCCGCGACCCTCGCGGCGAGGGCTTCGTAGCCGGGGGGGTCGTGGTGGCGGAAGGCGAGGTCCTCGAGCTCGTTCTTGACCTTGGCCATCCCGAGCCGCCCCGCGATCGGGGCGTAGATGTCGAGCGTCTCGCGCGAGATGCGCTGCTGCCGGTCTTCGGGCAGGTGCTGCAGCGTCCGCATGTTGTGGAGCCGGTCGGCGAGCTTGACCAGGATCACCCGGATGTCGTCGACCATGGCGAGGAGCATCTTCCGGTACGTCTCGGCCTGGCGCTCCTCGGTGGTGGCGAAGGGGATCTTCGAGATCTTGGTGACGCCCTCCACGATGTGGAGGACGTCGGGGCCGAAGTACTCCAGGAGGCGCTCGGGGGTGGTGAGGGTGTCCTCGAGGACGTCGTGCAGCAGGCCCACCGCCACGCAGACCGGGTCCATCCGCATCTCGGCCAGGATCGCGGCCACCTCGAGGGGGTGCACGAGGTAGGGCTCGCCCGAAGCGCGGACCTGGCCCTTGTGCTCGACCGCCGAGAAGATGTACGCCTTGCGGAGGATCTCGAGGTCGGTGTCGGGGTGGTGGCGCTGGACCGTCTCCTGGATGTCCTCGAAGCGGATCATGGCCTGTGGAACGAGTCTAGGGACCACGGGGGGAGGGGTCAAATGAGCCGTCCGCTTCCTTGACTCCTGTTTCCGCACGCGACTATAATCCGCTGCCTCGGAGCCCTATTGTATTCAATGACTTTCCCGGGAGACGGCCGATGAGAACCCGATATCGCGCACCTGTGCTCGCCGCCCTTCTGCCCCTCGTCCTGCTCAGCGTCGGTTGCGACCTGGTGCGGGCGAAGGCGGCCTTCAAGGACGGCAACAGGCTCTACAAGGAAGAGAACTACCGCAAGGCCATCGACGAGTACGAGAGGGCGGTGCAGCTCAAGCCCGACTTCGCGGAGGCCCACTTCTACCTGGCCAGCTCCCAGCAGTCCCTCTACCGGCCGGGCAAGGAGGGGGAAGAGAACCGGATGCGGCTGGACAAGGCCATCGAGCACTTCGAGCGCGCGCTCGAGCTGAACAAGGGCGGCACGCCCAACCTCCAGCAGCTCCGCCTGAACACGCTCGGCGCGCTCACCGCGATCTACTCGGAGCCGCCGCTGTCGAACTACGAGAAGGCCCTCGCCTACGCGGAGCTCCTCGTCAAGGACAACCCCAACGACGTCAAGAACCTCTACGCGATGGCGAACCTCTACGAGAAGTTCGGCCGCGTGGCGGAGGCGGAGCAGACCTACGTGAAGGTCAGCGAGCAGAACCCGAAGGACGCCAAGGCCTGCGGGGCGCTCGCCGCCTTCTACAACAAGCCCCTGTGGGACGACAAGGGCCAGGTCTGGGTGGAGTCGAGCAAGAGCGCCCGCCGCGCGAAGTTCGACGCGGCCATCGCGACCCTCGACCGTTGCGCGGACATCGACACGGCCGACCCGAGCGGCCACTACAAGCTCGCGATGTTCTACTGGGACAAGGCCTACCGCGACCCGAATCTCAGCGACAAGGAGAAGAACGAGTTCGCCGACAAGGGCATCGAGACGGTGAACATCTCGCTCGAGGCCAAGCCCGACTACTGGGAGGCGATCATCACGAAGGGCCTGCTCTACCGCGTGAAGGCCCAGGTGGCCCCCAACCCGGCGGCCCGCAAGCAGTACCTCGAGCAGGCGGTGCTGCTGCAGAAGCAGGCGATGGAGCTGCGCAAGGAGTCCCAGGCCGCGACCGCCGCGGGCGCGGGCGCCGACATCCCGCCCGAGGCGGCGGCGGCGGCCGAGGCCTCGAAGCCCTAGTAGGCGTCCCGGGCCGGATCGGCCCGCGAAGGGCGCTTCCCCCCGGGGGAGCGCCCTTTTTCGTTGACGGCGGCGCTGGGTTGTCGGGATCCGCCGGTCTTTCGGCCGGGGGGCCGGGAATCGGGGATCCCCAGACGCTCGCCCGTCGTAAAGTCCGGGTGAGGAGGTTCTTGGCCATGACCGGCAAGCCGCTGCACCGCTCTCGCCGCCACCGGATGCTGGCCGGAGTGTGCGGGGGCTTCGCGGACTGGCTGGGCTGGGACCCCACCGTCGTCCGGGTCCTCTACGTGGTCGTGTCGGTCTGCTCAGCGGCCTTCCCGGGCATCCTGGTCTACCTGGTGCTCTGGCTCGTGATGCCCCAGGCCCAAGCCGAGTAGCCCCCTCCGCGCTCCGCCCGTGAGCGGTCGAGGCTCTAGGGCAAAAGGAAAGGGCCCCTCGCGGGGCCCCTTCGAGGACGTCTTCCGGCGGCGCCTGCGGGCTACGGCTGGCCGCCGACGACGCCTCCCGCCTCTTCGATCATCTTGTCCGAGATGATCCCGATACGCTCGACCCCCGCGGCCTTGGCGAGGTCCATCGCCTGCACCACGCGGCCGTAGGGGACCGCCCCGGTGGCCCGGACGAAGATGGTCTTGTCCGAGCGGGCCTGGTAGATGTCGCGGAGCCGCGATTCCAGCTCTTCGACCGTGACGGGGTTCTTGTTGACGGTGATCGCATCCTCCTCCAGGGCCATCACGACCTGGTTGGAGGGCGTCTTCTGCTCGGGCTGGTTGGGGGGGGGCGGCTGGGGGAGCGAGATGTCGAGCCCCTTCTGCGCGAGCGGGGTGACGACCATGAAGATGATCAGGAGCACGAGCATCACGTCGATGAGCGGCGTGATGTTGATGTCGGACATCGCGCCGGACGAGGCGTGCGCGTCCTCGTGCACGCCCAGGCGGCGCTTGCGGTTCATCTCCTTGTGGTGTTCTTGCTGCTGGTCCGGCGGCGGCTGCGCCATCGTGTTATCCCTGCACCTTGCGCTCGGCGATGAGCGCGACTTCTTCGACCCCCGCCTCGCGGAGGAGGTCCATCACCTTCATCACGTCGGAGTACGGAAGGGCGTCGTCCGCCTTGAGGTAGACGATCCGCGCGCCCTCGGGCAGGTCCTGGAGGCGCTCCTTGATCTGGGGAAGCAGCTCCGCCTGGGTCGCGAGCTTGGCGCTGCCGAGGTACGTGGTGGAGTCCTTCCGGATGGCCACCACGATCGACTTCGGCTCGTCCTTGCGCTCCTTGGTGTTGCCCGCCTGCGGCAGCTTCACGTCGACGCCCTTCTGCAGCATGGGCGTGATGACCATGAAGATGATGAGCAGCACGATCATGATGTCGGCCATGGGCGTGACGTTGATGTCCGCCATCGGCCCGCCCTTCTTGCCGCCGACTGCCATTGACATGGGGATTGCTCCTTGGTGGGGCGAGGCGCCGGGACCCGGTCACCCGGGCCCCGACGTCGTCGCGGCCCGGCGCGGCTAGGCGCCCTTCTTGATGAAGTAGTCGAGGAGCTCCGAGCTGGAGTTGTCCATCTCGACGTTGAAGCCCTCGACCTTGCCGTTGAAGTAGTTGAACGCCCACACGGCGGGGACGGCCACGAAGAGGCCGAACGCGGTGGTGATCAGCGCCTCGGCGATGCCGGCCGAGATCGCGGCGATGCCGCCCGACCCGGTGAGGGCCATGCCCGAGAAGGCGTTGATGATGCCGAAGGTCGTCCCGAAGAGGCCGACGAACGGGGCGGTCGAGCCGATGGTGGCGAGGCCGGACAGGCCGCGCTTGAGGTCGGCGAGGTTCACCGCGGTGGCGCGCTGGATGGCCCGCTTGGCCGCCTCGACGGCGCCGTCGCGGTCCTTCTCCGCTTCACCGGTCTCCATCTGGTACTGCCACTCCTGGAGGCCCGGCTTCAGCACCTTGGCCAGGTGAGACAGCTTGTACTGCTTGCCGTCGGAGACGTCGATCGCCTCCTTGATCTTCCCCTGCTTCAGGAAGCGGGCGACCTCGGGCGCGTACTTGCGCGACTGCAGGGTCGCCTGGCGGAAGGTCCAGTACCGCTCGATCATGACGGCGATGGAGTACATGGACATGATGAAGAGCAGAATGACGACGCCCCACGCGACGGCGCCCATGTGCTCGGCCATGGTCCTCAAATCGAACTGCATTTCGCGTCCTCCTGGACTGTAAGTCGCGCTCTTGGGCCGGGGCCTAGGAGAGCTTGAAGTTGACCGTGACCGTCATGATGACGGGAACTGGCACGCCGTTCAATAGTGTCGGCGTATAGACCCATTGTCTCACGGCCTCGACCGCCGCCTGGTCGAGGAGCGGGATACCCCGCAGGATCTTGACGTCGTTCACTTTGCCCTGCGGCGAGATGGTGCACTCGAGGATCACGACGCCCTGCACCCGGGCCTGCTTCGCGATGTCCGGGTAGACCGGAGCGACCGACTTGAGCTTCTTGGGCTCTTTGATCTGCCCGCCGACCCGGACGGCCTGCTGCGGCGGCGGCGGCGGGGCGTCCGGAAGCCCTCCCACCACGCCCCCGACGACACCACCGGGCACTCCGCCCTCGACACCGCCCGCAACGCCGCCCTCGACGCCCAGGTCCAGACCCTCTTCGGGCTTGATCTCCTGAGGGACGTCGACGGGCGCGACGAACGCGTTGTTCTGCACGATGGGCTTGGACGCGACCTTCGGGGCCACCGCGGCCCGGGCGGCGGGCGGCGGGGGGGGCGGAGGCGGGGGCGGGGCCGCCATCGGCTCGACGAAGAAGGCCTTGACGGCGGAGGAGGGATCGGGCAGCTGGTCCGCGGCCAAGAGCGGCACGATGACGATCACGGCGGCCGCGATCAGGTGGAGCACCAGCGACACGGGCAGGGTCTTCGATTGCTGGGTCTTGTGGGCGACCCGGTCCGAATCGATCAGATCCTCGAAAAGCCTCTTCTCCATGCCCGTCCCTCTACACTTTGTCCCTGAGTTTGCCGAGCGGCAAGAGACGCGGATTCTATCCCCGGCTTTCTCGGGGTGTCAAGACTCCGCGCCCTCAGGTCTTCCCGCCAAGACCACCTCCCTCGCGTCCGGGGTCGTCTGGAGCCTTGGACACCGGCCCGGCACCACCGGTTCCTCGTCCACGGGCAACGGAGCCACGGCTTGGAGCGAAGCCCCAAGACTACTAATAGATCCGGAAGGCGACGGGGGCGTGGGCGATCGTGGGCACGGGCCGGCCGTGCTTCACGGCGGGCTGGAACACCCACTGGTAGACCGTCTGGAGGGCCGCGGCGTCGAGGAGCGGCACCGACTGGATCACCTTGGCCCGCACGACTCTCCCCTGCGTGTCGATCAGTATCTCGACCACGACGGTCCCCTCGATCTTCTTGACGAACGCCTCCTGGGGGTACTGGGGGCGCGTGATCTTGATCGGCCGGGGGCCCGTGTCCCAGTCCATGACGGGGCCGGTGCCGGTCCCGCCGAGGACGCCGCCCAGGACGCCGCCCGGCACGCCGCCGACGACGCCGCCCTCCACCCCTTCCTCCATCCCGAGGGGGTCGCCGAAGTCGCTCCCGGTCGCGCTGCCGAACTGGTCCTCGGGCCGCACGCCCGCTTCCGGCTGGACCTTGGCCGTCTCCTGCGGCTGGGGTGTCTCGATCGGGGCCGTGAACTCCGGTTTCGGCTTGTTCTCGGTGACCGGCTTGGGGGTTTCCGGCTTCGCCTGCTGCTGCTGGAGCGGGCTGCCCTTGGGCAGGGGGGGGGAGGAGGAGGAGGAGGGTCGAAGAAGACGACCCGGCGGTCGCCCTGGTCCGGCGACTCCTCCGGCATGAAGATCGGGACGAGCAGGAAGAGGACGAGGACGATCAACTCGAGCGCGAAGGCCCCCGCGAACAGCGCGGTGAGCACGCCGACGCGCCGGGTGCCGCCGGCCGGATCGGACGCGACCAGACCGCTCGCGAAGAGATGGTCTTCGTCGATGGCCCCGAGGTTGCGGCGCGGAGCCTCTTCGTCTGTCGCGCCCGTCATGAGCGTCATCTTAGCACCCGGCCTGCGGGGCGGATCCGCGACGGCGAGCCCGCCGCGTTGTGGTTGCCGCCGCGGCGTCCCCGGATACGGTTGACGCTCAGCGCCTTGGCGGAGTTCCCCCACGGGGGTGAAACAACGTCAAGCCGCCGGCAGGGCTCAGGCCTTCGCCTTCGCCGGCGCCCCCGACCCCTCCTGCCGCACGTACCACCAGTTCACGAGGGGCACCGCGATGAAGAGCGTCGAGTAGGTCCCGACGACGATGCCGACCACCATCGCCAGGCCGAACCCGCGCAGGACCTCCCCGCCGAAGAGGAAGAGGCCCAGCACGGCCAGGAAGGTGGTGCCGTTGGAGATGATCGTCCGGGTCAGGGTCTGGTTGAGCGAGTCGTTGAGGATCTTGGCCATCGAGTCCTTGCGCCGGTGGGCGAGGTTCTCGCGGGCGCGGTCGAAGATCACGATGGTGTCGTTCACGCTGTAGCCGACCAGGGTGAGCAGCGCGGCGATGACGTTGAGGGTGATCTCGAAGTTGAAGAAGGTGAGGACGCCCAGGGCGATGAGGACGTCGTGCAGGGCGGCGAGGGTCGCCCCCACCCCCCAGATCCCGCCCTTGAAGCGGGCCGCGATGTAGATGAGCTGGAAGAGCAGGCCGAGCACGGTCAGGAGGACCGCCTTCTGCCGCAGCTCGGCGCCCACGATCGGGCCCACGATCTCGGAGGAGGACTCGAGGATCGCGTTCTGCCCGTAGCCGTCGGCGAGGGCCTGGCGCACCGCGCGGGCGGGCGCGTCGAGGTCCGACTCCGGCGCCTCCTGCGAGATGCGGACGAGCACCTTGTTGTTCTTGACGTCGCCGTAGGTCTGGATGACGGCGCCCGGCGAGACTCTGGTCACCGCGTCGCGGATCTTGTCGGTGTCCGGCGTCGTCTGGAAGTGCAGGATGAGCTGCGTGCCGCCGGAGAACTCGACGCCGTAGCGGAGGTGGCCCGTCGCGATCCAGGCGAGGCTGGCCAGGATGAGGGCGATCGAGAGGGCGACGAAGTACTTCGCCTTGCCGATGAAGTCGAAGTTCGGGTTCTTGATGATCTCCATGGCCGCCCCTTAGATGCTCAGGTTCTCGACGTGGCTCTTGCCGAGCACCCACTCGAAGATGAACTTGCTGACGAAGTAGGAGGCGAACACGTTCGACACCAGGCCGATCACGAGGGTCACCGCGAAGCCCTTGATGGGGCCGGTCCCGAACTGGAAGAGGAAGGCGGCGGCGATGAGGGCGGTCGCGTGGGTGTCGAGGATCGTGATCCACACGCGCTCGAAGCCGTTCTCGACGGCCGCGCGCACGGTCTTCCCGTTCCGGAGCTCCTCGCGGATGCGCTCGAAGACGAGCACGTTGGTGTCGACGCCCACCCCGACGGTGAGGATGATGCCCGCGATGCCGGGCAGGGTGAGGGTGGCGTTGGTGTAGGCCATGGCCGCGAGCACGATCAGGAGGTTGCCGGCGAGGGCCACGATCGCGTTGAGGCCGGAGAGGCGGTAGTAGACGAGCATGAAGATCGAGATGAAGGCCATGGCGGCGATCGAGGCGCGCACGCCGTCGCGGATCGAGTCGCGCCCGAGCGAGGCGCCGACGGTCAGCTCCTGCAGGTACTTGAGCGTCGCGGGAAGCGCGCCCGCCTTGAGGATCTTGGAGAGCTCGTCCGCCTCCTGGGTGGTGAAGCGGCCGGTGATGCGGTTGTCGGCGCCGAGCTTGCTCTGGATGACGGGGGCGGAGTAGACCGTCCCGTCGAGGAGGATCGCGAGCTGGCGGCCGATGTTCCGGCCGGTCTCGCGGGAGAACTTGTCGGCGGCGGTGGCGTTGAGGGCGAAGTTGATCTGGGGCCGGTTGTTCTCGTCCACCCCCACTCGCGCGCTCTTGAGGTCGCGGCCGGTGATCAGCGCCTCCTTGCGCAGGAGGTAGTAGGTGGGCTGGCCCGGCGTGTCGCCGGGCCCGCTGACCATCTCCATGTTGTCCGGCACCTTGCCCCCGACGCCCTGCAGGAGCGTCTCCTGCGTGGCCGCGGATGTCTCGACGAGCCGGAGCGAGAGCTGGGCGGTGGTCTTGATGACGCGCTTGGCCTGGTCGACGTCGGTGACGCCCGGGAGCTGCACGAGGATCTGGTCCCCGCGGCTGCCGGTCGCCGCGATCACCGGCTCGGCGACGCCGAGCGCGTTGACGCGCCGCTCGAGGGTGCGGATCGCCTCCTGGACGGTCTGCTCCTTGACCTGGCGCTGGTAGAGGTCGGTCATCTGGACCTGCAGCTTGCCCTCGCCCGCGTCGCGCACCTCCCAGCCGGTGCGGAAGAAGTCGCGGGCCAGGTCGCGCATGTCCTTGACGCGCGCCGGCTCGATCCCCTCCACCGAGAAGGAGTTCGGCGAGGTCCGCTGGACGGAGGCGACCTGGATGCCCTTGCGGCTGGCCTGGTCGCGCGCGGTCGTCACCGCGTCGTCCACGGTGGCGTTGAGCGCGTCTTCCACCACCACCTGGAGCACGAGGTGGATGCCCCCGCGCAGGTCGAGGCCGAGGTGGATCCGGCCCGGCACGCCGTTCCGGTCGTAGGGCGGCCAGATGGCGACCGCGCACATGAGGAGGAACGAGCCGTAGCCGATGGCCCTCCATCGCAGCTCGGGGCGCATGAAGGCGTACACGAGCCCGGCGAGCGCGGCGGTCAGGAGCAGCCAGAGGGTGATCGGGTTCTGCAGGGCGGGAGGCATCACTTCTCCGTCTTCTCGGCCCCGGGCGCCAGTCCGGCGACGGCGCTCTTCAGGACCTTGATCCTTGTCTTGTCGTCCACGCGGACGAGGAAGGCGTCGTCCTCGACCCCGACGATGGTGCCGAAGATGCCCGCGTTGAGCACGACGCGGTCTCCGCTCTTGAGGTCCTTCACGAGCGCCTCGAGCTTCTTCTGCTTCCGGCGCATCGGGAGGATGAGCACGAAGTAGAAGATCGCGAAGATCAGCCCCATCATCACGAGGCTGGAGAGCGGGTTGGGCTCGCCCGGTCGGGCGGGCCCGGAGAGGGCGAGCAGTAGGCGGGGGTCGGCCATGGGGTTTCTCTTTTCGCGGGTGGTGGTGCGTCTGGGTCGGGCTTCTCTCGCTATCCGGGTCGCCGGCGCCGGGTCGCCGGCGGGGGCTCACTGCCGTCGCGCTACGACCCGTCCTGATCCGCGGCCGCGAGGCGTCGGAGGGTCGCCCCCCGCCATTCCTCGAAGCGGCACAAACGAATACTTTGCCGCATCGCCTTCATGATGTCAACGTAGAAGAACAGGTTGTGGATGCTCATGAGGGTCGCCGCGCTCATCTCGCCCGCCTGGTGGAGGTGGCGGAGGTAGGCCCGGCTCGCGGTCCGGCAGGTGGGGCAGGCGCACTCCGGGTCGGGCGGACGTGGATCGTCCTTGTACCGGGCGTTGCGGATCGAGAGCCGTCCCCGGCTCGTGAAGAGCTGGCCGTTGCGGGCGTTGCGGGTGGGCAGCACGCAGTCGAACATGTCGATGCCGCGCGCCACCGAGTCGACCAGGTCCTCCGGCGTTCCCACCCCCATGAGGTAGCGGGGCTTCTCCGCGGGCAGGATCGGGTCGAGGTGCTCGAGAACGCGGTCGCGCCCCGGCTTCGGCTCGCCCACCGAGAGCCCCCCGACGGCGTAGCCCGGGAAGTCGATCTCCTGGAGCTCCCGCGCGCTCGTCTCCCGCAGGTCGAGGTGGACCCCGCCCTGGACGATGCCGAAGAGCCACTGGTCGTCGCGGCGGTGGGCGGCGCGGCTCCTCCGGGCCCAGCGGGTCGTGCGCGCGGTGGCCTCGGCCACGGCCTCGCGCGGCGCGTCGCCGGGCGGGCACTCGTCGAAAGCCATGACGATGTCCGCGCCGAGATTCTGCTGGACCTCCATCGACCGCTCGGGGGAGAGGAGATGCGCCGACCCGTCGATGTGGCTCTGGAAGCGGACGCCCTCCTCGTCCAGCTTGCGCAGCGCGGCGAGGGAGAAGACCTGGTACCCGCCGCTGTCGGTGAGGAAGGGAGAGTCCCACCCGGTGAACCCGTGCAGCCCCCCCAGCCCGGAGACGAGCGCGTCCCCGGGGCGGAGCATGAGGTGGTAGGTGTTCGCGAGCAGGACCCGCGCGCCGAGCTCGCGCAGGTCGCGGTGCAGCACCGCCTTGACCGCGCCCGCCGTGCCCACCGGCATGAAGACGGGGGTCTCCACCTCGCCGTGCGGGGTCACGAGCCGCCCGGCGCGGGCACGGCCGTCGCGCGCCTCGACCGCGAAGGAGAATCCGGCCATGGGGGAGCGAGTATAAACTCTCGTCCATGACCGCACGGCTCCAGGTGGCCCTCCTTTTCGGCGGGCGCTCGGGCGAGCACGAGGTGAGCCTGGTGTCGGCCGCCTCGGTGGCCGCCGGGCTGCGCCCGCACCACGACGTCTCGTGCGTCCTCATCGACAAGGCGGGGCGCTGGCTGCTGCAGGAGGGAGAGGAGCCCCGGCCCTCGGGCGGCGAGAGCGTCTTCCTGGCGCCGGTCCCGGGCGACGCGGGGCGCCTGCGGCGCCTGGCCGACGCGCGCGAGCTCGCGCGGCCGGACGTCTTCTTCCCCGTGCTGCACGGCACGTACGGCGAGGACGGCACCGTGCAGGGCCTGCTCGAGCTGGCCGCCGTCCCCTACGTGGGGGCGGGCGTCGCGGCTTCGGCCGCGTCCATGGACAAGGCCATGATGAAGGCCCTCTTCGCCCGGGCGGGCCTCCCGCAGCCGGACTACCGCGTGCTCGTGGGGCGCGACGCGGCCGCGGAGGCGCGGCTCGTCGGCGAGCTGGGACTGCCCCTCTTCGTCAAGCCCGCCAACCTCGGCTCGAGCGTGGGCATCAGCAAGGTCAAGACGCCGGGCGCCCTCGCCCCCGCCCTCGACGCGGCCTTCGCCTACGACCGCAAGGTGGTCGTGGAGCGCGGGCTCGACGTGCGCGAGCTCGAGGTGTCGGTCCTCGGCAACGACGCACCGGAGGCTTCGGTGCCGGGCGAGGTCGTGCCCGACCGGGAGTTCTACGACTACGACTCGAAGTACGCGGCGGACAGCCGGACCGGCCTCCTGATTCCGGCGCCGCTCGACCCGGCGACGACGCAGGAGCTGCGGCGGCTCGGCGTCGCCGCGTTCCAGGCGGTGGACGCGGCGGGCTTCGCCCGCGTGGACTTCTTCCTCGAGAAGGCGACGGGGCGCCTGCTCGTCAACGAGATCAACACGATCCCGGGCTTCACCTCGATCAGCATGTATCCCAAGCTGTGGGAGGCGAGCGGCCTTTCGTATCCCGACCTGCTCGCGCGCCTCGTGGCGCTGGGGAGGGAGCGCCACGCCGCGCGCGCCCGCCTTCGCACCGACTACGGCTCCTGAGGCCGAGGATCGTGAGGGCCGGCCGGCCGCAGCGTGCTGCCCTCGCCGCCGCGATCTTCTGCGTGCCCGTCCTCGCCTTCGCGTCGGCGAGTGCTTTCTCGCACCCCGCGGACACGGAGGCACGGGCGGCCCTCGATCTCGTCTACGACGGCGAGTTCCACGGGGCCGAGGCCCGGCTCGCCGCCCTCGCCCGCGAGCACCCCGACGACCCCGTGCTGCCCTATCTCCAGGCCCTCGCCCTGCAGTGGCGGCTCGAGCAGGACCCCGCGAGCCGGGCCCACGACGCCGAGGCTCTCGCGCTCGCGGACCGCGCCCTCGGCCTCGCCGGCGTCCAGATCGGCCGCGACCCCGCGGACGCTCGCGCCCTCCTCGCCCGCGGGGCGGCTCACGGGTTGAAGAGCCGTCTGCACCTGTTCCGCTGGGAGAAAGGCCCGGCCTCGCGCGAGGCGGTGCGGATGCGCGAGGCGCTCCTCGCCGCGCGGGCCACGGGCACCCGGGTACTCGACCTCGAGTTCGGCCTCGGGCTCTACGACTACTACGCCGACACCCTGCCCGGCTTCTTCAAGCTCGTGGCCGTCGTCCTGCGCATTCCCGGGGGCGACCGGCAGCGCGGGCTCGAGGGGGTGGCGCGGGTCGCGCGCGGGGGCAGCCTCTTCCACGACGACGAGGCGCGCGTGCAGATGTACGACATCCACTCCTACTTCGAGAGGAAGCCCGACCGGGCCCTTCACTGGATCCGCGAGATGCGGCGGCTCCACCCGGGCTGGCCGATCTGGGGGCTCAAGCTCGCGCAGCTGCTGGGCGAGCCGATGGGCCTGTGGGGGCAAAGCGCCGCCGTCGCGCGGGAGATCCTCGGCATGGCGGAGGAAGGCCGCCGGCCCAACTATCAGCCGGTCGTGGCGGCCATGGCGCGGGTGCTGCTGGCGGAGGCGCTCCTCGGCGACCTGCGCTTCGCCGAGGCCCGCGAGGCGGCCCTGGGCGCGCGCTCGGGCGCGCCCGGGACGCCGTGGGTCTCCGAGCGGGCGGAGCGGGTGCTCGCGCGCGGCCTCGACCTCGAGCGCCGGGCGGGCTCTCCCGAGGCGCTTGCCCTCGCCCTGCTCGCGCAGGCGCGGCGCCTGCGCGAGCAGGGCGACGAGGCCTCCGCCGAGGCCGCCTGTCTGCGGGCGTTCGAGTCCTACCCGCGCAGCGACGAGGGCCGCCTCTGCGCCGCCCGGGAGAGCCTGCGCCAGGGCCGGCCCGCGGCCGCGCGAGAGCTCGCGCGCGCGGTCCTCGGGGGCGAGGGGGAGCCCTGGCTGCAGCCCTTCGCCCGCCTCGTGCTGGCGCGGGCGCTCGAGGCCGAGGGCGCCCGCGCGCGGGCGCTCGACCTGTACCGCCGCGTGTGGGAGGAGCCGCTCGGGCGGGAGGCGCTGCGCGCCGAGGCCGCCCGGGCGATCCGGCGTCTCGCGCCCGCGACGAGCCTGCCCGAGGCGCCGCCGCTCGAGCGGTAGGGACGGCGCCGCGAGATCTGGTATTCAAAGTACCATACAAGAACCACCCTTCCCGTCCAGTCCCCCACATTTTCGTCGCCCTCGGCGGAAGGCGCTATCAGACAGCAGCTTCGCGGCAGGTGGTCGCTGAAAATGGCTCCAGGAGCCTGTTTTGGCGATTTCCACACGACCATGCACAGCCTAAGCTCCTCCATATATGGAGCATCGGACGAGGGGAACGAAAAAAGGGCTTGACACAGGCGAGAGGCGTTCCTACCCTACCCGTAGTATGTGCGGCTCTTTGAGACCCTCTAGGTTGAAAGAGAGCCTCCACCGTCCAGACTTGGACTGAAAGGGGGGATTACCTCAATGCCGGCGAAGAAGAAGGCTGCCAAGAAGAAGGCTGCCAAGAAGAAGAAGTAAGAGCCCCGGGGAAGTTGGGGGGGTCGAGAGCGATCTCGCCCCCCACTTTTTTTCCGGCGGGCCGTTGGAGGGGGTACGCATTACCCCCTCTTTCTTTTCTCAGGCGCGCGGGCGGAGGACGTGCTCCTCGATCGCGTGCGCGACGCCGTCCTCGTCGTTCGTGGGGAGCGAGGCGAGGCCGAGCGCGAGAAGCTCCGGGTCGGCGTTCCCCATGACGAAGCCGAGGCCGGATCTCTCCACCATCTCGCGGTCGTTCCAGTTGTCCCCGATCGCGAGGGTCTCCGAGGGGGCGATGCCCCAGCGCTCCTGCAGGAAGCGAAGCGCCTCGGCCTTGCCCACCGAGGCGTCGAGCACGTCGAGGAGCACGACGCCGGTCGAGGGGTACACGGTGCGCTCGACGCGCGCCGCAGCTCCGAGCTCCGCCACGAGGGCGGGGAGAAGCGCCTCCATCTCCCCGCGGACGCCCCCGAACATCACCTGGATCGGCTCCTCCGCGTCCACGGCGGCGAGCAGGTCCGGCACGACCCGGACCTCGGCCCGCGAGCGGGCGAGGTAGTAGGCCACGAGGCCCCCGGGCCGCGCCGCCGCGTCCACGAAGAGCCAGCCCTCGCCTCTCGAGCCGCAGTGCAGGACGGCCTCCGCCCCCGCCGCGCGCCCGACGAGAATGGCGCGCCGCGCCGGCCCGCGGGGCAGCGGACGGCAGCGCAGCACCCGGCACTCGTCCACCACGAGCGCCCCGTTGTGGAGCACGAGCGGCACGTCGCCCCCGAGGTCCTCGGCCACGCGGCGGGCCGAGGGCTGGCGCCGCCCGGTTACGAGGACGAGGCGGACGCCGCTGCGCCGGGCCTGGTCGATCGCCCGCCGCGTCCGCTCCGAGAGGGTCCTGTCGCTGCGCAGCAGCGTCCCGTCGATGTCGAGGGCGAGGAGGCGGACGCTCGGCCGCGGCACGCCGGCCCTCACTCCCCGGTCCAGACCTCGACCCGCTCGATCACGTCGCCGGGCCGGATCCGGTCCACGACGTCCATGCCGGCCACCACCTGCCCGAAGAGCGTGAAGCCCCCGTCGAGGCGCGGCTGGGGAGAGAGCGTGATGAAAAACTGGCTGCCGCCGGTGTCCTTGCCGGAGAGAGCCATGCCCACGGCGCCGCGTCCGTAGGGGCGCCGCGTGATCTCGCAGCGCACGGCGTAGCCGGGCCCGCCGTTGCCGTCGCCCCGCGGGCAGCCTCCCTGGACGACGAAGCCGGGCTCGACCCGATGGAACACCAGCCCGTCGTAGAAGCCCGCGCGGGCGAGGTCGACGAAGGAGGCCGTGGTGAGAGGGGCTTCCACGACGTCGAGGTGGATCTCCACGGCCCCGTGCCGGGTGTGGATGAAGGCGCGCGGGGTGTAGAGGGGCACGCCGGCGCGGGGGGCGAAAGGCGCCATCGCCTCGCGGTAGTCCAGGGCGGGTCGCGTGAGCGCCTGCGGGCCAGGGTCGGGAACCGGCTCCCCGAGGACGCCGAGCTCCGCCGCGGCCCGGGCCCGCACCGCCCGCGCCGGGTCGGCCCTGGCCACCTCGACGAGCGCCGCCTTGGCCGCGTCGTCCTTCTGGGCGGCGAGTGCCCTGACGGCGGCAATCCGCGCCTCGAGCTCGCCCGGGCCGTCGGCAAGGCCTCGACGCCAGGCCCCGAGCAGCGGCGCCGTGGCGCCCACCGCACCGAGCTCGGCGATCCCCTCCGCCGCCGCCACGCGGACGCCGAGGTCGGGGTGGTCGAGCTGGCGCTGCAGCGTGTCGAGCGCATCCTTGCCACGCGCGCGGCGGAGGGCCTCGAGAACGGCGGGGAGAACGCGCGGGTCCTCGTCGCGGAGCATCGCGTGGAGGAGGCCGACGCTCGTCTCGTCGCCCAGGCCTCCGAGGGCGGAGGCGATCGCGGAGCGCACCCACCACACGGGGTCCGCGTCCATCCCCGAGAGCACGAGCGCGAAGTCCGCGCGGTCGGTGTGAGCGAGGGCGGCCAGAGCGGCGGCACGGATCCAGGGGTCACGCTCCGCCACGAGCCCCACCAGCCGCTGGCGCAGCGAGGGGTCGGGGGGAAGCACCGCGAGGGCACGCAGGGCCTCGTGGCGCAACACGTCGCTCGCGGATGCGAGCTGGGCTGCCGCCGCCGGCGTGCCCCGGGGGTCGCCGATCGCGCCGAGGGCGCGAAGAGCGAAGAGCGCCACGGTCCCGTCGGCGTCGCGCACGAGGGGGAGCAGCAGGTCGACGGCGGAGGCGTCGGCGAGCGCGCCGAGGCCCCGGGCGGCGAGCGAGCGCGAGCGGGGGTCGTCCGATCCGGCGGCGGCGACGAGGGCCGGTCGGAGCTCCGGGCTCTCGAGGCGCATGGCCACCCACGTGGCTGCCCACCAATCGAAGCGCGGGCGGGCGCCGTCCAGGAGGGCGAGGCGGGCGGCGGGCACGTCCCCGAGGCGGGCGAGCGCGAACAGGGCGAGGCGCTGCTCGGCCCAGGTGTCGTCGGGGTTGCCCGGGTCGTCGCCGCGCACGGTCATGCGGCTGATCGTCTTCGGGAGCGCGGTGACCACGAGCTGCGCGACCGGGGGCGCGGCGCGCGGGTCGCCGATCCGTCCCAGGGCCTCCGCGGCCCGTCCGCGGACCCCGGCGTCGGGGTCCGCGAGAGCCGAGAGCAGCCGGTCCACCGCCGAGCGCTCGCCGGCGAGACCGAGGGCGAAGGCGGCCATGCGGCGCACCTCCACCTCCGGGTCGTCCAGCAGCTCGAGGAGGGCGGGGACGAGGGCGGGGTCGGCCACCCGGCCGGCGGCGAGGGCCGCGCGACGCCTCACGCCCCGGTCGGCGTCGCGGAGGAGCCGCTCCAGCTCGCCCGCGCGGGACGAGCGCGTGTCCTCCATTGCGAGAAGGCTCGCCAGCTTCTCGATGCGCGGCGGGGGCGGCGGCGGCGCGGGGGGCTTCTTCGCCGCCAGCGCCGGCCGGGGCAGCCCACGCCAGGACGAGGGCGGTGAGCGTGCCGCCGAGGCAGAGCCGTCGCACCATCCGTCGATTATAGCGAGCCACGCGCCCGGGACCCGCCGAGCACGCTAGGCGACGGCGACGAGGTCTATGCCGTCCGTGAGGCCCTGACGGGCGGCCTCCGCGCGGATCCGCTCCCGGGCGCCCCTCTGCCCGACCGCGGCCAGATGGAGCGGCCCGCGCAGGCGCCCCGCCTCCGCGACCGCGACGACCGGAACGCCCTGCCGACGCCCCCCCACCTTGCGGGGGTCCACCTCGACGAACGCGCGCACCTTGTGACCCGTGGCGCGCAGGGCGCGCGACCAGGCCCGGCCGACCGGCCCCGACCCCCAGACGACGACCCCCCGGCCGCCGGCGAGGGCGCCCCGGGCGAGCGCCTCGAGCTTCAGCGCGAGGAAGCGGCCGGGCGCGTAGCGCGGGTCCGTGCGGGTCAGGCGGCCCGGCGAGTCGCGCCACTCGACGAGCGTCTCCTCGAGCTTGGCGAAGCGCAGGCCCGCGTCGAAGCCGCGCAGCCACAGGTCGTAGTCCTCGGGGCCGTCGAAGTCTCGCCAGCCGCCGAGCCGCCGCAGCGTGGCCGTCCTCATGGCCACCGAGGGGTGGACGAGGGGCGACTCGACGAATCGGTCGCGCGCCATCGCGTCGTGGTCGACGAGTGAGTTCTGCCACTCCAGGTAGGAGCGCATGCCCGCCCCGGCCGCGAAGCCCGGCGAGGAGGCCAGGGCGACGCGGCAGCCGAGGATGTCGACCGCGGTGTCCCGCTCGAGTCGTTCCGCCTGGAGGGCGAGGCGCGACGGCCGTGCCACGTCGTCCGCGTCCATCCTCGCCACCAGGGGGGCGCGGGCCTGCGCGAGCGCGAGGGAGAGGGCGCTCACGAGACCGCGAGGCGGGGTGCGCACGACCCGCAGGCGCGGGTCCGTGCCAGCGCGGGCGAGGAGGAGCTCGCCGCTGCCGTCCGCGGAGCCGTCGTCCACCGCGACGACCTCGTGATCGCCGAGCGTCTGAGTGGCGAGCGAGTCGAGACAGGCGCGAAGCGTCGCCGCCGCGTCGCGGACGGGGAGCAGAACCGAAACGCGGGGCAAGGGCTCAGCCGTGGCGGCGCACGAACTCGCGGGCGGTGTCGAGGGCGAGGCGCGCCGATTCCCCCTGCACGACGTAGAAGGGGCTGGCTTGCCCGGGGCGCCAGCCCACGCGGGCGGCGCGGCGGACCTCGACCAGGAAGCCGCTGTCCGTCCGCGCGGGCTCGGTGACCTCGTAGATCCACTCGTCGCGCCGCAGCGTCGAGTGGATGGCGTCGGGGGCCCAGAGGCTGCGCGCCGGTTCGGGCAGTGTCTCGCGCCTCACCATGCGATCGATCGCGCGTTGCCCGGCCTCGGGCAGGAACAGGAACTCGATCCCGTACCCCATGTACGGCCAGCCCACCTCCGGGGCCTCGCGCGCGATGCGCCCCAGCACCCGGATCCGGCCCTCGGCCTCCGGGAGGTCGATCTCGAGGTCGAGGTCCTCGGCCTCGATCCGGACCGGGCTCGCCAGCAGCATCCCGTGGACGCTGAGGTTGCGGCTGAGCCCGTAGAAGTGCTCGCCCGGCGCGCTCTTCCGGCTGCCCACGACCTGCACGTGCACCGGGATGCGCGCGAGCACCCGCCGCGGCACGTCGAGGAGCTTCGCCACCCAGCTCTCGAGGACGAAGCGCTCGAGCGGGCGGCGCAGCGCCGCGTTGGCCCCGGCTTCGAGCACGATGCCCTCCGTCCCCGCGAGGTCGGAGGCGGGGATCAGCACGAGGATGGAGGCCCGCTGGCCCGCCGGCCCCTCGCGGATGCGCCGGATGGCTTCCTCGATCGGCACGTCGGGCAGGCGGGGGCCGAGCACGACGAGCGAAGCCTCCTCGCGGGCCACCGCGTCGAAGAGCTCGCGCGCGGAGAGCGCCTCCGTCACCAGCTCGGGTTCGCGCTGCAGGAAGCGCACCTCGAGCCGCAGCTCGCGCGCGTCGAGACCCGCGACGAGGATGCGCCGCGGCATGGGTGTCAGCTGACGACCCGCTGTCGGCTGCGCCGGAAGCGGAAAGCGCGCTGGAAGACGTCGGGCAGGAGGGTCTTGAGGCCGAGGAACGAGCTGACGCGATCGTAGTAGAGCACGAGCCGCGCGTCCTTGCGGCCGCCACGGTCGATCTCGCGCACGAGAAAGCCGTAGCCGCCGACACGCAGCGAGGCCCCGGGCGTGACCTCCCGGCGCCCCGCGTCCTTCCCGTAGATCACGACGTTGACGCGGGGCTCGAGCAGGCGGCGGCGCAGGGCCTCGTCGAAGGCGAGGTGCGCCTTGGCCCGGACGAAGTCCACCGCGGCGAGGGAGGCGCGCTCGGCCCGGGGCCGGGTGAGGATCCGCTCCGCCTCCTGCGGCTCGAGCCCGCGCGCGGCGTAGTCGAGGTTGAGGGCGTGGATCTTGTCCTCGCGCGTCCCCGCGTCCGTCGCCGTCTCCAGGGCGCGACGCATGTCGTCGAGACCGAGAGACAGCAGCGCGGCGTCGCGCGGGTCGAGGCCGGTCGTGTCGAGGCCCGCGCCCGTCAGCTCGAGCTCTCCCCCCTGGAGGGTGAACGTGGCGGCGGCGGCGCGGGCGTCGGTGGCGAGGCTCAGCCCCTGCGCCGACCAGGTGCCGTCCGGCGCGCGGTGGATCCGGTCGGCGGCCACGTGCACGGGCTGGTCGACGGCGAGCTCCAGGACCTCGAGGTCGCCCGGCCCCGGAAAGGAGCGCACGAGGAGGCCGAGGAGCGAGACGAGGATGAGGAGGAGCGGGAGGACGAAGGTGCCGAAGATCCGCATCTCGATTCCCGCCCGCGGCGGCGAGGCGATGCGCGTCACGACCGACTCGATCTTCTTCAGGCCCTCGTGGGGCGCCACGCGGTAGACGAACTTCCGCAAGCAGGAGGCCGTCGTCCTGGAAGAAGGAAGAGAGGGTCTGGGCGAGGGGGGAGGCGGCCTGTCCGTTCGCGGCCTGCACCATGTCGAGGACGAAGCCGGGGGACTGCTCGCGGTCTCTGCCCGCCACGTCTCCCCGGGGGTCCCCCACCAGCACGACGTAGAGGGGGATGCCCATGCCGCCGACGAGCTCCACCGTCTTGCGGACCGAGTGCGAGCGCACGTCCCAGCCGCTCGGCACGTCGGGCCAGTCCTTCGGGTCGGGGTCGGCGATCGCGTCCGTGAGCAGCACCATGCGCAGGTCGGTGCCGCGGGGGTACTCGGCGGCCACGGCCTTCGCCCGTACGAAGGCGTGGTAGAAGTCCGTCCACTGCCCTTCGTTGCGGTAGCGCGAGACGTCGTCGACGGCGATCTCGTCCTTGCCCCCGAACAGGATCAGCCGGTAGCGATGGCCCTGCAGGAAGGTGAACATCTTCTCGAGCGCGGCCACCCTCTTCTCGTCGGGGTCGAGGGGCGGCAGCGAGGCGGAGTTGTCCACCAGAAAGAGGATGACGGGGCCCTCGCCCGGGGGCGGCGGGGAGGGGGCGCCTACGCCCGGCAGCGCGGGACCCACCTGGAGCGCGAGAGCAAGCAGGGCGGGCAGCATCGCCGACCGCCGATTCTAACACCGTGCGGCGACGTCGCCGGGGGCCTCCCCCGGTGGGCGCGACCGCCCCGCGTATAATCGCGACATGAAAGCCGGCATCCTCGGGCTCTCCCTCGCGGGAAAGAGCACTCTCTTCCAGCTCCTGACGGGAACGCCGGCGACGCCACCGGGCGGTCGGCCCGAGGCCCGGGTCGCCGTCGCCCGGGTGCCCGACCCGCGCGTCGACCGGCTCGCCGCGATCTTCCAGCCGAAGAAGCGGACGCTCGCCACCGTCGAGTACGTGGACGTCCCCGGCGTCGCCAAGGGCGAGGGCGGGGCCCTCGTCGACCTGCCGGCCCTGCGCGGCGTCGACGCGCTCGTGCACGTGGTTCGGGCCTTCGAGTCGGACACCGCCCCTCACCCCGACGGCTCGGTCGACCCCCTGCGCGACGCGAAGATGCTCGAGCTCGAGCTCATCCTCGCCGACCTCGGCACCGTCGAGCGGCGGCTCGAGCGCCTCGAGGCCAACATCAAGAAGGCGAGCAAGGCCGAGGACGTGGCGGAGCGCGCGCTCTTCCTGCGCCTGAAGGAGGCCCTGGAGGCGGAGACGCCGCTGCGGGAGATGGGGATGACCGACGAGGAGACCCACCGCCTGCGCGGCTACGCCCTGTTGTCGGGGAAGCCCCTGCTCCTCGTGGCCAACCTCGGAGAAGCCGAGATCCGCGAGGCGGCGGCGTTTCTCGAGCGCTCGGGCCTCGCGGCGTTCGCGCGCAAGCCGGGGGTCGCCCTGTGCGCGGTCTCCGCCCCGATCGAGGCCGAGATGGCCGACCTGTCTCCCGAGGACGCCAAGACCTTCCGCGACGACCTGTCGCTCGCCGAGCCGGGCCTCGAGCGCGTGATCCGCTCGACCTACGACCTGCTGGGGCTCATCTCCTTCCTCACCGCGGGCGAGGACGAGTGCCGCGCCTGGACCATCCGCCGCGGGACGCGCGCGCAGGTGGCGGCGGGCACCATCCACTCCGACATCGAGCGCGGCTTCATCCGCGCGCAGGTGGTTCCCTTCGAGGCGCTCGTCGAGGCCGGCTCGATCGCGGCCTGCCGGGAGCGCGGCAGCCTGCGGCTCGAGGGCCGCGACTACCCGGTGAAGGACGGCGACGTCATCGAGTTCCGGCACAACGTCTGAGGCCCCGCCCGTGGCGAGCTGCCCCTCGTGCCGACGCCCGGTGGCGCTCGCGCGCGCGACGTGCCTCTACTGCGGCGCGGCGCTGCCGCCCGGGAGCGTGAGTGTCGCGGGGGCGGCCTGCGCCTCACCCCCGGAGGCCGCGGCGCAGGGGGAGCGGCGGCTGGTGGTTCTCGATCTCGCCGGCGTGCCTCCGGAAACGCTCGCGCGGGCGCTCGACCTGTCGCCCTACGAGGCCGGGCTCCTGGTCAGACGGGGCCGGATTCCACCTGCTCCGCGTCCTCGAGGCCGCCGCGGCCCAGGCCGAGGCGGGGCGGCTCGCGGAGTCGGGCCTCGTCGTCTTTCTCGTGCCCGAGGCCGAGGCCCGCGCCCGCCCGCTGCCGGCGTGGGGGGGCGAGCTCGACGAGGGGGTTCTCGCCCTGCGCACGGGCGAGGGGCCGGTCACCCTCCGGCGCGGCGACGTGCCACTGGTCGTGCGGGGAGCGATCACGCGGGAGTACCAGCCGGCTTCGAAGCGGCGCCGCGTCGACACCGCGCGGCTCGAAGAGGGCTACCGCGTGCACCTGCACCGGCGCCAGGATCCGCGGGCGGTGGAGATCGACGCGTTCGCCTTCGAGTTCGGCTTCGCGGTCACGGGTCCCGCGCGGCTCGAGCTCGACGCCTGGGTCGAGGCGATCGCGCCCGGCGCGACGGTCGACGACGGCTTCCGTCGCCTTCCGCCGGCGCTGGGTCCGGCCGGGCCGGAGCCCGGGGGGGCGCTCGGCGCGGCCGGATCGCTCCGCCTCGCCACGGGAAGTGGGCGGGGGCGCGAGGAGGCACCGATCGTCCTCGACAACGTCGAGCAGTTCCGTTTCTACTCCGGCTGGCGCGCGGCCGTCGAGCGGAGACGGTAGGCTCCCGGGGCTCACGCCCGCGGGCGGGGGCGTGCTAGGGTCACCGCCATGTGGGCTCCATCCGCAGGGGCCGGCCGGCGCGATCTCCTCCTGATCCTGTTCCTCGCCGCGGCCCCGCTCCTCGCCTACGCACCGGCCTGGCTCGAGGGGCGCCTGCTCGCCCCCGGGGACGGCGCCGCGCTTCACCTGCCCCTGCGCGCGGAGGTCTGGCGCGCCTGGGGCCGCGGGGAGGTCCCGTCCTGGAACGGCTCGGCCTTCTCCGGGACGCCGCTGCTCGCCTCCTACCGACCCGGGGCCTTTCACCCCCTCGTGGTCGCGCTCACCCCGCTCGCCCCGTTCGGGGCCTTCCAGCTGCTCGTGCTCGCGTCGCTGGCGCTCGTGGGCCCGCTCACCTATCTCTACGCCCGTCGCCTGGGGGCGGATCGCGTCGGCGCCCTCGTGGCCGGGATCGGCTTCGCCCTCGGCCCCTGCCTCGTCGCGCGCCTCGGTGACACCGCGCTCGTCACGGCCGCCCCCGCGTTGCCGCTCCTGCTTCTCGCCGCGGAGGCTCACCTCGCCCGAGCCCGGGCCGCGACCTGCGCCGCCCTCGCCGTCGCGGTCGCCCTCCTGCTCCTGGCCGGGTCAAAGGAGGCGGTCGGCGCGGGAGCGCTGCTTCTCGGCGCGCGCTTGCTGCTGGCACCGGCCGGCGAGGGTCGGGCGAGGGGGCGGGGCGTGCGGTCCACGGCGGCGGCGGTCCTCGCCGGCGTCCTGCTCGCGGCCCCGCAGCTCCTCCCCACGCTCGTCGCGGCTCGCGAGGCCGGACCGGGAGGCACCGGGGTCGCCGGCCACGAAGCGGCGGCTCTCGCCGGCCTGGCCGGGCTCGTCCTGCGCTACGTCTCCCACGCGCCGGCCGCCGTCTTCGCGCTGGCCGCCGTGCCTCTCCTGGCGAGCCTGCCCGCCCTGCGCCCCTGGGCGGCCGTGGTGGGCCTGGGTCTCCTCCTCTTCGCCGGGCAGGGAGCGACCGAAGGCGTGGGGGCCCTGCCGCTGGCCTTCGACCTTGCGCTCGCTCTCCTCGGAGGGCTCTCCCTCTCCGCCCAGTGGCGCGCCCGGCACGAGCCGCGGGGCCGCCGCCTGCGACAGCTGGCCCTGCTCGCCTCCCTGTCCGCCGCGGCGTCCCTGTCGGTCGCCACCACCGTGACCGGCCCGCTCGCGCCACAGCTCGCGGCTCCCGTCGGGCTCCTCGCCCTCGGCCTCATCCTCTACTTCGCTCTCGCGGAGAGGCGCGACGCGGCGGCGGCCCACGTCTTCCTGCTGCCCGTGCTGGCGTCCTTCCTCCTGCAGCCCTCGGGCCGGGACGCCTGGGCGGGGGCGCCCACGGAGGCGGAGCTCGAGCAGGCGACGCCGACCCGCGAGGCCCTGGACCGCGCGATGGGAGAGCGGCGCGCGGAGCGAACGCTCACGCTCGCCACCTCGTGGCCTCGGGCCCGGGAGCGGGACCTCGCCTGGGCGAATCGCGCGAGCCTCACCGCTCACCGCAGCGTCAACGGCTACGACCCCATGGTGCCCGCCTCCCGCCTCGCCGTGCTCGACGGAATGGGCTCGGACGGCACCGTTTCCCGCCGCCTCCTCGAGACCGATCCGGGACGGCTCGAGCTGCTCGGCGTGAGGTGGATCCAGGTCCCGACCGAGGCGCTCGTGGTGCCGGCGGACGGGGACGGCCTCGGCGAAGCGCTCGACGTCGTGCTGCAGCCGCCGCGGCCTCATCTGTTTTCTCTCCCCATCACTCGCGCCACCGAGGTGCGGGTGGTGAGCTTCCTCTCCGGTGCGGTCGAGGTCGAGCAGGGCCGCGTGGTGGCCGAGTGCGTGGCGCGGCTGGCCTCCGGGCGCGAGATCTGGCTCCCGATTCGCGCCGGGATCGAGACCGCCGAGTGGGCGTGGGAGCGGCCCGACGTGCGCCGCGCCGTGCGCCACGGGATGGCCTCCGTCCACGCGAGCTTCCCCGCGCGCGAGGGCTTCACGGGCCACCAGTACCTCGGCGTGCTGCGCCTGCAGGGCCGCTTCGCGGTCAGCTCCCTGCGCCTGCGGGCCTGGCCCGGCGCTCCCCCGCTCTGGCTCCTCCGCGCGGGGCTGCGCGACGCCGAGGCCGGCCGCGGGGTCGGCCTCTCCGCGGCCTCGGCCTACGTGAGCGACGAGGTACGGCTGGCGGAGGCGGCGGGCACGCCCCTCGTCAGCCTCTTCGAGGTGCGGCGGGGAATAGGACCGGCGTGGGTGGTCGACTCCCTGCGGCGGCTGCCCGATGAGGCACGCGTCCTCGACGTCCTGCGCTCGCCCACCCGCCTGGGAGTGGACGCGCGGCGCGAGGCGCTCGCGACCGAGACAGACGCGCTCGGTGTCGTGCTCCCGCCCGGCAGCCGGTCCTCGCCCGCCGACCTCGCGCGCGCGGCCGGTGGCCGGATCGTCGTGCGCGCCGCCGGGCCCGGGCTGCTCGTGACGAGCGAAGGGTACGACCCCGGCTTCCGGGCGCGCGTGGACGGCCGGGCGGCCCCCATCGTGCGCGTGAACGGGGACCGCATGGGGATCGTGCTCGGCGAGGGGACCCACCGCGTGGTTCTCACTCACCGGGCGCGGGGGCTCCTTGCCGGCCTCGTCCTCGCCGCCCTCGCGGTGGCCGGGCTCGCCGGCGCATTCCTCGCCGAGCGCCGCCGCGCGGTTTGACCCTCCGAGAGGGCGCGTGCTAGCTTCGCTCGTTTCCGCATCGAGCCCCCCATGAGCGCAGACAAGCACGGCCTGAGCATCTTCTTCCCCGCCTACAACGATGCCGGCACCATCGCGAGCCTGGTCCTCGTCGCGCACATGACCGCGCGCACCCTCACCGACGACTACGAGGTGATCGTGGTCGAGGACGGCAGCCCCGACCACACGGGCGAGCTCCTCGACGAGATGGCGAGGCACTTCCGCTGGCTGAAGGTCGTGCACCACCCGACGAACCGCGGCTACGGCGGAGCGCTGCGCACGGGGTTCGAGACGGCCTCGAAGGAGCTCGTGTTCTACACGGACGGGGACGCGCAGTACGACCCGCGCGAGATGACGAGGCTCTGGGAGGCGTTGTCCCCGGAAGTCGACTTCGTGAACGGCTACAAGATCTCCCGCCAGGACCCCCTGCACCGGATTGTCATCGGCCGCGTCTACCACTGGTTCGTGAAGCTCGCGTTCTCTCTGCGCCTGCGGGACGTCGACTGCGACTTTCGGCTCATGCGCCGCCGCGTCTTCGAGAAGGTCCGCCTGACCCGCTCCTCCGGCGTCATCTGCGTCGAGCTCATGAAGAAGGTCCAGGACGCCGGCTTCCGCATCGCCGAGGTGCCGGTGCACCACTTCCACCGCTCCTACGGCAAGAGCCAGTTCTTCAACTTCCCGCGGGTCTTCCGCACCCTCGTGGATCTCACGCGGCTCTGGTGGGAGCTCGTCGTCCGGAGGCTCCACCGCGGGCCGGGCAGCGAGCATTCGGCGGGAGGGGCGGCGTGAGCGACCACCGCGACTTCTACCGAGGCCGCCGGGTCCTCGTCACCGGCGGCCTCGGCTTCATCGGGTCGAACCTCTGCCGCACCCTCGCCGACCTGGGCGCGCGCGTGACGGCGGTGGACAGCCTGCTGCCCGACTACGGGGGCAACCTCTTCAACCTCGACGGCTACGAGGACAAGGTCCGCATCAACATCGCCGACGTGCGCGGGCACGGGATGGAGTTCCTGGTTCGCGACCAGGAGGTGCTGTTCAACCTGGCCGGCCAGGTGAGCCACATCGACTCGATGAGCGACCCCGTGACCGACCTCGAGATCAACTGCACGAGCCAGCTGCGGGTGCTGGAGGCGGTCCGCAAGGGCAACCCCGAGCTCAAGATCGTCTATGCCGGCACGCGCCAGGTCTACGGCAAGCCGCTGTACCTGCCGGTGGACGAGAAGCACCTCCTGCAGCCGGTGGACGTGAACGGGATCAACAAGATCTCGGGCGAGTTCTACCACCTCGTCTACCACCAGGTGTACGGGATTCGCACCTGCTCGCTGCGGCTCACCAACACCTACGGCCCCCGCCAGCTCATCCGGCACAACCGCCAGGGCTTCATCGGCTGGTTCGTCCGCAAGGCCGCGCTCGGCGAGGAGATCCAGGTCTTCGGCGACGGGCGCCAGAAGCGCGACTTCAACCACGTGGACGACGTGGTGGACGCCTTCCTGCGGGCGGGGGCCAAGGAGGCCGCGAACGGACAGGCCCTGAACCTCGGGGACGAGCACCCGGTGTCGCTGCTCGAGCTCGTCGAGCTGCTCCTCGACGTGGCCGGCGGCGGCTCCTGCACGCTCGTGCCCTTCCCTCCCGAGAGGAAGCGGATCGACATCGGCGACTTCTACGCCGACATCACGAAGGCGAAGACGGTCCTCGGCTGGACGCCCACCGTCCCCCTGCGCGAGGGCCTCGCCCAGACGGTCGCCTACTACCGCCGCCACCGGGAGCACTACCTGTGAGCGCCCCCCTCGCCGTTCCTTTCGTCGACTTCCGGGCCCACGTGGCCGCCCACCGGCGCGAGCTGGACGAGGCGGTGGCGCGGGTCCTCGACTCCGGCTGGTTCATCCTGGGCCCCGAGGGGGAGGCCTTCGAGCGCGAGCTGGCCGCGGCGCTCGGCGCGCGGGACGCGGTCGCGGTCGGGAACGGCACCGACGCCCTCTCGCTCGCCCTGCGCGCGCTCGGCGTGGGACCCGGCGACGAGGTGGTCACCACCGCGGTCTCCGCCGCCTTCACCGGGCTCGCCGTGGTGCAGACGGGCGCGCGGCCCGTCTTCGTGGACGTGGACCCTCGCACCCTGAACCTCGACCCGGAGCGCGCTCGCCGGGGCGCTCACCGCGCGCACGAAGGTCATCCTGCCCGTCCACCTCTACGGCCACCCCGCGGACATGGCCCCGATCCTCGCCCTCGCGCGCGAGCGGGGAATCGCCGTGCTGGAGGACGCGTGCCAGGCGCACGGGGCTCTCTACGAGGGCCGTCCCGTCGGGACGCTCGCCGGCGAGCGCGGCCTCGGGGCCCTCTCGTTCTACCCGACCAAGAACCTGGGCGGCCTCGGCGACGGCGGGGCGATCCTGGTGAACGACCCGGGCCTCGCGGCCCGGCTGCGCCAGCTCCGAAACGGCGGGCAGAGCGACCGCTACCGGCACGAGGTCGCGGGCGTCAACAGCCGCCTCGACGAGCTGCAGGCGGCCTTGCTGCGGGTGGGCCTGCGCCACCTCTCCGCCTGGACCGAGAGGCGCCGGGCCCTGGCCGCTCTCTACTCCGGGGCGCTCGCGGGCGCGGGGGTGGAGCTGCCGCGCGAGCAGCCGTACGCCCGCGCGGTCTTCCACCTCTTCGTGGTGCGCCACCCGCGGCGCGACGCCCTGGCCGCCGCGCTGCGGGCGCGAGGCGTGGGGACGCTCATCCACTACCCGATCCCGCTCCACCTGCAGCCCGCCTTCGCCTCCCTGGGCGGAAAGCCGGGCGACCTGCCGGTGGCGGAGAAGGCCACGGCCGAGATCCTCTCGCTGCCCCTGTATCCGGAGCTGAGCGACGAGCAGGCGCGGGCGGTGGCGGCGGCGGTCGAGGACGCGGCTCGCGAGGTGTAGGGCGCGCCGCCTTCGGGCCCGCCCCGCCCGGCTGACGCGGCGCGAAGGCGCGTGCTAGCATCCTCGGCCGTATGAGTGACTCGCGCGCCGAGCTCGTCCGCAGAATCGCCGATCGATCGGCCCGCGTCGGCGTCATCGGGCTCGGATACGTCGGCCTTCCTCTCGCGCTCCTCTTCGAGGAGTCGGGGTTCCCGGTCGTCGGCTTCGACGTCGACCGGAAGAAGCCCGAGGCCCTGCACCGCGGGGAGTCGTACATCCGCCACATCGGCGCCCAGCGCGTGGCGGGGGCCTTCGCGCGCGGAAGGATCGTGGCCACCACCGACTTCGACCGCCTCTCGGATTGCGACGCCGTGATCGTCTGCGTCCCCACCCCCCTGGGGCGCCACCGCGAGCCCGACCTCTCGTACATCCGTTCCACCGCCGAGGAGGTGGCCCGCCGCCTGCGGCCGGGGCAGCTGATCGTCCTCGAGTCCACCACGTACCCGGGCACGACCCGCGAGGAGCTCCTCCCGCGCTTCGAGGCGCGCGGGCTCGAGTGCGGGAAGGGCTTCTTCCTCGCCTTCTCGCCGGAGCGCGAGGACCCGGGGAACCGGAGCTTCCACACCCAGAACATCCCCAAGGTGGTGGGGGGGATCGACCCCGCCTCGCTCGAGGTCGCGGTCGCCCTCTACGGGGCAGCGATCGAAAAGGTGGTGCCGGTCTCGTCGCCCGAAGTGGCGGAGGCGGCCAAGATCCTCGAGAACGTCTTTCGCGCCGTGAACATCGCCCTCGCCAACGAGATGAAGGTCGTCCTCGACAAGATGGGGATCAACGTCTGGGAGGTCATCGAGGCGGCGAAGACGAAGCCCTTCGGCTTCATGCCCTTCTACCCCGGGCCCGGCCTCGGCGGGCACTGCATCCCGCTCGACCCCTTCTACCTCACCTGGAAGGCGGCCGAGCACGGGGCGTGGGCCCGCTTCATCGAGCTCGCCGGGGAGATCAACACCGCGATGCCGGAGTACGTCATCGAGCGCACGGCGCGCGCCCTCAACCGCCACGGCAAGAGCCTGAAGGGGTCGAAGGCCCTCGTCCTGGGGCTCAGCTACAAGGCCGACATCGACGACGACCGCGAGTCGCCCTCGTTCGAGATCATCGAGCGGCTGCGGGCGGAGGGCGTCGAGGTCGCCTACTGCGACCCCTACATCCCGGTGGCGCGGCCGGGGCGCGAGCACGACCTGGGCCTCTCCTCGGTGCCCTGCACGGCGGAGGAGTTCGCGCGGCACGACGTGCTCGTCGTCTCCACCGCCCACTCCGACTTCAAGAAGGCGGGGCTCTTCGCCGGGGTGAAGCTCGTCGTCGACACCCGCAACCTGATGGCGCCCCTCGGCCTGGGCGCGCCGGGCGCCGCGGGCCCGGAAGTCTGCCGGGCGTAGCGCCATGAAGATCTTCGTCCCGGGGCGGATCTGCCTCTTCGGCGAGCACTCGGACTGGGCGGGCGGCTACCGTCGCATCAACGCCGAGATCGAGAAGGGCTACACCCTCATCTGCGGCACCAACCAGGGCATTCACGCCGAGGTGGAGCCACACCCGACGGCGCTCGTGCTCACCTCCACGACGCCGGACGGCGAGGCGCACGGGCCGTACGAGATCCCTCTCGAGCCGCGGGCCCTCCTCGAGGAGGCGCAGCGGGGCGGCTTCTTCTCCTACGCGGCGGGGGTCGCCTACCAGGTGCTGACGAACTACCGCGTGCGCGGCCTCGTCATCCGCAACTTCAAGACCGATCTCCCGATCAAGAAGGGGCTCTCCTCGAGCGCCGCGATCAGCGTCCTCACCGCCCGCGCCTTCAACCGCGTCTACGACCTGCGGCTCACCGTCCGCGGCGAGATGGAGCTCGCCTACCAGGGCGAGATCACGACGCCCTCGCGCTGCGGGCGCATGGACCAGGGTTGCGCGTTCGGCGATCGCGCCGTGCTCATGGAGTTCGACGGGGACCGCCTCGCGACCGAGGAGATCCGGCCGGCCAGGGACCTGCACTTCGTGATCGTGGACCTCAAGGCGAGGAAGGACACCGTCGAGATCCTGAAGCGGCTCAACCGCTCCTACCCGTTCGCGGAGGGGGAGGTCGAGAAGGGCGTCCAGGAGCTGCTCGGCCCCGTCAACAAGCGCATCGTCCAGCAGGCGAAGGAGGCCCTGCAGGCGGGCGACGCCGAGCGGCTCGGCGCGCTGATGGGCGAGGCCCAGGCGTTCTTCGACCGCTACGCCGCCCCCGCCTGTCCCGAGGAGCTGACCTCGCCGGCGCTGCACCGCGTGCTCGCGCACGAGGCGCTGCGGCCGCACGTGTGGGGCGGGAAGGGCGTCGGCTCGCAGGGCGACGGGTCCGGGCAGCTCGTGGCCCGCAGCGCCGCGGACCAGCGTGCGGTGGTCGAGATCCTCGAGCGCGACCTCGGCGTCCAGGGCCTTCCCCTCACCCTCGGCACCGGGCCGAAGGTGTCCCGGGCGCTCATCCCCGCGGCCGGCTTCGGAACCCGCCTCTTCCCGGCCAGCAAAGCCACGAAGAAGGAGCTGTTCCCGGTCATCGACCGCGACGGGATCGCCAAGCCCGCCATCCTGCTGATCGTGGAGGAAGCCCTCGAGGCCGGGATCGAGGACGTGGTGATCGTGGTCCAGGAGGACGACCTCGAGGACTTCCGCTCGTTCTTCAACCAGCAGATCTCGATCGAGAACTACAACAAGCTGCCCCGGCACTTCCAGGACTACGCGCGGCGCATCCTGGAGATCGGCCGCCGCATCACGTTCGTCACCCAGACCGCGCAGGAGGGCTTCGGCCACGCGGTCTTCTGCGCCCGCGCCGCCCTCGGCGACGAGCCCTTTCTCCTGATGCTGGGCGACCACCTCTACCGCTCCACGAGCGACGTGTCCTGCGCGCGACAGCTGGTGGAGGCCTACCAGCGCTCCGGGACGAGCGTCGTGGGCCTGCGCCGCACCCCGGAGCGCGAGATCGCCGCCTTCGGGGCGGCCACCGGGGTCTGGCTCGAGCCGGAGCGGCTGCTCAACGTGACCGAGTTCGCGGAGAAGCCCACCGCCGACTACGCACGCGCCAGCCTGCGCACGCCCGGCCTGCCGGACGGCGAGTACCTGACCGTCTTCGGGCAGTACGTCATCAAGCCGCAGCTGTTCGGCTACCTCGAGGAGCACATCCGCAACAACGTGCGCGAGCGGGGAGAGTTCCAGCTCACCTCCGCCCTCGACCGCCTCCGGCAGGAGGACGGCTTCCACGGCCTGATCGTGGACGGGCGACGCTTCGACATCGGGCTCCCCGATCACTACCTCGAGACGCTGCGCACCTTCCGGGAAGGCTGAGCGTGGTCGAGCGCGTCCTCGTCGTCGTCCCGACCTACAACGAGCGGGAGAACGTCCGCCCGCTCCTGAAGGAGCTCCTCGCCCAGGGTGAGAACGTGGACGTGTGGGTGGCCGACGACGGGAGCCCCGACGGGACCGCGGAGGCCGTGCGGGAGGTCGTGGCCGAGCACCCGGGCCGCGTGGACCTCCTGCTCCGCAAGGAGAAGGCGGGTCGCGGGGCGGCGGTGATCGCGGCGTTCCGCAAGGGTCTCGCCGACCCGGCGGGCTACGCGGTGTTCCTGGAGATGGACGCCGATTTCTCCCACCACCCGCGCGAGCTGCCCAAGTTCCTCGCGAAGCTCGAGACGTGCGACATGGTGGTGGGCTCGCGCTACGTTCCGGGGGGCGGATCGTCGGAGTGGGGCTTCTGGCGCCCGCTGCTCTCCTGGCTCGCCAACAAGTACATAGCGCTCGTGGCCGGAGTGCCGATCCGCGACACCACGAGTGGCTTCCGCGCCTACCGCCGGGCGGTGCTCGAGGAGACGGAGTTCGACCGGATCCGGATCCGGGGCTACGTCGTTCACGGCGAGATGGCCTACCAGGCCTGGGTCCACGGCTTCCGCCTCGGCGAGGTGCCGATCCACTTCAAGAACCGCGCCCGCGCCGCCTCGAAGCTCTCGGGAGAGGAGATCTACATGGCCCTCCTCAACTTCGCGCTGCTGCGCTTCCGCTACGGCTTCCGGCCCCGGAAGCGTTAGGGCCATGCCCGACAGACCGGGCGGGCTCGTCGTCTGGGGCGGAGGCTCGCCCGCCCCCGCCCGCGAGCGTCAGAGAGAGGGCGCGGACGTGGTCTGCTGGCCGGGCGCCCCCGCCTCCTCCCTCGAGCGCGAGGGGTTCCCGTTCCGCGCGGTCGAGGACGTCCTGGGGCCGGAGGGGCTCGCGGCCACCGACTCCGCGGTGAGGACCTGGGCGCGGGTCTGGGGTCGCCTGCCGCTCGTGGACGGGAAGAGCTTCCGCGAGCTCGTGGAGTGGCGAGGGGCCTCTCTCCTGTGGTGCGCGGAAGCGTTCCTGCGCGACGAGACCGCCGGCCCGCGCTGCGCGAGGGCGGCCGAGCTCGCGCTCCGCCTCCTCGAGGCGACGACCCCTTCCGAGGTGGACGCCCCCGGCCTCGCCCCCGCCGACGCGCTCCTCCTCGCGCGCGCCTGCACCGCGCGGGGCGTCCTGTTCCACGGCCCGGCCCCGGGCCCGGGTCGGCCCCTCCCGGTCCTTCGGCCCGCCCCGCGGGGTGGCCTGAGGAGGGCGATCGCCGACGCCCTCGCCCCCGCGCAGCCGCCGACGCTTCGCGCCCTGCCGGCGGTCGAGGCGGGGACCGAGGGCCCGCTCGTCGCCTTGCTGGCCGGCGAAGAGGAGCGCCTCGCGGTGGCGCCGCTGCTGGAGGCCGTCTCCGCGGACCGGTGGGGCGGCCTCGCGGTCGTGACGCTCGCCGAGCTGCCCCGGTGGGAAACCCGCCGCGCGCGACGCGCGGTTTCCGAGGCCGAGGGTCTCCTGCGCGAGCAGGGGCGACGCCTGCGAGGCACCCCGGGGGTGGCCGCGTCCTACGCGCACCGGGGCGTCCCCTTCGCCGACCTCGCCTCGGGGGACCTCGAGGCGCTCGTCGAAGGCCACCTCCCGGCCGTCGTGCGACGGATCGAGGCCGCCCGCGAGCTCGTCGTCTCGGCTCGCGCCGCCATCGTGCTCCTCGTCGTGCCCGGGCGCGACGAGCGGCGAGCGCTCCTGCACGCGTGCACGTCCGCGGGAGTGCCCGCGGTGGTCGTGCGACTCGACGCACCGGGGGCGGGCGACGGGGAGCGCGCGGACGCCGGGCCCCGGCCCGTGGCGGCCCTCGACTGGGCGAAGGGCGAAGACCCGCGCCCCGTCGTGGCTCGGTTGCGCGAGGCCGTGCGTGGTAGGGTGGAGGCCGGATGAAGAGGGCGACGCTCGCGCTCGGCGGCCGGCTGCTCGGCGAGGGCCAGCCCTGCCTCGTGGTGGCCCACGTGGGCACCGCCCACGAGGGCGAGGCGGACGCGGCCCTGCGCCTCATCGAGGCGGCCTTCCAGGCGGGCGCGGACGCGATCGCCTTCCCGGTCTTCCGCGCGAGCGACCTCCTCGCCCGTCGCCACCCGGAGAGGAAGGAGCTCGAGGCGGCGGAGCTCTCCCCCCGGGAGTGGAAGAAGGTGCTCGCGGCGGCGAAGGCGTCCGGCCTGGCGGTGGTGGCCGAGGCCTTCGACGCGGCCTCGCGCGACCTCGCCACGGAGGCCGGGTGCGACGCGTTCCAGTCCCACCCCACCGACCTCGACAACCCGGAGCTCCTGCGCTCGCTCGCCTCCGCCGGGCGCCCGCTCTTCGTCGGCGCCAGCGGGGCCGACGAGCCCTCGGTCCGCGACGCCCTGGCCGCGGCGGGCCTCCAGGCGGCGCTGGTCGTGGGCCTGCCGGCCGCCCCGGCCGCGGCCGAGGAGCTGCGCCTCGGAGAGCTCGGGGCGCTGCGCGAGCGCTACCGCGTGCCGGTGGGCCTCCTCGACTCGACGGACGGCGGGTCGGCCTTTGCCCTTCTCGTTCCCGCCCTCGCCGCCGCGCACGGGGCCGATTTCGTCCTGAAGCGCCTCACCCTGGACCGCGCGCGCAAGGGCCGAGACTGGGCCGCCGCCCTGTCGCCCGAGGACTTCTACCGGATGGTGGAGCTGCTGCGGCAGGCCGAGCGCGCCGGTGGCGACGGGGAGGTGCCCTCCCCGCGCGCCGCCGCCCGGGGACGCTCGATCGTCGCCGCGGGGCTCATCGGCCGCGGCGACGTCCTCACCGCGGAGATGCTGCGCTTCAAGCGGACGGACGAGCGCTTCGAACGGGGACTCGCCCCGGTCGAGGCGCACCGGGTCATCGGCCGGCGGGCCTCGCGCCCCATCCAGGCCGACGAGACGATCAAGGAGGACTTGCTCGAATGAAGGCGCTCATCACCGGCGGTGCGGGGTTCGTGGGGAGCCACCTCGCGGAGGCGCTCCTCGGGCGGGGCGACGAGGTCCACGTCGTCGACAACCTCTCCACGGGGTCGATCGAGAACGTGGAGCACCTCAAGGGGAACCCCCGCTTCCACTACACGATCGACAGCGTGCTCAACGAGCCCGTCCTCGCCGAGCTCGTGGACCGGGCGGAGGTGGTCTTCCACCTCGCGGCGGCGGTCGGCGTGCGCCTCATCGTCGAGAGCCCGGTCAACACCATCGAGACGAACGTGCACGGCACCGAGATGGTGTTGAAGCTCGCCAACAAGAAGCGGAAGAAGGTCCTGCTCACCTCCACCTCCGAGGTCTACGGCAAGGCCAACGCGGTGCCCTTCCGCGAGGACGGGGACCTCGTGCTGGGCCCGACCTCGAAGGGCCGCTGGAGCTACGCCTGCAGCAAGGCGATCGACGAGTTCCTCGGCCTCGCCTACCACAAGGAGAAGCACCTGCCGGTGGTGGTGGCGCGCCTCTTCAACACGGTGGGGCCCCGGCAAACGGGCCGCTACGGGATGGTCATCCCGAACTTCGTGCGGCAGGCCCTGCGCGGCCACCCGCTCGCGGTCTTCGGCGACGGCACGCAGACGCGGTGCTTCACCTACGTGACCGACGTGGTGGGGCAGCTCATCGCCCTCGCGGAGGAGCCGCGGGCGGTGGGCGAGGTCTGGAACATCGGGAACGACCGCGAGGAGGTCACGATCCACGAGCTGGCGCGCCGGGTCGTCCGGCGCACCGCCTCGAAGAGCGCGATCGAGCTCGTGCCCTACGACCGCGCCTACGAGGAGGGCTTCGAGGACATGCAGCGGCGGGTGCCCGACCTCTCGAAGCTGCACGCGCTCACCGGGTACGAGCCGAAGGTGCAGCTCGACGAGATCCTCGACCGCGTCGTCGCCTACTTCACCTCCGACGCCAGCCGCCTGTGAAGCCGGCCGAGTACCGCCGGATGTACGAGGCGGAGGCGGAGCAGTGGTGGTACGCCGGCCAGCGGGCGATCGCGACCGCTCTTCTCGCGCCGGGCCTGAGAGGCCTCGAGCCGGAGCGGCCCCGGGTCCTCGACGCCGGCTGCGGCACCGGGTTCAACCTGCAGGGGCTCTCCCGGCTGGGCCGGGCGGTGGGGATCGACCTCGCGCCGGAGGCGATCGCCTTCTGCCGGGAACGGGGGGTCCGGGCGGTGCGGGCGAGCCTCCTCGCCCTTCCCTTCGAGAGCGCCACGTTCGACGCGGTCACCTCGTTCGACGTGCTCTACCACGCGTGGGTGACCGACGACCGCGCGGCGGTCGCCGAGATGGCGCGTGTCGTGCGCCCGGGCGGCGTGCTGCTCGTCCGCGTCCCGGCTCTGCGGGCCCTGTGGGGGGCCCACGACGTCGAGGTCCAGTCGCGCCACCGCTACACGCGCAGGTGAGCTCGAGGCGCTCCTCGAGGGCTGCGGCCTGCGGGTCGAGCGGGCCACCTACTGCAACTCGCTCCTCTTCCCGGTGCTCTTCGCGCGGCGGACGCTCGACCGGCTCCTGCACCGCGAGGGCTCCGACGTGGGCTTCCTGCCCGCCCCGCTCGAGTGGGCCTTCAAGCAGGCTCTCCTCGTCGAGGCCGCGCTCGTGCGGCGCCGGCGTCTCGTTTCCGATCGGGGCGAGCGTCGTGGCCCTGGCGCGCAAGGTGTAGAGGGCCTTCCGGGAACGGCTCTCCGGGGGGCTTTCGAGATCCCTCGCGCGTCTTCGACGCGCGAGGGCGTAGCTCGGGGGCTTACCGACGTGCGACGAGCGCGTAGTCGACCGGGGCGAAGAGCAGCGCGTTCAGCCGCTCGACGTTCTCGTTCAGGGCCTTGACCACCGGCGGGGGCAGGCCCCCTCCGGGCAGGAGGTGCAGCCGCACGTCGTCCGGCACCGGCGAGCGCATCTCGATGCGCACCTCGCTGAAGCCGGCGGCGGCGGCCAGGAAGCGCAGGGTCTCCGGGTGCAGCGGCCGCTCGTGGGTCAGGTCGCGGATGAACACGTCGAGGAAGCCGAGAGCGGAGGCCGGGTTCACCGTCTCCAGCACGAGCAGACCGCCCGGGCCGCAGCACGCGGTGAGACTCGGCGAGGAGCGCCGCGAGAACCGGCGGGGGCAGGTGCTCCGCCACCTGCGCGGCGAAGACCGCGCCGAGACGGCTCGCGGCCTGGTCCCGGAGGAACTCCACGAGGTCGCCCTCGACCACGTCGAGGCCCTTCCCTCGGCACTCCCGCACGGCGTGGGCGTTGCCTTCGACACCCCTGGCCTCGATGCCCGCCGAGCGCAGGAGATCGAGGAACTCGCCCCGGCCACAGCCGAGGTCGACGACGGGGCCCTGCCCGCGAAGCAGCTCGACGTAGTCGGCCTGTCGCGCGCGGACGTCCTCCCGCGAGCCCCGGAAGCGGTTCTCGAAGGCGGTGTAGGTCGAGTCCGCCGCCGCCCTCGCCGCCGAGCGGGCGACCTGCGGGGGCGGGGCTTGCGCCAGGAGGCCCTCCCGCAGCGCGCGCACCTCCTCCGAGAGGACCTCGAGGCGGTCGCGCAGCGCGAGGAGCCCCTCGAGGCGGCCCTGCATCCCGTCGAGACGTCGGCCGAAGACCTCGAGGACCTGCTCGGCCCCGGTCGGTGTCCGGGCCACGCGCATGTCGTCGCGGGCGTCGATCACGGGCTCGACCCGCTGCGCGTAGCGGACCAGGGCCTCGGACATCTCGCGCAGGCGCGCGTGGTGCCGCGCCCCGTGCTCGAGGTGGGCGTTCAGGAGACGGACGAGGACGGCGTTGAACCGCGCCTGGCGGTCGATCACGGGCGCGAGCGCGTCGAAGGCGCGGCGGTCGAGCGCGGCGCCGAGGCCGCCCCCGTCGGGCCGCGGCGCCGCCGGCCAGAGGCCGTTCAGCTCCCCGAGGAGGTCGCGGACCTCGGGCCCCGTCTCCTCCGGCACGGGGAAGGCGGCGAGCCGGTCGAGCGCCGCGAGGGCCTCGGTGTAGGAGGCTTCCTCGTCCTCGAGGCGGCGGCGCAGCTCCAGGAGCGCGGGATGCTCGATCTCGTCGGCCACGGCGGATTGTACTGCGCCTCCTGCCGTAGAATGCAGGGCCTCGGGAGTGCTTCACGTGGGTGACGAGCGGGAAGACGTCGCGGCGGAGCTGCTCCGGGTGCGGGAGGACGCGCGTTCGGCGTCGGTGGGGGCCGCGCCCGAGCCGACCCCTCTCGCCTTGCGCCCGGCCGCGGCCCGGCGACCGCAGACCCCGCCGCGCGCGGAGCCGGCGCCCGCGCCGCCCGATGCGAGCGCGGTCAACGAGGCCTGGTCGGCCGAGGGCGAGCCGCGGCGCGGCCTTCTCGGCCTCGTCGACCGCGCCCTCGGCCGCCTGCTCGGCGGGCGCTTCGAGGCCCAGCGGACCTGGAACGCGCACCAGGTCCGCCTGGACAACGAGCTCCTCCGCTACGTCGAGGAGCGCTTCGCGGCCACCCACCGGCACTACGATCGACTCCTGGGGCTTCAAGGCCAGCGCCTCGACGAGGTCGACGAGCGGCACGTCCTCCTCGAGAGAGAGCTCGTCGCTCACGTGCAGGACCTCGTGCGCCGCATCGACCTCGTCCTCGGGGAGACGAGCCGCGGCCGGGCCGGCCAGGAGCTCGTCCTCGCGGACCTGCGCGCGCGGCTCGCGCGGGCTCGAGGAGGCGCTGCGGCGGCGGGCATGAAGACCGTCCTCGTGTGCGCCGCCCAGGCGCCCTTCGTCACCGGGGGCGCCGAGATCCTCGTCCGCGACCTGGCCTTTCACCTCGCCCGGCGCGGCTTCCGGGCGGACGTGGTGGCGCTGCCGTTCCACGCCCACCCGCCCTCCGAGGTGGTGCGCCAGGCGCTCGCCTGGCGCCTCCTCGAGCTGCGGGAGACGAACGGCCGGGCGGTCGACCTCGTGATCCCCACGAAGTTCCCGTCCTATCTCGTGCCCGCCCCGCGCAAGGTCGCCTGGCTCTTCCACCAGCACCGCGAGGCCTACGATCTCTTCGGCTCGCCGCTCGGCTCCTTCGGCGACGGGGCCGAGGACCGGCGCGTGCGCGAGGCCGTTCACGCGATGGACGCCGCGGCCCTGGGCGAGTGCCAGCGCGTGTTCACGATCTCCCGCAACGTGGCGGACCGCCTGGCCCGCCACAACGGGCTGGCGGGGACGCCGCTTCACCCTCCCCCGCGAGACCCGGGCCGCTACCGCACCGACGGCTACGGGGACTATCTCTTCTACGCGGGGCGGCTCGAGCGCATCAAGCGGGTGGACCTCGCGCTGCGGGCGCTCGCCGCGAGCACGTGCGGGGCCCGCCTGAAGATCGCCGGCCAGGGCTCCCTCGAGGGCGACCTGCGTCGACTCGCGGCGACGCTCGGCGTCGGCGAGCGCGTGGACTTCCTCGGCTTCGTCTCCGACGAGGACCTGGTCGCCCTCTATGCCGGCTGCCGCGCGGCGTGGTACGCGCCACAGGACGAGGACTACGGCTACGTGACGGTGGAGAGCTTCCTCTCCCGAAAGCCCGTCGTCACGTCGACCGACGCCGGGGGCCCCCTCGAGTTCGTCGAGGACGGGGTGACCGGGGTGGTGGCCGCGCCCGAGCCCCGGGCCCTCGCCGAGGCGATCGACCGGCTCTTCGCCGTGCCCGAGGCGCGGCTGCGCGAGATGGGCGCCGAGGCGCGGAGACGTGTCGAGCACCTGTCGTGGGACACGGTCGTGGACTGCCTGACGGAGACCCTGCGGTGAGGCTCGCCCTGTGGACGCCCCGGCCCGACGCGGAGTGGGTTGCGGCGCTCGTGCCGCGGCTCGAGCGGGAGGTGCGCGTCGAGCTCGTGGCCGGAGGCGCCGCGCCGGAAGCGAGCCTCGATCTCTATCACGTCGCCGACGACCCCGCGCACGTCTTCGTGCACCGCGCCCTGCGCCGGCGGCCCGGCGTCGTGCTCCTCGCCGAGTGGGGCCTGCACCGCCTCGCGCGCGCCGAGGCCCTGGAGCAAGGCGGCGGCGAGGCGTACCGGGCCGAGGCCCGTCGCGCTCACGGGACGACCGGCGCCTTCGTCGCGCGGCAGGTGGAACGGGGCCTCGGCGGGGATCTGCCTTCGCTGCTGGGGATGAACGACCGTGTCCTGGAAGCCAGCCTCGGCCTCGTCGCGTTCTCCGAGTGGGTGCGCGTCCGCGCCGCCGAGCGGCTGCCGGGAAGGCCCGTCGTCCACGTCCCCCTCGACTTCGTCGGATCGCCCGTGGACATGCCGCCCCGCGGGGCCGCGCGCGAAGCCCTGGGCGTCCCCGCCGACGGCGTCCTCGTGGCGCTCCTCTCGGCGCCCGGCGAGCGGGCAGCGACGGCCCTGCGCGCCGTGCGCGCGGCGGAGCCCGGCCTGCGGGTGCAGCCGTGGCCGGAGGATCCGGTCGCGGGGCGCCTGCTTCTCGCGGCGGCGGACGTCGCGGTGGCTCTCGAGCACGCGCCGGGGGGCGGCCTTCCCTCGCCCCTCGTGCGCGCCGTCGTGGCCGGGGTCCCCACGCTCGTCTCCGCGGGCACCGGCGCCGCCTCGGACCTGCCCGAGGGCGTCGCGGTCCGGGTGTCGCCGGGCCCGTCCGAAGGGGCCGAGCTCGAGGCGCTCCTGCTGCGGCTCGTCCGCGATCCTCGCCTGCGCGAGCGCGTGGGCGCACTGGCCCGCGCGCACGCCGACGCGCGGCGCGACCCGGCGCCGGCGGCCCGCACCCTCCTCTCCCTGGTCGGCGACGTCGAGCGGTCGAGCGGAGAGGGGCACCGGGCGTTCGCCGCCCGGCGGGCGGGAGAGGGAACGCTCCTCGCGGCGGCGCTCGAGGAGGTGCGCTGGGGCGCCCGATCCCTCGGGCTGTCCGACCTCCCGCCGGGGATCGAGCCGCTCGTCGCCCCCCTCCTCCGGGCGGGACGATGACGGCACCTTCCCTGTCCGTCGTCGTCCCCGCCTACAACGAGGCGCGGCGGCTCCCCGCTTCTCTCGCCCGCGTCCGGGCGTACCTCCGGGGGCGCGGCCGGGAGTACGAGATCGTGGTGGTGGACGACGGCTCGAGCGACACGACCTCGCAGGTCGCCCGCGACGCGGGAGCCGACGTGCGGGTCCTGCGCCACGAGCCGAACCGCGGCAAGGGCTACGCGGTGCGCCGCGGGATGCTGGCGGCGACGGGCGCGCGTCGGCTGATCACCGACGCCGACCTCTCGACGCCCATCGAGGAGCTGGCGAAGCTCGAGGCGGAGATCGAGCGGGGCTTCGACGTCGCGATCGGGTCGCGCGCGGTCGCCGGGGCGCTCATCGAGGTGCACCAGCCCGCCTACCGCGAGGTCATGGGGCGCCTGTTCAACCGGCTCGTCCAGGCCCTGCTCCTGCCAGGCCTGCGCGACACGCAGTGCGGCTTCAAGCTCTTCACCGACCGGGCGGCCCAGGCGGCCTTCTCCGTGTCCTCCCTCGACGGCTTCTCCTTCGACGTCGAGGCGCTCTACGTGGCGCGTCACCGGGGCTTGAGAATCGCGGAGGTGCCGGTCACCTGGCGAAACGACGCCGCCACCCGGGTCGGTCTGGGCGGGGGGGCCGCCGCCTTCGCGGACCTCGTTCGCATCCGCCTCCGCGCGCGGCGCGGGGCCTACGGCGCCCCCGGGGGAACGGCCGGCGGGCCCCCCACGTAGCGCACGTCCGCGCGCTGCCGCAGCTCGCGCACCCAGGCCTCGATCCGCTCGTCGAGCGCGCGGCGCTCGAGTCGGGCGCGCAGCGGTTCCTCCTCGTCCTCGAAGGCGGTCCGGGCCGCGCGGCCGGCCTGCTCGTCGTCCCAGGCCTTGCGCACCTCGGCATCGCTCACGCGCACCTGCGGCCGGAAGCGGAACTCCACGTACTTGAGGATGGCGATCTGGCGCCGGAGGAGCCGCCGCAGGTCCGGCTCCTTCACCTCCGCGTGCAGGGCGGGCCGCTTCGCGACGAGGAGCGCGAGCGCACGATCCTCCTCCTCGGGGGAGACGTCCGCCTGCGGCAGCCGCGCCGCCTCGACGTGCATCAGCCGCTCGTCGATCGCCGCCTCGCGGGCCGGCTCCTCGGCGAGGCCGCGCACCACCGCGAGGGCGCGAACGTCGCTCCAGAGCAGCGGCCGCTCCTCCACCACCGCGACGATGCGCTCGAGGGTCTCCACCCGGGCCGGGGGCGGCGCCGCCTGCGCGAGGGCGAGCCCCGGAACGAGGGCGGCGACGAGCGCGAGGGAGCTAGAACGCATAGCCGATCGAGAAGTTGAGGTGGGACCGCCCGACGTCGCCGGGTGCGGGGTCCAGGATGTAGCCCCAGTCGAGCCGCACCGGTCCGATGGGCGTGCGGTAGCGCAGGCCGAGGCCCGCGCTCCACCGCAGCCGGGAGAGACTGAGGTTGCGAGTCTCCAGGAAGACGTTGCCGTTGTCGAGGAAGCTCGCGAGCTGGAAGGCACGCGAGAAGTTGTACCGCAGCTCCGCCCCGCCGAGCGCGACCGCGTTGCCCCCCGTCGGGTAGAGCTGCCCGTCGGTTCCCACGAGCTTCGGGCCGAGGCCGTCCACGGGAAACCCGCGCGGCCCGTAGTCGCCTCCGGCGAAGAAGCGCTCGGGCTGCGGCAGGAGCGCGGGCTCCCCGCCGAAGCTGCCCGCGAGACCGAGGCGCGCGGAGAGAACGAACACGAGGTCCGGGCGCAGCCGCCGCACGCTCGTGGCCTGGAAGAAGCCCCTGAGGTAGCTCACCCCCCCGAGGGCCTGGAGAGAGAGCTGCAGGTCGGCGCCGAGGAAGATCCCGCGCTTGGGCTCGAGCGGGTCGTCGCGCGTGTCGAAGATCACGGAGGCGGACGGCCCCGAGACCGCGTAGGTGCGGTACTGCCGGTCGAGCTCCTCGATCGGCACCTCGACGTTGAACACGTGCGTGTCCTGGTAGACGTAACGCAGGATGAGGCTGGTGCGGGAATCGAGCGTCCGGCCCGTCTGCACGAAGCTCCCCTTGCGGTTGTAGTCGAAGCTGGTGCGGTCCTGCTCCTCCCAGAAGACGGTCGCGGAGGAGTCGAGCCGGCGACCGAAGAGCCAGGGCTCGCGCAGGTTGAGCAGGAAACGGCTTCCCCGGAAGCTCCCGCGGGCGAACACGGAGGCGGTGCGGCCGAGGCCCCCGATGTTGCGGCGGGTGAGCGCGACGCTGCCCCGCAGGCGGTCCTGCTCGGACCAGCCCACACCCCACGACCAGGTCGTGCGCGGGGCCTCCTGCACGCTCACCACCACGTCGCGGTGCCTCGTCCGCTCCGGGTCGAGCTCGGCGATCGTGACGCGCTCGAAGATGCCGAGGCCGGAGAGCCGCCGCTGGCTCTCGAGCACGCGCTCGAAGGAGAAGGGCTCCGCGGGGCGCAGCACCATCTCGCGCTCGACGGTGGTGGCCCGGGTGTGGTCGAGACCGGCCAGCACCAGGTGCTCGACCACCGTGCGGGGACCCGGCTCGACCAACAGCCGCACGCTCGCCTCGTCCTGGGCCTCGGAAAGCGTCACCTCGGGCCGCACCCGGGCGTCGAGGTGGCCGGCCCGGCGCCAGGCGGACACGAGCGCTTCGCGGCTGCGGGCCACGTCGAGGAGGCGGTAGGGAGTGTCGGCTCGCAGCGCGAGCTCCGGCGGCCCCTTCCCGTCGCCGGAGGGCGGCAGGGGTGGGCCCGTGACCTCGAGGGAGCGGACCATGGCCCGCGGGCCGGGGCGCGCGAGGAATACGACCGCGAGGCTGCCTCCGCCCTCCGGCACCTCGGGCTCGACGCTGGCCTCGAAGTGCCCGCGCTCCTCGAGGCGAGAGACGAGGAGGCGCGCGTCTTCCTGGAGGGCCACGTCGTCGATGGGGAGGCCCGGCTGCGTTCGCAGGCCTGCGAGCAGCAGCGGGTCGGCGTCACGCAGCTCCACGGTGCGCGCGCTCGCGCGCGGGCCGGGCCTCAGGTCGTAGACGACGGCCTCGCCGGAGCCGCGGGGCTCCGTCGTCGCGCGCACGACGGCCTCGCGATGGCCCTGGGCCCGCAGGTAGACCTCGATGCGCTCGGCCCCCGCCTCGAGGCTGTCGCTCGTGGCCCCGCCCTCGCGCACGAGGTCGCGCACCGCGGAGACGAGCTTGCGGGGCAGCTCCGCGCCGCGGGCCTCGAGGCTCATTCCCGGCCCCGGGACGACGTGGAACACGAGGTCCATGATGCCCCGCCCGGGGTCGTAGGTCTCGCGCAGCTCGACCGCGGCCTTCCACCGGCCGTCCCCGACGAGGCGGCGCCTCATCGCGTCTCGCGCCGACTCAGCCTTCTCCCGACGGAAGACCTCCGCCGGGGCGCGGTCGCGCCAGCTCGTCGAGGCGCAGCGCGGCGGCGTCCTCGGCTCCTTCGACCCTCGAGCGCCCCACGCGAACGCGCGGGCCCGCACGGACGCGGAAGACCGCGTCGGCGCCGCCCGGGACCCGCGCGACCTCGGGCTCGACGAGGGCCTCGAGGTGGCCACGGCGAGCGAGGGCGAGGGCGATGTCGCGCGCCGCCCGCTCGAGACGCGACGGCCACAGCGGCTCCCCGGCGCGCAGGCGCGCGGTGCTCCAGGCGCTTCCCGGCGAGATCACGGGGTCGCCCTCGATGCGCACGGCCACGAGGAGCGGAGCGAGGAGCGGCCGGAAGACGACCTCGACCCCGGCTTCTCCCTCCGAGCGGCGCAGCTCCACGAGGACGTCCTCGAAGCGCCCGGTCGCGAACATCAGCTCGACCGCTCGGCGCACGGCCTCGCGGTCGAGGGGCCGGCCGGGCACGAGGCCCACGAACGCCTCCAGGCCTTCCTTCGGCGCCGCCTCCACCCGGACCGCGCGGACGAGCTCCTCCGAGGCGAGCGGGGACGGCGGCGGGAGCGGCGCCTCCTGGAGCGCGCCGAGGGCCAGGACGAGGAGGGTGCTCTCGAGCATCAGCGGGACTGGCGGACCCGGACGTCGAACGCCCAGCCGCGCTCGACGCCGGTCTTGGCGGTGCCGGGGTCCGACCAGGTGAGCAGCAGCGAGAAGCGATCGGTGAGCGCGTACTCGACGGCGAGGATCCGCTCGTCGGTGCCCCGCAGGTCCTGCGAGTAGAGAACGTTGAGGTCGGGAGTGAGGCGCTTGCCGACCGTCACCCGGGCCGTCGGCGTCGTGCCCGCCCCGCGCAGGAGCGAGGGGTCGATCGAGAAGCGATTCAAGCCGAAGAGCCGCTCGGCCTCGCGCTCGAGCCCCACCGACTCGGAGAGCCGCCCCGCGGCAAGCGTCGCCGCCCCGGCCGCGGCCAGGTTCCCCTGGTTCGCTCGAGCCTCGGCCTGGGTCAGGTTCGCGACCTCGCTCTCGTCCTGCCCGGCGAGGAGAGCGAGGATCTGCAGCGACGAGAGCGGGGGGTCGGAGGTGAGAGTGGGGGTGACGCGCTCGAGGGTGCCGGAGACACGCAGGGTCACGCGGTAGGAACGGATGCGGGTCTCGGCCTCGATGTCGAAGAGCGGGTCCAGCCGCTGGGGGTTCACGAAGTCCAGGGCGCCCCTCTGGATGACGTAGGTCCGCCCCTGGAAGAAGAGCCGCCCGCGCTCGATCTCCGCCCGCCCGGTCACGACGGGCGCCCGCGTCGTGCCCTGGATCGCGAGGTTGGCGCTCGCGGCCAGGTTGGCGAGGTTGTTGTCGATGCGCACCGTGCCCGGGGCCCGCACCCGCAGGTCGAGCTGCGCCCCCTCCTCGAGCGAGGCCGCCTCGGGCGGCGGGAGGACGCGCCGGGAGCCGAGGAGCTCGGAGGCCACGTCGTAGCGCTTCGTGTAGAGGGCCTGCCGGACGTCGATCGTGCCGGTGATCCACTGCTTCCCCGCGTCGCCGAAGAGCCGCAGGTCGGCGTCGAGGAGGCTGCGCAGCCCCTCCGGATAGCGCAGGGCGAGGCCGCGCCCCGTGGGGCGGACGTCGTAGGAGGAGAGCTTCCCGTCCGGGTAGGCGGCCTGACCTTCGATCGTGAGCCGGCCCCCGGCCAGGCGTCCCGTTCACCCCCTCGAGCTCGGCCGCCCGCTCGGTGAAGCGCAGTCGGCCCCGCATCCCCTCGACGCCGTGCGGGAAGCCGCGGACGCGCAGCCCGGCCCCCTCGAGGTCGAGGGTGCCCAGGACGCGGGGCGCGGTGCGGGTCCCGGAGACGTCCACCGCGAGCCGCGCGGCGCCCATGCCCCGCAGCCGCCGCGTCACGAGGGACAGGGCACGCAGGTCCGCCTGCCCGCGAGCGGACAGGGCAAGAGGCCCCTCGCCCAGCACGTCGACCCCGCCGGTCACCGCGAGGTCGGTCCCCTCCCCGGCCAGGTGGAGGTCGCCGAACTCGAGCCGGCCACCGGAGAACGTGAGCCGCACGGGCTCTCTGGCCCGGAGGGGAAACTCGGGCAGGAGAACCTGGAAGTCGGGGACGACGGCCTCCGCCCGGATCTCGGCCGGGGTCTGCAAGGAGCCATGGAGGAGCACCTGCCCGGAGGCCACGAGGGCGAGCGTCGCGGGAAGGCTCGGCTGGAGCGCCCGGAGGAAGGGGTCGAGGCTCGTCGATTTCGCGGAGAGGGTGAGCTCGGCCGCGTAAGGCGCCGCGGCGCCCACGCCGCCGGCCAGGGCCAGGTCCACGCGAGCGGAGCGGCAACGCCCGTCGACCGCGACCCGGCCGTCGCCGGTCCCCACCAGGCGCGCCTCGAGCGCGCCGATGCCCTCGTCGCCGAGGAAGAGGCGGGGCGAGGAGAGGCTCGCGCGCAAGCGGGGCCGCGTCGAGGGTGCCCTGCATCTCGAGGCGGCCGGAGAGCCGACCGCCGAAGGCCGTGCCCGGCACGGGCGAGGGCGCGAGCGCTCCGAGATCGACGCCTTCCATCTCGCCCGCGCCGTCGTAGACACCGTCGTCGGTGACGCTGCCCCGGAAGGCGACGGTGCCGCCGCCGAGCCGAACGTCGCCCCGCGTCACCTCGGCCAGGCGTCCCTTCCAGCGCGACTCGATGCGGGCGCGGTCGTAGGGAATCGCGTTGTACCGGCCGCCGAGAGCCGTGCCCTTCGCCTCGCCCTGCGGGGAGCTGCGCCGGCCGCGGATCTGCGCTTCCCCGGTCACGAGACCGGTGGCGACCACGTCCCAGCCCATGAACGTGACGAGGTCCGCGACCGGCCACGAGGAGGCGCGGGCGAGGCCCTCGATCGCGTCCCGGAGGCCGAGCCAGCCGATCTCGGCGCGCCCTTCCCATCGGATCTCGCCCGCGTCCTTGCGGAGCACGAGCGGCCGCGACAGGACCGCCTCCGCCGCCGTGTCCAGGGTGCCCGCCCACTCGGCGCGGCCCCAGTCGACCCCGCCGTAGCCGACGCGCTCGCCCTCGAAGCGGCCCTCGAAGACCGGCCAGTCCACCGTGCCACGCCAGCTGCCGCGGAAGGTGCCGGCCCCGGTGAAGCCCGCGGCCTGGGCCTCGGGGTTGCCGAGCGCCCGGCGGACCCGGGTGAACACGACCTCGGCCGCTTCGATGTCCTCGGTGGTGCCCTCGACCTCGAGGCGGGCGCGATCCTCCGCGTCGACCTCGCCGCTGACGCGGCCGCTCATCCCCAACCCTCGCAGCTCCGCCCGCTCGTAGGTCTGGCGCCCGTCCTCGGCGCGCCAGTCGAGGCGCCCGGAGAGGGGGAAGCGTCCGTCCGCCCGCTCGGCGAGGTCCACCCCGATCCTCCCGCTCAGGAGCCGTGTCTTTCCCCGGGGCCAGCTCACGTCCACCTCGCCGGTGGCGGCGGTTCCCAGGCGCATCTCGCCCCAGCCGAAGATCATGCGGACGAGCCCCTCGCCGTCGGCCTCGCGCACGGGACCGCGGATGCGGACGGGAAGGTGCGTCGCCGCGGGCGGCACGTCGACGGCGAGCCGGGCCCCGCCCCCCAGGGCGTCCACGTCGAGATCGCGCATCACCAGCCCGGCCGTGCCGTCGTACGACAGCCAGCCCGCGAAACGGGGGACGGCGACGCCCATGACGGCGCCGCCCGTGCCCTCCATCCGACCCTCGATCCGCAGTCGGGAGCCGTCGATCGAGAGGAGCCCATCCCAGCGCGAGGAGCCTTCGAAGCCGAGTCCGGATGCGGAACACGTGCCTCTCGAGAACGCCGAGGTCCACCTGCCCCGCGAGCGAGAGCTGCCCCTGCGGCCGCCCCGCGAGGCGGATGCGACCGTGGTAGGAGAGGTTCGTCTTCTCGGCGATCAGCCGCGCCCCCTGGACGTCGACGACGCCCCGGTGGACCACCACGTCGATCTCGGTCCCGACCGGCAGCTCCGGGGCGCTCCCCACCTTCAGCTGCCCCGGGCCGAAGGACACGTGACCGGCGATGCCGCCCTCGGGACGACCCTCGAGCCTTCCCCGGAAGTCGGGCAGGTCGAGGTCGAGCGGGACGCGCTCGTGGTTGAGGACGAACTCGCCGCCCACGATCACGAGCCTCTGGATCGCGACCTGCAGGCCCCCGCCTCGCCGGTCCCCGCCACCGATCTTCGGGATGTCGTCACCCCCGGGACCCAGCGGGCGGCGAGGGGAAGGCCCGTATGCGCAGGCGCAGGCCCTCGACGCGCACGCGAGAGAGGACGATGCGGTTGCCCCGCAGGGGTGCGAGGCTCGGCCGGACACGCACGATCGGCACTTCCAGGAAGGGCGGCGCGTCGGGTGTCGCCCCGCCCACCCGCAGGCCTCGCAGCTCGATCTCGCCCGTGGCCGGCCGCAGGGCGATCGTCTCGACGCGCACGGGCCGCTTGAAGTAGCTCCCGAGGAGGTGCTCGACGAGCCGCGCCCCCCAGTCCGGAGCGCGCCACAGCGCGTACGTCCCCGTGGCGCCCAGGACCAGCGCGAAGACGAGGAGCTTGCGCCGGCGGGACACGCGTGACCTCCCTCAGCCGACGAGCGCCAGGAGCGCGCCCGCCTCGACCGCCTGGCCCTCCCGGACCGCCACCTCCAGGACGCGGCCGGCGCGCGGCGACTTGAGCTCGTTTTCCATCTTCATGGCCTCGATCACGACGAGGCCCTGCCCCGCGGCCACCTCGGCACCGGGCGCTTCGAGTACGCGGACGACCCTCCCCGGCATGGGTGCGGTCAGGCGCGTGGGGCCGTGGGCCCGGCGCACGGGGGCGGTGACGCCCCGCGCGGCCTCCGCCAGCTCGACGCTCACCGCGTCGCCCGGGAAGTGAACGACGAAGCCCTCCGGGCGTCTCTCGAGGCCGACCTCGTGGCTCTCGCCGGCGACGAGGAGGCTCACGAAGTGGCGGCCGACGGGGACGAGGTCCACCTCGAGGGGCGAGGCGTCGAGGCTCAACGAGTAGCGCCCCCCGCCTCCACGCACCTCCACGCGGATCGTGCGGCCCTCGACGGTCGCGTCGAAGATCAACCCTGGCTCCCCAGGCGGCGGCCGTGGGCTTCGCGACGACCGGCCGCGCCCCAGGCCGAGGCGGCGGCCGGGCCGGCGACCGGCGCGAGGCGCGCCGCCCGCCGCTCCTCGTAGGCCCGGATGGCGGCGGCCGCGACCGCGATCTCGACCTCTCGCCCCCGCCGGGTCTTGCCGGCCGCGAGCGCGGTGTCGAGGAACGACGTGTCGTAGTCGCCGGCCACGAAGGCGGGGTGGGCGAGCACGCGCTCGAACAGGGGGAGCGTCGTCTTGACCCCGACCACCCGGTACTCCGCGACCGCGCGGCGCATGCGGCGCACGGCCTCCTCCCGGCTCTCCGCCCAGACCACCAGCTTCGAGAGGAGCGGGTCGTAGTCGATGGGGACCGTCCAGCCCTCGTAGACACCCGAGTCGTCGCGCACGCCGGGGCCACTCGGCACGCGCAGCGCGAGGATCGTCCCGGGGCTCGGGAGAAATCCCGCGTCGGGGTCCTCGGCATAGACGCGGCACTCGATGGCGTGCCCGCGCTGGCGGAGGTCCTCCTGCCGCAACGCCAGCGGCTCGCCCTGCGCGATGCGGATCTGCGCCTTGACGACGTCGACGCCGGTCACCATCTCGGTCACCGGGTGCTCGACCTGGAGCCGCGTGTTCATCTCGAGGAACCAGGGATCGCGGCCCTCGTCCACGAGGAACTCGAGCGTCCCCGCGTTGACGTAGCCGGTGCGCTTCACGAGGGCCACCGCGAGCGCGCCCATCCTCTCCCGCAGCCCGGGGGTGAGAAGGGGGGAGGGGCTTTCCTCGATCACCTTCTGGTGCCGCCTCTGGATCGAGCACTCGCGCTCGAAGAGGTGGACGGCGTGGCCGTGGTGGTCGGCGAGCACCTGGATCTCCACGTGCCGGGGGCGCACGATCGCCTTCTCGAGGTAGACGCTGTCGTCGCCGAAGGCGCCCCCCGCCTCGGAGCGCGCGCGGGCGAGGGCCGGGCGAAGCTCCACCGGCGAGGCCACGAGCCGCAGGCCCTTGCCGCCGCCGCCCGCCGCCGCCTTGAGCATCACCGGGTAGCCGAGCTTCTCCGCCTCCCGCGCGATCTCTCCCTCGTCGGCGAGGGGCTCGAGCATCCCGGGCACCACGGGGACGCCCGCCGCCACCGCCTCGCGCCGGGCCGAGGTCTTCTCGCCCATGAGGGCGATCGTCTCGCTTCGCGGGCCGATGAAGACGATCCCCGCCTCCTCGCACGCGCGCGCGAACGCCGCGTTCTCGGCGAGGAAGCCGTAGCCGGGGTGGACGGCCTCCGCCCCGCTCGCCCGCGCGGCGTCGAGCACGCGGTCGATGCGCAGGTACGACTCGCGCGAGGGGGCGGGTCCGATGGGCAGGGCCTCGTCGGCGAGGCGCACGTGCAGAGCCGCCCGGTCCGGCTCCGAGAAGACGGCGACCGAGAGGATCCCCATCTCGCGGCAGGCGCGGATGACGCGCACCGCGATCTCGCCGCGGTTGGCCACGAGGACCTTGCGGAACGCGCGCGCGCTCACAGGGGGATGTTCCCGTGCTTCTTCGGGGGGTTCTGGTCGCGCTTGCCGCGGGCCATCTCGAGCCCGGCCACGATCTTCCTGCGCGTCTGGCGCGGCTCGATCACCTCGTCCACGAAGCCGCGGTCCGCGGCCACGTACGGATTCGCGAACTTCTCGCGGAACTCCGCGACCTTCTGCCGGCGCAGCGCCGCGGGGTCCGCCGCCGCCTGGAGCTCGCGGCGGTAGAGCACGCCCACCGCCCCCTCGGGCCCCATGACCGCGATCTCGGCCTGGGGCCAGGCGTAGTTCACGTCGGTGCGGATGTGCTTGCTCGCCATCACGCAGTAGGCTCCCCCGTAGGCCTTGCGGGTGATGACGGTGACCTTGGGCACCGTGGCCTCGGCGAAGGCGTAGAGCAGCTTCGCCCCGTGCCGGATGATCCCGCTCCACTCCTGGGCGGTGCCGGGCAGGAAGCCGGGCACGTCCTCGAACGTGACGAGGGGGAGGTTGAAGGCGTCACAGAAGCGCACGAAGCGCGCGGCCTTCACCGAGGCGTCGATGTCGAGACAGCCGGCGAGGACGGCCGGCTGGTTCGCCACGATCCCCACCGCCCGGCCCGCGAAGCGGGCGAAACCCACGACCACGTTCGGGGCGAAGTGCTCGTGCACCTCCAGGAAGCGCCGCTCGTCCACCACCGCCTGGACGAGGAGCTTGACGTCGTAGGGCTTGGCGGGGTCGGAGGGGACGAGGGTCGAGAGCGCGTCGTCCTCCCGGTCGGACGGGTCCTCGGTCCGGTGGGGCGGGGCCTCCTCGAGGTTGTTCGAGGGGAGGTAGGACAGCAGCTCCCGGATGAGGGCGAGGCAGGCGCGGTCGTCGTCGACCGCGAAGTGGGCGACCCCCGAGCGTACGTTGTGGGTCATGGCGCCGCCCAGCTCCTCCTTGGTCACCTCCTCGTGGGTGACGGTCTTGATCACGTCCGGACCGGTCACGAACATGTACGCCGTGTCCTTCACCATGACGTTGAAGTCGGTGATGGCCGGGCTGTAGACGGCGCCCCCCGCGCAGGGCCCCATGATCGCGGAGACCTGGGGCACCACCCCGGAGGCGAGCGTGTTGCGGAGGAAGATGTCGGCGTAGCCGCCGAGCGAGGCGACGCCCTCCTGGATCCGCGCGCCGCCCGAGTCGTTGAGGCCCACCACGGGCGCGCCCGTCTTCACCGCGAGGTCCATGACCTTGCAGATCTTGCGCGCGTTCGTCTCGGAGAGGCTGCCGCCGAAGACCGTGAAGTCCTGGGCGAAGACGTACACGAGGCGACCGTCCACGCGTCCGTAGCCGGACACGACGCCGTCGCCGGGCACCCGCTGCTCGGCCATGCCGAAGTCGAGGCAGCGGTGCTCGACGAGCTTGTCGAGCTCCTCGAAGGTGCCCTCGTCGAGCAGCACCAGGACGCGCTCGCGGGCGGTGAGCTTCCCGTCGCGGTGCTGCCGCTCGCGCCGCTCGGCGCCGCCCCCCTCCTCCGCGCGCCGGGTGCGTTCCCGCAGGTCGTCGAGGGGGAGCATGGCCGCGCCGCCCCTCAGTTGAGGGAGCAGCCCCCGCCGCCGCAGGGGCCCGCGTCGCAGCCGCCGGCGCCCGGGCCGCACGCCCCGGCGCCGCACCCGGAAAAGGCGGGGCTGGAGGACGAGGTGGCCACCGCGAAGACGGAGAGCTGCTTCTCGACGTCGGCGCTCGCGCAGGTGGGGCAGGAGACCGCCTCTCCGAAGCGGCGCACCAGCTTCTCGAAACGCGCTCCGCAGCCGGGGCAGGCGTACTCGTAGATCGGCATCGCCGGCTAACCCTTCTTCGCCGCCATCTGCGCCTTCACCTTCTCCCAGTCCTCGAGGAAGCGCTTGAGGCCGCTGTCGGTCAGGGGGTGCTTGAGCAGCTGGGTGAAGACGCTCATCGGCATCGTGCCGATGTCGGCGCCCATCTTGGCCGCCTCGATCACGTGCATCGGGCCGCGGAGGCTGGCCGCGAGCACCTCGCAGTCGTAGTCGTAGTGGTCGAAGATCTGGATGATGTCGGCCACGAGCTCCATGCCGGGGGCCGAGATGTCGTCGAGCCGCCCGACGAAGGGCGAAACGTAGCGGGCGCCGGCCTTGGCGGCGAGGAGGGCCTGGCTCGCGCTGAAGATGAGCGTCATGTTGACGCGCTTGCCCTCGGCGGAGAGCACCTTCGTGGCCTTGAGCCCCTCGGCGATGCAGGGGACCTTGACCACGATGTTCTTGTGAAGCGAGGCGAGGTGGCGGCCTTCCTTCACCATGCCCTCGGCGTCGGTCGCCACGACCTCGCCCGAGATCGGGCCGTCGATCGTCTTGCAGATCTCGACCAGGATCTCCTCGGGGTCGCCCGTCTCCTTCGCCAGCAGGCTCGGGTTGGTGGTGATGCCGTCCACGACGCCGAGCGTCGCCGCCTCGCGGATCTCCTTGAGGCTCGCGGTGTCCAGAAAGATCTTCATGATTCCTCTACCTTTCGATCACGGAAACACGGGGATGATATCGCCGGGCCGGAGCGTCATCACGCGGGGCCCTCACGGGAGGCTGGCCTCCACCGGCTCCGCGGAGGCGCTTTCGTTGCCGGCCTGGTCGAAGGCGGCCACCGTGTAGGCGTAGGCGACGCCCCGCCGGGCCGTCTGGTCGAGCCAGGCCGAGCGGTTCGTCCCGACCTCGGCGAGCTTCTCGCGCGGCCCGCCCGCGGCGGCCCGATACACCCGGTACCCGGCGAGGTCCGCGTCGGTCGAGGGGCCCCAGAGAACCTCGAGGCCTCCCTCGCGGGGCAGCACGGCCACTCCGGACGGGGCCGCCGGGACGGTGACGTCGCGCATGTCGACGCAGGCCTCGTTCGAGGGCGCGCTCTCGACGAGCGGGTCGGTCGAGGCCACCGCCCGGACGACGTAGCAGGCGGTCGCACCCAGGGGGACGCCGGGGTCGACGAGGCTGCGCCCGACGAGCGGCTCGCCGACGAGCGGTTCACCGAAGGCCGCGCCCCCGATGCGGCGATACACGAAGAAGCCGCTCCGCCGCGGGCCTTCCGGCACGGACCCGGCCGGGGCGACGGGCTCGCCACCGGCCGTCGCCCCGGCGGCGGGCGGCGACGCGGGCGCAGGCAGCGCGGCCGGCGGAGGCCCGGCAGGTGGGAGGGGTGCCGTGGGCCTGGGGCCCGGCGGGAGCGGCCCGCCCGGGACCATGGGCAACCCGGGCGCCGGCGCGGGCGGGACGATCGCCTTGGGCCGGACCCCGTGCCACGAGAGCGCGACGCCGTCCTCGGCGAGCGCGGCGCCGAGCTCGGTGGGCGCCGCGAGCGGCGGCTGGGCCACGAGCGACAGGGTCAGCGTGCGCGGGCCCTTTTCTCCGCCCGCGACCGCCCGCGCGGCCACGCGGAGGGTCGTGCCGGGCGCCGGCAACGGCAGCGCTTCCACGACACGGCTCCCGGGGACGGCCGCCACCGCCTGGCGGCGGCCGGCCTTCTCGATGTCCTTCAGCCCTTCCGCGTAGAGGAACTCGACGGTGAGGCTCTCGTAGGCCAGCCCGTCCACCGACGCGAGTGGCGCCGTCGCCCGAGCCTCGAGGGCGTCACCGCGCTGGGCGAGGCGGAAGTCGTGCGGGGCGGGCGGGGTCCGGCGCCGCGGCGGAAGCGGGTCCCCGCGGTGCCCGCAGGCGGGCGCGAGCGCGGCGAAGGTGGCGAGCGTGGCGAGGAGGAGGGCGGGGCGATTGGGCATCACTGGCGGACGGCGAGGATCGTGGTTCCGTGGAGAGAAGCGGCGTGGCGCATCACTGGGCTGCCCGTGGCGGGGTCGGGAGGCTAGTATAGCGCCATGAGCCTCCGGACCCTGGCCCTCGTCTCCGGCGTCTACGACCTCCTGCTCGGCCTGCCGATGCTCCTGGCCGCGCCGCAGGTGGCACGGCTCTTCGGGGCGCCCGAGCCCATGCCGGTCGTCAACGCCTGGCTCAACGGGGTCTTTGCCCTCTCGCTCGCGGGGGGCTACTTCTGGGCCGCGCGCGACACCGGGGCCCGACGGGGCTTTCTCTGGGCGGCCGGCGTCTTCGCCAAGGGTCTCGGTGCCACGGTCTTCGTCCTCGACCACTTCGTGAACGGCTCGCCCCCGGCGTTCCTCCTGTTCGCCGCCGCCGACGGCACGCTGGCCGTTCTCACCCTGTGGCTCCTCCTCAGTACTCCGTCACCTCGACGCGGCGACGGAGCTCCTCCGGGGTGATCGCTCCCCGGGCGCGGGCATCGACGTCTTTCACCCGCACGCTCACCACGAGCGTCTTCCCGGGACGGGCCTGCGCGGCGAAGATCCCGCCCGGAACGAAGTCCACGGCCACCGTGACCCGCTCGTCCCCGGCGAGGCCGACCAGCCGGCCACCCTGCGCGGCCAGGGCGTCGATCACCGCGCCGCGCACGTCGGCGACCACCGCCTCGGGGGTGCGCTTCTCCTCCGGCGTCCCGGTCTCGAACCAGAATTTCCAGGGCGGCGGGGAGGGCGGCGGCGGGGCCTCGGGGGGTGACGGGGGCGCCGGCGCTTCCGGCGCCGGCGGAGCGACGGCGGGCGGCAAGGCCACGCGCACCCTCACGTCCTCGACCAGCCGCTCCATGTCCTCCTCCGCCGCACGGCGGGCGGCCTCGGTCTCGTGCTGGAGCACGAGCACCTGCCGCTCGAACGTCTGGATCTGCTCGTCGTCCACCGTCCACTCCGCCTCTCCCGTGGAGGACCGGCGGGACTCGACGTGGACGCGGTGCTTCGGCGCGCCTCCGCGCAGGACGAAGACCTGGCCCTCGCCCCCGGGCAGCATCCGGGGCGTGAGCACGAGGACGAGGCCGTAGCCGGGCAGGCGGTAGCCGCGCGCCGACTCCGCGCGGCCGAGCAGCCGCGCCGCATGCGGGAGGCTCACGCGGTCGACGGCGCGGGCGAGCTGCGCCTCGACGGCCTCGATCCCCTCCCGGGCCGCCTCCGGTCGGGCCTTCTCCTGCGCCCCCACGGGCTGCACGAGCGCCAGGAGGGTGGTCACGAGTGCGAGACGCTTTCGATGCGGCGACATGGTCCTCACCTCTTCTGGGCGGACGTTTCGAGGACGTAGCCCATCAGTTCGTTCGTGCGCGCGAGCTGCTGTCCGTGGCGGCCGTCGAGGTAGCTCAGGCTCGCCGCCACCCGGGCCATGTCCACGCGCCGCTGCGCGTCCGCCCGCTCCTCCCACCCGGCCAGACGCGTGTCGAGCCGCTCGACCTGGCGGGCCTCGCCGGCCCGGAGCCGCTCGTCGAGGCGGGCGTCGAGGCGCGCGAGGAGGGCGGCGGCGTCGAGCGGGGCGGCGGGGCGGCGGGCCAGAGACGCCTCGAGGGCCCGTATCTCCTCCCGGTGCCGCCGCTCGAGATCGGCCGCGCGGGCTTCCTGCGCGACGAGCGTCCGGCGGAGCGAGGCGTACCCGGCGGCGCCCAGCGCCGCGCCGAGGCCGACGAGAAGGAGCGCGGCGGCGGCCAGCCAGCGCGGCAGCACCAGCCCCCGCGGAGTGAACGACGGCCGCGAGGCCGGCAGCCTCCACGCGCCGAGGTCCCGCCGCACGGCGCGCAGCCCGCCCATCTCCTCGCGGCAGGAGGCACACCCCGAGAGGTGCGCCTCGACGCGCGCGCGCGCGGCCGTGTCCGCCTCGCCATAGAGAACGTCCATCTTGTCCGCCTGGAGCCCGTCGTCCCCGACTCTCTCGCAGTCCATCTCTCGCGTCTCCCGCAATGCCCCTCAGGGCGCCGTCGCCGGCAGCGGCGCCGCCTCGCGCATGCCCTCGCGCTCGAGCCGCAGCCGCAGCTGCCCGAGCCCCCGGTACAGCCGCGTCTTCACCGTCGAGAGCGGCACGTCGAGCGCCTGCGCGATCTCGAGGAAGGTGAGCTCCTGGTACTCCTTGAGGATCACCACCACGCGCTGCTCCTCGGGCAGCGCCTCGACGGCACGGCGCACCACCCGACCCAGGTCGAGCTGCTGCAGCCTCTCGTCGGCGCCCGGTCGGGGGTCCATGATCACCGGCCCCGTTTCCTCGAGCGCCTCGAGGCTGACCGTTCCTCTCGTCCGGCGCCGCCGCAGGCGGTCCCGGCAGAGGTTCGTGGCGATCTGGTAGAGCCAGGACGAAAAGCGGGCCTCCCGCTTGAAGCCCCCCAGGGCCCGGTAGGCCTTGAGGAAGGCCTCCTGGGCCACGTCCCGCGCCTCCTCCTCGGAGCCGAGGAAGCGGTAGGCCGCCCCCCGGATCCTGTCCTCCCAACGCGCCACGAGGACGTCGAAGGCGGACATCTCCCCGGCCTGGCACGCCTCGACCAGCTCCTCATCGCTGCGGCCCATTCTGCCTGCTACCCATTCTGACGAAACCGGCGGCCAAAAAGCTTCAACCGGCTCCACCCGGGGCCTTCCCGGGGGTGCTCGAGGGTGTGGAACCGCGCCAGAGTGCAACCGGGGGTGTTTGAGGGGGCGGAGCCCCCTCATCTGAGAGGAAGCTGGCACCAGGCGAAGCCGTATCGGTTGGCCAGTCCCCGGGTGGTTGGATGACCGGTGTTCGTTTGCCGGAGGACGAGGCCGGTCCGGCTTTCCAACCGGGGGGCTTCGCGCCCCCCGGACCCCTTACGCGCGGGGATGCGCCTTCTTGTACACCTCGAGCAGGTGACGGGTGTCGACGTGGGTGTAGCGCTGGGTGGTGCTCAGGCTCGCGTGGCCGAGCAGCTCCTGGATCGCCCGCAGGTCCGCGCCGCGAGTGAGCAGGTGCGTGGCGAAGCTGTGCCGCAAGGTGTGGGGGCTGCAGCGCCGCGCGAGGGCGGCCTGCTTCACCCGCCGCGCGACCAGCGCGCGCACGCTGCGGTCGGTGAGCCGGCCCCCGCGGGCGTTCAGGAAGAGGGCGTCCGTCTTCGGCCGCAGCCGCGCCCGCTGCGACAGCCAGGCGCGCAGGGCCTCCTGCGCGCGATGCCCGAAGAGGACGACGCGCTCCTTGCGGCCCTTGCCGAGCACGCGGACCATGCGCGCGTCGATGTCCACCTCCCCGCGGTCGAGCGAGACGAGCTCGGCGCAACGGATGCCGCTGGCGTAGAGCAGCTCCAGGATCGCGCGGCCGCGCACCGCCTCGAGCCCCTCGCCGGGCATGTCGAGGAGCGAGAGGACCTGCGCCTCGTCGAGGACGGCGGGGATGCGCTTCTCCTTGCGGGGCGTCGCGAGCATGCGGGCCGGGTTCGCCTCGAGCCGTCCCTCCCGGCACAGGTACCGGAAGAAGGTGCGCAGCCCCGCGAGCTTGCGGGCGGAAGACGACTTCGCGAGCCCTCGCCGGTGCAGCTCGGCGAGGAATCCGCGGATCGCGAGGTGGTCGGCGTCTTCGGGGCGCGGCTCCCGGCCGAGCTCGCGGCGCAGGTGCTCGGTGAGCTGGGCGAGATCCTCGCCGTAGGCCCGAATCGTGTTCGGCGACGCGTTCCTCTCCAGCTCCAGGTGGCGGAGGAAGGCCGCGGCCGAGGCCCGCATCTCCCTAGCCGCCCGAGGCGGCCGCCTCGCCCGGCGGCTCGAGCCCGGCCTGGAACCGCGCGAGGCTCTCGAGGGCGCGGTGGGCCAGGGCGAGCCGCTTCTTTGCCTTGTCCCGAACGCGCTGGGGCAGCTCCGGCAGGAGCCCGAAGGCGATGTTGGTGGGCTGGTAGTGCGCGGGGTCGCTGCGGGCGATGTAACGGCCGAGCGCGCCGAGAGCGGTGTCCTCGGGGAGGCTCAACGGCTCCTCGCCGCGCGCGCGGAAGGAGGCGGCGAGGCCGGCGAGGAGACCCGAGGCGGCGGACTCGACGTACCCCTCGACGCCGGACATCTGCCCGGCGAAGAAGAGCCCCTTCCTCCGCCGCGTCTCGAAGGTGGGCTCGAGGGTGCGAGGCGCGTTCACGTAGGTGTTCCGGTGGATCATCCCGTGGCGCACGAACTCGGCCCCCTCGAGGCCGGGGATGAGGCGGAAGACCCGCTTCTGGTCTCCCCACTTGAGCTGGGTCTGGAATCCGACCATCGACCAGTGGCTGGCCGCGAGGTTGTCCTGCCGCAGCTGCACGACCGCGTGGGGACGCCTCCCGGTGCGCGGGTCCACGAGGCCGACCGGCTTCATCGGACCGAAGCGCAGCGTGTCCTCCCCGCGCGAGGCGATCACCTCGACGGGCAGGCACCCCTCGAAGAAGAGCTCCTTCTCGAAGTCGTGGACGCTCGCGCACTCGGCGTGGGTGAGGGCCTCCAGGAACGTCCGGTACTCGGCCTCGTCGAGCGGGCAGTTGAGGTAGTCGTCCCCTCCCTTGCCGTAGCGCGAGGCCCGGAAGGCCTTCGCGAGGTCGATCGAGTCGGCCTCCAGGACCGGGCTGACCGCGTCGAAGAAGTGCAGGTACGCCTCCCCCACGAAGGCGGCCACGTCGTGGGCGAGCGCGTCCGCGGTCAGGGGGCCGGTCGCCACGATGGTGAGGGGGTCGTCGGGGATCCGCAGGACCTCGCGGCGGTGGATCCTCACCCCGGGCAGCGACTCGACCGCCTCCGTCATGCGGCGGGCGAAGAGGCCACGGTCCACGGCCAGGGCGCTGCCCGCCGGCACTTTCACCGCGTCGGCCACCCGCACCACGAGCGAGCCCAGGCGCCGCATCTCCTCCTTGAGAAGGCCCGCGGCCTGGTCGAGGGCGTTGCCGCGGAGGCTATTGGAGCAGACGAGCTCGGCGAGGTCGCCGGTCTGGTGGACCGGCGTCTGCCGCGACGGGCGCATCTCGAAGAGGTCGACCCCGACCCCCCGCCGGGCGAGCTGCCACGCGGCCTCGCAGCCGGCGAGGCCGCCCCCCACGATCGTGACGCGCGCAGCCATGTCCGTGGACGAGTATAGCCGCCACGAATCAGCCCTTCACGAAGAGTGCCCCCGGCAGCCGGACCAGCGCCTCGCGCAGCTCCAGCTCCACGAGGCGCGCGAGCAGGGCGGGAAGGGCGAGGCCGCAGCGCGCCTGGATCTCGTCGACGCTCGCCGGCACGCCGCGGGCGAGCGTGGCGAGGACCTCGTCCGTGACCTCGCGCTCCGCCGCCGGCGGCAGAAGGCCGAGCTCGGAGAGCACGTCGGTCGCACCCCGCACGAGCGCGGCCCCGTCGCGCAGGAGGCCGTTCGTGCCTTCTGCCGCGGGCTGCGCCGGGTGGCCGGGCACGGCCATCACCTCCCGCCCCTCGTCGAGAGCGGCCCTCGCGGTGGAGAGAGCACCGCTGCGCTTCCCCGCTTCCACCACGACCACCGCGCGCGCCCAGCCCGCGATCACGCGATTGCGGCGGGGGAAGTTCTGCTTCCACGGGCCGGTGAGAAGCGGGAACTCGCTCACGAGGGCCCCGTCCCGCGCGACCGCGTCGGCGAGGGCGGCGTTCTCCGCCGGGTAGAGGCGCTCGAGGCCGGAGCCGAGGACCGCCACCGTGCGCCCGCCGCCGTCGAGGGCGCCGCGGTGCGCGGCGGTGTCGATGCCGCGCGCGAGGCCCGACACGACCGTCACCCCGGCCGACGCGAGGTCCCGGGCGAGCGTCCGGGCGAAGGCGAGGCCGAGGCCGGTGGCGGCGCGAGAGCCCACCACCGCGACCGCCCGCTCGCCCTCGCCCGCGACGAGGGTGCCGCGGACCCACAGGACGGGCGGGGGCGCGTAGACGCTCCTCAACCACGGGGGGTAGAGAGGCTCGTCCCGCCCGACGATGCGGACACCGAGCGCCTCGGCCCGGCGGGCCTCGGCGGTCGCGAGGCGTCGCGCCGCGCCGGACCGCAGCGCTTCGCGCGCGGGCGCGCCGAGAAGGTCCGCGTGCTCGCCGGGCCGCTCCAGCGCCTCGGCGAGAGGGCCGCGGGAGGCGAGCTCCCGGGAGGCGCGCGGCGAGAGCCCCGGCACGAGAGCGAGAGTCAGAAGATCGAAAGTCGAGTCCATGGGAGTGCCCGGCGGGAGAGGACGCCATCCTAGATCGAGGGGCGGCCGTGCCAGGTCCGCCTCTTCTGCACGATGTGTGAAAAGGCGTGGGAAGGGCCTGCCGAAGGCCTCTCCTCCTTGCGTTGCCCAGAACCCACGGCTACCATCGAATTCGATTCGCCTCGAGAGGAGGCTCACACTCATGCGGGCGTTGTTCTTTCTTCTCCTTCTCGTACCCGGCCCGTGGTTGATGGCCGAGGAATCCTCGGGTCGCCAGGTCGACTTCGGCCTCAAGGTCGCCCAGAAGGGCCTGTGGCAGGAGGCCCGCTTCCGTTTCGAGCGCGCCGTCCAGCTCGATCCCGGGAATGCCGCCGCGCTCAACGACCTCGCGGTGGCCCTCGAGCAGATGGGCGAGTTCGCCGAGGCCCGCAAGGCCTACGAGAAGGCGCTCGAGCTGAAGCCGGGCGACATCTACATCCAGCAGAACTACGACCTGTTCCGCGAGGCCGACGACAAGAGGAACCGCAAGAGCCGGAAGAAGAAGGCCCAGCCGTGAGAGTCCCGCGAGGCACCCTTGCCCTCTTCGCCGGGCTCACGGCGCTCGGCTGCTCGTCGGTCCTGGAGGTGCCGGTCGAGACCCCGCTCCAGTCCAAGCTCGACGTCACCTCCTTCCGCCGCATCCTGATCGCCGGGTTCGTCACCGATCTCGAGGACTCCGACATCGACCTCTCCGCGGAGACCTCACGCCTCCTGCAGAACCAGCTCCGCTCCAACACCCGGCTCCTCGTCCTCGAGCCCGACCGCCCGCCGCTGCAGGACGCCCTCGAGAAAGCGCTCGAGAAGATCGGCGAGGGGGGCAGCTACAACAACGACGAGAAGGAGCAGTACCGCCTCGAGGCCGACCGCCTGCTCCAGGACCCGGAGTTCTGGCGCAAGATGGGCGAGGAGTACCAGCAGCCCCTCATCGTCGCCGGCAAGCTCAACTTCGAGACCCAGAACCGCTCCGGCTTCCAGCCGGACGAGCGGGTGGTGCAGCGCGCCGACGGCCGGCCCGCCCTCGTCCGCGGGAACCGCTTCATGGAGAGGAAGGGATTCACCCTGAGCGCGGACTTCTTCTTCATCGACAGCAAGACGGGGGAGCTTCTCCACAAGGAGCGCTTCTCCGAGGAGGTGCTCTACTCGGAGGACCAGCGCGTGTCTCCTCTGTCCTCCTACTTCGAGCTCATGGACCGGCTCCTGCCGAACTTCCTCGGGGTCATCACCCCGCAGAGGATCCGCGGGACGCGCGTGCTTCTTCGCTAGGGGACCCCATGCGCAGGCTTCGCTCCGTTCTCCTCCCGGCCCTCGCCGCCCTGCTCGCCCTCCCCGGGCCGGCCTCGGCCCAGTTCATCCCCTACTTCGGGAAGAACAAGGTCAAGTACGACAACTTCGCCTGGCGGGTCTACAAGAGCCCGCACTTCGAGGTGTTCTACTACCCGGAGTTCGAGCCGCAGCTCGCGCGGCTCACCTCGTACCTCGAGAGCGGCTACCTCAAGATCTCCACCGGCCTCAAGCACGAGATGCCCAAGCCGATCCCGGTGATCTTCTACAAGACCCACTCGGAGTTCGAGCAGACGAACCTCTTCCCCGCCTTCGTCCCGGAGGGGGTGGCCGCCTTCACCGAGCCGCTCCTCAACCGGATGGTGCTCCCCATCGACGAGCCGTCGGACCAGCTGCAGGGTCTCATCACCCACGAGATGGTCCACGCGTTCGCTTTCGACCTCATCCCGCGCGGGATCGGCTTCGGGGTTTCCCAGCGGGCGATCCCGCTGTGGGTGGACGAGGGGCTCGCCGACTACTTCCGCGGCATCTGGGAGCCGCTCGACCTCATGATGATCCGGGACGCGGCGCTCACCGACAACGTGCCGAAGCTCTCGCGAGCGGAGTTCGAGGCCTTCTCCGGCCGCCTCGTCTACAACATGGGTCACGCCTGCTTCGAGTTCATGGAGTCCCGCTACGGCAAGGAGGGGATCCGGCAGTTCCTCTACACCCTGCGCAAGGGAATCCTGGGCGGCTCCACGGAGGAGCTCTTCAAGCAGGCCTTCCGGACGACGCCCGAGGAGTTCGACGCCGCCTTCGACAAGTGGCTCAAGGAGCGTTTCAAGCCGTTCCGGGACAGGCAGCGGCCCGACGACTTCGGGCGCAACCTCTCGCCGAACCCGGAGAAGACGAGCTTCACCCAGGCCTTCGGCTTCGCCCCGAGCCCCTCGGGCGAGATCGCGGCGGTCGTCACCGCGAACCGCTCCGAGGGCGAGGCGGACGTCGTGCTCGTCTCCACGCGGGACGGCGGGGTGATCCAGAACCTCACCGGCGGCTTCGACCGCGCGTGGGAGAGCTTCTCCATCAACAGCGAGTTCGTGGGCGGCCGCTCGGTCGCCTTCGACCCGCGCGGTGACAGCGTGGCCTTCTTCGGCCGCACGGGGAAGGGGCGCAGCCTGTTCCTCGTCTCCGCCATCGACGGCAAGATCCTGAAGAAGGTGCCGATCGCGCTCGACGAGGTCCAGGCCCCCTGCGTCCTGGCCGACGGTCGGACGGTCCTCTTCGCCGCCCTCAAGGACGGCGTCTCGGACATCTGGAAGCTCGACCTCGAGACGGAAGCGGTCACGAACCTCACCCGGGACGAGTATGCGGACAACAACCCGCAGGCCTCCCCCGACGGGAAGCTCGTGGTCTACGAGCGCCGCGTCAGCGGCAACGCCAAGATCTACGCGTTCCCCTTCGCGGACCCCGCTCGCAAGACGCAGCTGACCTTCGGGCCCTTCGACGACGCGGCCCCGGTCTTTTCGACCGACGGAAAGAAGGTCTACTACTCCTCGAACGAGGACGACGACATCCCCAACCTGCGCAGTCTCGACCTGCAGACGGGGGCGATCGCCCAGTACACCGACGTCTTCGGCGGGGCGATGGCGCCGGCGCCGCTCAAGACGCCGCGCGGGGACCGCCTCGCCTTCATCACCTACTACAAGGGCGAGTACCTGCTGCACTCCCGCGACACCGCGGAGCCGCTGAAGGAGGTCGAGCAGGAGGTGCAGTCGGCGGCGGAGGGCCTCGTCGACTTCCAGCCCGACGTGACCCACGAGGTCGTGCCCGAGAACAAGCGGCGGAAGAAGCTCTTCGAGGGGCTCTACCTCGAGGGGCGGCCGCCGCTCAACGTGGGCGTCACCTCGAGCGGCAACTTCTACGGCGGGACGGCCGTCGCCCTCACCGACGTGCTCGGGGACCAGCTGTTCTCCGTCGCCGTGATGTCCGTCTCCTCCTACCGGGTCTACACGGGCAGCTACACGAACCTCGCCTCGCGCCTGCACTACGGGGTCAACCTCTTCGACCAGACCCAGTTCTTCTACCCGTACTACGCGCAGTACTCCCAGTACTACGGCCAGGACCCGCGCGACCTCGCGATCGCGACGCAGCGCTTCACCGGCGGGCAGGTCTTCGCGCAGTACCCCCTCGACACCTTCCGGCGTGTCGAGATGGGGCTGGGGATCATCAAGGTCGCCGAGCAGTACGGGGACCAGGGCGTCGAGGAGCTGGTCTGCCAGCAGAGCGCGATCGCGGGCCTGCCCTGCTTCATCAACAACGGCTGGCAGCTTCCCGTCTCGGCGCGCATCGTCCAGGAGACGACCCGCTTCGCCGAGTTCGGCCCCCTCTCCGGGAGCACGTTCTCCGTGGGCGTGACCGCGGCCCCCGGCATCGGGAGCTTCCTGCAGCGCACGACGGTGGACGCCGACCTGCGCAAGTACCTCCGCCTCGGGCCCACGAGCGCGCTCGTCGCCCTGCGCGGGCGGGGGTTCTACTCGACCGGCGACAACCCCGACTACTTCTTCTTCGGCGGCAACATGGAGATGCGGGGCTACCCGTACTACAGCTTCGCCGGCAACCAGGGCTTCTTCGCGAACGCCGAGCTCCGGCTCCCCCTCATCAACCTGGCGGCGACGCCGATCGGGATCATCGGCCCCCTGCGGGGCACGGTGTACTTCGGGGTCTCGGGCGCGCAGTTCAAGGGCCAGCCCTACCAGTTCTCGACGAAGGAGCCGGGCTTCTCCTACGTGAAGGACCCCATCTTCGGCGAGCCCGTGACCGGATGGCGACTGCAGGACGGGCGAGCCTCCTGGGGCTTCGGGCTGCAGCTGTTCTTCCTCGGCTACCCGATGCACTTCGACTGGACGAAGTACACGGACTTCGCCACGACCAGCCAGGGCTGGGACTTCGGTTTCTGGATCGGGTACGACTTCTAGACGCGCCAGGGGCGTGGGGGGCGGGATGCCCCCCACGACTCCCCCCGTCTCTCCTCGCGTGCCTGCTGCGGCTTTCCCCGGGTTCCTGTCCCCTGTGGCTGACTCTCTCTTGTTCCGTTTGCCTTCGGGAAGGCCCTGAGGAATGCCGGCCGAGTGCCGGCCCCCTCTCGCGGTGCGATCCGAAGCCGTCCTTCCAACCGGGGGGTATCCCACCCCCCGGACCCCGGGTCCTTGACGCGACCCCGGAAACCTGTCTAGAATTGGGGTTTCGTGGTGAGCCGGAAGGAGACGACGGCGGTGTACGCGATCATCAAGACGGGCGGCAAACAGTACCGGGTCGAGAAGGGCGACGTCGTGCGCGTCGAGCGCCTCGAGGAGGCGGTGGGCTCCACCGTGACCCTCGACGAGGTGCTCTTCGTCGGAGGGGAGGGCGAGCCCCGGGTGGGCAATCCCCGTCTCGCGGGCGCGTCGGTCGTCGCCACCGTGGTCGAGCAGGACCGCGACGCCAAGATCCGTGTCTTCAAGTACAAGAAGCGGAAGCACTACCGGCGCACCCGGGGTCACCGCCAGTCCTTCACGGCCGTGCGGATCGACGCGGTCCAGGCCTGACAGGAGCCAATCGATATGGCGCACAAGAAGGGCCAGGGCTCGAGCCGCAACGGCCGCGACAGCAACTCCCAGCGTCTCGGCGTCAAGGTTTTCGGCGGGCAGGCGATCCGGGGCGGGGGCATCATCCTCCGCCAGCACGGCACGCGCTGGAAGCCGGGCCGCAACGTGGGGCTGGCGCGGGATCACTCGCTGTACGCCCTCGTGGACGGCTTCGTCCGCTTCGACGACCACGGCACGCGGGAGAGGCTCGTGACCGTGGTGCCGGCCGCGAGCTAGCGCGGAGCGCGCCCCCGCCAGCGGTCGGGCGGCTGCGGATGTTCGTCGACCAGGTCAGGATTCTCGTCAAGGGCGGCGACGGCGGCAACGGCTGCGTGAGCTTCCGCCGAGAGGCCCACGTGCCGCGTGGCGGCCCGGACGGCGGCGTCGGGGGCAAGGGCGGCGACGTGGTGCTCGTGGCCGTCTCGCACCAGAACACCCTCCTTTCCCTCCGCTACCAGCCCGAGCACCGCGGCGAGCGCGGCGGGCACGGCGGGCCGGGAAACCGCACCGGGCACGACGGCGCCGAGCGAACCGTGTCCGTCCCGCCCGGCACGTCGGCGCGAGACGAGCGCACCGGGGAGCCGGTCGGAGAGGTGCTGCGCGACGGGGACCGCCTCGTGGTCGCGCGCGGCGGGCAGGGAGGACGCGGCAATCGCTCCTTCCTCTCGAACCGCAACCGCGCCCCGCGCGAGGCCGACCCCGGGGAGGCGGGCGAGGAACGATGGCTGCAGCTCGACCTGCGGCTGTTTGCCGACGTGGGGCTCCTCGGCCTGCCCAACGCCGGCAAGTCGACGCTCCTCTCGCGACTCTCCGCCGCGCGTCCCAAGGTGGCCGACTACCCCTTCACCACGCTCTCCCCCGTGCTCGGGGTGGTCGAGGCCGACGAGCGGACCTTCGTGGCCGCGGACATCCCCGGCATCATCGAGGGGGCACACGAGGGGGCCGGGCTCGGCCTCCAGTTTCTCCGCCACGTCGAGCGCACCCGCGTCCTGCTGCACGTCGTGGACGCCTCGGGCCTGAGCGGGCGCGAGCCGGCGGACGACCTCGCCCTCGTGCGGGAAGAGGTGCGCCGCCACGCGCCCGCGCTCCTGGAGCGGCCGCAGCTCGTGGCCGCGAGCAAGCGGGACCTGGCCGGGGCGGACGATCCGCTCCCGGGGCTCCTCGAGGCCGCGGCCCAGCTGGGCCTCGAGGTCGTCCCCGTGTCGGCGGCCACCGGGGACGGGCTCCTGGCCCTCAAGCGCCGGCTGCTCGGGATGATCGCCGTGAGCCTCGCCGCGGCGCCGCCGGAGGTGCGGGCGTGAGGATCGGGCTCTACGGCGGCACCTTCGACCCCATCCACCTCGGCCACCTGCGGGCGGCGGAGACCGCTCGCGAGGGCCTGGGGCTGGACCTCGTGGCCTTCCTGCCCGCGGCGGTGCCCCCTCACCGCGACGCGCCCCCTCGTGCCGCGGCCGACCGTCTGGAGATGGCTCGTCTCGCCACCGCGTCGCACCCGCGGTTCGAGGCCTGGGACGCCGAGCTGCGGCGGCCGGGGCCGAGCTACACCGTGGAGACGGTCGCCGCCTTGCTCTCGGAGCGGCCCTCGGACTCCTTCGTCCTCGTGGTCGGCGCCGACACCTGGCCGGAGATGACGAGCTGGCGCGAGCCGCAGCGGCTGCTGTCGCTCGTCGACGTGGCGGTGGTCGATCGCCCCGGCTACGAAGCCCCGGCTACGGGCGCGCCGTTCCCCGGGGCCCGGGGCGTGACCCGCGTCGAGGGTCCCTCTCTCCCCATCTCCGCCACCACCATCCGGGAGCTCGCCCGCCGGGGCCGGAGCGTGCGGTACCTGGTGCCCGACGCGGTGGCCGACTACATTCTCGAGCGGAGGCTCTACCTGTGACGCTGCCGGCGACGGTCGAAACCGCGGCGCGCGCCGCCCTCGCCAAGAAGGCCGAGGAGGTGGTGGCGCTGGACCTGCGCTCCTCGACCGACTTCACCGACTTCTTCCTGCTCCTCTCGGGGCAGAACCAGCGCCAGCTGGTGGCGATCGCGGATGCCGTGCTCGACGCGCTGCGCGCCACGGGCCGCCGCCCGGACCACGTCGAGGGCTACCCCCGCCAGGAGTGGATCCTGCTCGACTACTCGAGCTTCGTGGTCCACGTGATGACTCCCAAGTCGCGTGGCTTCTACGATCTCGAGCGGCTGTGGGGCGGGGCGAAGCGGTTGGAGGTCGCGGGGTGACGACGGCGGCGCCTCACGCCCTCGCCGGCGTGGTGGCCGAGTCACGGGCCATGCGGGAGCTGCTGCCGCTCGTCCTGCGCCTCGCCGAGACACGCAGCCCCGTGCTCCTGCAGGGCGAGAGCGGCACCGGCAAGGACCTCGTGGCCCACTGGCTCCACTACGGCGGGCCGCGCCGCGAGGGCCCCTTCATCAAGGTCCACTGCCCCTCGATCCCGGGCGAGCTGCTCGAGTCCGAGCTCTTCGGCCACGAGAAGGGGGCCTTCACCGACGCGCGCCACGCCAAGGCGGGCAAGATCGAGATGGCGGCCGGGGGCACCCTCTACTTCGACCAGGTCCAGGACCTCGTCCCTCCGCTCCAAGCCAAGCTCCTGCGCGTGATCGAGGAGCGACGGTTCGAGCGGGTGGGCGGAACCCGGACGCTCGAGGTGGACGTGCGTTTCGTGGCTTCGGCCAACGTGGATCTCGCGGAGGCGGTCCGGGCGGGGCGCTTCCGCGAGGACCTCTTTCACCGCCTGAACGTGGTGCCGCTGCGGCTCGAGCCCCTGCGCAACCGGCGCGAGGACGTGCTGCCGCTCGCCGCGGCGTTCCTCGCCCGCGAGCGCGATCGGGGCGCGACCGCCGCCTCCGGCTTCACGCCGGAGACGGCCGGGGTGCTGAAGGGCTACCTGTGGCCGGGCAACGTGCGCGAGCTTCGCTCCGTGGTGGAGCGCTGCGCCCTCGTGGTGCCCTCGGGCGAGGTGCCGGCGGCGGCCCTGCCGCCGCAGCTCGTCGAGCAGCCCTCGGCACTTTGGGCGGGGCGGGAACGTCGGCCCACGCTCAAGGACGTCGAGCAGGCCTACATCCGCTGGGTGCTCGACGCGGTGGGCGCCAGCCAGACTCGGGCGGCGGCGGTGCTGGGCATCTCGCGCAAGGCCCTGTGGGAGAAGAGGCGCCGTTACGGGATCGACTAGGGGGAAGGACGGACTCATGGACCAGAAGAGGCTCAAGGTGTTCAAGGAGCGCCTGCTCAGCAAGAAGCAGGAGATCCTCGAGGCCTACAACAAGAACAAGAGCTACGGGAAAGAGGCCGACGGGGAGGCCACCCAGGACATCGCCGACAAGGCGGCGAACTCCTACACGAAGGAGTTCCTCTTCAGCCTGTCGAACACCGAACGCAACCTCCTGCAGCAGGTCGACGACGCGATCGCGCGGCTCGAGGGCCGCCGCTTCGGGGTCTGCGCCGTGTGCGCGGAGGACATGAACCACAAGCGCCTCGACGCGGTGCCGTGGGCGCACCTGTGCCTCTCCTGCCAGGAGAAGCAGGAGTCCGGGCAGCTCTGAGCGGACCCCTCGTGGATCTTTCCGCCGCCGCGGCCACCGCCCGACGCTTCGTCGACCCCGTGCTCGCGGTGGTGTTCCCGTCGCCCTGCCCGGCCTGCGCGCGCCTGCTCACGCACCCCGGGCGGGGCCCGCTGTGCGAGCCGTGCTGGGCGAGCCTTCCCCGCCACCACGCCGTGGTCTGCCGTTGCGGCCTGCCGATCGCTCCCGGGCTCTCCGCCTGCGGCCGGTGCCGGCGCGGGCGCCAGCCCTTCGCCTCCGGCGCGAGCCTCGGCCCTTACGAGGGCACGCTGCGGATCGTGCTGCACGAGCTCAAGTACGCCGGGCGCCGACGGGCGGCCGGCCGGCTGGCCGAGGCCCTGCTCGAGGAGCCCGCCGTGCGCGCCCTGGTGTCCAGCAGCGACCTGCTGGTGCCGGTGCCGCTGCACCCGCGGCGCCTGCGCGAGCGCGGCTTCAACCAGTCCGCGCTCCTCGCCGGCGAGCTCGCACGCCGGGCGGGGACGAGCGTTTGCCCGGACGCGCTGGTGCGGCGCCAGGACACGGTGCCGCAAGCCGGGCTCAGCGCGGCCGCGCGCCGGCGCAACGTCCGGGAGGCGTTCGCGGTGCGCCGCCGGGCCTCCCTGGCCGGACGGACGGTCACGCTGGTGGACGACGTGCTCACGACGGGTGCGACCGCTCTGGCCTGCGCCCGGGGGATCGAGGGGGCGGGCGCGCGCGAGGTGCGGCTGTTGACTGTCGCCCGCGTCGTCTGAGCGGGCGCGGGCCGGGGGCATTCCGAGGAGACTTGAGGACATGAAGCGACAATGGGTCGTTCGGACGCTCCTGGCCGCCGCCCTGCCACTGGCCGGGACCGGCTTCGCCGCCGCGCAGCCGGCCCGCCCTGGGCCCCCGGCGGGACCGGAGGGCCGGGAGCGCGTCCTCGAGCTCGCCCACCAGGTCGTCGTGTCGGCCGCGATCGACTCGCTGCCCAAGCAGCTCAAGGCCTTCTACAAGGCGCACCGGCAGGAGATGCCGTCGCTCGGTCTCGAGCCCGAGTTCCCGACCCGCGGCCCGGACCGCCGCTTCATGGTGGACCGCCTCCTGCCCTTCCCCTTCACCGAGCTGCCGCGATCGGAGGCCGCGCTCAAGGCGAAGTACGGCGAGCGTGCCGAGGGGATCGGGCGGCTGCCCTGGCTCGTCCAGGAGTCCTACGCCCGCCTGGTGGAGGCCATGAAGGCGAGCGACAAGGAGAAGATCCTCGCCGAGTCCGACGTCCTCGGCGGGCTGGTGGTCGACCTGAACTCCGCGCTCAACCTCACCGAGAACTTCGACGGCCAGAAGACCGGCCAGCACGGCCTGTGGGTACGGTTGGTGGAGAAGCTCCCCCAGGCCATGGGGGGGAACCTCAAGCTCTCGCCCGACGCCGCCAACTACCTCGACAACCCGAAGGAGTACGTCTTCTCCATCCTGCTGGGCACCTACGTGTGGCTCGACAACACGCTCTACCTCGAAGAGCTCGTGCGGCGGGGCAAGAACGGCTACGGCGACCCCTACTTCGAGGACCTCGCCCGCAGGGTGGGCCCCATCCTCAAGGAGCGCCTGTCCCGCGCCGCCGAGGACACGGGTAGCTTCTGGTACACCGCGTGGAGCGTCGCCGGCCGGCCGGAGTTGAAGTGAGCCGCCCCCCGAAAGGGGGCCTGTCGGAGCTCGCGGTTTGACCCGTGCGCGCCCAGGCTCATATGATCGGGGTTCTGACGTTCGTCTCGGACGCGGCACCATGCCGCAGGAAACGAGCCTTTGGACGAGGGGAAGGTCTCCCCTTCCGACGCGGAGCTCATCGAGCGATGCCTGCGGAAGGACAACGCGGCGTGGGATCTGGTGGTCGCGCGCTTCCGGCGCAAGGTGTTCCACATCTCCTACAAGTTCACGGGCAAGCACGACGAGGCGGAGGACCTCACCCAGGAGATCTTCCTGAAGCTCCTCCGCAGCCTGGACAAGTTCAACCGTGACGCCGATTTCTCGACCTGGCTCTCGAGCGTCGCGCGCAACTACTGCATCGACCACTACCGGGCCAGCAAGCGCGAGAGGGAAGTCGTGGTCGAGGACGCCCTCGCCTACGACCTGGCTCCCGCCTCTTCGGGCAACCCCTATCGCGCGCTCGAGGACCAGGACCGGCGGAGCCTGGTGCGCCGGGGTCTCGAGCAGCTGCCCGGCGAAGCTGCGCGAGGCCGTCGTGCTGCGCGACCTGCAGGGGCTCAGCTACCAGGAGATGGCGCTGCGGCTCGCCCTCCCGGAGGGAACGGTGAAGAGCCGTATCAACCGGGGACGCGAGGAGCTCGCCCGGCTGCTGCTCCGCGCCCAGCAGCCCGCGCGGCGGGGCCCCGGACCACGCGTCGGCCGGCGGCGGGAGGTGGAGTGATGCAGCTCGCGTTCGAGGAGCAGGGCGACGTGACCGTCGTGCGCGTGCAGGAGGCGAAGCTGACCTACCCGCTGCTCGCCGGGTTCTTCTCCGAGGTGCGCCAGCGGGTCGAGGGCGGGGCACGCCAGGTGCTGATCGACCTCGGCGCCGTGAGTTACCTCGACAGCGCCTCCATCGGGTGCCTCATGGACGTGCACCGCCTGCTGCAGGAGAAGGGCGGCTCGCTCCGCCTCTCCGGCCTGCAGCCACGGGTGGAGACCATGATCTCCATGACCGGCGTCCACAAGATCGTGCCCCTGCACCGGGACGAGGGGGACGCGCTCGCCGCCTTCGGCGCGCGGCACGGCGGACCGCGATGAACAAGCTCCGCCTCTCGACCGGGCACGAGGTGCCTCTCGACGGGGACCTCCTCGCGGTGCTCGAGGGCCTCTACCGCGAGGTGACCCTCAAGCGGCAGTTCAAGGGCTCTTTCGAGGACATGGCGCGGGAGATCGAGGGCCTCGTGGAGCAGATGAGCCCCGAGGACCGGCGCCGCTACCTCGTGGAGAGCCTCTTTCTCAACTACAACACCTACGAGAGCGAGATGCTCGACGCGTACGGCCGGCGCCTGACCGCGAAGAAGAAGAGCCGCACCCGGGCGGCGGGAGGCGGGCGGTGAGGCGACGCCTGGCCGCCCTCGCGGTGGCCTCGTTCCTGGCTGTGCCCCTGGGCGCCGACGACAAGGCGGCGCCCGCCCCGCGCATCCAGGTCGAGCCGGAGAGCTTCGACTTCGGGAAGGCCCTGCCGGGAAAGACGCTGCGCAAGGAGTTCACGATCCGCAACTTCGGGGACGCGACGCTGGTGATCGAAGGCGTCTCGACCACGTGCGGCTGCACCGCCGCTCTCGCCGCGCAGGACCACGTCGAGCCGGGCGGCCGCACCGTGCTGCGGGTCACGTTCGACACTCGCACATTCTCGGGGAAGGTGGAGCGGCAGGTGCTCGTCCGCTCGAACGACCCGAAGACGCCTCTTCTCCCGGTGCGAGTGAGCGCGACGGTGGAGCCAGTCCCCCGAGCGCGCTGACGCTCCGCTCGGGCGCGCGAGGGATCTCGAGAGCCCCGCTCGAGAGCCCTCCCGGGCTCCTACTCAGGCGCCCGCGGGGCGCAGCGCAGGGGTGGCGGGCACGGCGGCTGCCGCGGCCTCGTGCGCGCCGGCCGGGACGAGCTCGAAAGCCTCCGGGGTCGCAAGCAGCTTCTGCGCCACCGCGGCGTGCAGGGCGTGGCCGGCGCGGTGGGCCTCCAAGCGCCCCAGGAGCGGGTGGCCGAGCAGCGCGAGATCCCCGACCGCGTCCAGGATCTTGTGCCGGACGAACTCGTCCTCGAAGCGCAGCTTGTTGTTGAGGACGCCCGTCTCGCCGATCACCACGGCGTTCTCGAGGCTGCCCCCGAGAGCGAGGCCGCTCTTGCGCAGCATCTCGACCTCGCGGAGGAAGCCGAACGTGCGGGCGGGGGCGATCGCCTCGGTGAAGCTGCGCGGTGTCACGCGCAGCGAGAAGGCCTGGTGGCGCAGCAGCGGGTGATCGAAGCCGATCGCGTAGCCGACCTCGAAGTGGTCGGCGGGCCGAAGGCGCGCGCTCTTCGCGCCGTGCACCACCTCGATGTCCTTGCGAACCTTGATGTACAGGCGCGGCACGGCGAGGGGCCGCAGTCCCGCCTCGTGCAGCAGCATCACGAAGGGAGCGGCGCTGCCGTCGAGAACCGGAACCTCGGGGCCGTCCACCTCGACCCTCACGTCGTCGACGCCCAGCCCCGAGAGCGCCGCGAGCAGGTGCTCGACGGTGCCGATCGAGACGCCGGCGCTCGTCAGGGTGGTCGCGTGGTCCTGGCCCCCGATGTGCGCCAGCGTGGCCGGGATCTCGACCCCGACGTCGGTGCGCGCGAAGCGGACGCCGTGCTCGGCCGGAGCGGGGAGAAGGCGCAGGCGCACGGGCCTTCCCGAGTGGAGCCCGATGCCGGTACAGGCGACCTCGCGCCTCAGGGTTCGACGATAGACCATGCGGACCGGCACTCCCGGGGACGGCGTAGACGGATGACGCCCGACTCACAGAGAGCAAGGGTGATGCCGTCGACGCCGGACTGTATGGTCCTTTGTTTTCTGTGTGTTACGCGGACGGGCCCGCCCGGCCCCCGTGGTTCTGCGACCACGGTGGGCGCCCCGGGCCGTGGCCGCGCAGCCACGCCCATCAGGCCCTGGGGCGAGACAGCAGGGGCCTCAGGTAGCGCGCGGTGTGGCTCTTGCGGGATCGCGCCACGTCCTCGGGCGTTCCGGAAACGACCACCCGCCCGCCTCGCTCGCCGGCTTCCGGGCCGAGATCGATGACCCAGTCGGCCGACTTCACGACGTCGAGGTTGTGCTCGATCACGACCACCGTGTTGCCGGCGTCGACGAGCCGGCCCACGACGTCGAGGAGCCGCCGCACGTCGTCGAAGTGCAGGCCCGTCGTGGGTTCGTCCAGGAGGTACAGCGTGCGGCCGGTCTCCCGCCGTCCCAGCTCCTTGGCGAGTCGCACCCGCTGCGCCTCTCCACCCGAGAGCGTCGCCGCGCTCTGGCCGAGCCTCAGGTACCCCAGGCCCACCTCGCTGAGCGTCCCCAGCAGGCGCGCGAGTCGCGGGTGGGAGGCCAGCAGGTCCCGCGCGGCGTCGACGCTCAGGTCGAGCACGTCGGCGATGCTGTGGCCCCGGTAGACCACCTCGAGCGTTTCGCGATTGTAGCGGCGGCCGAGGCAGGCCTCGCACCGGACGAAGACGTCGGGCAGGAAGTGCATCTCCACGCGGCGCACCCCGTCGCCCTGGCACGCCTCGCACCGGCCCCCCTTCACGTTGAAGGAGAAGCGGCCGGCGCGGTAGCCCCGCGCGCGCGCCTCGGGCACCAGGCTGAAGATGTCGCGGACGAGGGCGAAGGCGCCGGTGTAGGTCGCCGGGTTCGACCGGGGCGTCCGGCCGATCGGGCTCTGGTCGATCGCGATCACCTTGTCGATCGCCTCCGCACCTTCGAGGGCGCGGTGGCGACCGGGCTCCGGGACGGCCCGGTACAGGCGGCGCGCCAGCGCCCGGTGGAGCACGTCCTCCACGAGGGTGGACTTGCCCGCGCCCGAAACCCCCGTCACCGCGGTGAGGGCTCCCAGGGGGATGGCGACGTCCACGTCGCGGAGGTTGTGCGCGCGGGCGCCGAGCACGCGGAGCCAGCCCCGGGCCGGCCGCCGTGTCGCGGGCACCGGCACCTGGAGCTCCCCCCGGAGGTAACGGCCGGTGAGGCTCCCGTCGATCGAGGCCGGCGGACCGGCGTACAGGAGCCGGCCGCCGCGGGCGCCCGCGCCTTCACCCAGGTCCAGCACCCAGTCGGCGGCCCGGATCGTCTCCTCGTCGTGCTCGACCACCACGACCGTGTTCCCGGCGTCGCGGATGGAGACGAGCGTCTGGATCAGCCGTACGTTGTCGCGTTGGTGCAGCCCCACCGAAGGCTCGTCGAGGACGTACAGCAGGCCCTGCATCCGCGCCCCGATCTGGGTGGCGAGCCGCAATCGGTGCGCCTCGCCGCCCGAGAGGGTGGTGGTCGCCCGGTCGAGAGTCAGGTAGCCGAGGCCGAGCGAGACGAGCACGTCCAGCCGCGAGAGGATCTCCCCGACGAGCCGCTCGCCGACCGGGCGCTCCCGCTCGCCGAAGCGGAGGCCGGCCGCGGCCTCGCGGGCGCGGTCGAGCGGCAGTCGCACGAGGTCCGCCACGGAGTGGCCCGCCACCTGCACCGCGAGGCTCTCGGGCCGAAGCCGCGTGCCGCGGCACGCCCGGCAGACTTCCTCGCAGAGGTACGGCCGCAGGTCCTCGAACGCTTCTCCGCCGTCGTGGGCTTCCTCGTCGACCGGGGAAGGGTCGAGCCGGAGGAGGGTGTCCACGCGGCGGCGCAGGTAGGGCACGACCCCGGGGAACCCCTCGTCGTCTCCGAAGAGGAGCACCTCGCGCGCGGCGGGCGGCAGCTCGGAAACCGGTGCCTCGAGCGAGAACCCGTGGCGCTTCGCCACGTCGAAGAGCGCTTCCCTCAGGAGCCGGGGCCCGTGGCGGTGCCACGGCCGCAGGGCGCCGTCCTGAACGCTCCTCGTCTCGTCGGGGATCACCCGCGCGGCATCCACCACCCATCGCCGGCCCAGGCCGTCGCAGGCGGGACAGGCCCCCTGGGCGCTGTTGAAGGAGAACGCGCGCGGGGTGAGCTCCGGCACCGAGACGTCGCAGCGGGCGCAGGCGAGGTGCTGGCTCAGGAGCCGCTCGCCGCGGCCCTCGACGGAGACCAGGACGACGCCGCCGGCGAGAGCCAGGGCCTTCTCCAGGCCCGCGCGCAGGCGATCGCCGGCGTCGGGGCGCAGCGCGAGCCGGTCCACCAGCACGTCGATCCGGTGGACCCGGCGGGGGTCGAGCGGGACGCGGTCCGCCAGGCTGACGGCAGAGCCGTCGACCCGCGCGCGCTGGAGCCCGGCGGCGCGCGCGGCGGCGAGCTCCTTGCGGAAGCCACCCTTCCTCCCGCGCGCGACCGGGGCCGCGATGACCGCCACCGCGCCCGCCGACTGCTCGAGCAGGCGCGCGGCCATCTCGTCCGCGCTCTGCGCGGCGATCGGCTCGCCGCACCGGGGGCAGTGGGGCCGGCCGAGCGTCGCGAAGAGGACCCGCAGGTGATCGTAGATCTCGCTGACCGTCCCCACCGTGGAGCGGGGGTGGGCCACGGTCGTGCGTTGCTCGATCGCAATGGCGGGAGAGAGCCCGGTCACGGACTCGACCTCGGGCCGCTCCATCTGCTCGAGGAACTGACGGGCCCACGGCGAGAGGCTCTCGACGTAGCGCCGCTGGCCCTCCGCATAGAGGGTGTCGAAGGCCAGGCTGCTCTTGCCCGAGCCCGAGGGGCCGGTCACCACCACCAGGCGGTTGCGTGGGATGTCGCAGTCCAGCCCCTTCAGGTTGTGGACCCTGGCCCCGCGGATGGCGATCGGCTCGTCTGTGGCGTCTTTCACGGTCGGGCCAAAACCCCATCTTACCGAAGATCGGCCGCGTTGCCGCCCCGGCGGCGCCATGCTAAGGTGCAGAGTTTCGGAGATCCTCGCATCCTTGGGAGCGCGACGCATGCCGAAGAAGGCGGTTCCGGCGACGGTCGTGGACCGGAAGTACCAGCAGGCGCTCGATCTCTTCGAGCGCGCCGTCAAGGCTCTGGGGAAAAAGGACTTGGGCCGCGCCCGGGACCTCCTCGACGAGCTGCTCGAGAGCCACGGCGACCAGCAGGAGCTCGTCGAGCGAGCCCGGGCCTACCGGACCATGTGCGACCGCTCCCTGCGGCCCCCCCGGCCGAAGACATTCGAGGAGCTGCTCAACTACGGGGTCGTCCTTCACAACCGGGGCGACTACGGCCAGGCCGTCCGATACCTCCACCTGGCGCTGGAGATCCACCCGCGGCACGAGGGCGCGTTGTACTGTCTCGCCGCCGCGCAGGCCCGGGCAGGCGACGCCCCGGCCGCGCTCAAGGCGCTCAAGTCCGCCATCCACGCCAGCCCGGCCAGCCGGGCCCAGGCGCGACGCGACGACGACTTCGCGCCGCTGCGGGCGGGGGCGGAGTTCCAGGCGCTCGTGGCGCCGACTCTCTCGTGAGCCGGGCGCAGCCTCTCGCGGCGCAGGGCGTGCGCATCGAAGACCCGTCGAGCACGATCGTGGGCCCCGATGTCGTGGTCGAGGCGGGTGCCGTGCTGCGGCCCTTCACGATCCTCGAGGGTCGCACGGTCGTGCGCGCGGGCGCCGTCGTGGGCCCTTTCGTGCGCCTCGTCGACGTCGAGGTCGGCACCGGCGCCCAGATCCTCGACCACTGCCTGCTGCGCGAGTCGGTGGTCGAGGCCGGCGCGAGCGTCGGCCCCTTCGCCCACCTGCGCCCGCAGAGCCGCGTCGGAGAGCGGGCGAAGGTCGGCAACTTCGTCGAGCTCAAGAAGACCGTCCTCGGCGAGGGCTCGAAGGTCCAGCACCTCTCGTACCTGGGCGACGCCACCGTGGGCCCCGGGGTCAACATCGGGGCCGGCACCATCACCTGCAACTACGACGGGGTGACGAAGAGCCCGACTCTCATCGAGGCGGGGGCGTTCGTGGGCAGCGACACCACGCTCGTGGCGCCGGTCACGGTGGGCGCGGGCGCCTACGTGGCCGCCGGAAGCACCATCACCGAGGACGTCCCGCCGGACGCGCTCGCCCTGGGCCGCGCGCGCCAGGTCACGAAGCCGGGCTGGGCGGCGAAGCGGCGCGAGCGGCTGGCCGGCGAGAAGAGACCGAGGCTGACGGCCGGTCCCGGGGGCGGAGGGTCCGGACATGTGCGGCATCGTCGGATACGTGGGCGGGCGGGACGCGGTCCCCGTGATCCTGGACGGCCTGCGCCGGCTGGAGTATCGCGGGTACGACTCGGCCGGCATCGCGGTCGTGAAGGACGGCGGCCTCCAGCGCCGCCGCTCCGCCGGCAAGCTCGGCATCCTGGCCGCGAGCCTCGCCGCGGAGCCGCTCCACGGCGACTGGGGGGTCGGGCACACCCGCTGGGCCACCCACGGCCGACCGACCGAGGAGAACGCTCACCCGCACCAGGACTGCTCCGGCCGCCTCGTGGTCGTCCACAACGGCATCATCGAGAACCACCTCGAGCTCAAGGCTCGCCTCGCCGCCGCCGGCCACCGCTTCGTCACGCAGACGGACACGGAGGTGGTGGCGCACCTCGTCGAGTCCCTCTACCGGGGCTCGCTCGAGGACGCCGCGCGCGCCGCGCTCGCGGAGGTCCAGGGTGTCTACGCCCTGGTGCTGCTCCACCGGGACGAGCCCCACCGTCTGGTCGCGGCCCGCATGGGCCCCCCGCTCGTGATCGGTCTCGGGGACGGCGAGAACTACGTCGCCTCCGACATCCCCGCGCTCCTGTCTCACACCCGGGACTTTCTCTTCCTGGAGGACGGGGACGTCGCGACGGTGACGCCGAAGGGCGTGCGGGTCACGACCCTCGCCGGCGTCACCGTGGAGCGCGCGCCGCAGCGCATCGCCTGGGACCCGGTCCAGGCGGAGAAGGGCGGCTACCGCCACTTCATGCTCAAGGAGATCCACGAGCAGCCCCGGGCGATGCGGGACACGCTGCTCGGGAGGATCAGCCTCGAGGAGGGCGAGGTCCACCTCGAGGAGCTCGGGCCCGCGGCGGAGAGGCTGCGCGAGGCCTCGCGGGTGGTGCTCCTCGCCTGCGGGACCAGCTGGCATGCCGCCCTCGTGGGCAAGTTCCTGATCGAGCACCTCGCCGGGCTCCCGGCGGAGGTGGACTACGGCAGCGAGTTCCGCTACCGGACGCCGATCGTCGGCCCCGGCACGGTGGCGGTGGCGATCAGCCAGAGCGGGGAGACCGCGGACACCCTGGCCGCGTTCCGCGAGGCGAAGGCGCGCGGGGCCCTGCCCCTCGCCATCTGCAACGTGCAGGGCTCCATGCTGACCCGGGAGGCGGCGGGGTCGCTCCTCACCCACGCCGGGCCCGAGATCGGCGTCGCCTCCACGAAGGCCTTCACCGCGCAGCTCGTCGCGCTCTCGCTCCTCGCCCTTCACCTCGGGCGCCTGCGGGGGACGCTCTCCCCGGATACCTGCCGGGTTCACCTGGCGCAGCTGACCCGCATCCCTCACCTCATGGAGCTCGCCCTGGAGCGCGAGCCGGAGGTCGAGGAGCTCTCCCGCGCGCTCTCCCACGCCCGCGACTTCCTCTACCTCGGGCGAGGGGTCAACTACCCGATCGCCCTCGAGGGCGCGCTGAAGCTGAAGGAGATCTCGTACCTGCACGCCGAGGGCTACCCGGCGGGCGAGATGAAGCACGGACCGATCGCCCTCGTCGACGAGGACCTCCCGGTGGTGGCGCTGTGCCCCGCCGGCCACGTCTACGAGAAGATGCTGTCGAACGTCCAGGAGGCGAAGGCCCGGGGGGGGCGGGTGATCGCGGTGGCCGCCGTCGGCGATCCGACGCTCGCCCAGCTCCTCGACGGGCCGGGCGACGCGCTCCTCGCGATCCCCGCCTGCCCCGAGCTCTGGTCGCCCTTCCTCACCGTGATCCCCCTGCAGCTCCTCGCCTACCACGTGGCGCTGCGGGCGGGGAGGGACGTGGACCAGCCGCGCAACCTCGCCAAGTCGGTCACCGTCGAGTAGGGGGCGCCTTCTTGACCCTGGCGTCTCCCGTTCTCGCCGGGCTGAACGACGAGCAGCGCGCGGCCGTGGCCGCGGTCGAGGGGCCGGTTCTCATCCTCGCCGGCGCCGGGAGCGGCAAGACGCGGGTCATCACCCACCGCGTCGCCCACCTGGTCCTCGATCGCGGGGTGGACTCGGGCCGCATCCTGGCCGTCACCTTCACCAACAAGGCGGCGGAGGGGATGCGCTCCCGGGCCGAGGCGCTCCTCGCCGGCCGGGCGCTGCACGCCTGGATGTCCACCTTCCACAGCTTCTGCGTGCGCCTGCTGCGGCGCGAGGCGGAGGCGGCCGGACTCCCTCCGGGCTTTCTCATCTACGACGAGGACGACCAGCTGGCCGCGGTGCGCGAGGCGATGCGGGCCCTCGACCTCTCGGAGAAGCTGCACCCGCCGCGCCGCCTGCTCGGCCGCATCTCCGCGCGCAAGAACGCGGCGCGGGCGGACGAGGACGACGACGGCTACGCCTCGGACCTCACCCGCCGGGTGATGGAGCGCTACCGGGAGGTGCTGCGCTCGGCGGGTGCCGTGGACTTCGACGACCTGCTGCTGCTGGCGGTGGCGCTCCTGGAGCGGAACGAGCCCGTCCGCCGGGCCTGGCAGGCGCGCTTCCCCTACCTGCTCGTGGACGAGTACCAGGACACCAACCGCGCGCAGTACGACCTGGTGCGCCTCCTCGCCGGGCCGGGGGGCAACCTCACCGTGGTGGGCGACGAGGACCAGTCGATCTACTCCTGGCGCGGGGCCGACATCTCGAACATCCTGGACTTCGAGCACGACTTCCCGGGGGCGCGGGTCTTCCGCCTCGAGGAGAACTACCGCTCCAGCCAGAGGATCCTCGACGCGGCGGGGGCGCTCGTGTCGCGCAACGTGCGCCGCAAGGGCAAGACCCTGCGCGCGGTCAAGGGAACCGGCGATCCGGTGCGCGTCCACGAGGCCATGGACGAGTACCAGGAGGCGGCCTGGGTCACGGAGAGGATCGCGGCGCGGCGCTCGGCGGGTCGGGTGGCGGTGCTGTTCCGCATGAACGCGCAGAGCCGGCTCTTCGAAGAGGGCCTCCTCCGCTTGCGCCTGCCGTACCTCGTCGTGGGCGGCGTCGGCTTCTACGAGCGCGGGAGGTCAAGGACGTCCTCGCCTACCTGCGCCTCGTGCACAATCCCAGGGACGCGGTCGCGTTCCGACGCGTCGTGAACGTGCCGCCCCGCGGGATCGGGGCGAAGACGGTCGAGGAGATCGACCGCGTCGCCGCGGGGCGCGGCGAGAGCCCGTGGGAGGCGGCGGTGCGCCTCGTGGACGAGGCGGCCCTGCCCTCGCGAGCCCTCGTGCCACTGCGCCAGTTCAAGGAGACGGTGGAGACGCTGCGCGCGGAGGCCTCACCGGACGCAGGCCTCGCGCGCGGGCTGCGCGGCCTGATGGAGCGCGTCCTCGAGCTCTCCGGATACGGGGCCGCGCTCGCGCGGGAGGACTCGCTGGAGAGCCAGGATCGGCTCGAGAACCTCGCGGAGCTCCTGGCCGCCGCCGTCGACTACGAGGCGCGCGAGGAGGCGCCGAGCCTCGCCGGCTTCCTCGACCGCGCGGCGCTGCTGTCCGAGACCGACCGCCTGCGCGACGACGTGCCGGTGCTGCTCATGACCCTTCACGCGGCCAAGGGGCTGGAGTTCGAGTCGGTCTTCCTGGTGGGGCTGGAAGAGGGCCTCCTGCCCCACTCGCGCAGCCTCTCCGGCGAGGACGCCCTCGAGGAGGAGCGACGGCTCTGCTACGTCGGCATGACCCGCGCCATGGAGAGGCTCCACCTGTCCTGGGCCCGCAGCCGCCAGGTGTTCGGGCAGCGGCGCGTGGCGGAGCCGAGCCGGTTCCTGGCCGAGATCCCGGAGGAGGGCGTGGAGAGGAGCGGCGGCCTCGTTCCGCCTCCCGCCCCGGGGCGGCGAGGCGCCGCCACGATGGGCCCCGCCCGCGGGGGCCCCGCCCCCCCTCGGGCCCGGGCGCGACGGCCGAGCCGATGCGCCCGGGGGTGCGGGTGCGGCACCCTCTCTTCGGCGTGGGGACCGTGCTGCGGCGCGAAGGCGACGGCGACGACCTCAAGGTGACGGTCTCGTTCCCCGGCGTGGGGGCCAAGAAGCTCGTCGCGCGCTACGCCGGCCTCGAGGTCGTCTAGGGATCAGCCTTTCGGGACGAGGCTCTCCACGACCCAGCGGGCGACCATGCGGTTGCCGGTGCCGCCGGTGAGCTCGTACTTGCGCAGGGTCATGACGTAGGGCTTCACCTGGCCGCCGATGGTCAGGTTGAGATCCACGTCCTTCGAGAGCACCTCGCCGGTGAGGGTCTCGATGTCGTCGGCCTGGCCGACGGAGAGCGCGACGTTGCGCTTCTCGCGCTCGACCGCCGCCTTGGCGTCAGACACCGCCTTCTTGAGCTCGCGGTCCTTCGCCTGGTACGCGTCGAACTTGTCCGCGGTCGCCTGCAGGTCGGACGGCATCTTGCCGCCCTTCGACCGCACCTCGCGCATCCGGTCGAGCTTCGGGTAGACCGCGAGGTCGTTGCCCCAGGCCCGGTACTCTTTCTCGTTCGCCTTCTGCTGGACCTCGAGCTCGGCCGCCTTCTTGACGAGGTCGGGCAGTGTCGCGGGCGTCTTCGTCCCCGGCCCGACCGAGACGACCTTGAAGTCGTCGACCGCCTGGTCGAAAGCGACCATGGCGAAGCTGGTGAGCGTGCCCTGGTCGTTGGCCCTGAGGGCACCGAAGTACTGGTTGACGACGTTCTTCTCGGGACTGCTGCAGGCCAGCCCGGCAACCGCCAGGCCCAGCGCCACCGCGAGTGCCGTTGTTCGCTCCCTCATGGTTCCTCCTTGGACGCTCCGGGACCCCCGCCCGTCGGGTCCCCCAGGCTCTCGTCGTCGTCTTCCCGTTCGGCCAGACGGGCGACCGAAACCAGATGGTCTCCCTCTTCGAGCTGGATCAGGCGGACACCCTGGGTATTGCGACCGATCGTCGAGATCTCCGCCGTATTCAGCCGGATGATCATACCCTTTTCGGTGATCAGCATCACCTGTTCTTCGCCCCGCAGGAAGTTCACTCCCACCACCGGCCCGTTTCGATCGGACGCTTTGATGTCGATGAGCCCTTTGCCCCCCCGGCTCTGGATGCGGTACTCGTCGAGGGTGGTCCGCTTGCCGTAGCCGTTGCGGGTGACGGTGAGGACGGTGCCGCCCGCCCGCACCACCTGCAGGCTCACCACGGCATCCCCCTCGTCGAGCTCTATCCCCTTGACCCCGTAGGCCGTACGGCCCATCGGCCGGGCGTCCTTCTCCGAGAAGTGGATCGCCATCCCGGTCTCGGTCCCGATGAGAAGCTCGTCCTCGCCCGAGGTCAGGACGGCGTCGATCAGCTGGTCGCCGTCCTCGATCGACAGGGCGATGATCCCCGAGGGCCTGGGGTTCGAGAACGCGGCGAGCTCGGTCTTCTTGACGATGCCGCGGCGGGTGGCGAGGAGCACGAAACCGCCGGACCCGAAGTCCCGCACCGCGCAGAAGGCGGCGAGCTTCTCGCCTCCCGTGAGCTGCACGAGGTTCACGATCGCCTTGCCCTTGCCCTGCGGCCCGACGTCGGGGATCTCGTGGACCTTCAGCCAGTAGATCCGGCCCCGGTTCGTGAAGATCAGGATGTAGGAGTGGGTCGACGCGATGAAGAGGTTCGAGACGAAGTCCTCGTCCTTCGTCTTCATCCCCATGCGCCCCCGCCCCCCGCGCCGCTGCGCTCGGTAGCTGGTGATGGAGGTCCGCTTGATGTAGCCCGAGTGGGTGATCGAGATCGCCACGTCCTCGTCCGCGATGAGGTCCTCGACCGCGATCTCGTTCGCGGCGCCCACGATCTGGGTGCGGCGCGGGTCCCCGTGCGCGTCGCGGATCGCCCGCAGCTCCTCGCCGATGATCGCGTCGATCCGCTTCGCGGAGGCGAGGATGTCCTTGAGGTCGGCGATGCGGACGCGCAGCTCGGCGAGCTCGTCCACGATCTTCTGGCGCTCGAGGCCGGTCAGCCGCTGCAGCTGCAGCTTGAGGATCTCGTCGGCCTGGATCTCGCTGAGCGCGAAGCGGGCGAGGAGGCCCTGCTTCGCGACCTCCGGAGTGCGCGCGGCGCGGATGAGGGCGATCACCTCGTCGAGGTGGTCGAGGGCGATGGCGAAGCCCTCGAGGACGTGGGCGCGCGCCTCGGCCTTGCGCAGCTCGTAGGCGGTGCGCCGGCGCACGACGTCGCGGCGGAAGTCGACGAAGAGCTCGCAGGCGTCGAGGATGTTCAGCACCCGCGGCCGCTGGTCCACGATGGCGAGGAAGATCACCCCGAAGGTGTCCTGCAGCTGCGTGTGCTTGTACAGGTTGTTGAGGACGACCTGGGCCGGCTCGCCCTTCTTCACGTCCACGACCACCCGCATGCCCTGCCGGTCGCTCTCGTCGCGCACGTCCGCGATGCCGCGCACGCGCTCGTCGCGGGCGAGGTCCGCGATCTTCTCGATGAGCCGCGCCTTGTTGACCTGGTAGGGGATCTCGGTGATGACGATCGACTCGCGGTCGTTCTTGCGCACCTCGATCTCGGCGCGCGCGCGCATCACCACGGACCCGCGGCCGGTGCGGTAGGCCTGCTGGATCCCCTCGCCCCCCATGATGAAGCCGGCGGTCGGGAAGTCCGGCCCGTGGATGCGGGCGATCACACCCTCGAGCCTCTCGTCGGGCGTGAGGTCGCGGTTCTCGAGGAGGAAGGTGATCGCGTCCACGACCTCGCCGAGGTTGTGCGGCGGGATGTTCGTGGCCATGCCCACCGCGATGCCCGCCGCGCCGTTGACGAGCAGGTTCGGCAGCACGGTCGGGAGGACGGAGGGCTCGACCGAGCTGTCGTCGTAGGTCGGCTGGTAGTCGACCGTGTCTCTCTCGATGTCCTCCATCATGGAGGCGCCGAGGCGGGTGAGCCGGGCCTCGGTGTAGCGCTGGGCGGCCGCCGGGTCGCCGTCGACCGAGCCGAAGTTGCCCTGACCGTCGACGAGCAGCCCTCGCATGTTGAACGGCTGCGCCATGCGCACCAGGGTGTCGTAGATGGCCTGGTCGCCGTGGGGATGGTAGTTCCCCATCACCTCGCCGACGATCTTGGCGCACTTCCTGGGCGGGCGGCCGGGCTGGAGGCCCATCTGCTGCATGCCGTAGAGCACGCGGCGGTTGGCGGGCTTGAACCCGTCGCGCACGTCGGGCAGGGCGCGGCCGATGATCACGGACATCGCGTAGTCCATGTAGGACTGGCGCATCTCGTCCGCGATGTTGGTGGGGATGCGGCTGGTCGGGCTGGTGTCCTGTTCCATCCGTGCTCGCTCAGACGTCCAGGTTGCGGACGTTCAAGGCGTTGTCCTCGATGAACTGGCGGCGCGGCTCGACCGCGTCGCCCATCAAGGTGGTGAAGATGTTCTCCGCGACCTCGTCGTCCTCGAGCCGCACCTGCAGGAGGGTGCGAGTGGCGGGCTCCATGGTGGTCTCCCAGAGCTCGTCGGCGTTCATCTCGCCCAGGCCCTTGTAGCGGGAGATCGCGATGCCCTTCTTGCCCTCGGCCAGGATGTGCTCGACCAGGGCGTCGCGCGTGGGCACCACCGTCTCCCCGCCGTCGACCACGACGAGCGGGGGCTGGTCGAGCTCCCGGATCTCCTCGTACGCCGAGTAGAGCGCCCGGTACTCGGCCGAGGTCACGAAGTCCCGTCCCGCGCGAACCTCGCGCGGGTGGCCGTTCCCGGAGGTCTGCAGCAGGATGTCGAAGACCCCGTGCTCCTCGTCCTTCTCGAGGAGCACGTCGCCGCCGGCCTCGCGCAGCGGACGGATGAGCTCCATGAGCTGCGCCTTGTCGGTGAAGATGTCGCCGTCCTTCACCTTCCCCCGCAGGAGCCGCTCCGCCAGCACTCGTGGGATCCCCTTCTTCTCGACACGCGCGAGCAGCTTCGAGATCGTGACCATCTTGCCCACGAGGTGGGCGAGGCGCGGGCCCTCGAACTCCTGGCCCGACGCGAGGCGGACCTTGCGGTTCTCCGCGGCGCGGGCGAGGAGGAAGGCGTCGAGCGCGTGCTCGTCCTTGAGGTAGGTCACGGCCTTGCCGTGCTTGACCTTGTAGAGCGGCGGCTGCGCGATGTAGAGATGCCCCCGCTCGATGAGCTCCTTCATCTGGCGGTAGAAGAAGGTGAGGAGGAGCGTGCGGATGTGGCTGCCGTCGACGTCGGCGTCGCACATGATGATGATGCGGTGGTAGCGCAGCTTCGCCACGTCGAAGTCGTCGGCGCCCACCCCGGTGCCGAGCGCGGTGATGATGTTGCGGATCTCCTCCGAGGCGAGCGTCTTGTCCAGGCGCGCCTTCTCCACGTTGAGGATCTTGCCGCGCAGCGGCAGGATCGCCTGGAACGCGCGGTCGCGGCCCTGCTTGGCGGAGCCGCCGGCCGAGTCGCCCTCCACGAGGAACAGCTCGCACTTCTCGGGGTTCCTCTCCTGGCACTCGGCGAGCTTCCCGGGCAGGCCCGCCCCGTCGAGGGCGCCCTTGCGGCGGGTGAGGTCGCGCGCCTTGCGCGCCGCCTCTCGCGCGCGCGAGGCGTCGAGGATCTTCCCCGCGACCCGCTTCGCGTCCTGCGGGTGCTCCTCGAGGAAGGACGAGAGCCGCTCGTTGACCAGGCTCTCGACGATCCCCTTGACCTCGGAGTTGCCGAGCTTGCCCTTCGTCTGGCCCTCGAACTGCGGGTTGGGGACCTTGACGCTGATGACCGCGCACAGCCCCTCCCGGCAGTCCTCCCCCTCGAAGCCCTCGCCCTCCTTGATGAGGCCCGCCGCGACCGCGTACACGTTGAGCCCGCGCGTGAGCGCGCCGCGGAAGCCGGCGAGGTGGCTCCCGCCGTCGTGGGTGTTGATGTTGTTCGCGTAGCAGTGGATGTTCTCGGCGTAGCCGTCGTTCCACTGCAGCGCCACCTCGACGCCGACGCCGTCGCGCTCGCCCGTGATCTCGACCGGCTTCGCGGGGATCGTCTCCTTGTTGCGGTTGAGGTGCTCGACGAAGGAGGCGATTCCCCCCTCGTACTGGAAGCGGTGCTTCTTGTTGTCCCGCTCGTCCTCGAGCGAGATCAGGATTCCGCGGTTGAGGAAGGAGAGCTCGCGCAGGCGCTGGGAGAGCGTGTCGAAGCTGAAGGTCGTGGTCTCGAAGATCTGCGCGTCGGGCTTGAACGTGACCTTCGTGCCGCGCCGGTCGGTGACCCCGGTCTGCTCCAGCCGCGTCTGGGGCACGCCGCGCGAGTAGGACTGGCGGTAGACCTTCCCCTCGCGGCGGATCTCGACGTCGAGGCTCTCGCTGAGGGCGTTCACCACCGAGATGCCGACGCCGTGCAGGCCGCCCGAGACCTTGTAGGACCCCTTGTCGAACTTGCCGCCCGCGTGGAGCTTGGTGAGGACCACCTCGGCCGCGTCGAGCCCGGACTCGTGGAGGCCGACGGGGATGCCGCGGCCGTCGTCGACCACGGTCACGGAGTTGTCGATGTGGATGGTGACGTAGATCTCGCTGCAGTGGCCCGCGAGCGCCTCGTCCACCGAGTTGTCCACGACCTCGTACACGAGGTGGTGCAGCCCCGCCTCGCCGGTGGAGCCGATGTACATGGCGGGGCGCACGCGCACCGCCTCGAGCCCCTCGAGGATGCGGATGGCCTCCGCCCCGTACTGGTGCGACGCTTCGGCCTTGCTGGCTTCGGTCTCGCTCATGTCTCCGTTCGCTCGCTCGGGGTCAGGCACAGCGCACCCGGCCTTCCGAGACGTGGTAGATCCGGCCCAACGGCCTCAAGCTCTCCGCCCAGGCCGGGTGGGCGCTCGTCACCAGGGCCTGCCCGCGGCGCGCGACCTCCGCGCACAGGGCGCCCGCGCGCTCCCCGTCGAGCTCGGAGTCGAGGTCGTCGAGAAGCGCCACCGCCGCACGGCCCGTCTCCTCGCGGTACACCCGCAGGCTCGCGAGGGCGAGGGCCAGCAGGAGGCTGCGGGCCTGGCCCGACGAGGCCCCCTCCGCCACGTCGCGCCCGTCGAGCCGAAGACCGACCGCGTCGCGGTGTGGCCCGGCGAGACTGCGCCCCGCCGCCCGCTCGCGCGGGAGGAGCGGCGGCGATCTCCTCCGCCAGCGCGCCTCGCTCGTCCGGCTCGCTTCCTCCGCCGCCGGGCACGAGGACCTCGTAGGCTCTCCCCTCCCGGCCGGAACCCCGTGGCGAGCGCCGCGGTGAGCCGCGCCGCGTAGGCCGCCCGGCGGTGGCGCAGCCGCGCCCCGCACTCGACGAAGCCGCTCCGTCCAGGCCTCCTCGTCGCGTCGCCGCGCCTCGAGCGCGGCGTTGCGCTGGACGAGCACCCTCTCGAACTCGCGCAAGGCGCCCCGGTAGGAGGGCCACAGCGCGGCCGCCGAGCGGTCGAGAAACTGTCGCCGGTCGCGCATCGAGCCTTTCGCGACCCGCAGCCGGTCCGTCGAGTAGACGACCACCTCCAGGCGGCCGTGGTACTCGCGGGGCGCGACGTCGCGCCCGTCGACCCGGAACGCGCGTCGGCCCGGCTGCACCTCGACCTCCAGGGCGGTGGTGCCCGCCGCTTCGCCGGCGTCGGCCCGCGCGACGAGCCCCTCGGCCCCGCGGCGGATGACGCTCGGGGCGTCGTCGGTTCGGAACGAGCGCCCGCGCGCCACGAGGCCGACCGCCTCGAGCAGCGACGTCTTCCCTTGTGCGTTCCGGCCAAAGAACACGTTCAGCCCCGGGTGAAGGTCCACCGTCTCGTCCTGGATGTTGCGCACGTCGCGGATCCGGATCTGCCGCACCCAGGCCAAGCAACGCCCTCTAGAACCGCATCGGCATGACCACGTACCGGTAGTCGCCGCCGTCCTCGCCCACGGGGCGCAGGATCCCCTGGCTCTCCGCGTCCTTCACCTCGAGCGCCACCTCGGCCGTGCCCACGACGGCGAGGAAATCGAGCAGGTACTGGGCGTTGAAGCCGATCTCGACGCCCTCGCCCGCGTACTCGAGGGGCAACGACTCGCGCGCCTCGCCGAGCTCGGGAGAGGAGGCGCTCACCTCGAGCCGCCCGTCCTCGAGGCTCAGCCGCACCGCGCGGCCGCGCTCCGACGAGAGGAGGCTCACGCGGCGGATGGCGCTGTGCAGCACCTCGCGGCCGACCGCCACCTTCTTGTCGCCGGTGACGCCGACCACCTTCTCGTAGGCGGGGAACTGGGCCTCGACCATCTTCGAGGCGAGCGTCCGGCCGCCGGCCGTGAAGATGAGGTGCCCCTCGCCCTGGTGGAAGGACACCACGTCCTCGCCGCCCATGTCCTCGATGAGCCGGGCGAGCTCGGTGATGGCCTTGCGCGGCACGAGGACCCGGGTCGCCTCCGCCGCCACCTTGAGCGTCGTCGTCTTCTGGGCCCAGGCCAGGCGGTGGCCGTCGGTGGCGACCATGGCCGCCGCGTCCTTGTCGAGCACCAGGAGCGCCCCCGCCAGGTAGTAGCGCGCGTCCTCGGCCGTGATCGCGAACGACGTCCGCTGGATGAGGCTGCGCAGCACGCCGACCGGGATGTCCACGGCCTTGCCCGCCCGCGCCTCGGGGATGCTCGGGAAGTCCTCGCGGGGGAGCCCGGCCATCTTGAACTCCACCCTCTCGCACTTGATCCGGGCCCAGGCGTCCCCCTCGACCTTCACGCTCACGTCGCTGTCCGGCAGCGAGCGCACGATCTCGTAGAGCTTCTTGGCGCCGAGGGTCACCGCCCCCTCCTCGACGACCTGGGCCGCGCAGCCGCAGCGCAGCGAGACGTCGAGGTCGGTGGCCGAGATGCGCAGCTCCCCCGAGCGGGCCTCCGCGAGCACGTTCGACAGGATCGGGATGGAGTTCTTCCTCTCCACGATCCCCTGGACGAGCTGGAGTTCCTTCACGAGGTCGTTGCGCCGGACGAGGATTTCCATGGGTCTTTCCTCTTCTACTCATTCCTCAGAGGGAAGAGATATCTCTTGTATTGGAGAGAGGGGCTGTGGATCTGCGGAAAACCGCGAATGTCGCTCTCCGGAAGGAGCTTGGTCTGCGGAGGAAGCTGTGGGTCGAGACGCGAGCGGGCTGGCGGCGACGGCGGAAAGGAGTTTTCCGCCGCCGCGTGCGCGGCCGGTGCGGCAGGCGCCGGGTGTGGGAAAGCCGCCAAGCTCATCGGAATGCTTGCACGAAGCTGTGGATGAGCCTGTCGAACTCCGGGTCCTGCTTGCGGAGGTCGTCGATCTTGCGGATCGAGTGGATCACCGTCGAGTGGTGCTTGCCGCCGAACTCCTTGCCGATCTCGGGCAGCGAGGCGCTGGTGAGGCTCTTGGTGAGGTACATCGCGATCTGGCGCGGCACGGCGATGGACTTGGAGTTGTTCTTGGCCTTGATCTCGCTGATCTTCAGGCTGTACCGGTCGGCCACGAACTTCTGGATCATCTCGATCGTGATCGGCTTCTCCTCGGTGTGCAGGAGATCCCGCAGCGTCTCCTGGGCGAGGGGAAGGTCGATGTCGCGGCCGGTGAGGCTGGCGTAGGCGATCAGCCGGATGAGGCTTCCCTCGAGCTCGCGGATGTTGGTCTTCACCTTGCTCGCGATGAAGAGAGCGACGTTCTCGGGAAGCTCGACGCGCTCGGCCGCCGCCTTCTTGCGCAGGATGGCGACCTTCGTCTCGATGTCGGGGGACTGGATGTCGGCGATCAGGCCCCACTCGAAGCGGCTGTGGAGGCGCTCCTCGATGGTCGGGATCTGCCGCGGCGGGCAGTCCGAGCTCACCACGATCTGCTTCTGCGCGTCGTGCAGCGCGTTGAAGATGTGGAAGAACTCCTCCTGCGTCCGGTCCTTCCCCGCGATGAACTGGATGTCGTCGATGAGCAGCACGTCGATCGCCCGGTACTTCTGCCGGAAGGAAGGGAGGCGATCGAAGCGGATCGCGTTGATCATCTCGTTGATGAAGCGGTCGGTCGAGATGTAGAGGACGTTCAGCCGCTTCTGGCGCGCCAGGATGTAGTGGCCGATCGCGTGCATCAGGTGCGTCTTGCCGAGGCCGACCCCGCCGTAGATGAAGAGCGGGTTGTACGACTTCGAGGGGATCTCCGCGACCGCGCGCGCCGCGGCGTGCGCGAACTGGTTCGACGAGCCGACCACGAAGCTCTCGAACGTGTACTTGGGGTTGAGGGGCGAGGAATCGCGCTCGACCGGGGCGGCGGCGGCGGCGGGCACGGCCTCCTCGGCGACCTCCTCGAAGGCGACCCGCAGGGACGGCTGGCCGGCCTCGGCGAGAGCCTCCTGGAGGACCCCGAGGTAGTTCTTGCTCAGCCACTCTCGGAACTGGGCGTTCGGCACGCCGATGCGCAGCGTGGAGCCGTCCAGGGAGAGGAAGGTCGTGGGGCGGAACCACGTGGCGAAGCTGTGGCGGTTGACCTTGCCCTCGACTCGCGCCAGAACGTCATCCCAGAGAGTGTCCGACATCGAACCTGTTCCCCCCGGCCGACACCGCGCCGGCCGCAAGGGGACAAACTCCTCTATAATCAATAAGTTACAAGCAGGGCCCCAGAGGGGCGTGACCGGCCCGTCGGCGCCGTATCCCTTTTGCACAGAGATTTCAACAGTTGTGGAAAAGTGGGGATTGGGAACCATGAAGGAGGCCGCCGTCGTGGGATATCCGTGACCGGGGAAAGGTACCACACGACGCCGGGGGCGTACAAGGCAGCCCGGCCCCGCCAGGGAGGTGGCCGTTTGACAGGCGGCCCCCCGCTCCGGTAGCCTTTGGAGTTTGTCCCGCCGGGCGGCTCGTTTCGTCGCCGCGGCCCATGGGGTTCACCGATGAAGAGGACGTTCCAGCCGAACAACCGCCGACGGAAGCGCACCCACGGCTTCCTCGTCCGCATGCGGACGAAGGGAGGGCAGCTCGTCCTGAAGCGCCGCCGCCAGAAGGGCCGGAAGCGGATCGCCGCCTGAGGCGCGGGCGGGAGCGGGCAGGCGCATGCGCTTCCTTTCCCGCCAGCGCCTCCGGACCGGGGCCGAGTTCGATGCCGCGTTCAAGCGTGGCGCGCGCCTCGACGGGCGCCTGTTCCTCCTCGTGGCCGCACCCAACGGCCGCGCCTTCGACCGTCTCGGCCTGGCGGTGAGCCGGCGCGTCGGCGGATCGGTCGAGAGAAACCGGGCCCGCCGGCTGCTGCGCGAGAGCTTCCGACGGCTCTCGCGCCCGCAGCGGCCCGGGTGTCGATCTCGTCGTGGTGGCCCGCGCCGCGCTCGTCGGCCGCGGGCAGGCCGAGGTGGACCGTGAGCTTCGAGAACGAGTCCTCCGGATCAAGCGCCCGGCCCCGGTGGCCGGCGCGCCTCCTCCTCCTGCTCGTTGAGGCCTATCGTGTGGGCCTCTCGCCCCTCCTGGGTGGGCACTGCCGCTTCTGGCCGAGCTGCAGCGTCTACGCCGAGGAGGCGATCCGCAAGCACGGCGCGCGCCGCGGGGCGGCCCTCGCGGCGCGCCGCGTGCTCCGCTGTCATCCATTCCACGCCGGGGGCATCGACCCGGTCCCGTAGCTTTTCGGCCTGCTAGGATGCTGTGATGGAAGAACGCCGCCTGCTCCTCGCCGTCGCGCTCTCGCTCCTCGTGCTGACGGCCTACAGTCTCCTCTTCGCGCCGACCCCGCCCCCGCCGACCCCGGCGGCCGGCCCGTCGCCCGCCGCCGCCGCCGCGTCCGTCCCGGCCGTGGCCTCCCCGGCGGCCGGCGCGACCGTCGGCGCCCGAGGCGTCGGTCCCGGCCGTAGCCGACGAGCGCGAGCGCCGAGTCGAGGTCGTGGGGCCCGAGTACTCGGTCGCCTTCACGAACCGCGGGGCGCGCCTCGTGTCGTGGACCCTGGCGCGGCACCGGGACGCCCGCGGGCGGCCCGAGGAGATGGTCCCCGCCCTCGGGAGCGGCGTCCGCCCGCTCGACGTCGAGACCGGAGACCCCGCCCTCGACGCGCGCCTGCGCGACGCGCTGTTCCAGCCGTCGACGGAGAGCCTCACGGTGTCCGGGGAGAAGCCGCGCAGCCTTCGCTTCACGTTCTCCGACGGCGAGGTCGCGGCCGAGAAGGAGCTCTCGTTCCGGGAGTCGGGCCTCGTGGACGTCACCGTCTCGGTCTCGCGGAACGGCCAGCCGGTCGCGCGGCAGCTCTTGTGGGGCCCGGGCGTGGGGAACCCGTCCCCGGAAGAGCGCGAGGTCCAGGGCTACCAGGCCCCGCGCGGTGTCGCCTTCGGCCCCGCCGGCCTCGAGCACCTCGAGACGGCGAAGCTCCCCCCGACGGGCCTGTCGCTCACCGGCGTACGCTGGGTCGGCGTGGAGAGCCACTACTTCGCGGCGCTGTTCGTGGCGCCCGGCGGCGCCGCCACGGCCCAGATCCGCGCGGAGGCGGCGGCCACCCGGCCGGAGGAGAAGACGGTGATGGCCCCGGTGGCCGGGATCGACGCCGCCGGGCCGGTGCAGCTCTTCGTCGGGGCGAAGGACTACCAGGCCCTGGCCAAGCACGGGCACCAGCTCGAGCGGGTCGTGCCGGTGGGGGACTGGATCGGCCCCATCGTGGTCGCCCTGATGGGACTGCTCCGCTGGGTGCAGTCGCACGTCGGCAACTGGGGCTGGTCGATCGTCGTCCTGACCGTTCTCATCAACCTCCTCATGGCCCCCTTCCGCCACTACAGCATCGTCAACGGCCTCAAGATGGCGAAGCTCTCCCCCGAGATGAAGGCGATCCAGGAGCGCTACCGCAAGGTGCCGCTCATGGACCCCAAGCGGCAGCAGATGCAGGAGGAGATCGCCGCCCTCTACGCGAAGCACGGGATGAGCATGGGCTCGCAGATGATGGTGGGCTGCCTGCCGCTGCTGCTCACCATGCCGTTCCTGTTCGCGTTCTACCGGGTGCTGAGCGTGTCGGTCGAGCTGCGCGGGGCGCCCTTCCTCTGGATCTCCGACCTCGCGCAGAAGGACCCGCTCTTCCTCACCCCGGTGCTCATGGGGGTCTCGATGTTCGTGATGCAGAAGATGACCCCGAGCACGATGGACCCCGCGCAGCAGCGGATCATGATGCTGATGCCGCTCATGCTCGCGGGCATGTTCCTGTGGGCCCCGGCGGGCCTCAACCTGTACTGGCTGACCTCGAACCTGTGGTCGATCCTCCAGCAGGGCCTCTCGATGAAGCTCCTGCAGCCGGCCGAGGCGCGGGCGAAGGACAAGAGGGCGAAGTGAAGGACCGGGTCTTCAGCGGGCCGGACGTCGAAGAGGCGATCGCCGTCGCCGCGGCGAGCCTCGGGCTTCCGCGGGCCGAGCTGCGCTACGTCGTGCTCGAGCCGGGGACGGCGGCGGGTCGCGGCCTCAAGCCGACCCCGGCTCGAATCGCGGTGTTCCTCGCCGGAGCCGCGGCGACGAGGCCGCCGCGGCGGGCGAGCCGGGAGCCCGCGCCGGCCCACGCGCCCGACCCCCGGGCCGGCCTGCGCGAGACGATCCGCGCCGTGGCCGAGGCCGGGGGCCTCGAGGTGGGGGCGGAGGTCGAGGAGAACGAGGAGGCCGTGGTCGTGCGCCTTCACGGCGCCGACGAGGCGTTCTTCCTCGGCGAGGACGGTCGCGGCGAGGTGCTCCGCGCCACCGAGCACCTCCTGCTGCGGCTCTACGGCGCGGCCCTGCAGCCCCGGGCCCTGCGCCTCACCTGCGAAGGCTTCCGCGCCCGGCGGGACGAGGCGCTCGCGGGCGAGGCCCACCGCATCGCCGAGGCCGTGCGGAACGAGGGGCAGCCCCGGACGATGGAGCCGATGAACGCCTACGAGCGGCGCATCGTGCACGTCGCTCTCCAGGCCGAGCCGGGCGTCACCACCTACAGCGTGGGCCAGGGATCGGACCGCCGGGTGACGGTGGCGCCGGCCGGCGCCGGGGCGCCCGCGCCGGAGGCTCGCGACGGCGACGAGTGAGCACCGCGCCGCCCTCGAGGCGCTCGGCCTTCGGGACGACGCGCTGCGCCGCCTCGCCGCCTACCTCGACACCCTGGCCGCCTGGAGCCCCCGGGTCAATCTGACCGGGGCCCGCACCCCGGCGGAGCGCGTGCGGCTTCTCGTCGCTGACGTCCTGCCCGCGGCGCCGCTCGCGGACCCCGGGAGCCTCATCGACGTGGGGTCCGGCAACGGCTCCCCGGGCCTGGTCTTCGCCCTCGTGCGCGACGACCTCGAGGTGACGCTCCTCGAGCCGCGAGCCCGGCGGTGGGCGTTCCTGCGCGAGGCGGCCCGGGCGGCCGGGCGCGCGCGTGCGCGTCCTGCGGCTCCGGCACGACGGCTACCCGGGCCCGCCGGCCCGGACGCTGACCCTGCGCGCGGTGGCGCTGCCGCTCGCCGAGCTCGCCGCGCTCGTCCTTCCCGGGGGGCGGGTCCTCGTCCTCGGGGGCCGCCCCGAGGCCGGCGGGCCCTTCGTGGCCACGGCGGAGGGCGGCGGACTCCCCGGCGGAGTCACGGTCTTCCGGCGGCTCGGCTGAGACCCGGGATCCCGGGTGTTTCACGTGGAACACGGCGAGCCGGCCGCCCTGTTTCACGTGGCACACGTGCTATCCTGCCGCCGCCCTCGAGCAGGGGACGGAAGAGGGGACCTTGGGACGCACGATCGCGATCGCCAACCAGAAGGGCGGGGTCGGGAAGACCACGACCGCCGTCAACCTCGCCGCGAGCCTGGCCGCCGCCGAGCGGCGGGTGCTCGCGGTCGACGCCGACCCCCAGGGGAACCTGACCTCGGGCCTCGGCCGCAAGACCCGGGAGAGCCGGCCCAGCCTGTACGAGGCGCTCATCGAGCAGCGGCCGCTCGACGAGCTGATGGTGCCGACCGACCTCGAGCACCTGACCCTCGTGCCCTCCGACCGCAACCTCACCGGGGCCGAGGTCGAGCTCGTGAGCGTCCTCGCCCGCGAGTTCCGGCTCAAGGAGGCCCTGGCGCCGGTGGTCGGCCGCTACGACTACGTGATCATCGACTGCCCGCCCAGCCTGGGCCTCCTGACCGTGAACGCGCTCGCCGCCGCCGACTCCGTGCTGATCCCGCTGCAGTGCGAGTTCTACGCGCTCGAGGGCATCTCGGAGCTCACCGCCACGCTCCAGCGCATCAAGCGGGCGCTCAACCCCGAGCTGGAGGTGGAGGGCGTCCTCCTGACGATGGTGGACGAGCGCACGAACCTCACCCAGCAGGTCATCGCCGAGGTGCGGACGCACTTCAAGGACAAGGTGTTCGAGACGCAGGTCCCGCGCAGCATCCGCCTCGCCGAGGCCCCCAGCTTCGGCCAGCCCGTCATCCTGTACGACATCCGCTCCAAGGGCGCGGAGGCCTACCTGCAGCTGGCCCGCGAGCTGATGTCGCACGGCCAGATGGCCCTCTTCGCCCGATGAGCGCCCCCGCGAAGAGGCAGGCGCTCGGCAAGGGGCTCTCCGCCCTCATCCCCGAGCCCGACCGCCCCGCCGCCCCGGCGCCGGCGTCCGCCGCCGAGGTCCCCATCGGCGAGCCTCGACCCCAACCCCTTCCAGCCGCGCTCGGCCATGGACCCCGCGCGGCTCGCCGAGCTCGCCGCCTCGATCCGCGAGAGCGGGATCGTGCAGCCGATCCTGGTGCGGCGCCGGGGAGAGCGCTACCAGATCATCGCGGGGGAGCGGCGCTTCCGGGCGGCGCAGGCGATCGGCCTCGCCGCGGTCCCGGTCACGGTGCGCGAGGTCGCGGACGAGCACCTCCTCGAGCTGGCCCTCGTCGAGAACATCCAGCGCGAGGAGCTGAACGCGATCGAGGAGGCCCAGGCCTTCCACCGCCTGCAGGACGAGTTCCGCCTCACCCAGGAGGAGATCGCCCGCCGGGTGGGGCGCGACCGCACCACGGTCGCGAACACGCTGCGCCTCCTGCGCCTGCCCCGCGAGCTGCGGGAGATGGTGGTGAGCGGCCGCCTCGACGCCGGGCACGCGCCGGGCCCTCCTCGCCCTCGACCGGGCGGACGACCAGATCGCGCTCGGTCGGGAGGCGGCGCGCAAGGGCCTCTCCGTCCGCGAGGTCGAGCGGCGCGTGGCGCTCCTGCGGGCGCCGCGCGCGTCCTCGGACGGCGTCCGCGCGCAAGGACGCCAACACCCGCGCCGCCGAGGAGCGGCTGCGCGGGGCGCTCGGCGCGCGGGTCGAGATCGCCCGCCGGGGGCGGGGCGGGCAGATCCGCGTGCTCTTCGCCGGCGAGGCCGAGCTCACCCGGCTCTTCGAGCTCCTCGTGCGCGCGGGGCGCGGGCGATAGCGTGCTAGGCTGTCGGGGATGCTGAAGATGAAGGGCTTCGCGGCCGAGGACCTGAACGGGTTCCTCGACGAGGGCACCGAGTTCTCCGGGGAGCTGCGCTTCCGCGACGTGATGCGGGTGGACGGCCGCGTCAAGGGCCGGATCGTCTCCGACAACACCCTGATCATCGGCGAGACCGGCCAGGTCGACGCCGAGATCGACTGCGGGGTGGTCTCGATCCGCGGCCGGGTCACCGGGCAGGTGCACGGCCGCCAGCGCATCGAGCTGCTCTCCGGCTGCCGCGTCCTGGCGACGCTCGTCTCCCCGAAGCTGCTCATCGAGGACGGGGCGTTCTTCCAGGGAGACTGCCGCATGGGCGGGCCCCGCGGAGGGCGGCGCGCCCAGACTGGCTCCTGGTGCACCGGCGAGAGGCGCCGCGGGCGCGTACCGGATGGATCTTTGTATCGCGCGCATCCGCCGCCGGACCGGGCGGCGGCCCCGTCCTCTTTGACCCTCACGTCGCGGCCGTGGTATCCTGCCGCGCTTTCGCCGAGGCACCCCGGGCTCCTCCGGGGAGCCCGCCAGCCCGCACCATGGACGTGAGACACAGAGCCATCCCCAGCATCGCGTGCGAGGCCGTGCGCCGTGCACGGCAGGCCCGGCCGTGACGGGCACCGTCCGCGCGCTCGCGCGGCGCTACGCCCGGGCCCTCTTCGACGCCGCGGCCCGCGAGGGACGGGCAGGCCCCCCTCGCCCTGCGCGACGAGCTGCGCGCCTTCGCGCCGCTCCTCGCCGGCCACGCCGAGCTGCGCCACGCCCTCCTCGCACCCGGGGCTGGGCGCCGAGCCGCGGCGGCGCGTGCTCGCCGCCCTCGCGGACCGGGCCGGGGCGTCGGTGCTCCTGCGGAGGCTCCTCGAGCTTCTCGCCACGCGCGACCGCGTCGCCTCTCCTCCCGGACATCGCCGAGGCCTACGCGGACATCGCGAACGCCGCGCGCGGCGTCGTCTCGGCCGAGGCCGTCTCCGCCGTGGCGCCTGCCCGAGGCGCAGGCCCGGGCCCTCGCCGCCGCCCTCGGCGGGCCCGCCGGGCCCGCCGAGCTGCGCCGCCGCGTCGACCCGGAGCTCATCGGGGGGCTCCTGGTGCGCGTGGGCGGCAAGACCTACGACGGGACCGTGCGCACGCACCTCGCCGCCCTGAGGCGGCGTCTCGCCGCCACCGGCCCGGGCCTTCCGCCCGGGCGAGCTGAGAGAAGACCGAGGAAGGACCCGGCATGGAGATTCGCGCCGACGAGATCACGAGGATCCTCCGCGAGCAGCTCGGAGGGTTCACCGCCGACATCGACGTGGCCGAGGTCGGCACCGTGCTGAGCGTGGGGGACGGCATCGCCCGCATCCACGGCCTCGAGCACTGCATGGCGGGAGAGCTCCTCGAGCTGCCCCACGGGGTCATGGGCCTGGCGCTCAACCTCGAGGAGGACTCGGTGGGCGCGGTGCTGCTCGGCGAGTCGCACAAGATCCGCGAGGGCGATCCCGTCAAGCGCACCCGGCGGATCATGTCCGTGCCCGTGGGAGACGCCCTCGTCGGCCGCGTGGTGAACCCGCTCGGCCAGCCGATCGACGGGAAGGGCCCGATCGCGACGACCGCGTTCAACCCGGTCGAGACGATCGCGCCCGGCGTCGTGGACCGCCAGCCGGTCAAGGAGCCGCTCCAGACCGGCCTCAAGGCCATCGACGCGATGGTTCCCATCGGCCGCGGCCAGCGCGAGCTCATCATCGGCGACCGCCAGACCGGCAAGACCGCGGTGGCGGTGGACACGATCATCAACCAGAAGGGCAAGGGCGTCGTCTGCATCTACGTCGCCATCGGCCAGAAGCAGTCCACGGTCGCGCAGGTGGTCCGCACCCTCGAGGAGTTCGGGGCGATGGACTACACGATCGTGGTCGCGGCCACCGCCTCCGACCCCGCGCCCATCCTGTACATCGCCCCCTACTCCGGCTGCGCGATGGGCGAGTTCTTCCGCGACCACGGCAAGCACGCGGTCTGCATCTACGACGACCTCTCCAAGCACGCCGCCTCCTACCGCGAGATCTCGCTGCTGCTGCGCCGTCCGCCCGGGCGCGAGGCGTTCCCCGGCGACGTCTTCTACCTGCACAGCCGGCTCCTCGAGCGGGCGGCCAAGCTGAACGACAAGAAGGGCGGGGGCTCGCTCACCGCGCTGCCCATCATCGAGACCCAGGCGGGCGACCTCTCCGCCTACATCCCGACCAACGTCATCTCGATCACGGACGGCCAGATCTTCCTCGAGGGGGACCTCTTCAACTCCGGGATCCGCCCCGCCATCAACGTGGGCAACTCGGTCTCCCGCGTGGGCGGCAGCGCGCAGGTGAAGGCGATGAAGGGGGTCGCCGGCCGCCTTCGCCTCGACCTCGCGCAGTACCGCGAGATGGCGGCCTTCGCCATGTTCGCCTCCGACCTCGACAAGTCGACCCAGGCGCTGCTCGCGCGCGGCCAGCGGATGACCGAGATCCTCAAGCAGGACCAGTACGTCCCGATGCCGGTCGAGAAGCAGATCGCCGTCATCTTCGCGGCCACGAACGGCTTCCTCGACGCCGTCGCGGTCGGCGAGTGCCGGCGCTACGAGCGCGAGCTCCTCGCCTGGATGGACCGCAGCCAGGCGCCGCTCCTGCAGGCGATCGCGGAGAAGAAGGACATCAAGGGCGAGCTCACCGAGAAGCTCAAGGCCGCCCTCACCGAGTTCGGCACCCTCTTCGTGCCGGCCGGCAAGGCCTAGGAGCGGGAGAGCGAAGGCACGATGCCCGCCCTCATCGACATCCGGCGCCGGATCCGCAGCGTCAAGAGCACGCAGCAGATCACGAAGGCCATGAAGATGGTCTCCGCGGCCAAGCTGCGCCGCGCGCAGGAGGCCATGTTCGCGGCCCGGCCCTACGCCCGCAAGATGATGGAGGTCCTCAACGGGGTGGCCTCGCGGGCGACGCCCGACGCGCACCCGCTGCTCCAGGAGCGCGGCCACGAGAAGGTCCTCCTGGTGGTGATCACCGGCGACAAGGGCCTGTGCGGCGCCTTCAACGCCAACATCATCCGCACCGCGGCGCGCTTCCTCGCGGACCGCAAGGACGGCGCCGTCGAGCTCAGCCTCGTGGGCCGAAAGGGCCGCGACTTCTTCCGCCGGCGCGCGGTCAAGGTCCGCTCCGAGCGGGTGGGCGCCTTCCAGCCCCTGCGCTACGAGACGGCGCGGGAGCTGGCCCAGGAGCTCACCCAGGCCTTCACCAGCGGCGAGGCCGACCAGGTCTTCCTCGTCTACAACGAGTTCAAGAGCGTCATCCAGCAGCGCCTGGTGATCGACCGCCTCCTGCCGATCGAGCGCCACGCGGTGCGGCCGCAGGAGCCGGGGCTCGACTACCTCTACGAGCCGGAGCCGGCGGGGATCTTCGCCACCCTCCTCCCCAAGCACGTCGAGGTGCAGGTGTGGAAGGCTCTGCTCGAGTCGCAGGCGGCGGAGCACGGCGCGCGCATGACGTCGATGGACGCGGCCACCAACAACGCCTCGGAGATGATCGACCGGCTGACCCTGTACATGAACAAGGTGCGCCAGGCCGCGATCACCAAGGAGATCATCGAAGTCGTCTCGGGCGCGGGCGCCCCCTCGTAGGAGAGCAGGAAGTCATGGCTTCAGCGAACGTCGGCCGCGTCGTCCAGGTGATCGGCCCCGTGGTGGACGTGGAGTTCGACGCGGACATCCCGCCCATCTACCAGGCCCTCCGCATCCACGTCGAGGGCGGGGAAGGCGCGGCGGCGATCGACGTCATCGCCGAGGTGCAGCAGCACCTCGGGGAGAACCGGGTGCGCTGCGTGAGCATGCAGCCCACCGACGGCATGGTGCGCGGCACGGCGGTCACCGACACCGGCGGCCCGATCACGGTGCCGGTCGGCAACGGGACCCTCGGCCGCGTGCTCAACGTGATCGGCGAGCCGGTCGACGAGCTCGGCCCCGTCAAGGCGGAGAAGCGCTACCCGATCCACCGCCCGGCCCCGACCCTCGTCGACCAGTCGACCACCCTCGAGATGTTCGAGACCGGCATCAAGGTCATCGACCTCCTCGAGCCGTACCTGCGCGGCGGCAAGATCGGCCTCTTCGGCGGCGCCGGGGTCGGCAAGACCGTCATCATCCAGGAGCTCATCTACAACCTCGCGAAGAAGCACGGCGGCGTCTCCGTCTTCGCCGGCGTCGGCGAGAGGACACGCGAGGGCAACGACCTCTGGCTGGAGTTCCAGGAGTCCGGCGTCATCGACATCAAGGACTTCGAGAAGAGCAAGGCCGCGCTCATCTTCGGCCAGATGACCGAGCCGCCCGGCGCCCGCGCGCGGGTGGCGCTCACCGGCCTCACCGTGGCCGAGTACTTCCGCGACGAGGAGGGCAAGGACGTCCTCCTCTTCATCGACAACATCTTCCGCTTCACCCAGGCGGGCTCCGAGGTCTCGGCGCTCCTCGGCCGCATGCCCTCCGCCGTCGGCTACCAGCCGACGCTCCAGACCGAGATGGGCGAGCTGCAGGAGCGGATCACCTCGACGAAGAAGGGCTCGATCACCTCGGTGCAGGCCATCTACGTCCCGGCCGACGACTACACCGACCCCGCCCCCGCCACGACCTTCGCGCACCTCGACGCCACCACCAACCTCTCGCGCCAGATCGTGGAGCTCGGGATCTACCCGGCGGTCGACCCCCTCGCCTCCAGCTCGCGCATCCTCGACCCCCGGATCATCGGCGACGAGCACTACGAGGCGGCCCGCGCGGTGAAGCTGGTCCTCCAGCGCTACAAGGACCTGCAGGACATCATCGCCATCCTCGGCATCGACGAGCTCTCCGAGGAGGACAAGCTCATCGTGGCCCGGGCCCGCAAGATCCAGAAGTTCCTCTCCCAGCCCTTCCACGTGGCCGAGCAGTTCACGGGCATCCCCGGCAAGTACGTGCCCCTCGCGGACACCGTGCGCAGCTTCCGGCATGATCGTGGACGGCGAGCTCGACGACCTGCCCGAGCAGGCGTTCTACATGGCCGGCGCCATCGAGGACGTCCACGAGCAGGCCAAGGCGATGCAGGGCTGAGCCGCCCATGCCGCTCCCCACGAAGCTCGCCCTCGAGATCGTGACCCCGGAGGGCCTCCTCCTCCGCGACGAGGTCGACGAGGTGATCGCCCCCGGCGAGCTGGGCTCCTTCGGCGTGAGGCCCGGCCACACGCCGCTGATGGCGACCCTCGGGGTCGGCGAGCTCTCCTACCGCAAGGAAGGGTCCTGGCACCGGCTCACCTGCTTCTCGGGCTGGTGCGAGGTCCTGCCCGACCGGGTGAACGTCCTCGCCGACATCGGGGAGCGGGCGTCGGACATCGACGTGGGCCGCGCGGAGCAGGCGCTCAAGCGCGCGGCGGAGCGCATGAAGGCCATCCGGGACGAGGCCGGGTACGACGAGGCCCACCTCGCCTACGTCCGCGCCGTGACGCGGCTCGCCGTCGCCCGCAAGGAGCGGGGCGGGTCCTGAGCCGGGGGCGCCGCCCCGCGCCGGGCGCATGATCGCGGCGATCCGCTCGCTCGTCCGCTACCGGGCCCTCGTGCAGAGCCTCGTCTCCCGCGAGCTCAAGGCCCGCTACCGCGGCAGCGTGCTCGGCTTTCTCTGGAGCTTCGTCAACCCGCTGCTCGTCCTCCTCACCTACACGCTCGTCTTCACCGTGATCCTGCCGAACCGGCAGCCGGACATCCAGCCCTACTTCCTGTTCCTCTTCTGCGGGATCCTGCCCTGGACCTGGTTCTCCGCCTCGCTCGCCGAGTCCTCCGGCGTCATCATCGCGAGCGGCAACCTGATCAAGAAGGTGCTCTTCCCGGCCGAGGTGCTGCCCACCGTCACCGTCCTCGCGAACCTCGTCCACTTCCTCCTCGGGCTGCCCATCCTGCTCGTGTTCCTCGCCTGGAAGGGCAAGCTCGCCTGGACCGCGGTCCTGCTGCCCCTGCCGATGCTGGTGCAGCTCGTCCTCACCCTCGGCCTCGCCCTCTTCCTCTCCGCGCTGACCGTGCACTTCCGCGACCTCCAGAGCATCCTGACCCACGTGCTGCACCTGTGGTTCTTCGCGACCCCGGTCATCTACTCCTACGCGGCGATCCCCGAGGGCGCGCCCCTGCGGCAGGCGCTGCGCCTCAACCCGATGACGCACGTCATGGTCACGTACCAGCAGATCCTCTTTCACGGGAACGTGGACCACTGGCGGGGGCTCTTCCTCGCGCTCCTCGTCGGGATCCTCGCTTTCGCCGCGGGCGCCTTCCTCTTCGACCGCCTGCGCGACACCCTGCCCGAGGAAGTGTGACGCGCCGCCATCGTCGCGCAGGACGTCACGAAGCGCTACCGGCGTTTCGCCCACCGCAACCAGTTCCGGACCCTCAAGAGCGCGCTCCTGACCGGGAGCGTCCTCTCGGACCTGCGGCCCGAGGAGACCTTCACCGCGCTCGAGGGCGTCTCGTTCGAGGTGCCGCAGGGGTCGGCCTTCGCCGTCATCGGCGAGAACGGCTCGGGCAAGTCGACGCTGCTCAAGCTGGTGGCCGGCATCACGAAGCCCTCGCGCGGGAGCCTCGCCGTCACGGGCCGCGTCTCCGCCCTCATCGAGCTCGGGGCCGGTTTCCACCCGGAGATCTCGGGCCGCGAGAACGTCGCGATCAACGGGGTGATGCTCGGCCTCACGCGCAAGGAGGTGGTGCGCCGCTTCGACGCCATCGTGGACTTCGCCGAGATGCGCGACTTCATCGACGCGCCGGTGAAGACCTACTCGTCCGGGATGTACATGCGGCTCGGCTTCGCGGTGGCCATCCACGTGGACCCCGACGTGCTGCTCATCGACGAGGTGCTCGCGGTGGGCGACGAGTCCTTCACCCGCAAGTGCCTCGACAAGATCGCGGAGTTCCGCCGCCGGGGGAAGACGATCCTCTTCGTCACCCACAGCCTGGGCCTGGTCGAGAAGCTGTGCGACGACGCGCTGTGGCTGCGCCACGGCCACACCGCCGACCGGGGCGACCCGAAGCGGGTGATCGACGCCTACCTCACCTACGTGGCGGGCGGGGAGGAGGCGCTGCTCCGCTCGAGCCAGGCCGCGGCCGCCGAGCGGGCGGAGGCGGGCGACGGGCCCGCGCCCCAGGGCTCGCCCGGCGAGGCCGCGCTCGCCACCGGGTACCGCCGCGGCCGCTGGGGCTCCCGCGAGGTCGAGATCCGCGCCGTGCGCCTCCTGGACGCGCGGGGCCACGAGCGCCACGTCTTCGTGCCGGGGGAGACCGTGACCCTGGCGCTCTCGGTCCACGCGGCGACGCCCGTCACCGACTTCGTGTTCGGGGTGGGCCTCTTCTCCGCGGAGGGGACCAGCGTCTACGGCACCAACACCGACATCGAGGGGTTCCTGCCGCGGCGGATCGCGGGCGAGGCGGAGGTCCGGCTCACCCTCGACGGGCTGAGCCTCGTCGAGGGCACGTACCTCGTGGACCTCGCCGCCCACCGTCGCGACGGGACCCCCTACGACTACCTGCGGGGCCTCCACTCCTTCCGCGTGAAGAGCCGCGTCAAGGACGTGGGCCTGTACCGCCCATCGCACCGGTGGTCCTTCGCGGGCGGCGCCGAGGTCGTCGCGCCGGAGCCGCGCGCCGAGCTCGACCTCGGCGAAGACCCGGGCGCCTGAGCGCCCGCCGCGGCGCTATGCTGGAGCGATGAGAGGGTCCACCCCCCTCGCCGACCTCGCCCGCGAGCGCCACGCCTGGCGCGGCGCGGGGACGCGCGTCGTCCTCACGAACGGCTGCTTCGACCTCCTCCACCCCGGCCACATCGCGCTCCTCGAGGCCGCGCGGCGCGAAGGGGACCTGCTGGTGGTGGCCCTCAACTCCGACGCCTCCGTCCGCGGCCTCAAGGGCGAGGGGCGGCCGGTCGTGCCCGAGGCGGAGCGCGCCGAGACGCTCCTCGCCCTCGAGGCGGTGGACCGCGTCGTCGTCTACGACGAGCCGACGCCGATCGAGGCGATCCGTGCCCTCCTGCCCGACGTCCTGGTGAAGGGCGCCGACTGGGCGGCGGACCAGGTCGTGGGGCGGGCCGAGGTCGAGGCGGCCGGGGGCCGGCTCGTGCGGGTCGCCCTCGTGCCCGGCCGCTCCACCTCCGCGATCGTGGACCGCATCCGCCAGCCGTGAGCGCCCCCGCCCCAGGCTGGCTGGCGCCCCTCGTCGAGCTCGGCGCGATCGAGGAGGCGCGAAGCACCCTCGCCGCCACGGGGCGAGTGGCGCTGTCCGGCCTCATCGGGCCCGCTCCGCGGCCTCGTCCCGCTCCTGATCGCCGAGCGCCCCCTCCTCGTCGTGGTGCCTCGCGAGCGCGACGTGGAGGAGACGGCGCAGGACCTGCGGACCCTCGCCGCCGAGGCGGGCCTCGAGGGCGCCGTGCTCGCGCTTCCCGCCCCGGGGCCGCCGCCCTTCCGCGGCCTGCCCCGCCACGCCGACGCCTCGGCCCGCCGGGCGGCGGCTCTGCTCCAGGCCGCGCGCGGCCCGCGCCCTCGTCGCCTCGCCGGCGAGCCTCCTCCGGCCGAGCCTCGCCCCCCACCTCCTCGAGACGCGCGTGGTGAGCCTGCGCGTGGGCGACGAGATGACGCCCGAGATCCTGCTCGAGGCGCTCGACGAAGGGGGCTACGCGCGGGAGGACCCGGTCACGGCCCCGGGCCAGGTGGCCCGGCGCGGCGGCATCCTCGACGTCTTCCCCTCGGACCGGGCGGAGCCGGTGCGCATCGAGTTCTTCGGGGACACGGTGGAGAGCCTGCGCCGCTTCGACCCCGACACGCAGCGTGCCACCGGGCCGATCGACGCCCTCGTCACGCTGCCCCTGGCCGACGTCTTCGCGACGCGCTCCGTGCTGGCGGCGCTGCCCGCGATCCTCTCCGAGCGCTTCGCGGGGCGGCGCGAGCTTCGCGCCCTTCCTCGAGTCGCTCGAGCGCGGGCTCGCCGCCCGAGGGGCTCGCCGAGCTCGTGGCCCTCGTGCCCGGGGCGACGGTGCCGCCGTGGGCGCACCTGCCGCCCGGGGCCGTGGCGGTCATCGAGCCCGAGGCGGTCCGGGAAGAGGCCCGAGGCTTCTGGTCGCGGGCGGTCGAGGACCAGAAGCGCCGCGCCGAGGGGCTCTCCCCGGAGCCCGGGGACGCCCTCGTCTCCCTCGCGGCCCTCGAGGAGCGGCTCTCGGCGTCGCCCGTCGTCGAGGTCCGGGAGGTGGACGCAGCGGGGCGGCGCCGTCCACGTGGCCTGCCGGCCGGCGCCCACCTACGCCGGCGACGTGCGCCGTCTCGGCGAGGACCTCCGCACCTCGACCGCCACCACCGTCGTGCTCCTCGGGAACACCGGGCGCGCCGACCGCCTCGCCGACGTGCTCCGCGAGGACGGCCTGGCGGTCGGCGAGGGCTCGCGCATCCTGACCCGGGTCGGCGTGCTCTCCCGCGGCTTCGAGGTCCCCGCGGCCGCGCTCGCGGTCCTCGCCGACGGGGACGTCTTCCCGGAGGAGGTGCACCTCCACTCGCGGGGCAAGCGGCGCGGGCTGCGGGGGTTCCTGTCCGACTTCCGCGACCTCAAGACGGGCGACCTCGTCGTCCACGAAGAGCACGGCATCGGCCGGTTCCTCGGCCTCGAGACGCTCGCAGGTCGGCGGCGCCACGCGCGAGTTCATGGTCCTCGGCTACCAGGCGGGCGACAAGCTCAAGGTCCCGGTCGAGAGCTTCGACCGCATCCAGAAGTACTCGAGCGCGGAGGGAGCGCGTCCCGGCGGTCGACCGGCTCGGCAGCGGGACCTGGGAGAAGACGAAGACCCGCGTCAAGAAGGCCATGCGCGACATGGCCCAGGAGCTCCTGCGCCTCTACGCGGAGAGGAAGGCCCGCCCCGGCCACGCCTTCTCCGGCGAGAGCCCCTGGCAGCGGGAGTTCGAGGAGGCCTTCGAGTACGAGGAGACCCCGGACCAGGCGCAGGCGATCGCCGAGGTCGCGGCGGACATGGCCTCCCCGGCCCCGATGGACCGCCTCATCTGCGGCGACGTCGGCTACGGCAAGACCGAGGTCGCGATGCGCGCGGCCATGCGCGCGGTGCTCGACGGCAAGCAGGTGGCGGTTCTCGCGCCCACCACCGTCCTCGCCTTCCAGCACTGGAAGACGTTCCGCAAGCGCTTCGCGCCCTTCCCGGTCACGGTCGAGATGATCTCCCGCTTCCGCACCGCGAAGGAGATCAAGGCCGTCCTCGCCCGGGTGGCGGCGGGAGGGGTGGACGTGCTCATCGGCACCCACCGCATCCTCTCGAAGGACGTGGTCTTCCGCGACCTCGGTCTCCTCGTGGTGGACGAGGAGCAGCGCTTCGGGGTCGCGGCCAAGGAGAAGCTGAAGCACCTCAAGACCACGGTGGACGGCCTCACCCTCTCCGCCACCCCGATCCCGCGCACCCTGCAGATGGGCCTCGGCGGGATCCGCGACATGTCGGTCATCGAGACCCCGCCGCGCGACCGGCTCGCCATCCAGACCTCGATCGTGAAGTTCTCGACCGACGTCATCGCGGCCGCGGTCCGCCAGGAGCTCGGCCGCGAGGGCCAGGTCTTCATCGTCCACAACCGGGTCGAGTCGATCTACTCCCTGGCCAGCCTCGTGCAGCGCCTGGTGCCGGAGGCGCGGGTCGCGGTCGCGCACGGGCAGATGCCGGAGGCGGAGCTCGAGCGCGTGATGCTCGCCTTCGTGGAGGGGCGCGCCGACGTCCTGGTGGCGACCACCATCGTCGAGAACGGCCTCGACATCCCGCGCGCGAACACCCTGGTCGTGAACCGCGCCGACCGCTACGGCCTCGCGCAGCTCTACCAGCTGCGGGGGCGCGTGGGCCGCTCCGACCGGCGGGCCTTCGCCTACCTCCTGGTCCCGCCCGACACCGTGCTCTCCGAGATCGCGCGCAAGCGGCTCGCCGCGATCCGCGAGTTCTCCGACCTCGGCGCCGGCTTCCGCATCGCCGCCCTCGACCTCGAGCTGCGCGGCGCCGGCAACCTCCTCGGCGGCCAGCAGAGCGGCCACATCCAGGCGGTCGGGCTCGACCTCTACGTGAAGCTGCTCGAGCAGGCGATCCTGGAGCTGCGCGGGGAGCCCTCCCGCGAGGCCCCGCGCGCCGCGCTTCACCTGCGCGTGGAGATGCGGATCCCGCCCGCCTACGTTCCCGAGACGCACCAGCGCCTCTCCATCTACAAGCGGGTGAGCCAGCTGCGGAGGGAAGAGGACGTCGATCCGCTGCGGGCCGAGCTGCGCGACCGCTACGGGCCTCCCCCGCCCGAGGTGGAGGGGCTCCTGCGCTACGCGGAGCTGCGCGTCCGCGCCGAGGGGCTCGCCGTCGTCCAGGCGGACGCCACCGCGTCCGCCCTCGTCGTCCGCTTCGACGCGCGGACGCCGCTCCGGCGGACGCCCTCGTCCGGCTGACGCGCGAGCGGCCGGGGGCCGCGCTGATGCCGGACGGGCTGCGCTGGCCGCTCGGGGGCCAGGAGCCGATGGACGCCCTCGGCGGCCTGCTCGACCGCCTGCGGGCCGCGCTATGATCCGGCCCTCCATGTCTCCGCGCCCGATCGCCTTCGCCGTGGCCCTCGCCGCGGGGCTCGGCCTCGCCGCCTGTGGGGAGAAGGACCCCGTCATCCTGAAGCTGGACGGAGAGAGCGTCCGCCGCAGCGACTTCGAGCGCCACCTGGCCGCGGTCGAGACGCGGGCTCAGGCGCCCGTCGATCCCGCGGCCCGGCCGGGGCTCCTCGAGGCCTTCCTCGAGGAGCGGGCGCTCGTGATCGAGGCGCGGCGGCGCGGCCTGCTCCCGGCAGGCGCTTCCGCCGCCGAGGAGCCGCGGGCGGTCGCCCGGCTCCTGGCCGACGCCGTCCGCGTTCCCGAGGCGACCGAGGACGAGATCGCCGCCTACTACCGCGCCCACGCGGCGGAGCTCGCGGTGCCGGAGACGGTGACCCTGCGGCAGATCCTGGTCGGCACGCTCAACGAGGCGCGCGACGTGAAGCGCCGCCTCGGGCGGGACCCCAAGGCCTTCGACGGATCGCCCGCAGCCAGTCGAAGGGGGTCGAGGCGGCGGCCGGGGGCTACATGGGCCGCTTCGAGCGCGGCCAGCTGCCCCCGGAGCTCGAGGCCGCGGCCTTCGCCCAGCCGGAGGGGGACGCCAGCGAGCCCGTCGAGACCGCCCTCGGGTATCATGTCCTGAGGGTCGAATCCCGCCAGCCGGCCCGCGAGCCCAGCCTGGAGGAGGCCCGCGAGCGGATCCGCGATCGCCTCGCCCGCGAGCAAGAGGGCGCGAGGCGGAGCGGGCCTTCGTGGCGGAGGTCCTGGCCCGAGCCAAGGTGAACCATGAGGCGGCCCTTCGTCCTTCTCGTCCTTCCTAGCCTGCTCCTTGCTCCCCCCGGGGCGCGGGGCGAGATCATCGAACGGGTCGTGGCCAAGGTGAACGGCCAGATCATCACCCTCTCGGAGTTCCAGTCGCGCCAGATCGCGGCGGCCCAGGCGGCGCGGGTCGACCCCGCCACCGTGGCCACGTTCCTGCGCCAGAACAACGCCAAGATCCTGCAGGACGCGATCGACGAGATCCTGATCATGCAGAAGGCCGAGGACGCCGGCATGAAGGCGCCCTCGCAGTGGATCGACGAGGCCATCGCGGGGATCCGCAAGGAGAACAACATCACCTCCGACGAGCAGATGCAGGACGCGCTCGACCGCGAGGGGATCACCCTCGCCGAGCTGCGGACGAACCTCGAGCGCGGGATCGTCCGCCGCTCGGTGATGGAGCGCGAGATCCGCCCGAAGATCGAGGCGACCGAGTCCGAGCTCCTGGCCGAGTACGAGAAGCTGAAGCCGACCGAGTTCACCAAGGCCCCGACGGTGACCCTGCAGGAGATCCTGGTGAAGGAGGACGCGGGAGGGATCGTCCTCGCCCGCCAGATCGTGGAGAAGGCCCGGGCCGGCGAGGACTTCGCCGCCCTCGCCACGGCCTACTCCGCGGCACCCAGCCGCGCGCACGGCGGAGAAGTCGGGCAGCTCTCCCAGGGAGACATGAACCCCGAGCTCGAGAAGGTGGCCTTCGGTCTGCCGGTGGGCTCGGTGTCGGAGCCCCTGCCCGTCGAGGGCGGCTACCGCATCCTGCGGGTCACGGCCAAGACCTCGGGCAGCGTCACGCCCTACGACGCCGCCAAGGACAGGGTCCGCGACCAGCTCATGGCGGCCCGCTTCGAGAAGGCGTACGACGCCTACATGGACGAGCTCCGGAAGAACGCGAGCATCGAGCTGCGCGTGCGCGAGGTGCCCCTTCAGCTGACCGGGCCCATCCCCGAGGGGAGCCTCCTCGAGGCCCTCGCCCCGCTCGCCCCCGGGGGCGAGCCTTCCGGCCCGGCGCCGACCGCTCCCGCGGCGCCCGGGGCCGAGACGATCGGCATCCCGACCGAGAAGGCGCCCGTCGCACCCCCGGCCGCGGACGAGGAGATCACGACGACACCGCAGGCGGGCCCGGAGAAGGTGGCGCCTCCGCCCCCGCCCGCCGCCCCGACGCCGAAGAGACCCCCCTCCCGGCTCATGAGCCGGGACGGGAGAGCGCTTCTTCGCGCGCGTCTACGCTCTCGTCCGGGAGATCCCCCGGGGGCGTGTCGCCACCTACGGCCAGGTCGCCGCCCTGCTCGGCGTCCCCCGCGGCGCGCGCGCCGTGGGCTGGGCGCTGCGCGCGCTCCCCGCGGCGCAGGCCGTCCGCGTTCCCTGGCACCGCGTCGTCGGGGCGGGCGGCCGCATCTCGCCGCGCGCCGGCCCCGGGCCGCAGATCCAGCGTCGGCGGCTTCGGAAGGAGGGCGTCCGCTTTCGCGGCGCCGTCGTGGACCTGGCCCGGCACGGGGTGCTCCCGGCCTAGCGGCCTAGTAGTCGATCGACACCCGCGGCAGGCGCATCGTCTCGCGGGCACGCTGGCGCAGGAGGCGCTCGGCCGCCTCCGCGAGCGCGCGTCTCGTCGACCTTCCCCCGGTGGCGCTCGGCCGCGCGCGCGGCCTCCTCCCGCAAGGCCGCGGCGTCTTTGGGGGCCAGCGCCTCCACCGCGGCGCCGGCCACGAGCTCGTCGATCCGACGCAGCCGCTCGCGCAGGTAGTCCCAGTTGGGCCGGGAGGCGACCGCCACGAGGTCGCTCACCTCCGCGAGCTCGGCGAGAGGCAGAGCCGCCGCCCGCCCGGGCAGCTCTTCCAGCCGCTCGCGCAGGGCGTCGAGACGCTCCGCCACCTCGGGGAGGCTCGCCCGCTCGGTCTCGCGGGCCGCAAGGCGTGCCCGGGGCGTCGCGGCCGCGAGCTCCTCGACCCGGCGCCGGCACAGGCGCCAGGCTGGCGGTGTGCGGGTCCCGCTCGAAGGCGGCGTCGATCGCGACCAGCACGGTGGCGAGAGCCACCCCCGCCTCGTGCCAGCCGCGGGCGAGGGCGAAGTCCCGGGGGGAGAGCACGTGCTCTCTTCCCGCGCCGCGAGCGCAGCGAGGCCTCGATCGCCTCGACGAAGGCCTCGAGGCCCGCGTCGCGCCCGGCGGGGTCGTCGCTCACACCGCGACCACGTCGAACTGCTCCTGGTGGAGAAGAGCGTCCGCCTGCACCGAGACCTCGCCGCCGACGAGCGCGACCAGGCTCTTCAGGACCGGCGCCTCGTCGCCCTCGAGAGCGCGGGCCACCTCGGGGTTCACGCGCAGCACGAGCCGCTGGCCCCGCATGTCCGGGGCGAGCTTCTTCACCTCGTCGTAGATCTCCGAGCACACGGTGGCGACGCCCTTCACCTGGCCGCTGCCCGAGCAGTAGGGACAGGGCTGCATCAGGAGCCGCTCGAGCGACTGCTTCACCCGCTTGCGGGTCAGGATCACGAGACCGAACTCGTTCACCGAGAGGAGCTTCGTCGGCGAGCGGTCCTTGCGCATCTCCTGCTCGAGCGCGCTGCATCACGTCGCGCCGGCTCTTCTTCTCCTCCATGTCGATGAAGTCGACCACGATGATGCCGCCGAGGTCGCGGAGCCGGATCTGCCGCACGATCTCGCGCACCGCGTCGAGGTTCGCCTTGAGGAGCGTTTCCTCGAGCTGGCTCTTGCCCACGAAGCGGCCGGTGTTGACGTCGATCGCGACCAGGGCCTCGGTCTGGTTGATGACGATGTAGCCGCCGGCGGGCAGCCAGACCTTCGACCGCAGCGCCCGCTCGAGCTCCGCGGAGACGCCGTGCTCCTCCATGATGCCGCCCGGGCCGTCGTGCAGGTGGACCCGGGGGGCGAGCGCCGGCTCGAGGGCGCGCACGAGCTCGAGCGTGCGCTGGTAGTCGCGCTCGTTGTCGAGGCGGATCGCGGCGACGTCGTCCGAGAGCAGGTCGCGCAGCAGCCGCTCGAGGAGCGAGGGCTCGCGATAGAGGAGCACCGGGGCGCGCTGGCGGGCGGCGAGGGCGCGCACCTCGTCCCACGTGCGCGAGAGGTACCTCCCGTCCCGCAGGAAGGCCTCGGCCTCGCGCGCGAGCCCCGCGGTCCGGGCGATCAGCCCCCCTCCCCCGCGCTCCTGTCGGAACTCCTTGAGGATCGTCTTGAGGCGTCGCCGCTCGTCCTCGTCGGTGATCTTCCGCGAGACCCCGACGTGCTCCACCGTGGGCATGAGGACGATGTAGCGGCCGGGCAGCGAGACGTGCGAGGTGATCCGCGCCCCCTTGGTGCCCATGGGCTCCTTGAGGACCTGGACCACCACCTCCTGGCCCTCGTGGAGCTTGTCCTCGATCGGGGCGCTGCGCGAGAGCGCCCGTCTCCTCGGCGGTGAGGAGGTTCTCGGGGAGCTCCTCGAAGACGTCGGCGGCGTGGAGGAACGCGTCGCGCTCGAGCCCGAGGTCCACGAAGGCGGACTGCATGCCGGGGAGCACCCGGGTCACGCGCCCCTTGTAGATGCTGCCCACGATGCCGCGGTGCGCCTCGCGCTCGAGGAAGAGCTCGGAGACGACGCCGTCCTCGAGGAGGGCGACCCGGGTCTCGCGGGGGTTGGTGCTGACGACGAGGTCTCTGGCCATTCAGTATCCGGGGCGGCGTCTTTCCGCCCGGCGAGAGAAGAGTGCGAGGCTCCGGGGCAACGTCAGTTCGCGAAGCGCCGCATGCGGACGCTGAGCACGAGTCCGACGCCCATGAGCGAAGAGAGCACGGAGGAGCCGCCGTAGCTCATGAGGGGCAGCGGGAGCCCCTTCACGGGCACGAGTCCCGCGACCATGGCGACATTGTACACGACCTGGAAGGCGAAGCTCCCCGCGAGGCCGGCCACGAGAAACGCGCCCAGCCGATCGCGGGCGAGCCGCGCCGTCTCCAGCATCCTCCACAGGACGAGCAGGTAGAGCCCGAGCGCCACCACCACCCCGACGAAGCCCGCCTCCTCGGCGAGCACCGAGAAGATGAAGTCGGTGTGGCGCGCGGGGAGGTAGCCGAGCTGGGCCTGGCTGCCCCCGAGGAACCCCCGTCCCATGAGCCCCCCCGAGCCCACCGCGATCTGGGACTGGATCTTCTGGTAGCCGGCGCCGCGAGGGTCGAGCGAGGGGTCGAGGAAGGTGTAGATGCGGGTCTTCTGGTAGTCCTTCAGGAAGGGCCAGGCGAGCGCGGCGAGTGAGCAGCATCACCGCGGCGAGCCCGAGGACGGCGCGCATGCGCAGGCCGGCCAGGAAGGCCACGACGAGGAAGAGCGGCACGAGGCAGGCCGCGGTGCCGAGGTCGGGCTCGCGCGCGATGAGGAAGGCGAGCAGCGCCACCGCCGCGCCCGGGAGGGCCACGTCGCGCAGGCCGAGGGTCTCCTGCCGGTACTCGGAGAACACCTTGGCCACGAACACCGCCGCCGCGAGCTTCACGAGCTCCGACGGCTGCAGCTGGAAGCCGCCGATCACGATCCAGCGGCGCGTCCCCGCGATGACGGGCGCGAAGCGCAGGACGTAGAGAAGCGCGACCACGGAGAGGACGTAGAGGAGCACCGCGCGGTCGGCGAGGCGCCGGTAGTCGATGCTCGCGGCGACCACGAGCCCGAGCGTTCCCACCCCGACCAGGACGAGCTGCTTCAGGTAGAGGTCGGGGTGTGCGGCCCGAGTGGGTGGCGGAGGACACCATCGCCACCCCGACGAGGGCGAGCGCGAGGGTCGCCCCGAGGAGGATCCAGTCCACGTTGTAGACGAAGCGGCGGTCGATTCCCCCCGCCACGCCTAGTCCTCCGCCTCGGTGTCGACGACTCCGGCGGTGCCCGGCCCCGCCGGCCGGTCGACGCCGAAGTAGTGGGCGAGGATCTGCCGCGCCACCGGGGCCGCGGACTCGCCGCCGCTGCGCCCGTGCTCGACGAGGACGGCGAGCGCGATCGTCGGGTTGTCGGCCGGCGCGAAGGCCAGGAACCAGCCGTGCGGGAGCATCTCGAACGCGTTCGGCGACTGCGCGAGCCGCGACTTCGTGACCACCTGCGCCGAGCCCGTCTTGCCGCACACCTCGACCGCTGGAGAGGCGCGCGCGCCAGCCCGTGCCCTCGGCCACCACCGCGCGCATTCCCTCCTTGACGGCCGCGATCGTCTCCGGGCGGATCCCGAGCGGGACGGGCGCCTCCGCGCCGCCCGGCCGGCGGCCCGGGCCAGGTGGGGGCGGACGAGGCGGCCGCCGTTCGCGATCACCGCGGCCACCCGGGCCATCTGCAGCGGTGTCGCGCTCACCTGCCCCTGGCCGATCGCGACCGAGACCGTCTCCCCCGCGTACCAGGGCGTCTTGAAGAGGCGCATCTTCCACTCCGGGCTCGGCATGAGGCCCGAGCCCTCGTGGGGCAGGTCGATGCCGGTCGGGGCGCCGAGGCCCATGAGCTTCGCCCACTTCGCGAGGCGGCCGATCTCGAGGCGGATGCCCGACCTGGAAGAAGTAGACGTTGCACGAGTTCGCGATCGCGCGGCGCAGGTCCATGACCCCGTGGCCGCGCGGTGCAGTGGAAGACCGTGTTGTAGACGGCGAGGTAGCCCGGGCAGTAGAACGTCGTCGCCGGCGTGATGACGCCCTCCTCGAGCGCGGCCGTCGAGGCGATGACCTTGAACGTGCTGCCCGGCGAGTACGTGCCCTGGATGACGCGGTTCATGAGCGGGGTCAGCGGGTCCGAGGCCAGGCTCGCCCAGAGCGAGGCGTCGATCCCGGTCGTGAACTCGTTCGGGTCGTAGGCGGGCGTCGAGGCCATGGCCAGGATCTCGCCCGTGCGCGGGTCGAGCGCCACCGCCGCGCCCGACCGGCCCTCGAAGGCCTTCTCCATCGCGGCCTGCAGCGAGGCGTCGATCGTGAGGGTGAGGCTGGGCCCGTCCTCCGGCGCCTGGCGCTCCGCCTCCTGGACCTCGAGGCCACGGCTGTTGACGACGACGCGGCGGAAGCCGTCCTTGCCCATCACCGCGCGGTTGTACTCCGACTCGATGCCGGCCTGGCCCACGAGCGAGCCCGGGGCGAGGTCCCTGTACTCCGCGAGCTGCAGCTGCCGTTCCGTGATCTCGCCCACCCGGCCGAGCGCGTGCGCGGCGGCCGAGGCGAGCGGATACGAGCGCAGCGGGCACCACCTCCACGCTGACCTCCGGCAGCTCCAGCCGCCGAGCCTCGAGCGCGGCGACGTCCGCGAGGGTCGCGTCGGTCTTCACCACCACGGGGCGGTAGGGCTGGCGGCGGACGAGCCGCTCGCGGATCGTCGCCTCCCCCACGTCGAGCGTCGCGCTGAGCCGGGCGACCAGCCGGTCGAGGTTGTCGGCGAGCTCGGGGACGAGCACGACGTTGAACGAGGGGCGGTTGCCCACGAGGACCTGGCCCTCGCGGTCGAGGAGAGCCCCGCGCGGCGCGGCGAGGGTCACGAGGCGCGAGCGGTTGTTCTCCGCCAGGTCGCGGAAGTGGCGCGCGCGGATCACCTGCAGGTTCCAGAACTGGATGACGAGGGCGGCGACGAGCACCACCGCCAGGGCCTGCAGGACGGCGAGGCGGGACTGGACGACCCGCAGGTCCTCGTAGATCCTCACCGTCCGCCTCCCCGGGCCGCGCTCATGCCCACCGCTGCTGCCGCCGGTCCACCAGGGCGAAGAGCAGCCCCCCGGCGAGGGCGTTGAGGGTCGCCCGCGAGGCGAGGGCGACGGGCGAGAGGCCCGCCGCCTCCACCGAGAAGACCGAGGCGAGCCACTGCACGAGAAGCGCGTCCGCGACGGTGGCGAGCAGGACGACGAGGGCGCGGGCGGCGGTCGTCGCGATCAGGAAGCGCCCCGCCGCCAGCCCCACGGCGTAGCCGACGAGCAGCTTCGAGAGGGCCGAGATCCCCAGCACGCGCCCGCCGAAGAGCACGTCCTGGACCCAGCCCGCGGCCGCCCCCGCGAGCATGCCGTTGACCTCGCCGCCGGCGAGCGCGCAGTACACGGCCACGAGAAGGAACGGGTCGAGGTAGCGGCCGGGAGCCGGCACGAGGTAGCCGAGCGCCGTCTCGACGAGGACCGCCCCCGCGATGGCGAGGCCCGTCCAGAACGCGCGGCTCACTCGACCGACCTCGGCGTCTCGAGGGGCTCTTTCACCTGGCGGACCACGAGGACCTCCTCCAGGCGGTCGAAGCGGGCGGAGGGCTCGACCCGGATGTCGCGGAAGAGGCCGGACCCCTTGCCCACGAACCGCACGCGGCCCACCACGAGGCCCTTGGGGTAGATGCCGTCGATGCCGGACGTCACCACCACGTCTCCCACCACCACGTCCGAGCGCTCCGGCACGTACTTGAGGACGAGGTCCTCGGCGCCCGGCCGCCTGGCCCGAGACCTGGCCGGAGACCACCCCGGGCACGCGGCTGCGCTCGACGAGGACGCCCGCCGCGCCGTCGCGGTCGAGGAGCACCTGCACGCGCGCGGCGTGCGGCCCGACCGCGAACACGCGCCCCACCACCCCGGTCGGGCTCATGACCGGGGCGTCGAGGGTGATCCCGTCCGCCTCGCCCCGGTCGAGGGTGAGGGTGCGGAACCACGGCACCCCGTCCCGGCCCACCACCTGGGCGGCGATCGTGTCCATCGGGACCGCCTGGCGCAGGCCGAGCAGCTCGCGCAGCCGCTGCCGCCTCCTGCGCCTGGAACGAGCGTGCCTGCAGCTCCGTCTCGAGCTGCCGCACCCGGCCCTCGAGGCGGCGGTTCTCCTCGTAGGTCTCGCGGTGGAACGCCCAGCCCCGCCAGGCCTCGCCCACCCCGCCCACGACCGCCCCCACCCCGCGCTGCAGCGGCGACAGGGCGCCGAGCAGCCCCCGCTGGAGCAGGGAGACCCCGCCGCCGCCGTCCACCTGGTGGCTGATCGCGGCCAGGTGCGCGAGCACGAGGCCCACGAGGAGGAGCCGGCTCCGCCGGGCGGAGACGGCGAGGGCCATGGTGGAGCCTGCCTACTCGAGGCTGATCTTCCGGAGGAGGTCGAAGTCGGAGAGCATCTTCCCCGTCCCCAGCACGACCGAGCTCAGGGGGTCCTCCGCCACCGACACCGGGAGCCCCGTCTCCTCGCGCAGCAGGCGATCGATGTTCTTGAGGAGCGCCCCTCCGCCGGTGAGCACGATGCCCCGGTCGACGATGTCCGCGGAGAGCTCGGGCGGCGTCCGCTCGAGGGCGACCCGCACCGCGTTGACGATGACGCTCACCGGCTCCTGCAGGGCCTCGCGGATCTCGGCGTCGGTGACGGTGAGCGTCTTGGGGATGCCCTCGATCAGGTCGCGGCCCTTGATCTCCATGGTCATGGGCTCGTCGAGGGGGAAGGCGCTGCCGATCTCGAACTTCACCTGCTCGGCGGTGCGCTCGCCGATCAGCAGGTTGTACTTCTTCTTGATGTACTGGATGAGCGCCTCGTCCATCTCGTTGCCCGCCACGCGCACGGACTTCGAGTAGACGATGCCGGCGAGGGAGATCACGGCGATGTCCGTGGTGCCGCCGCCGATGTCCACGACCATGTTGCCGGAAGGCTCGGTGATGGGCAGCCCCGCCCCGATGGCCGCCGCCATGGCCTGGTCGACGAGGTAGACCTCGGAGGCCTTCGCCTTGAGGGCCGAGTCCTTGACCGCCCGCTTCTCGACCTGGGTCACCTCGGAGGGGATCCCGATCACGATGCGCGGCCGCACCAGGGTCGAGCGGTTGTGCGCGCGGTGGATGAAGTGCGAGAGCATCTTCTCGGTGATCTCGAAGTCGGCGATGACCCCGTCCTTCATCGGCCGGATGGCCACGATGTTGCCCGGGGTGCGGCCCAGCATCTCCTTCGCGTCGCGCCCCACCGCCTCGACCTTGCCGGTCACGCGGTTGATGGCCACGATCGAGGGCTCGGAGACCACGATGCCCTTGCCCTTGGCGTAGACGAGGGTGTTCGCGGTGCCGAGGTCGATGGCGAGATCGCTCGAGAGGAAGCTCAGATTCACGACGGAACGCAGGTTCATGGGGCGGCGGTCCTTCTCCTGATATTGAAAGTGGGCGGCCGCGGCGCTAGACCGCGACCTCGATGCCGTTCTTCTCCCGCTCCTTCACGCGGTACATGGCCTGGTCGGCCTTCTGGATGAGCCCCTCCGGCGAGAGCGCGTGGTCGGGGTAGGTCGAGATGCCGAAGGACGCCGAGATCCGGGCGGAGACTCCCTGGGGCTCGAGGAAGCGGTGCTCCTCGATCGCGCGCCGGAGGCGCTCCGCGATCACGAGCGCCCCCGAGGCCGGCGTTTCCGGCAGCACCACCACGAACTCGTCGCCCCCGTAGCGCGCCAGGATGTCCGACTCGCGCACCCCCAGGGCGAGGATCGTGCCCACCTCCGTGAGCGTCCCCGAGCCCGCGAGGTGGCCGAACTGGTCGTTGATCCCCTTGAAGCCGTCGAGGTCGAGGAAGATCACGGACAGCGGGATCCCGTGGCGCTTGCAGCGCTTGATCTCGCGGCCGAGGTACAGGTTCAGGTAGCGCGAGTTGAACAGACGCGTGAGGTCGTCGGTGATCGTGAGCTGCTCGGTGCGCTGGAAGAGGATGGCGTTCTCGATCGCGATCGCACAGGGCTCGACCAGGGTGAGCACGAGCGCGAGGTCGTGGCGGGAGAAGCGGCCGCCGCGCTTGTTGATGATCTCCAGGACCCCGATCGTCCGCCCGCGCGACACGAGAGGCGCGCAGAGGATCGACCGCGTCTCGAACTGCGTCCTCGTGTCCACCCGGGGCGCGAAGCGCGGGTCGCGCGCCGTGTCGTTGACGATCGCGGGCTTGCCGCTCTGGGCCACCCAGCCGGCGACGCCCTCCCCGATCTTGAGGCGGAAGGAGGAGACGTCACGCCCCTTGGCGCCGAGAGCGGCCTCGAACACCAGCTCCTGCTTCTCCTCGTCCACCATGAGGAGCGACCAGGCCTCGGAGGGGATGAGCGCGCGGATCTTCTCGACCACCAGCTCGATCACCTTGCGCGGCTCGAGGATCGAGTTGGCCGTCTTCACCACGTCGGTGAGGATCGCGAGCCGCCGCGCCGTGGTCTGCGCTCCCGCGGCGCGCTCGCCGCCGGGCCGCGCCGCGGGGCGCCGCGCGCCCTGCAGGTGAGCGAGCACGGCCTCCGGGAGCGGGTCCGAGGGACGCCACGCCTCGATCACGAAGTCGAGCCCGAGGCGGTCGATCCGGCGCAGCGCCCGGGCATCGGGGGTGACGGCGAGGCCACCCACGGGCCTGGCGGGGAGGGCGCGCCTCGCCGCGCGCACCGCGCTCACCGAGGTCTGTGCGCCGACCGCGAGGAGGGCCCCGGCGAACCGCCCCGGGTCGAGCCGCGGGCGGCCCCGCGTCGGGGCGGGGAGGAACTCGTACTCGACTCCTCCCCCCGCGGCCTCCTCCAGCCGGCGGCGGAGCGAGGGCCGGCCGGCCGAACGGGCTCCCGAATCCCGGGGGCCGAGGAAGACGGCCAGGCGTGTCACCCCGGCGGCCTCAGTCCGCGACCGTGACCCGGCGGCGCTGCTCGACCGTGCCGCCACGGGTCCCGGTTGCCGTCAGGCGGACGGTGGCTCCCGCGCCGCCGTCGAAGATGACGAACTCGTTGAACGAGCCGTCGGCCTGCACCTCGAGCCGCACCCCGCCCAGGGAGAGGGTGGCGCCGGGCTCCGTGCGCCCGCGCACCTGGAGGACGTTGCCCCGAAGCTCGGCGGCCTCGAAGACGAGCGGCGGGGGCGAGGCGGCGCTCTGGGGAGACCGCGCCAGCGTGAACCGCCACAGCTCCGAGAAGCTCCCCTCGGTGCCGTCGGTCAAGACGGCCGCGACCTTCCAGTAGTACGAGCCCGCCTCGAGGGCGCGCAGCTCCATCTGCGTCGAGCGTGCGGTCTGCCGGTCGTAGAGTGGTCGGGCGAACGACGGGCTGAAGTCCACCATCACGCGGTAGGCCGAAGCCTCCGGCACCGCGCCCCACAGCAGGAGCGTGATGCCCTGCGCGAGATCCGGGTAGGCGATGTCGGTCCCGTTGGAGGGCGCGGTGAGCTGCGGGACCGTGGGCAGCGCCAGCTTCGGGCCCGCGGCGCCGGTCGCGTCCACCCGGACTCCCTCGTTCGAGCCGAGCGCGATCCTCTGGCCGGCACGGGTCTCGGCGGCGCCCTGGCCCTTGAAGATGCGCAGGCCCGTGGCTCCTCCCTCCGCCACCTGGATGTTGCCGGTGGTGTCGCGCTCGGCGGTGGTGCGCAGGGTCGGCGTCGAGATCGTGGTGCTGCCGGGCACGGTGCGCGCCGCCGTCTGGAAGTTGGCCTCTCCGGACTGGATGGAGAGAGCGACCCGCTGCAGGCGCGAGACCGGGTTCTGCGAGCTCTCCTCGATCGTGATCAGGCTGTCGGGGCGGACGTTGAACACCGTCCCGTCGGCGAAGTGGATCTCGGCCGCGGCGCCCGGACCCGTCCTCACGAGGTCGTTCTGGCGCAGCACGACGGCCAGCGTCGCCGGCAACCAGTCGAGCGTCCCCGACCGCTTCACGTGGACGCTGCCGTCGATCTTCTCGAAGCGGGCGCCGGTCTCGATCGCGGTGGCCGGCGGCAGGGGCGGGGGCGTGCGGCGGAGGAAGACAAACCAGCCGAGCGCCGCGAGCAGGAGGATCGCACTCCCGGCGAGGGCGAGGGTCCTGTAGCTCACCGTGAACCACTCGATTCGATCACCGCTCCCGCGCGGCGGCTGCTTTTCGTCGGACGCCATCGAGGCCAAATCCCCTGAGCCCGCGCAACTTAGCCGGGCTAGGGAGTATAGATCAACTCCGCACGCGGCCCAAGCGGGAGGGCCGCCCGGCTTGCGGGCGGAGGGAGGGGGGCATAGAATCGCGACTTTGCGAAGGTCCTCGAGGAGACAGCATGGCTCTCGCCCTGATGCGCCGCCACCGGCGCTGGCTTTACATCTTCCTGTGGCTGGTCATCGCCGCTTTCATCATCCTCTACATCCCCACCCTGCAGGACGCCGGGCAGGGCACGCCGGGGGAGGCGGTGGTGACGGTGGGCGGGCTGCCCGTCTCCGTCGGTGAGTTCCAGCAGACGTACCGCCGCCAGCGCCAGCTCTACGACCGGCTCTACCAGGGCCGCCTCGACGAGAACATGCTGCGCCAGATGGGGCTCGAAGAGCAGGTGCTCGAGGGCCTCGTGAGCGACCGGCTGGTCGAGCTCGAGAGCCGCCGCCTCGGCGTCACCGTCTCCGACGAGGCGCTGGCCCGCGCGATCGCGAGCTCGCCCGAGTTCCAGGACGACGGCCGGTTCATCGGCGTCGACGAGATCCGCCGCCGGCTCGAGCTGCAGGGCCTCTCCGAGGAGGACTTCGAGCAATCGCTGCGCCGCCAGCTCCTGCGCGAGAGCCTGGAGAGCCTGGTGGGCGCCTCGGTGTCGGTGAGCGAGGCCGAGGTGGAGCGCGAGTTCCGCCGCCGGACCGAGCAGGTGAAGCTCGAGTACGTCCTCGCCGACGCGGCGCGCTACCGTGCCGCCATCCAGCCGACCGACGCGGACGTTGCGGCCCGCTTCGCGGCGAAGAAGGACGCCTACCGGATCCCCGAGAAGCGCGTCGTCTCCTACGTCCTGGTCGACCGCGCCACTCTCCAGCCGCAGGTGGCGGTGACCGACCGCGACATCGAGCTGTACTACCAGGACCACCGCGAGGAGTTCCGCCAGGAGGAGGAGGCGTGCGCGAGCCACATCCTCGTCAAGGTGAAGGCGGGCGACGCTGCCGGCGAGGGACACCCCGACGCCGAGGCGCAACCGCTCGCGCAGGCGCTCCTCGACCAGGTGAAGGCCGGCGGCGACTTCGCCGCCCTCGCGAAGAAATCCTCCGAGGACCAGGGCTCCGCCCAGAACGGCGGCGATCTGGGCTGCTTCGCTCCGGGTCGCATGGTGCCCGAGTTCGACGACGCGGTCTTCGCGCTCCAGCCCGGCCAGGTCTCCGACCTCGTCAAGACCTCCTTCGGCTACCACGTCATCCGCCTCACCTCCAAGCGCGAGGCATCGGTCCTCCCGCTGGCCCAGGTGAAGGAGCGCATCCGCGCGAGCGTCACCGAGGACAAGGTGCGGGACCTCGGCGAGCAGAAGTCCCAGGCCATGGGCGACGCCCTCTCTCGCGGCCAGTCGCTGGAGGAAGCCGCCAGGGCCCAGGGGCTCACGGTGCAGAAGAGCGCGCCCATCGCCCCCGGCGAGACCCCGCCCGTTCTTGCCTCGCCCACCCTCGTGGCGCGCGTGTTCGCGTTGAAGCCGGGCCAGGCCGAGAAGGAGGGCTTCGCGCTGCCGCAGGGCGCCGCCTTCGTCTCGCTCGTCGAGATCCAGAAGGCGCGGGAGCCCGAGCTCGAGGACGTGCGCGACAAGGTCCGCTCCGACCTCGTGGAAGAACGGGCGTTCGAGCAGGCGCGCACGGCGGCCGCGGGCGTCCAGGCGAAGGCGGCGACGCTGGGTCTCGAGAAGGCGGCGTTGGCCTACGACCTCGTCCGCAAGGAGACACCCGCCCTCACCGGCCGCGCTCAGCCGCTGGGAGACCTCGGCACCGGCGCCGCCCTCGAGGCGGCGGCCTTCTCGCTCCCCGAGAAGACCACGAGCGACCCGGTGCGCACGGCCTCGGGCTGGGCCATCCTGCGCGTGCTCGAGAGGAAGCCCTTCGACGCGGCCGAGCTGGCCCGGCAGAAGGGCCAGATCGCCGCCTCGCTGCGGCAGCAGAAGCAGGCGGAGCTGTTCCGGGCGTTCGTGGTCGCGGCGCGCGAGCGCTACGAGATCGCGCGCGACGCGAAGGCGTACCGCCGCGCGCTCGGGCAGGAGCAGTAGGTTTTCGCGAGGCCAGGGGGGCCGCCATGCACGTCGAAGTCCGGCAGACGAAGGACGTCGTGATCCTCGACCTGAAGGGCCGGCTCACCGCGGGCCTCGGCGACCAGATCCTGCGCGAGGCGATCGACGAGCTGCTCGCCGAGGGCCGCCGGCGGGTCCTCCTCAACCTCTCGGCCGTGGCGTTCGTCGACAGCGCGGGGGTGGGCGAGCTCGTGGCCGGGCTCAAGACGGCCCGCCGATTCGGGGCCGAGCTCAAGCTGCTGAACGTGGGCGACCGCGTCTACAGCACGCTCGACATGGCGCGCCTCCTGCCCACGTTCGAGACGTACCAGGACGAGGCGGAGGCCATCCGCTCCTTCGGTCCCCCGACCCCCTGAGGGGGGCTACTCGTCGTCGCCGACGAGGGTCACGGAGAGAGGGTCGACGTTCGAGACCCGCAGCTCGACCGAGCACTCCGGGCAGTTGATCGTCTCCCCCACGTCGAGGTCGTAACCGTCCAGCTCCAGGTCCATCTCGCACTCGGGGCAGCGGCTCATGACCCTCACCTCCTGCGTGTCACGACGTAGCGGGCGAGCTCCCGCAACGGCTCGGCCCGCGGCCCGAACGTCTGCAGCGCCGCCTCGCTCGCCGCGATCAGCTCCTGCGCGAGGGCGCGAGCGCCCTCCACTCCCGAGAACGAGACGAAGGTCGTCTTCTTGAGGTCCTTCCCGACGTCCTTGCCGGCCTCCTGGCCTCCCGTCGCGTCGATGAGGTCGTCGACGATCTGGAAGGCGAGGCCGAGGTTCTTCGCGTAGGCCACCACCGAGGCCACCTCGGCCGTCCTCGCCCGCGCCGCCATCGCCCCCAGCGCGGCCGAGGCCATGAAGAGAGCGCCCGTCTTGCGGCTGTGGATGAACTCGAGCGTCGGGAAGTCGATCGAAAGGTCCGTCATCAGCAGGTCGACCGACTGGCCGGCGATCATCCCGTCCGTCCCGATGGCGCGCGCCAGCTCGCGCGCGATCCCGCCCCGCGCGGCGGCGTCCGGCCCGCCTTCCCAGCCCTCGGCCAGGATCTCGAACGCCCGGTTCATGAGCGCGAAGGCGGCCAGGACCGCCGTCGCCTCGCCGTGGGCCACGTGGCAGGTCGGCCGGCCGCGGCGGGTCTTCGCGTCGTCCATCGACGGCAGGTCGTCGAGGATGAGGCTCGCGGTGTGGACCATCTCGATGGCGCAGCCGGCGGGCAGCACCGCCTCGGGGTTGCCCTTCAGCACCTCGGCGACCAGCAGCGACAGGATGGGGCGCAGCCGCTTGGCGGGGGCGAAGAGGCTGTCCGCGATCGCCGTCTCGACCGCCGGGGCTCTCCCCGGCGCCACGAGCCGGCGCAGCGCCGCCTCCACCCGCTGGCGGCGCTCGTCGAGCGTCCGTTCGAGAACGGCGAAATCGGGCGCGGACACCATGGCTCGGACCCGCATCTTACCGCCAGTGCCGCGCCGGCCGGAGCGGCTCCCCCGTCGCGCGGTTTGGCGATAGACTCCGACTTCCCATGGACTACCGCGAGGCCGGCGTCGACATCTCCGCGGCGGACGCGGCCAAGGCCCGCATCAAGGGCCTGGCGAAGTCCACCTTCAACGCCTCGGTCCTGACCGAGATCGGCTCCTTCGGCGGGATGTTCCGCCCCGACCTCTCCCGCTACCGCGAGCCGGTGCTCGTGGCCTCGACCGACGGGGTCGGGACGAAGATCAAGGTCGCGATCCTCGCCGGCGTCCACGACACCGTGGGCTACGACCTCGTGGCCCACTGCGTCGACGACATCCTCGTGCAGGGGGCGGTGCCCCTCTTCTTCCTCGACTACGTGGCCCTCGGGAAGATGGACCCGGTCAAGGTCGAGCAGATCGTCTCCGGCTTCTCCCGCGCCTGCGCCGAGTTCTCCTGCCCCCTCATCGGCGGGGAGACCGCGGAGATGCCGGGCACCTACGCCGAGGACGACTACGACCTGGCCGGGTTCATCGTCGGGGTGGTGGAGAGAGACAAGGCGCTGCCCCGCGGCGTGCGCGAGGGCGACGTGCTCCTCGGGACTCCCCTCCCTGGGTCTGCACACGAACGGCTACTCGCTCGCCCGCAAGGTGCTCCTCGAGACGCTCGGCCACCGCGTCGATACGCACCTGCCGGAGCTCGGCACCACGGTCGGGCAAGCCCTCCTCGCCCCCCACCGCAGCTACCTCGCCGCCCTCGAGCCGCTCCTCGAGCGGGACAAGGTGCGGGCACTCGCCCACATCACCGGCGGCGGCTTCCCCGGCAACATCCCGCGCGTCCTGCCCGACGGGCTCGGGGCGCGCCTGCGCCGGGGCGCCTGGGAGGTGCCGCCTCTCTTCCGGCTCATCCAGAAGGGCGGGGGCGTCGGCGACGAGGAGATGGAGCGCACCTTCAACATGGGGATCGGCATGATCGTGGTGGTCTCGCCGTCCGACCTCCACGAGGTCGAGCACTCGCTCGAGCGGCGCGGGGAGACGAGCTTCGTGATCGGCAGCGTCGTGGCCGGCTCCGGCGTCTCCTGGGAGTGAGGCGCCGGTGAAGAAGCTCGGCGTCCTCCTGAGCGGGCGCGGCTCGAACCTCCAGGCCCTCGTCGACGCCGCCCGGCGGGGCGAGCTGGGCGGCGAGATCGCGGTCGTGGTCTCGAACGTCGAGGGCGCCGCCGGGCTCGAGCGTGCCCGCAAGGCCGGGATTCCCGCCGTCTTCCGGGACCACCGCGGGAAGACGCGCGAGTCCTACGACGCCGAGATCGTCGAGATCCTGCGCGCCCACCAGGTCGACCTCGTGTGCCTGGCCGGCTTCATGCGCCTCCTCTCCCCCGTCTTCGTCCGGGCCTTCCCGGGGCGCATCGTGAACATCCACCCCGCGCTGCTGCCCGCCTTTGCCGGGATCGACGCGCAGCGGCAGGCGTTCGAGCACGGGGTCAAGGTGAGCGGGGCGACCGTGCACCTCGTGGACGAGGGCCTCGACTCCGGGCCGATCCTGGCGCAGGAGGCGGTCTTTGTCCTCTCGAGCGACACGCCCGAGTCCCTCGCCGCCCGCATTCTCGAGGCCGAGCACCGGCTGTACCCGCGCGCGGTGCGCCTTCTCCTCGAGGGCCGTTACCGGGTCGAGGGCCGCCGGGTGATCGTGGAGGAAGAGTGACCGCGACCGACGCCTTCGCCTACCTGACCCGGGGTGCGGTCGACGTCGTGACCGCGGACGCGCTCAAGGCGAAGCTCGCCCTGGGCCGCCCGCTCACCGTCAAGGTGGGCTTCGACCCGACCGCCCCCGACATCCACCTCGGCCACACCGTGCTCATGCGGAAGATGAAGCACTTCCAGGACCTCGGCCACCGGGTCGATCTTCCTCATCGGGGACTTCACGGGGATGATCGGCGACCCGACCGGGAAGTCGAAGACGCGCCCGCCACTCTCGCGCGAGGACATCGAGAGAAACGCCGAGACGTACAAGCTGCAGGCCTTCAAGATCCTCGACCCCGTGAAGACGGAGGTGCGCTTCAACAGCGAGTGGCTGGGGGTCCTCGGCTCGGAGGGCTTCGTCCGCCTGGCCGCGACCTACAACGTGGCCCGCATGCTCGAGCGGCGCGACTTCCGCCAGCGCTACGAGGCCGGGCAGTCGATCTCCATCCACGAGTTCCTCTACCCCCTGGCCCAGGCCTACGACTCGGTCGCCCTGAAGGCGGACGTCGAGCTCGGCGGCACCGACCAGCTCTTCAACCTCAACGTCGGCCGCGACATCATGCCCGGCTACGGTCTCGAGCCGCAGGTCGTCCTCACGACCCCGCTCCTCGAGGGCACCGACGGCGTCGAGAAGATGTCGAAGAGCCTCGGCAACAACATCGGCGTCACCGAGCCGCCCGAGGCGATGTACGCGAAGCTCATGAGCATCTCCGACGAGCTCATGTGGCGCTACTACACCCTGCTGACCGACCTCGCGCCCGACGCGATCGAGGAAGAGAAGCGGGCGACGCGGCCCATGGCCTCGAAGATGGCGCTGGGTCGCCGCATCGTGACGGACTTCCACGGCGCCCCGGCGGCGCTGGCGGCCGAGGCCGAGTGGCGACGCGTCCACCAGGAGCGCCAGGCCCCGAGCGAGCTGCGCGTCGTGAGCGTCGCCGTGGGCACCCACAAGCCGCACGCGCTCGTCGTCCTGGCCGGCCTCGCGAAGTCGAACGGCGAAGCCGTCCGGCTGCTCCGCCAGCGCGCGGTGCGTCGGGACGGCGTCGTCCTCGAGGCCGCGGATGTCGCCCTCGCGGCCGGCGAGGGCTTCGTCCTGTCCGTCGGGCCGGCCCGCCACGTTCGCATCGAGGCCCGCTAGCGAGAGGCACGGTGCCATTACTGGCGCCATCTCCCCCCGGACCCCTGCATCTTGGGGACGCTCCGGAATCTCCGGAACTCGAACAAAAGGTGGGGCTAAGGGCTTGACACGTGGTCGAGGCCGACGTACTATGTGCTTCTGCCGGGGGCGTTACACCGGGTGTCGTAAGAGTGGCGGATTCGTAACCGGCGCTCAACCCCACCCAGACGTACCCTCCCGCCGTAAAGAGGATCGTAAAAAGGCCGGAAAAAAGGCTTGACAGCCTGCCGACGCTTCGGTATTCTGGTCAGGTTCCCCCAAAGTCGGGGTGGTTCTTTGAAAACTGGGTAGACGAGAGAAGATTCCGGCGAGATTCAGCTCGCGAGGACCAAAGAGTACCTTCAGTATCGAGGGGCGCTTCGGGTCGGCCGCAAGGTCGCTCCGCAGCGTCGCGAGTTTAACTGGAGAGTTTGATCCTGGCTCAGAATCAACGCTGGCGGCGTGCCTAACACATGCAAGTCGCGCGCGAAAGGGGGGCAACCCCCAAGTAGAGCGGCGCACGGGTGAGTAACGCGTGGGTGATCTGCCTCCGAGTGGGGAATAACAGCGGGAAACTGCTGCTAATACCGCATGACATCCTCGGGTCGCACT
>CAWFSB010000059.1:0-7500 GCA_963818355.1 uncultured Acidobacteriota bacterium | reverse complement strand
CCTTCGGTTGTCTTCGGCTTGATAGTTCATCCCGGTGACCATGGCGGAGGGGCCACACCCGTTCCCATTCCGAACACGGCCGTTAAGCCCTCCTGCGCCGATGGTACTGTCAGGGCGACCTGGTGGGAGAGTAGGACGTTGCCGGGACTTTTTTCTTCATGCTCGACGAGCCCCGGTCCCCAGGGACCGGGGCTTTTCTTTTGTCGGCGCGGCCGGTGCGTCGCCGGTGCTAAACTTCACGCCAGAAAGCGCGCAGGAGAAGGACCATGTCCGGACACTCCAAATGGCACACCATCAAGCACAAGAAGGGCGCCCTCGACGCCAAGCGGGGCAAGCTCTTCACCAAGATCATCCGTGAGATGACGATCGCCGCCCGCATCGGCGGCGGCGACCCCGACTCCAACCCGCGCCTGCGCACCGCGGTCGACAAGGCCAAGGGCTCGAACATGCCCGCGGACAACATCACCCGCGCCATCAAGAAGGGCACGGGCGAGCTCGAGGGCACCACCTACGAGGACATGGTCCTCGAGGGCTACGGCCCCGGCGGCGTCGCCATCCTCGTCGAGGGCACGACCGACAACCGCAACCGCACCGTCTCGGAGATCCGGCACATCTTCACGAAGCACGGCGGCAACCTGGGCGGCGCCGGCAGCGTCGGCTACATGTTCAAGCCCAAGGGCGTCATCGCGATCGCCGCCGACAAGACGACCGAGGACAGCCTCATGGAGATCGCCCTCGACGCGGGGGCCGACGACATCGTGACCGAGGCCGAGGGCTTCACCGTCTACACGACCCAGCAGGCCTTCGAGGCGGTGCGCGGGGCGATCCAGAAGGCCGGGATCGAGCCCGACGAGGCCGAGGTCAAGAAGCTCGCCGACAACACGGTCGCCCTCGAGGGCGCCAAGGCCCAGCAGCACCTCAAGCTCATCGAGTTCCTCGACGACCACGACGACGTGCAGAACGTCTGGGACAACTCCGACATCTCCGAGAAGGAGATGGAGGCCGCGGCCGCCAGCTAGGCCGGCAGGCATGATCGTTCTCGGCGTCGACCCCGGCTCGATGCGCACCGGCTACGGGGCCGTCGAGAGCGACGGGCGCCGCCACCGCCTCGTCGAGATGGGGACGCTCGCCCCCGGCCAGAGGCTCTCCCTTCCCGAGAAGCTGCGCCACATCCACGCCGGGGTCTTCGCCCTCATCGAGCGGCTCTCTCCCGACGCGCTCGCCGTCGAGGACGTCTTCCACGCCGCCAACACGCGGACCGCCCTCGTGCTCGGCCACGTCCGCGGGGTCGTGCTCCTGGCCGGCGCCCAGGCGGGCCTCCCCGTCCACGAGTACCCGCCGGCCACGGTCAAGCAGCAGGTCACCGGCTTCGGCCGGGCGGAAAAGAGCCAGGTCGCCTACATGGTCACGCGCATGCTCGAGCTCCCACACCCCGCCGAGCCGGGGGACGCGACCGACGCCCTGGCCGTCGCCCTCTGCTTCGCCTGTCTGCGCTGCGGCGTGGGCGTGCCCTCGTGATCGCGCAGGTCCGGGGCCGCCTGGTCCGCAAGGAGCCGCAGGAGGCGATCGTCGACGTGGGCGGCGTCGGCTACCGCGTGGCCATCCCCCTCAGCACCTTCTACCGGATCGGCGAGGCCGGCGACGAGGTCACCCTCCTCACCCACACCCACGTGCGCGAGGACGCCCTCGCCCTCTTCGGCTTCCTCACCGCCGGGGAGCAGGCCCTCTTCGAGCGGCTCATCGCCATCTCCGGCGTGGGGCCCAAGCTCGCCCTGTCCATCCTCTCCGGAATCGAGGCTCCGGACCTCGTCTCCGCCCTGCGCACGAGCGACGTCACCCGCCTCACCCGCATCCCCGGGGTGGGAAAGAAGACCGCCGAGCGGCTCGTCCTGGAGCTGAAGGACAAGGTGCAGGACCTCGTCGCCGCCGGCGAGCCCGCCGCCGAGCCTCCGGCCTCCTCCTCGAAGGACGACCTCGTCTCCGCCCTCGTGCACCTCGGCTACTCGCGGCCCGAGGCCGAGCGCGGTGTCGACCGCGCCCTGAAGCAGGGCGGCGACGGCCGCTTCGAGGACCTGCTGCGCCTGGCCCTGCGCGCCCTCTCGGGGCGATAGACTAGCCCACCGTGAACGACCGCCTCGTCACCGGCCGACCCATCGACGACGACCTCGGCTTCGAGGTCTCGCTCCGCCCACGGCGCCTCGACGAGTACGTGGGCCAGTCGCAGGTGATCGCCAACCTGCGCGTCGCCATCGAGGCCGCGCGCGCGCGAGGGGAGGCCCTCGACCACGTGCTCCTCTTCGGCCCGCCCGGCGTCGGCAAGACGAGCCTCGCGCACGTGATCGCGGTCGAGCTCGGCGTGCCGATCAAGGGGACCGCGGGCCCGGTCATCGAGCGCGCCGGCGACCTCGCCGCGCTCCTCACGGCGCTCGAGCACCGCGAGATCCTCTTCGTCGACGAGATCCACCGCCTCGACGCGAAGGTCGAGGAGATCCTCTACCCCGCGCTCGAGGACTACAGCCTCGACCTCATGATCGGCAGCGGCCCCGGCGCGCGGTCGATGAAGATCCCGCTCAAGCCCTTCACCCTGGTGGGCGCCACCACGCGGGCCGGTCTTCTCACCGCGCCGCTGCGCGGCCGCTTCGGCATCGTCCACCGCCTCGACTTCTACACCGAGGCCGACCTGCACACGATCGTCACGCGCTCCGCCCGGATCCTCGGGGTCCCCATCGACGCGGACGGCGCCAGCGAGATCGCCGGACGCAGCCGCGGGACGCCCCGCGTCGCCAACCGCCTCCTGCGCCGCGTGCGCGACTTCGCCCAGGTCCGGGCCGACGGCGCCATCACCGTCGCCGTCGCCCGCGACGCCCTCGCCCTCCTCGAGGTCGACGCCTACGGCTTCGACGAGGTGGACCGCCGCCTCCTCCTCACGATCATCCAGAAGTTCGGCGGCGGACCGGTGGGCGTCAACGCCCTGGCCGCGGCGATCAGCGAGGAGCCCGACGCGATCGAGGACATCTACGAGCCGTACCTCCTCCAGCACGGCTTCCTCGACCGGACCCCACGGGGGCGCACGGCCACGCGCCGCGCCTACGAGCACCTCGGCCTGCCCGTGCCCGACACCGCGCCCTCGGCCAGCCCCCAGAAGAAGCTCTTCTGAGGCCATGCCCGAGGCCCCCTCGGACCACGCGCTCGGCGCGTACGACTTCGAGCTCCCGCCCGAGCGGATCGCCCAGGAGCCGCTCGTCGAGCGCGACGCCTCGCGCCTGCTCGTGCTCGAGCGCGCGACCGGCGCCCTCGAGCACCGCCGCGTTCGCCGATCTTCCGGAGCTCCTCCGCCCCGGCGATCTTCTCGTCACGAACCGCAGCCGCGTCTTCCCCGCCCGACTCCTCGGCCGCCGGCCGGGCGGAGGGGAGGCCGAGATCCTGCTCGTGCGGCGCCACGCCGAGGACCTCTGGGAGGCGATGGTCCGCCCCGGCCGACGCCTCCGGCCCGGGGTCGTCGTCGACGTCGGCCCCGGCCTTCGCGTGCGCATCGAGGCCCCCGAGCCGGGCACTCCCGCGGCCGATGTGGGCGCCCCGCCGTCCCCCCTGCGCCGCGTCCGCCTTCTCCTCGACGGCGTCGACCCGGAGACGGCGCTCGAGCGCCACGGCCACGTGCCCCTGCCGCCCTACATCCGGCGCGCCGATGCGCCCTCGGACCGGGAGCGCTACCAGACGATCTACGCCCGCGAGGCGGGCTCCGTGGCCGCCCCGACCGCCGGCCTCCACTTCACCGGCGATCTCCTCGAGCGCCTGCGCGAGCGGGGCATCGAGCGCGCCGAGCTCGTCCTCCACGTCGGCCCCGGGACGTTCCGCCCGGTCGAGGCGGAGGACGTCCGCGACCACCGCGTCGACCCCGAGCGATTCACGATCCCCGAGGCCACGGCCGCCGCCGTCGACCGCGCGCGGGCGGAGGGCCGACGCGTCGTCGCCGTCGGCACCACCGCGACCCGCGCCCTCGAGTCGGCGCTCGGCCCGGGGGGCCGTCTCCGGTCCGGCGAGGGCGAAACGGACCTCGTCATCGTCCCCGGCTTCCGCTTCCGCGCCGTGGACGCGCTGGTCACGAACTTCCACCTGCCCCGCTCGTCGCTGCTCCTCCTGGTGAGCGCCTTCGGCGGGCGCGAGCGCGTGCTGCGGGCCTACGCCGAGGCCGTTCGGCAGCGCTACCGCTTCTACTCCTACGGCGACGCCATGCTCCTCGTCTGATCCGCTCATTGACACCCCCGCGCGCCGGCGATACCGTCGCCAGGCCCGGCCGAGCCGCGCCCCGGCCGCCCGGAGGAGTCCGAGAACCATGAGCCTGAACATCAGAGCCCGCGTCCGACTGCCGCTTCGACCTCGTGAGCCTCGGCGAGGTGATGCTCCGCCTCGATCCCGGGGACACCCGGATCCACACGACCCGCTCCTTCCAGGCCTGGGAGGGCGGCGGCGAGTACAACGTGGCGCGCGGCCTCAAGCGCTGCTTCGGCCTGCGCACGGCCGTCGTCACCGCCCTCGTCGACAACCCCGTGGGCCGTCTCCTGCAGGACCTGATGTACCAGGGGGGCGTCGACCAGAGCCACGTGCGCTTCGTGCCCGACGACGGCGTCGGGCGCACGGTCCGCAACGGCCTCAACTTCACCGAGCGCGGGTTCGGCGTGCGCGCGGCCGTCGGCTGCTCCGACCGCGGGCACACCGCCGCCTCGCAGATGAAGCCGGGCGACGTCGACTGGGACGAGCTCTTCGGCCGGGACGGCGCCCGCTGGCTCCACACCGGCGGGATCTTCGCGGCCCTCTCGGAGACGACGCCCCTCGTGGCCAAGGAGGCGATGGCCGCGGCGAAGAAGCACGGCACGATCGTCTCCTACGACCTCAACTACCGGGCCTCGCTCTGGAAGTCGATCGGCGGAAAGAAGCGTGCCCAGGAGACGAACCGCGAGCTCGCCTCCTACGTGGACGTGATGCTCGGCAACGAGGAGGACTTCACCGCCGCCCTCGGCTTCGAGGTCGAGGGGCTCGACGAGAACCTCTCGGCCCTCGACCCGGGCAACTTCGAGAAGATGATCGAGACCGCGGTCGCCGCCTTCCCGAACTTCCAGGCGGTGGCCACCACCCTGCGCAACGTGCGCTCCGCCTCGGTCAACGACTGGGCCGCCGTCGTCTACACCGGCGGGCGCCTCTACCCGTCGCGCGCCCACGACGGCCTCGAGATCTGGGACCGCGTCGGCGGCGGGGACTCCTTCGCCTCGGGCCTCATCTACGGCTTCCTGGCCGGGAAGGACCCGCAGTGGGCGGTCGACTGCGGCGCCGCCCACGGCGCTCTCGCCATGACGACCCCGGGGGACACCACCATGGCGAGCCTGGCCGAGGTCGAGCGCGTGATGAAGGGCGGCTCGGCGCGCGTCCAGCGCTAGCCGGGACGGGCGCCTCCGCACCCGGCGGCGACGGGCGTCCTTGACAGCCTTCGGAGGGGGACGGCACAATCTCCTTCCGATCGCTGCGATGGACCAAACGCTCGTCCTGAACGCCACTTACGAGCCCTTGAGGGTCGTTCCGTGGCAAAAAGCGATCACCCTCCTCTTCCAGGGCAAGGTCGAGGTCATCGCCGTCTACGACCGGGAGATCCGGGGCGTCACGGTTCGGGTGAGGCTCCCCTCGGTGCTTCGCCTCCTCCGTCACGTCCGTATGAAACGCTCGTTCGCCGAGGTGCCGTTCTCCCGCGCGAACGTCTACGCCCGCGACGAGCACGCCTGCCAGTACTGCGGCGAGCGCTTCCCGCCGTCCCAGCTCACGTTCGACCACGTGATCCCGGTCGCCCGCGGCGGGCGCAAGGACTGGGACAACATCGTCACGTGCTGCATCCCCTGCAACCGCCGCAAGGGCGACCTCCTGCCCGAGCAGGCGGGGCTGCGCCTGGTCCGGCGCCCGCGCCGCCCACCCTCGCTGCCCCATCTCACCCTGAGCCTCGGCGTCCACCGCACGCCCGACAGCTGGCGCGACTACCTCTTCTGGGACCTCTCCTGGGACGAGAGCTGACGCTCTCGCCCGGAGCCTGAAACATGAGCCTGCGCGGCGACCTGCGGACGATGGCCCTGCCCGACGTCCTGCAGTGGATCGCCTCGGGCCGCAAGACGGGCACCCTCCACGTCGAGCGGCGCTCGGTGCAGAAGCGCATCATCCTGCGCGAGGGCAACATCTTCTCGTCCTGGTCGAACGACCCCCGCGAGTCGCTCGGCCAGTTCCTGATCCGCCTCCGGCTCGTCACCGAAGAGCAGCTGTTCCGCGCGCTCCTGGGCCAGGAGGAGAAGGGCCGGCTCCTCGGCTCGATCCTCGTGGCGGACGGCGTCCTCAGCGAGGACGACCTGCGCCGCGCGCTCAAGGCCAAGGCCGAGGAGACGATCTACGACCTCTTCCTCTGGCCCTCGGGGCAGTTCGAGTTCCGCGAGGGGGAGTTCCCCGAGAACATCCACATCACCTTCGAGTCCCTGGTGACCCCGGTCATCCTCGAGGGAATCCGCCGGGTCGACGAGTGGCAGCGGATCCGCGCCGTCTTCCCCAACCTCGAGACGACGTTCAAGGTCAGCGGCCCGCCGCCCGCGGGGACGGACCCCGTCGAGAAGCAGGTCCTCGCCCTCGCCGCGGCCGGCAAGAGCCTCGCCGAGATGAGCCTCGAGCTGCGGCGCTCGGAGTTCGAGACCGCGGCGCTCGTCTTCGACCTGCACTCGCGGGGCCTCCTGGCGGTCGGCCAGGTCCGGGCCGAGAACCAGCGCGTCCGACCCCGTGGGCGCCATCCAGGCCCTCCTGGCCCTCGCCTACCAGCGGCTGCAGGAGAAGCGCTACGAGGCCGCGCTCAAGGCCTACGAGGACGTGCTCGCCATCGACCGCCTGAACCAGAACGCCAAGAAGGGCCTCATCGCGGCGATGGAGGCCCGCCAGCGCGAGCGCCTCGTCCACGCCGTCGCCCGCGACAAGGTGCCCTCCCTCGCGGTCGACTTCGCGACCCTCACGAAGCAGAACCTCGACCCCCACGAGGGCTTCGTCCTGTCCCGGGTCAACGGCCAGTGGGACGTCCAGTCGATCCTGAAGCTGTGCCCGATGGGCGAGGAGGAGGCGATGCTGATCTTCGCCCGCCTCCTCGAGCGGAAGCTGATCAAGCTGGACTGAGCAAGGGGGGTCTTGCGCGACCCCCCTTGGCCCCCCGCTCGCTCCGCGCGGCGTGAATCCCGGGCTCCGCTCGCAGCCCGCTGCCCTACAGCGTGCGGCCGAGCACCGGGGCGATCTGGCGCAGCTCGCCCACGAGGGCGGCGAAGGCCGCGGGCGTGATCGACTGCGGCCCGTCGGACAGCGCCGTGTCGGGGTCGTGGTGCACCTCGACGATGAGCCCGTCCGCGCCGACCGCCGCCGCCCCCCGGGACAGGGGCGCCACCATGTCCCGCCGGCCGGTGCCGTGCGAGGGGTCCACCAGGATCGGCAGGTGCGAGA
>CAWFSB010000058.1:0-36024 GCA_963818355.1 uncultured Acidobacteriota bacterium | reverse complement strand
GGAGACGCCCCATGACGCGCACGCTTCTTTCGGCCGTCGCCGCGGTCGCTCTGGCCCTTCCACTCCCTGTCGTCGCCGCTGCGGCGCCGCCCGAGATCGTCAAGGTCGAGCCGCCGAGCTGGTGGCCGGGGCACTCGATCAACCCGGTGAGGCTGCTCGTGCGCGGCAAGAACCTCCTCGGGGCCGAGGTGACGAGCGCCGCGGCGGGGCTCGCGACGGGTCCGGCGAAGGTGAACGGAGCGGGGACCTACCTCTTCGTGGACGTGACGATCGACCCGAAGGCGGCGCCCGGCCCGCGGACGATCGGCGTCCGCACCGCGGCGGGCGCGGCCACGATCCCGCTCGAGATCCTCGAGCCGCTGCCGCGCCAGGGGCGGTTCCAGGGCTTCTCGCCGGACGACGTGATCTACCTGCTGATGCCCGACCGTTTCGCGAACGGCGACCCGGGGAACGACGACCCGGCCGTGTCGAAGGGGCTTCTCGATCGGATCGAAGGGCCGCTACTACCACGGTGGCGACCTGCGCGGCGTGATCGACCGCCTGCCCTACCTGAAGGACCTCGGGATCACCGCGATCTGGCTCAACCCCTGGTACGAGAACGTCAACCACCTGAACGAGCGCGAGACTTACGACGGGCAGGCGATCACCGACTACCACGGCTACGGGGCGGTGGACTTCTACGCGGTCGAGGAGCGCCTGGGCGACCTCGCCACGCTGCGGGAGCTGGTGGATCGGGCGCACGCGCTCGGGATCAAGGTGATCCAGGACCAGGTGGCGAACCACAGCGGCCCCTATCACCCGTGGGTGACCGACTCGCCGACGCCCACGTGGTACTACGGCACGCAGGCGAAGCACCTCGCGAACACCTGGCAGACCTGGACGCTGCAGGACCCGCACTCGCCGCCCGAGGGGCAGAAGACGACGCTCGAGGGCTGGTTCATCGACATCCTGCCCGACCTCGACCAGGACGACCCCGAGGTGGCGCGGTACACCATCCAGAACACGCTTTGGTGGGTGGGGGTGAGCGGGCTCGACGGGATCCGCCAGGACACGCTGCCCTACGTCCACCGCCGCTTCTGGAAGGAGTGGATGGCCGCGATCAAGAAGGAGTACCCGGACCTCCGGGTGGTGGGGGAGCTGTTCGACGGCGACCCCGCGCTCGTCTCGTTCTACCAGGGCGGCCAGGCGCGCTTCGACGGCGTCGACTCCGGGGTCGACACCCTCTTCGACTTCCCGACGTACTTCAAGATCCGCGACGCCTTCGCCAAGAACGGCTCGCTGCGGGAGGTCGCGATGATGCTCGCGCGCGACCACCTCTACGAAGACGCGTCCTCGCTCGTGACCTTCCTCGGCCTTCACGACGTGCCGCGCTTCATGAACGAGCCGGGGGCGCAGGTCGCCTCGCTGAAGTCGGCCTTCACCTTCCTCGCCACCGCCCGCGGCACCCCGCTCGTCTACTACGGCGACGAGATCGCGTTGCCCGGCGGGGGAGACCCCGACAACCGCCGCGACTTCCCGGGCGGCTGGAAGGGCGACGCCAGGAACGCCTTCGAGGCGGCGGGACGCACCGCCGACGAGGAGTCGGTCCACGCACACGTGCGGGCGCTGCTGCGCCTGCGGCAGGAGACGCCGGCCCTGCGGCGGGGGAAGACCGTGAACCTGCACGTCGCCGATCGAAGCTGGGCCTACGCGCGGGTGCTCGACGGCCGTGCCGTCGTGGTGGCGATCAACACCGACGCGGCGCCGGTGACCCTCGACCTGCCGGCGGCGCCCGCAGGCCTCGCGGAAGGGGCCCGGCTGCGCGATCGGGTGGGAGCGCTCGGCGAGGCGGCGGTCGAGGGGGGACGCCTGCGGCTCACCCTGCCGCCGGCTCATCGGGGGTATTCGTGCCGTAGGGCAAACGATCCCCTTGATCTCTCTGGTATCATTCATTAGGTTTCGTGATGCTTCGAGACCGGCCCTGGCCCTTCGGCCAGGACGACCCTGACCCTCCGGGCCAGGGCAAGGGGGACAAGGGATGGAACTCTCGCAGCTCCGGACGTTTCGGGTGGTCGCCGAGACGCTGAACTTCACCCGGGCCGCCGAGCGTCTCGGCCTGACGCAGTCGGCGGTCAGCCACCAGATCAAGTCGCTCGAGACCGAGCTCGGGGAACCGCTCTTCATCCGCGCCAAGCGCGGGGTGAAGCTGTCGCCGGCGGGGCAGGCGGCGCTCGAGCACGCGGTGCGCCTGCTCGACGAAGCGGAGGCCCTGCGCGAGCGCGTCGCCGGCAGCGAGCACTCTCCGGCCGGGCGCGTGCGCGCGGCCGCGGCCACCCAGGCGATCGTCCACCTCTTCGCGCCCCTGTTCGAGGCTTTCATGCGCTCGCAGGCGCGGATCGACGTCTCCTTCCGCACCACGGCCAGCACCGACGAGACGGTGGCCGACATCCTCAACGGCGCCGCCGACGTGGGCTTCGCGTCGCTGCCCGTCTACTCGCCGGCCCTCAAGATCGAGAACCTGTTCGAGGACGAGCTCGTTCTCGTCGTGGGCCACGGTCACCGCCTCTCCAGCGCGACCGAGGCCACGGTCGAGGACTTCCGCAAGGAGCGCCTCATCCTCTTCGAGCGGGGAGGCTCCATCCGTCGCACCACCGACCAGTTCTTCAACAAGGTCGGCATCCAGCCGTCGCTCGCGCTCGAGTCGAACGACACGTCGTTCATCAAGCTCATGGTGGAGCGCGGGCTCGGCGTCTCGCTGCTGCCGGCGTGGGCGGTGCGCGACGAGGTGGCCTGGGGCTGGCTGTCGAAGCTGCGGGTCGAGGGCCACCGCCTGCGCCGCACCGTCGCCGTCATCTCGCTCGCGCGCTTCCAGCCCGCCGCCACCCGCGCGTTCCTGGAGTTCGTGCGGGAGCGCCGCACGGAGCTGCAGCAGATGGCCGAGGGCCACGTTCGCGGCGACGAGCCGAAGCCGGGAGCGCGACGGAAGTAGGCTCCGCTCCGGAAATCTGGATTCGGCGATTCGGCTCCATTGGATCGTTTGCCCCCGGCGAGGATCGAGACGCCCCAGCCCCATAGATGTTCGTGATCGGCGTAGAGTGCGCGACCCGTCCAAGTGACCGGATGCTCACAGGGAGGGGTATCGGTGCCCATAGACCCTACGGGTAGCGGCTCTGACGACGATCTCAGCGCCTCGCGGCACGGTGCTTGCCACTCGGCAGGGCACGCTCGACCGGCCCCTGGTTTCGTGGAGCTACGGGTGTGCCCGGACGGGAGAGTCGGATCGGAACTGGAGGCGGGATGGAGCGACGGGAGCGGATGCTGGCCGGCGTGCTGCTGGTCCTGGGCCTGAACAGCCTGTACCTCGCGGCGCGCGCCGACGCGAGCCTCCTCTACTTCGGGAATGTCGGCCTGCACATGGTCCTGGGCCTCGCCGCCGCCGCGGCCCTGGGCCGGCTCGCCCGCCGCCACTGGGCGGCGCTCGACGGTCTCTGGCGGTCCGCGGCCGTCGTCTTCGCGCTCGGGGCGTCGCTCGGCGTGGCGCTTCTCTTCACCGGCGCCACTCGCCCCTTCCGCGCGCTGCTCTATGCGCACGTGGGCCTCGTGGCTCTCGGCGCGCTCGTGGCCCTCGCGGCCGGACTGCGCCGTCGCCTGCTCGTTCCGGCCGGCGTCGTGCGCGCGAGCGCCACCGCCGCCGCCCTGCTGGCGGTCGCCGCGGCCGGGGCGCGAGCGGCCTCCGACCTCTTCCCGCCGCGCCACCCGATCGCGAACCCGGCGCTCGCTCCCGCCAGCATGGAGGGAGAGGGCCAGGGGCCGCGGGGCCCGTTTTTCCCGTCCTCCGGGGAGACGAACACCGGCGCGCCGGTTCCCTCGAACTTCTTCATGAAGAGCGAGGACTGCGCCCGCTGTCACAAGGACATCTACGACCAGTGGAACTCCTCGGCGCACCACTTCGCGTCCTTCAACAACCAGTGGTACCGCAAGTCGATCGAGTACATGCAGGACACGGTGGGGACGAAGCCGTCGAAGTGGTGCGCCGGCTGCCACGACCACGCCGTCGTCTTCGCCGGCAAGTTCGACCGGCCGATCAAGGAGCAAGTCGACACACCGGAGGCCCAGGTCGGGCTCAGCTGCACCTCCTGCCACTCGATCGTGCACGTGAAGAGCACGATGGGCCAGGGGGACTTCACCATCGAGTACCCGCCGCTGCACGACCTCGCGGCGAGCGACAACCCGGCCCTGCGCGCGGCCCACGACTACATGCTGCGGCTCGACCCCGGCCCGCACTCGCGCACCTTCCTCAAGAGCTTCCACACCGACCAGACGCCGGAGTTCTGCGCGTCGTGCCACAAGGTCCACCTCGACGTGCCCGTCAACGCCTACCGCTGGATTCGCGGCTTCAACGAGTACGACAACTGGCAGGCCTCGGGCGTTTCCGGGGAGGGAGCGCGCTCCTTCTACTACCCGCCGAAGCCGCAGGGCTGCGCCGACTGCCACATGCCGCTCGTGAGCGCAAAGGACCCCGCGGCGAAGGACGGCAAGGTGCACTCGCACCGCTTCCCGGGCGCGAACACCGCGCTGCCCTTCGTCAACCGCGACGCGGAGCAGATGGAGGTGACGCAGGCCTTCCTGAAGTCGGGCGCGGTGACGCTGGACGTGTTCGGCCTCGTGCCGGGGGCGCCCGAGCGGCGCGAGACGCGCGCGGTCGCCGGCGCAGAGCCGCGGCTGAGCACCACGTTCGCGGCGGGCGAGGAGTCGATGAGCTTCGGCGCCGCCGCGGCGTTCGTCACGCCGGCGGCCGAGGTGGTGGCCCCCCTCGACAAGGTGGACGCGGCGCTGCGGCGGGGCGACACCGCCCGGCTCGACGTGGTGGTGCGGACGCGCCGGGTCGGCCACTTCTTCCCGGGGGGCACGGTGGACGCGTTCGACGTCTGGGTCGAGCTCGAGGTGGTCGACTCGAACGGGAAGAAGATCTTCCACTCCGGCTTCACCGAGGACGCCCCGGACGGGAGAAAGGGCCCAGTCGAGCCGGGGGCCCACTTCTATCGCAGCCTGATGCTCGACGAGCACGGCAACGTCGTGAACAAGCGGAACGCCTGGGCCACGCGGACGGTGGCCTACGTGCGGCTCATCCCGCCCGGCGCCGCCGACACCGTTCACTACCGCCTGCGCATTCCCGAGGACTGCGGCGACCGGATCACGGTGAAGGCGAAGCTCAACTACCGCAAGTTCACGTGGTGGAACACGCAGTGGGCTTTCGCGGGTGTCCGCGACCCGGAGCACCAGGGCTACTCGATCGGGCCCGGCCACGACGACGGCCGCTGGGTCTTCACCGGCGACACGTCGCGCGTCTCGGGGAAGGTCAAGGCCATCCCGGACATCCCCATCACCGTCATGGACGAGAGGGAGGCCCGGATCCGGGTCCTGCCGAAGGGATCTCCCGAGCCGAAGACGCCCCCCTTCCTCGACGCGTCCGTCCGCGAGCGGTGGAACGACTACGGGATCGGGCTGCTTCTCCAGGGCGACCTCCTGGGCGCGGAGGCGGCCTTCCTGAACGTCACGAAGATGGAGCCGTCCTACGCGGACGGGTGGGTGAACGTCGGCCGCGCGCGTCTGACGGAGGGAGACCTCGACGGCGCTCAGGAGTCCCTGCGCGAGGCGCTGAAGGTGGACCCCGGCCTCGCCAAGACGCACTTCTTCCTGGGCACCGCCCTCAAGCAATCGGGCCGCTACGACGAGGCGCTGCCGCACCTTCGGCAGGCGGCGGCGCTCTACCCGCGGGACCGCGTGGTGCGCAACCAGATCGGCCGGCTGCTCTTCCTGAAGCGGCAGTACCCGGACGCGATCGCCGAGCTGAAGCGGGTGCTGGCCATCGACCCCGAAGACCTGCAGGCACACTACAATCTGATGCTCAGCTACCAGGGAGGCGGAGACAGCGAGATGGCGAAGAAGCACGAGGCGCTCTACCGGCGCTTCAAGGCGGACGAGTCGGCCCAGACGATCACCGGGCCCTACCGCCAGCTGCACCCCCACGACAACAACGAGCGGCAAGCCGTGCACGAGCACGGCTCGGCCCTGGGGGACGACCCCGGCTACGCCTCGGCGGCGGTCGCCGGGTCGCACGGGGGCGGGCGATGAGGCCCCGGCGCGTCCTCGCGCTCCTCCTGGCGCTCGCCGTTCCGTTCGCCCTCGTCCCGCGCGCCGCCCTGACCCAGTCCGGCGGGGGGATCCAGTTCGCGGACGGCACCGCCCACGCCGGCATCGCCTTCCGCCACAACTCGGGCGCCTTCGGCAAGAAGTACCTGTCGGAGACCATGGGCTCGGGCCTCGCCCTCTTCGACTACGACAACGACGGGTGGCTCGACGTCTTCTTCGCGAACGAAACGGCCTGGCCCGGCCAGCCGGGGCCGCCGACCTCCTCCGCGCTCTACCGCAACGACCGGGACGGCACCTTCACCGACGTCACGAAGGCGGCCGGTCTCGCGGCCCCCATGTTCGCGATCGGCGTCTCCGCCGCCGACTACGACAACGACGGCTGGAAGGACCTCTACGTCACCGCGATCGGCGGCAACCACCTCTTCCGCAACCTCGGCAACGGGACCTTCGCCGACGTCACCGCGAAGACGGGCACGAAGGGGCCGGGGACCTTCGGCACCAGCACGATGTTCTTCGACTACGACAAGGACGGGCACCTCGACATCGTGGTGGCCAACTACGTGACCTGGACGGTCGAGAAGGACCTCTTCTGCACCCTCGACGGGAAGACGAAGTCGTACTGCACGCCCGAGTCCTACCAGGGGGAGAGCCCGACCCTCTTCCGCAACCGCGGCGACGGCAGCTTCGAGGACGCGACCCGCAAGGCGGGGCTCTGGGACCCGACCTCGAAGGCGCTCGGGGTGGCGGTGATCGACCACGACGAGGACGGCTGGCCCGACTTCGTCCTCGCCAACGACACCCAGCCCAACAAGCTCTACCGCAACAACCACGACGGCACCTTCACCGACGTGGGCACGACGGCGGGGATCGCGTTCGGCGAGACCGGGGTGGCCCGCGCCGGGATGGGCGTCGACAGCGGCGACTACTCGGGCGTCGGGCGCTCGAGCCTCCTCATCGCGAACTTCGCGAACGAGATGATCGGCCTCTACCACAACGAAGGAAACGGGCTCTACGTCGACGAGGCTCCCGCCTCCACCGTGGGCCGGGCGAGCATGCTGACCCTCGCCTTCGGGATCTTCTTCTTCGACTACGACCTCGACGGCCGGCTCGACATCTTCGCCGGCAACGGCCACGTGGCCGACGACATCGCCGCGGTGCAGCCGAGCGTCACCCACGCGCAGCTCCCCCACGTGTTCCGCAACACCGGCGACCGCCACTTCGAGCCGGTGGCGCGGAAGCTCGGCCCCGCCCTGCAGAAGCCGATCGTGGCGCGCGGGGCCGCGTACGGGGACATCGACAACGACGGCGACCTCGACGTGCTGGTCAGCACGAACGACGGGCCGGCCGTCGTCTTCCGCAACGACGGGGGCAACCAGAACCGCTTCCTCCGCGTGAAGACGATCGGGACGAAGTCCAACCGGGACGGCATCGGCGCCAAGGTGACCGTGACCCTGGCCGACCGTTCCCGGCAGTGGCGCCTCGTGCGCACCGGGTCGTCCTACTGCTCGCAGAGCGACACCGCCGTCACCTTCGGCCTCGGTGCCAATCAGCGGGTCGAGTCGATCGAGGTGGCCTGGCCGAGCGGCCAGGTGGACCGCACGGGGCCCGTGGTCGCCAACCAGGTGGCCTTCGTGCAGGAGGGGCGCGGCCTCGTCTCCGCGAAGGTCCTCCCCGCGAAGGGGAGCGCCCTGACGCCTTGAGTCCGGGCCAAGGCCCGGATGAGAATGGTTGGATGAGCCTGCGCCGAGCCTCCCTCCTCTGCTGTGTCGCCGCCACCCTCGCCGTCTCGGGCCCCGGGGTCCGGGCCGAGGCCCCCGCGCCCCTCCCCGCGCGCGAAGCCGCGTGGCGCGAGAACAACCTCGGGGTCGCTCTCCTCGAGCAGTTCCGCTTCGCGGACGCGGTCGGGGCCTTCGGCCGGGCGCTCGAGAAGGACCCCTCGCTCCTGGCGGCCCGCATCAACCTGGCGATCGCCCAGCTCTACGTGCCCGACATCCCGGCCGCGAAGCAGTCGGCGGAGGAAGCCCTGAAGGCGGCGCCGCTCGCGCCGCAGCCGAACTACCTCCTCGCGCTCATCGCGCGCAGCGAGGGCCGCGCCGAGGACGCGGTGCCGTACGTCCGCCGGGTGCTCGAGAAGGACCCGAAGGACCTCGGCGCCAACGTGACCCTGGGCCAGGTGTACCTGCAGACGCGGCAGTTCGAGGAGGCGGCCGCCGCCTTCCGCCTGGCGCTCGCGTCCGAGCCGTACAACGTGAGCGCTGCCTACAACCTCGGGGTGGCCCTCACCCGCGCCGGCAAGCGCGAGGAGGGCCAGGAGGCGATGGCCGCCTTCCAGAAGCTGCGCGACAGCGCGTACAAGAGCGCGCTCGGGTCGAACTACCTCGAGCAGGGGAAGTACGCCGAGGCGCTGGCCTCGACCGGGGCGGAGCCCGAGGCGGTGGACGCGAAGACGCCCGCGGTGTCGCTCGCCGAGAAGGGCGAGGCGGCTCCCGGCGCGTCGACGCTCGTTCTCGCGGACCTCGACGCGGACGGGGCGCTCGACGTGGTCTCGGCCGGGCGGGCGGGGCTCCGCGTGCTCCGCAACGAGCAGGGCCGGCTCACCGACGTCACGGAGAAGACGGGCCTCGCCGGGGTCGACGCGCGGGTGGCGGTGGCGGGGGACTACGACAACGACGGGCTGCCGGACCTGCTGGCCTCGGGTCCGGCCGGCGTGTCGCTCCTCCACAACGAGGGCGGCGGGCGCTTCAAGGCGGAGACGGCGCCGGTCCCGGCCTGGCCGAACGCCGCGGCCACCGCCGCCTTCGTCGACATCGATCACGACGGCGACCTCGACGTCTTCGTGGCGGCCGCCGCCCCGCAGGGGCCCGGCCTCCTGCTGCGCAACAACGGTGACCGCACCTTCGCCGACATCACCGCCACCGCGCAGCTCGGTGGGGCCGGGGGGGCGGTCGCCGTCGTGCCGACCGACTTCGACAACCGCCGGGACGTCGACCTGTTCGTGCTGAAGCGCGACCGCCCCGTGCTCTTCAAGAACATGCGGGACGGCAGCTTCAAGGACCTGGCGGCCGAGCTGGGCCTCGTGGCCACGGGGCCGTTCCGCGAGCGCGGCCGCCGGCGACGTGAACAAGGACGGCTACACCGACTTCTTCCTCGGCGGGCAGGGCCCGTCCTCGCTCGCCCTGAGCGACGGCCGGGGAGCCTTCCAGGTCGTGCCGGCCCCGCCGGCGGCCGCGGGCGCCCTCGCCGCGCAGCTCTTCGACTACGACAACGACGGGCTCCTCGACCTCCTGGTGGTGACCGCGAAGGGGCCGCGGCTCCTGCGCGGGCTGGGGGCGTCCTGGGCCGACGTGAGCGCGGCGGCCTTCACCGCCACGCCCCGGAAAGGGACGATCGAGGCGGCCGCCCTGGCCGTGGCCGATCTCGACGCCGACGGCGACGAGGACGCGCTCCTGGCGACTCCCTCCGACCTGCGCCGCCTGGTGAACGAGGGCGGCAACCGCAACCACTCGTTCGCGGTGCAGCTCGCCGGTCGCGTGTCGAGCCGGGGCGGGGTGGGGGCGAAGGTCGAGATCCGCGCCGGCAGCCTCCGCCAGAAGATCGAGACCTCGGCGGCGGTGCCGATGGCCGCCCCGGCCGACGTGGTGTTCGGCCTCGGCGCGCGGACGGCTCCCGACGCGGTGCGGATCATCTGGGTGTCCGGCATCGTGCAGACCGAGACCGAGATGGGCGCGTCGGCCGAGCCGGGTCGCCGCGCCTCGCTCTCGCCGTCAACGAGCTCGACCGCAAGCCCTCCTCCTGCCCCTACCTCTACGCGTGGAACGGCGAGCGGTTCGAGTTCCTGACCGACTTCCTCGGCGCGGGGGAGATGGGCTACTACGAGGCCCCGGGCGTGCGAAACGAGCCCGACCCCGTCGAGCTACGTGCGCATCGCCCCCGGGCGGCTCGCGCCCCGGAACGGGCGCTACGAGCTGCGCGTGACGAACGAGCTCGAGGAGGTGCTCTACCTGGACCGCCTGCGGCTCCTCGCCGTCGACCACCCGGCCGACGTCCTCGTGTACCCCGACGAGGGCATGACGTCGCCGCCGAAGCCCTTCCGCCTCTTCGCGGTGCGCGACCCGCGCACGCCGCGGGCGACCGACCACTCCGGGCGCGACGTGACCGCGCGCCTGGCGGCGACCGATCGCGCGTTCGTGGACGACCTGCCGCTCGAGCGCGTGCGGGGCTACGCGAAGGAGCACGCGCTCACCCTCGACCTCTCCTCCCTGCCCCCGTCGCACACGGTCCTGCTCCTCACCGGCTGGACCGACTACGCCTTCTCGAGCGACAACGTCGCCGCGCACCAGATGGGCCTGGCCGCCGCGCCCCCGCGGCTCGAGGTGGAGCGCGCCGACGGCACGCTGGGCGACCGCGGTCGAGCAGGTGGGGATCCCCGTGGGGAGGCCGCAGACGGTCGTGGTGGACCTCGGCGGGAAGCTCGGTCCCTCGCGGCGCGTCCGGGTGGTCACGACGATGCGGGTCTACTGGGACGAGGCCGCGGTCGCCGCCCCGGCGCCGGACGTGGCCCTCGCGCCCGCGGCCCTCGACCCCGTGCGCGCCGATCTCGGCGAGCGTGGCTTCTCGGCCGTGGCGACGGAGGGGGAGCCGCTGGGCTTCGACTACGCGCGGGTCTCGTGGCGCTCGCCGTGGAAGACGATGCCGGGCCGCTACACCCGCGAAGGCGACGTGCGGCCGCTGCTCGCCGCGGCCGACGACGCGTTCGTGGTGTCGAAGCCGGGCGACGAGCTGGCCTTGAGCTTCGACGCCTCCGCCCTGCCGGCGCGTGGGGGCGGGGCGGGCCCGGACCTTCCTGCTCGACAGCCGCGGCTACAGCAAGGAGATGGACATCAACTCCGCGAGCCCGGACATCGTCCTGCCCCTGCCGTACGAGGGCATGAAGGCGTACCCCTACGCGGAAGCCGACGTGCCTCCCGCGGTCCGCAAGGCCGCGCAGCAGGCCGAGGCCTGGAACACGCGCCTCGTGGTCCGGCCGATCGTCGCCGATCGAGCTGCTACGCCGCGTCGCCCGAGTGCCCCGGCGGACCTCGGCCCGCATGGCACACCGAGGGGCTCGGAATGACAACGGCGCAATGACCGATCCCATCCGCTACTCCGCCGCCTGCTGCCAGACCGACCTGCCGAACCCGCTCGGCCGGGCCGAGATGCGGGCGAACACCGACCGGATGCTGTCGATGATCGACTCGGCGCTCGCGGGCGCGGCGCCGTTCCTGCCCGTGCGCCTGGTGGTGTTCCCCGAGTTCGCCCACGCGGCGCCGGTCTACGCGACGGTCGCGGAGCTCCTGGAGAAGCTGGCGGTGCCCGTCCCGAACGAGCACACCGACCGCCTGCGCGCGAAGGCGAAGGAGCACGGCGTCTTCATCCAGAGCGGCACGATGATCGAGGCCGACCCGCGCTGGCCGGGCGTCGTCTTCAACACCACGTGCCTGATCGGCCCGGGCGGGATCCTCTACAAGTACCGCAAGGTCAACCCGTGGATCCCCTACGAGGTCCACGCGAGCCCCCACGACGTGCCCGGCTACGACGAGCCGCTCTTCCCGGTGGCCGACACCGAGATCGGCCGCATCGGCTGCGCGATCTGCTACGACTGGGTCTTCCCCGAGGCCATCCGCCAGCTCGCGGTCAACGGCGCGGAGGTCCTGGTGCGCGTCTCGGCCTACATGGACCCGTGGGGCGCCACCGAGCCCATGGACTGGTGGACGGTGGTGAACCGCTGCCGCGCGCTCGAGAACATGGCGTACGTCGTCGCCGCGAACCAGGGGGCGCAGCTGCGCCGCTACCCGCCGTACTCGTGGCCGGGCGGGAGCATGGTCGTGGACTTCGACGGGCGGGTGCTCGCGCAGGCCTCGCCGGGCCCGGGCGAGCGCATCGTGGTGGCGCCGGTCGACGTCGAGCGCGCTGCGCCACGAGCGCGCGACGCGGCGCGGTCACCACATGCTCGCGCACCTGCGCACGGAGGCGTACCCGGTGTACCGCGGGCACGTGTACCCGCCCGCGGGCGCCAAAGGGCCGCTCTCCTACGAGGAGAACAACGCGCGCATCGACGCGGCGAAGAAGAGCCTGGCGTGATAGCATCCGCCCGCGTTCGCCCTCAGATGCGCCCTCGACCCCACCGCCTCGTCGCCCTCGCTCTGGCCGCGGCGCTTGCGCTGCCCCCGTCGGGCTTCGCGCAGGAGCCGGCCGCGCCACCCGCCCCCGGCGCCGCCGGGAGCTGGGAGGGCTGGGCGAGGCTCACGAACGACTGGGCGGGGCAGGTGTGCCGCTACGAAGGCGGTCCGGGCGCCCCGTCGGTGCGGCTCGAGCTGAGCGTGGTGGAGGGGCAGCTGCGGGGGTCGGTGGCCATCGACCTCCCGGCCGAGCCGGCGTCGGGCTGCCCGCCGCTGCGCAAGCGCTACGGGATCGCCGAGGCGACCCAGGGCGCCGGCACCGTGTCCTTCACCGACGCGGGCGGCAACGAGTGGACGCTCTCGCTGCGGCAGAACAACAGCCTGCTCCAGGGCCTGCTCGCCTGGCGCCCGGGGGGCCGGGAGGAGCCGCTGGCCGAGGGGTTCGCGCGGTCCGGACGGCCTGCGGCCGACGACGCGGCTCAACGGCGAGGTGCGGCTGCAGCGCAGCGGCGACGAGGCGCCGTCGGAGAAGCCCGCCGCGGCGGCGACCACCGTGGCGGCGGAGGGCGTCGCGGCGCCGGTCCCGCCCGCGGGCGTCGGCCGCCACGTGGGCAACCTGGGTCTCGTCATCGGCGCCAACGTGGTCGCGCTCGGCCTGCTCTACGGGGCGAACAAGCTCGGCCAGGGCAGCTCGGACTCCGGGGCCCTGACGTGCTCGCCGCGCGTGTGCATCGTGGGGCCGACCATCAACGACCCGTGCTTCTGCGAGGGCAACGTCGTGTCCGGGGCGTCGTGCGGCACGACCGTCGGGGGCGCCCCGATCGACGCGCCGTGCGACGGCAGATCGGTGCCCTGCCGGGCCACCCTCTCCTGCAACAGCGGGATCTGCGAGGATCGCGACGGCCGCTGCCAGTTCTGATGAAGCCCCTGCGCGCCACGCCCGGCTGGCTCACGGGAATCGCGCTCGCGGCCGTGGCCGCGGTCAACCTGGCGGGCCTGTGGGGGATCCACGTCGCGCGCCAGGGCGCCCTCGACGAGGCCCGGCGCGCGTTTGCCCTCGACGTCGGGGCCAAGGCCACGGCGCTCGAGGGGCGGCTCTCGGAGGTCCGGTCCGACCTCGCCTTCCTCGGCGCTTCGCCGACGATCGCCCGGCTCGACGAGGCCGGGAAGGACCCCTCGGCCGCCTCGCTGCTGCGCCAGGCCGCGGAGAGCGCTCTCCTTCTCTTCCTGCGCAGCCACGCCGAGGTCGTCCGTATCGAGGTGCGCTCGTCCGCAGGGCGGCCCGCTCGTGCACGTCGGCCGCCGGGGCGGCATTCCCGTGCTCTGGGTCTCGGCGACTCCCACGGGGCAGGAGGGGGCCGCGATCGACCCCACCCGGCCGCGCCTGACCGCGCGGCTGCCCCACGGCGAGGCCGCGCGCCCGCTCGCGGGCGGCGTGACGATCGAGACCGAGGTCGCGCCGGCCTCTCTCCTGGACCCTGGCGAGTTGGCGGCCGACTCGCCGCGGCAGTGCCGGCTGCTGGACGCGAAGGGCGCCCTGCTCGGGCGCTTTCCGCCGGGCCCGCGCGGCCCGCTTCCCGCGGGGGAGACCGAGGTGATCGCGCAGGCGCCGGTCCGGGCGGAGGGATGGTCGGCCCCGGGCCCGCTCAGCCTCTCGTGTGCGCAGCCGGAGCGGACGGTGGTGGGCCTCGCCGAGCCGGTGTGGGCGCGCTACCGTACGACGTACACGCTCAACCTCGCGGTCATGGGCCTCGCGCTGCTGCTCGGGGCCTTCGCCGTGCAGCAGGCCCGCCGTCGCGCGGGGCTGGAGGCCCGCGCCGCGGAGGAGAGCCGGGTGCGCGAGCTCGAGCGGCAGCTCTTCCACGCCGAGCGGCTCACCACCGTCGGCCGCCTCGCCGCCGGCATCGCCCACGAGATCAACAACCCGCTCGAAGGCATGTCGAACTACCTGACCCTCGCGAGAGACGCGCTCGCTCGCGCCGACGTCGAGGCCGCCTCGCGCCACCTCGGCTCGGTGAAGCAGGGCCTGGACCGGGCGGCGGGGATCGTGCGACAGGTCCTCGCCCACGCCGACCCGGCGAAGGCGCCGCGCACCCCGGTGGACCTCAACCAGGTGCTGCGGGAGACCGAGCAGTTCGTGCAGTCGCGGAAGGAGTTCGGGCACGTTCTCTTCGCCCTCGACCTCTCGGACGGGCCGCTGGTCGTCCACGGAAACCCCGTGATGCTCGGGCAGGTGGCGATGAACCTCATCGTGAACGCCTGCGAGGTGCAGCCGGCGAAGGGCGAGGTGCGGGTCACCTCGCGCCGCGACGGGGCCACGGTGGTGGCGGAGTTCGCCGACCGTGGCCCGGGCATTCCCGAGGCCGACCGCCAGCGGGTCTTCGAGCCGTTCTTCTCGACCAGGGACTCGACCGGCCTCGGGCTCTCGATCTGTCATACCATCGTCCGGCAGCACGAGGGCGAGCTCGACGTGGCCCCACGGGCGGGCGGGGGCTCCGTCTTCCGCATGCGGCTGCCGGCCCGGGAGGCCTGAGGCGATGAACGAGCGGACAGCGAGCCGAGCGAGGGTCCTCGTGGTCGAGGACGAGGCCTACGTGCGCGACTCCCTCGTGGAGATCCTGCGGGCCCGCCGCTTCGACGTGAGCGCGGCCGGGTCGGTGGCGGAGGCCCTCGCCCACCTCGGGCGGGCGCCGGTCGACGTGGTGCTCTCCGACCTGCGCATGCCGGGCGCGGACGGCCTCGAGCTGGTCCGCCGGATGCAGACCGCGGCCCCGGACGTGCCCGTGGTCATGCTGACCGGCCACGGTAACGTGGCCTCGGCGGTCGAGTGCCTGAAGGCGGGGGCGAGCGACTACATCCTGAAGCCGGCCGAGCCCGACGCGCTCGAGGTGGCCCTCGACCGCGCGCTCGAAGGCCGCGCCCTGCGCCGCGAGGTGCGCTACCTGCGCGGGGCGGTGGCCGCCCAGGGCGAGGTGGCGATCGGGCAGAGCGCTCCCTGGCGGCGCGTGATGGGCATGGTCGAGGCCGCCGCCCCCACCGACTCCGTGGTCCTCATCACCGGCGAGTCGGGGACCGGCAAGGAGCTGCTCGCGCGGCGGCTGCACGCGCTGTCTCGCCGCGCCTCCGGCCCCTTCGTGAAGGTCAACTGCGCCGGGGTTCCCCTCGAGATGTGGGAGAGCGAGTTCTTCGGCCACCGCAAGGGCTCGTTCGCCGGCGCCGCCGCCGACCGCGAGGGGCGCTTTCAGCTCGCCGACCGCGGGACGCTGCTGCTCGACGAGGTGAGCGCGATGCCGCCGGCGGGGCAGGCCAAGCTGCTGCGCGCCATCCAGGACGGCGAGTTCGAGCGCCTCGGCGACGAGCAGGCGACCCGGGTGGACGTGCGCGTCGTGGCCTCGACCAACAGCGACCTCGAGCACGAGGTGCAGCAGGGGAAGTTCCGGGCCGATCTCTTCTACCGCCTGAACGTCGTCCGCATCGACGTGCCGCCCCTGCGGGAGCGCCGGGACGACACCCCGCTCCTCGCGCGGCACTTCGCGGACCAGATCGCGCAGCGGCTCGGGCGCCCGGCGCCCGACGTCCCGTCCGGGACCCTGGCGCGCCTGGCCGCCTACCCGTGGCTGGGGAACGTGCGCGAGCTGCGCAACGTGATCGAGCGGGCGATGATCCTCGACCCCGTGCACGGGCTGGAGGATCTCGACCTCGTCCCCGGGACGCCGGCGGCGCCCCCGCCGGAGGGCACGAGCCTCGCCGGGCGCGAGCTGAACCTGCGCGACGCCCTCAACAAGCTCGAGCGCGACCTGCTGCTCGAGGCCCACCGCCGGGCGGACGGTGTCCGCAAGGAGGCGGCGCACCTCCTCGGGATCGACCCTCGCAACCTGAGCTACTACATGCGCAAGCACGACCTCGACGCCGACGCCGTCGAGGAGTAGGCTTACCCCGGCCGGGGGGGCGGGGATGGGCGAGCAGACGATCGGCATCCTGCCGGTCCTCGTCACGCAGGTGGCGCTGCAGGCCGTCCTCGCGCTGATCCTGGCGGGGATCCTCGGGGCCTTCTACCGCCTCTACCGCCACGCCTACCTTCGCCACTGGTCGCTCAGCTGGCTGGCCCTCGTCGTCTACATCGGCGCCTCGGCGGTGTCCGGCCTGGCTTCCGGCGGCGGCGGTCACCCCTGGCGCGTTCCCGCCGTGCTCGTCTCCCTCGTCGCCGGCTACCTGCAGGTCGCCTGGCTCCTCCTCGGCGCCTGGGGGCTCGCGGAGGGGGGAGGACGTGCCCGCCCGTACGGTGCGGCTCGTGCTGGGGGCGGCCGCCGCCGTGGGCCTGGCCTCGGTGCTGCCCGCTCTCGCCGGCATCGACCGCGCCCTCCGCGATCGGACTGCGGTGCCTGGTGGCCGGAGTCGCCTACCTGGCGGCGGCGGCGGCCATCCTGGCTCGCCGACGGCCGCTCGCGCGCGTGGGCAGCACCTTCGCCGGGCTCGCCCTCGTTCTCTACGCCGCCGATCAGCTGGCCTACTTCGCGCTGAGCTTCGGGGCCCGGGGAAGCCAGCTCTCGCGGCTCCCGCTCCTCATGACGTTCGACCTCCTCGCCACCGCGGTCCTCGGGCTCGCCCTCGTGGCCTGGCTCCTCGAGGGCGAGCGCGAGAAGCAGGTGCACGCGGCCGAGCTCGCCCGGCGCCGCGAGCGCGCGCAGGCCTGCGCGTACCGCATCTCCGAGGCCGCCCGGACGGTCTGGGACCTTCCGGCGCTCTTCCGGCTCGATCCACGAGAGCCTGGGCGACGTGCTGCCCGCGCGGAACTTCTACATCGCCCTTCACGACCGGGCGTCGGGCCTCCTGAGCTTCCCCTACTTCTCCGACGAGCGCGACACGACGCCGGCGCCCGAAGCCGCTCGGGCGGGGCCTGACGGAGTACGTCCTGCGCACCGGCCAGCCCCTCCTCGCGACGCCCGAGGTCTTCCGCGAGCCTCGTCGCGCGCGGCGAGGTCGAGCTCATCGCCAGCGACTCCGTGGACTGGCTGGGGGCGCCGCTCGTGGCGCGCGGCGAGGCGATCGGGGTGGCGGCGGTCCAGACCTACGACCCCGCGGTGCGCCTCGGGCCGGAGGAGCGGGACCTCTTCGTGTTCGTCTGCGGGCCAGATCGCCGCCGCGATCGAGGCGAAGCGCGCGGAGGACGCGCTGCGGCAGAGCGAGACCCGGCTGCGCGTGGCGATCCAGCAGGTGCCCGCGGTCCTGTGGACGACCGACGAGGAGCTGCGCTTCACCTCGTCGCTGGGCGCCGGCCTCTCCGCCCTCGGCCTCGCCCCGAACCAGGTGGTGGGCCTGTCGCTCGAGCAGTACCTCGGGGCCGGGAGCGTGGCCCTCGATCGTCACCGGCTCGCGCTCCGGGGCGAGTCGGTCGGGCTACGAGTACGAGCATGGAGGGCCGCTCCTTCACCGTGCACGTCGAGCCGCTGCGCGACGCGGCGGGCGCCATCCGCGGCACGGTCGGGATCGCGCTCGACATCACCGACGTGCGTCGCGCCGACCAGGCCCTGCGCGACTCCGAGGCGCGGCTCCGCCAGGTGATCGACCTCGTCCCGCACTTCATCTTCGCGAAGGACGAGCGAGGGCCGCTTCCTCCTCGCGAACCGGGCGGTGGCCGAGGCCTACGGCACCGACGGTGGACCGGCTGATCGGCCGCACCGACGCCGACTTCGCGCCGGTCGGACGAGGAGGTGCGGCGCTTCCGCGAGGACGACCTCGAGGTGATGCGAGACGGGCAGCCCCGAGGTCGTCCTCGAGGAGCCGATCACCGACTCCCGGGGCCGGGTGCGGTACCTGCAGACGACCAAGATCCCGTTCACGTTCTCCGGCACCGGCCGGCCCGGCGATCCTCGGGGTCTCGATCGACATCACCGAGAGGAAGGCGGCGGAGGAGGCGCTGCGGCGCGCGGCGAAGGAGGAGAGCCTCACCGTCCTCGCCGGCGGCGTGGCCCACGACTTCAACAACCTGCTCGCCGCGATCCTCGGCCACGCCTCGCTGGCCCTCAAGCAGCTCCCCGAGGGAAGCCCGGCCCGCCGGCACGTCGAGAAGGCGGCGGGCGCGGTGGAGCGGGCCGCCGACCTCACCCGGCAGATGCTCGCCTACTCGGGCCGGGGCCACTTCGTGGTCCGGCCCACCGACGTGAACGCGCTCGTGCGCGAGAACCTGCCGCTCCTCGAGGTGGCGCGTGCCGAAGAGCGTGCGGCTCGAGGCGCGCCTGGATCCCGGGCCTGCCGCTCGGTCGACGCCGACGTGGGCCAGATCCAGCAGGTGCTGATGAACCTGGTCATCAACGCGCGCGGAGGCCATCGGCGAGCGGGGCGGGGCCGGTGACCGTGGCCACCGGCGTACGGCGACGTGGCCGCGTCCGACGACGCCCTGTGGCGGGCGAGCGGGCAGCCGCTCGGCGCCGGGCCGCTACGTGCTCGCTCGAGGTGCGCGACGACGGGCCGGGCATGGACGCGGAGACCGTGGACCGGATCTTCGAGCCCTTCTTCACGACCAAGTTCACCGGCCGCGGCCTCGGCCTCGCCGCGGTCCTCGGTGTCGTGCGCGGCCACCGGGGCGCCTTGAGCGTCGAGAGCGCGCCCGGGCCGGGGCACGATCTTCCGCATCCTGTTCGCGCCCGAGCGCCCGGCGTCCGGCGCTCGAGGCCGCCGCGGAGGCCGCGCCCGCCCGGCGCCGGGCTGACCGTGCTCCTGATCGACGACGAGGAGGTGGTGCGCGACATGGTCGGCGAGGTCCTCGAGCAGGAGGGGGTCTCGGTGCTGCGCGCCGAGGACGGGGCGAGGGGGGTCGCGCTCTTCCGCGAGCAGCGCGAGCGGATCGACGTCGTCCTGCTCGACCTCTCGATGCCCGGGCTGAGCGGGGAGGAGACCTTCCGGCGGCTCCGGGAGATCGACCCCGGCGGTGCCGGTCATCCTCTCGTCGGGCTACGACCACGACGAGGCGCGGGGCCGGTTCGGCGAAGGCACTCCCGCCGGCTTCATCCAGAAGCCCTACCGCCCGGAGCAGCTGATGGCCGAGATCGGCCGCTGCGCGCGCCCGCGGCCGGGCTGAGCCGGGTCAGCCCGGCAGCGCGTCGTAGGTCGGCTTCGAGCGCCGCGTACAGCTCGCGGTAGCGGGGGTAGAGGGCCTCGTAGGCCTCCGCCCACTCGGCGACCGGCTCGTCGCGGCCGGTGACGGCGATCGTCGCGTCGCACGCGGCCTCGACGCGTCGGCCAGGCGCCGGCGCCGACGCCGCCGAGGAGCGCCGCCCCGTAGGCCGCGCCCTCCGTGCTGTTGACGGTGACCATCGGCAGGCCGAGGGCGCTCGCCACGATCTTCCGCCACAGCGGGCCCTTCGCCCCGCCGCCGGCGATCCGGACCTCCTTCACCGCGCCCGAGCCCCGCGCCCTGGAGCAGGCTGAAGCAGTCCTTCATCGAGAAGGCGACGCCCTCGAGGACGGCGCGGGTGAGGTGCGCCCGCGGGTGGCGCAGGGTGAGGCCCACGAAGCTGCCGCGCGCGAGCGGGTCGGGGTAGGGCGTCCGCTCGCCGGAGAGGTAGGGCAGGAACAGCAGCCCCTCGCTGCCCGCCGGCGCCTGCTCCGCCTCGGCCACGATGTCGGCGAAGCTCTCCTTCGGCGTCAGCGTGTCGTGGTACCACTGCAGGCTGCCGGCGGCCGAGAGCGTCACGCCCATGAAGTGCCAGCGGCCGGGCACGGCGTGGCAGAAGGCGTGGAGGCGCCCCTCGGGCTCGACGAGCGGGGCGTCGGTCGTCGCGAAGACGACGCCCGAGGTGCCGAGGGTCAGCGAGACGACGCCGGGCCGGACGGCGCCCGCGCCGACGGCGCCCGCCGCCTGGTCGCCGCCGCCGGCCATCACCGGCGTGCCGGCCTGCAGCCCGGTCTCGGCCGCCGCCTCGGCGGTGACCGTGCCGGTCGTCTCCGGCCCCTCGAACGTGGGCGGCAGCCACTCGGCCGGGATGTCGAGCTTCTCGAGGACGAGCTTCGACCAGGTGCGGGCCTTGAGCTCGAAGAGGATCGTGCCCGACCCGTCGGCCTTGTCCATCGCCGCCTCGCCGGTCAGGCGCAGGCGGACGTAGTCCTTCGGCAGCAGCACGAGCTTCGCCTTCGCGTAGACCTCCGGCTCGTGGTTGCGGACCCAGAGGATCTTCGGGCGCGGTGAAGCCGGTGAGGGCGACGTTGCCGACCTCGCGGATGAGCTCCGCTCCTCCCGACGCGCCTCTCGATCTCGGCGCACTCGGCGCCGGTCCGCTGGTCGTTCCAGAGGATGGCGGGGCGGAGGACCTCGCGCTCGCGCGTCGAGCAGGACGAGGCCGTGCATCTGGCCGGTGAGGCCGACGGCGGCCACGTCCTCGCCCTTGGCCCCGGCCTCCGCGAGGGCCTTGCGGATGCTGGCGGCCGTGCCCTTCCACCACTCGTGCGGGTCCTGCTCGGACCAGAGGGGCTTCGGGGTCTGGAGGGTGAGGGCGGTGGTGGCCGAGGCCGCCACCGTGCCCTTCTCGTCGATCAGGAGCGCCTTGGCGCCCGTCGTGGAAACGTCGATGCCCAGGAAGTATCGAGACATGTCGTGCCCTCAGCGTCCGGCCTGTCATCCCGAGGGCTGGAGGGCGGGCCCGAGGGATCGCGTCCCGCGCGGCACCGGCGGCCCCTCAGTCGCACGGGACGAAGCGCCCCGGGATGCGCCCGTCGACGGGCGCCTCGGATGACGGTCACCGCACGCCCAGCAGCACTTCGATCGTCAGCTGGTCGAGCTTCTCGTAGCCGAGGCCGCGGGCGCCGAGGGCCTTGCGGTCGAAGGTGTGGCCCTTGAGCGCGTCGGCGGTCGCCTTGCTGTAGGCGCCGACCGTCGGCATCCCGTCCGTCGGCACGTTCGAGATCTCGCGGACGAGGGCCTGGATCTCCTTGTCCTCGTTCCACTGCCGCGCCTTCTCCTTGTAGATCAGGTAGCTGCGCATCGAGCCGCGGGCGAAGTCCTTGACGCCCTCGAGGTCCTCGGTGCGGTAGGCGTGCGAGTCGAAGTGGCGCATGCCCGGGTACTTCACGTCCTCGAGGAACTTCACGAGGAAGAAGCAGCTCTTGATCGAGTGCGAGCCGAAGCGCAGGTCCTGGTCGTAGCGGCCGAAGGCCTGGTCGTTGAGGTCGATGTGGAAGAGCTTGCCCGCGTCCCACGCCTGGGCCACCGCGTGCATGAAGTTGAGGCCGGACATGTGCTCGTGCGCCACCTCGGGGTTGACGCCCACCATCTCGGGGTGGTCGAGGGTCTCGATGAAGCCGAGGAAGGAGCCGGTGGTCGGCAGGTAGATGTCGTGCCGCGGCTCGTTGGGCTTGGCCTCGAGGGCGAACACGAGGTCGTACTTCTTGTCCTTGACGTAGTGGGTCAGGAAGTTGAGCGCGTCGCGGAAGCGCTTGCCGGCCTCGAGCGCGCTCTTGGTGGCGTCGCTCTCGACGCCCTCGCGGCCGCCCCAGAAGACGTACACCTTCGCCCCGAGCTCGACGCCGAGGTCGATCGCGTTCATCGTCTTCTGCAGGGCGTAGGCGCGCACGCGCGGGTCGTTCGAGGTGAAGGCGCCGTCCTTGAACGCGGGGTCGCCGAAGAGGTTGGTGGTGGCCATGGGGACCACGATCCCGGTGTCGGCGAGGGCCTTCTTGAAGTCCTTGACGATCTGGTCGTGCTCGGCCGGCGTGGCGTCGATCGGCACGAGGTCGTTGTCGTGGAAGTTGACGCCGTAGGCCCCCACCTCGGCCAGGAGGTGGACGATCTGGACCGGGCTCAGGACCGGCCGCACCGGCTCGCCGAAGGGGTCGCGGCCGGGGTTGCCGACCGTCCAGAGGCCGAACGTGAACTTGTGCTCCGGCTTGGGGGTGAGGGCGTCGCTCATGGGTCGGGCTCCTTGGATGAGTGACGATGAGTTCACCCGGGCCGGTCGGCCGGTACTGGCGCGGGAACCGCCGGTGCGATTCTACCTTCGCCCGGCGCGGGGACCATGCCTCCCGATGCGCCCGGACCGGGTATGCTCGCGCGCTGAGCGTCTGCCGGCGCGCTGAAGCCAGGAGGGACGACGATGGAGCGACCGACCGAGACGGAGTACGCGACCTTCTACCGCGGGTACGTGGCGCTCGTGCCCGAGACCGACATCGTCGCCGTGCTCGAGCGGCAGGTCGACGAGATCCGGCGGCTTCTCGCGTCGGTGTCGGCCGAGAAGGAGAGCTACCGGTACGCCGAGGGCAAGTGGAGCATCCGCCAGGTGCTCGGCCACCTCGTCGACGCCGAGCGCGTCTTCGGCTATCGGGCCTTCTGCTTCAGCCGCGGCGAGCAGGCGTCGCTCCCGTCCTTCGACGAGAACCAGTACGTGGACGCGGCCCGGTCCGACTCGGTCCCGCTGCGAGAGCTGGTGGAGGAGCTCGCCCTCGTCCGCCAGGCGAACCTGGCCGTCCTCCGCCGTCTCGACGCCCGCGAGTGGGCGCAAGTCGGGACCGCGAGCGGGAAGCCCGTCTCCGTCCGCGCCCTCGCCTGGATCATGGCGGGCCACCCGCGCCACCACCTCCAGATCCTCCGCGAGCGGTACGGGGTTTCCTGATCGCGACCGCACCGCGCGCCCGAGCGCCGCCGGGGGCCTCGCCAACGGGTCGTTCACCGCGGACCTGAACGGCTTCCGGATCCACTACGAGGTCCACGGCCAGGGGCCGGTGCTGATGGCCCTCACGAACTCCTGGGGCCTCTCGCTCGAGGCCCTGCGGGCGATGTACCGCCCGCTCGAGGAGAAGCTGACCCTCGTCTACTTCGACCCGCGGGGCATGGGCGGCTCGGGCCCCGTGCGCGAGGACGCCGACCGCGGCCTGGCGGCGGTGCGCGCCGACTTCCAGGCGCTGCGCGCGCACCTGAAGCTCGAGAAGGTGAACGCCATCGGCTGGTCGAACGGGGCCATCAACCTCATCTGGCTGGCCCACGAGCACCCGGAGACGCTCTCCTCCGCGATCTTCGTCCACGGCATGGCGAGCCTCGGGGCCGAGGACATGAAGGCCATGCAGGCGCAGCACCCGGAGCTGATGAAGAGCTACGGCGCCCTGATGGCCGCCGTGTCGAAGCCGGGGCTCTCCGCCGCCGAGCAGACCGCCCTGCAGCGGAAGATGTGGCTCGAGGACTACTTCCCGAGCCTCTGCGCCGATCCGGTGAAGGGCAGGGCCCTCGTCGCCGGGGTGTTCGAGGACGCCCAGCTGAGCTGGCCGCACGCCGCCTACACGAACAAGGAGCTGCCGACCTTCGACACGCGAGGCTGGCTGGCCGCCATCCCGGTGCGGAGCCTCGTGATCGCCGGGGCGCACGACATGCTGCCGCCGGAGCGGGTGAAGGTGCTGGCCGACGGGCTCCCGCGTGCGGAGTTCGTGGTCTTCGAGAAGAGCGGCCACTTCTCCCCGGTCGAAGAGCCGGAGGGCTTCCGGGCGGCCGTCTACGCCTTCCTCGGCGTCGGCGACGAGCGCACCCGCCGCCCGCTGACCGGACCTCGCGCCCGCAGGCCCGGAAGGGCGCGGCCGCCCCGATCCCGGCGCGCCGGTGGTATCGTCTCGCTTCGAACCCTGGGAGGATCGATGCCACGCCGCGTTCCGCTTCTCGTCGCCCTCGCCGGTGCGGCCGCCGTCGCAGCCCTGCCCTCGAGCCGCGGCCGCCGCCGACGCCGCCGATTCCGTGCGGTCGCGCTTCACCAAGTACGAGTACCGCATCCCGATGCGCGACGGGGTGAAGCTGTTCACCTCCGTCTACGTCCCGAAGGACGCCGGTGGCTCCAAGCGCTATCCGATCCTGCTCAACCGCACGCCCTACAGCGTCGCGCCCTACGGGAGCGACGCCTACCCCGACAGCGTGGGCCCCTCGGACGCGGCGGCGAAGGAGGGGTTCATCTTCGTCTACCAGGACGTGCGGGGCCGCTTCATGTCGGAGGGCCAGTTCGTGGACGTGCGGCCCTTCAACCCCGCCAAGGGACCGAAGGACGTGGACGAGTCGAGCGACACCTGGGACACGATCGAGTGGCTCCTGAAGCGCGTTCGCTTCCACAACGGAAAGGTCGGGGTCTGGGGCATCTCGTACCCGGGCTTCTACGCCGCGATGGCCGCGATCGACGCCCACCCGGCGCTCGTCGCCGCCTCGCCCCAGGCGCCGATCGCCGACTGGTTCATCGGCGACGACTTCCACCACAACGGCGCCTTCTTCCTGCCGCACGCCTTCAACTTCTACACCGCCTTCGGCAAGCCCCGCCCCGAGCCGACCACGAAGTGGCCGCCGCGCTTCGACCACGGCACCGCCGACGGCTACGAGTTCTTCATGCGGGCCGGGCCGATGCCGAACCTCGACCGGAAGTACCTCAAGGGCGACGTGGCCTTCTGGAAGGAGGTCATGGCGCACGAGAGCTACGACGCCTTCTGGCAGGCCCGCAACACGCGGCCGCACCTCAAGGGCATCAAGCCCGCCGTGCTCACCGTGGGCGGCTGGTTCGACGCCGAGGACCTCTTCGGCGCGCTCGAGACCTACCGGTCGATCGAGTCGCAGAGCCCCGGGACCGCGAACCGCCTGGTCATGGGTCCCTGGCCCCACGGTGGCTGGTCGCGCGGCACGGGCGACGCGCTCGGCAAGGTGACGTTCGGCCAGCCGACCTCGAAGTTCTTCGAGGAGCAGATCGAGCTGCCCTTCTTCCGCTACTACCTGAAGGGCGGCGACGACCCGAAGCTGCCCGAGGCCTACGTCTTCGAGACGGGCGCCAACGCCTGGCACACCCTCGACGCCTGGCCGCCGCGCGAGGCCCGGCCCCTCGCCCTCTACCTCTCCGGGAGTGGCCGGCTCTCGCGGGAGTCGCCTTCCGAGACGGCGGAGGCCTTCGACGAGTACGTCTCCGACCCGGCCAAGCCCGTTCCGTTCATCGAGGGCGTCGACGTCGGCATGGATCGCGAGTACATGGTGGCGGACCAGCGCTTCGCCGCGCGCCGGCCGGACGTCCTCGTGTACGAGACCGAGCCGCTCGAGGAGGACCTGACGATCGCCGGGCCGATCACCGCGAGCCTGAGCGTCTCGACCACCGGGACGGACTCCGACTGGGTGGTGAAGCTGATCGACGTGTACCCGGACGACTACCCGCTGCAGCCGGGCGAGGCGCGCCGGCGACCGGGACCGGCCGACCCGCTCGAAGATGGGCGGCTACGAGCAGCTCGTGCGCGGCGAGCCCTTCCGCGGCAAGTTCCGGAAGAGCTTCGAGAAGGCGGAGCCCTTCGTCCCCGGGCAGGTCGAGACGGTCGAGTTCACGATGCCCGACGCCTTCCACACCTTCCGGCGGGGCCACCGGGTCATGGTGCAGGTGCAGAGCAGCTGGTTCCCGCTCGTGAACCTGAACCCGCAGACCTTCGTCGACATCAACGAGGCCACGGAGGCCGACTTCAAGAAGGCCACGCAGCGCGTCTGGCGGACGAAGGACCAGCCGTCCCTGGTGCGGCTGAGCGTCGTGGGGAACTGAGAGGGCTGGGGAAGATGCCGGAGGCTCCCGAGCATCGTGATCGTCAGGGAAGGCCGCATCGACCCGGGCGAGCTCAAGCGTCTCGTCCTCCTCTACTTCGAGGACATGGTGAAGTACGTGGTCGACGTCGAGCGGGGCGTCATCGGGCTCGGGGGCGAGATGCACGCCGACGCCGAGCAGCTCCTCCTCGAGGACGGCAGCCGCCAGGCCGACTTGTGGGGAGCCAACTACTACCCCGGCCGCGGCCGCGAGGGCTGCATCGAGTACACCTCCCTCATCAACATCCGCCCCGCGGCGGGCAACCGCAGCATGGAGATCCAGGACCCGGCGGTGCGCGAGAGGGTGCGGGACCTCACCTGGGCCCTCGTCGGGGAGGGGGAGCCCCTGCCGTGACGCAGCACGCCTCGCTCACGCCCGAGCGGTGGGCCGGGTTCGGCCGGGACCAGCAGATCCTGATGATCGCCAACGAGATGAACCGGGCCTCGAGGCTCTTCGGCCCCGAGGACCGCGGCCGTCTCGTGAACGCCTACGAGCGGGTCCTGCGACTCGCCGACCTGACGGTCGAGGTGCAGCCCTCCCGCTCGCTGCGAAGGGAGCTGCTGCGGTGGCGCGAGCTGGCCGGGGGTGTCTACCTGGAGCCGGACCTCCAGGCCCACCGGCAGCTCTTCCGCGCGCTGCTCCTCCTCACGCCGGCGAGCGCGAAGCAGGTGCCGCTGCTGCTCTGAGCGCGACGGGGCGGTCGAGTCTGTGGTACTGTGAGACTGTGAAGAACATCACCGTCTCCGTGCCCGATCAGGTCTACCGCCGGGCGCGCATGCGGGCGGCGGCGCGCGACACCTCGGTGAGCGCCCTCGTCCGCGAGTTCCTGGCGAGCCTCGGCGACGAGGAGTCCGACTTCGAGCGGCGCAAGCGCCTCCAGGCCGAGGTCCTGGCCTCGGTCCGGAGGTTCCGGGCCGGGGGACGCCTGAAGCGCGACGAAGCCCACGACCGCGATGCGCTTCGTTGACACGAACGTCCTGCTCTACGCCGTGAGCACGGCGCCTGCGGAGGCCGCCAAGGCCGGCGCGGCCCGGGGCCTCCTCGAGGCCGACGACCTCACCTACGAGGGCGTCAAGGTCGTGAACCCGTTCCGCAGCTGACGAACGTCGTCGTCTCCGTCTGGTGCGCCCGCCCCGTCCGTCTGCCCCTTGCGCACCGCGGCGGCTCCCGTGTAATGATCGGCCCACCACAGGAGGAGCGCATGGCGCGGATTGGCGTGGCGGTCATCGGGGCGGGCTTCATGGGCGGGGTGCACGCCGAGGCGCTGCGGCGCGCGGGGTGCGAGGTCGTGGGCGTCCTCGGCGTCTCGGACGCCGAGTCCACGAAGTTCGCCGAGGCGATCGGCGCGCCGAAGGCGTATCGCTCGCTGAAGGAGCTGCTCGACGACAAGGCCGTCGAGTCGGTGCACATCGGCACCCCGAACAAGCTGCACTTCGAGATGGCGAAGGCGGCGATCGAGGCGCGGCAAGCACGTGCTGTGCGAGAAGCCCCTGGCCATGACCTCGAAGGAGACGGCCGAGCTCGTGGCCCTCGCCCGCAAGCACCCGAAGCAGGCCGCCGGCGTCAACTACAACATCCGCTTCTACCCGCTCTCGATCGAGGCCCGCGAGCGGGTGCGCGGCGGGCAGCTCGGCAAGGTCCACCACGTGACGGGCAGCTACGTGCAGGACTGGCTCCTCCTCGACACCGACTACAACTGGCGGGTCCTGGCCGCCGAGGGCGGCGAGCTGCGGGCGGTGGCCGACATCGGCACCCACTGGCTGGACCTCGTCCACTCGATCACCGGCCTCGAGGTCGAGGCCGTCTGCGCCGATCTCCTCACCGTCCACCCGGTGCGCCGCCGGCCGAAGGGCGAGGTGGAGACGTACAGCGGCAAGCTCGAGCAAGGAGTCCGACCTCGAGCCGGTCGACGTCACGACCGAGGACTACGGCGCCATCCTCCTGCGCTTCAAGGGCGGGGCGCGGGGCACGCTCGTGGTGTCGCAGGTGACCGCGGGCCGGAAGAACTGCCTGCGCTACGAGATGGCGGGGGAGAAGGGCGCCCTCGCCTGGAACAGCGAGAACCCGGAGGAGCTCTGGATCGGCCGGCGCGGCGGGCCGAACGAGCTGCTGATGCGCGACCCGTCGATCCTCTCCGGGCCCGCGCGCGCGGCGGTGGGCGTCCCCGGCGGCCACGCCGAAGGCTACGCCGACACCTTCAAGCAGCACTTCCGCGCCTTCTACGGCTACGTCGCGAAGGGCGACTTCTCCGCGCCGCCGCCTTTCGCCACGTTCCAGGACGGCCATCGCGAGGTGGTGCTGTGCGAGGCGGTCCTGGAGAGCCACCGCACGGGCGGCTGGGTGAAGGTCCCCGAGGTGAAGTGATGAAGCTCGGCTTCGTCTCCGCGATCCTGCCCGACCTCGAGCTCGAGGAGGTGCTGGCCTTCGCCAACGCCGAGGGCTTCGACTGCGTCGAGCTCATGTGCTGGCCCAAGGGCAAGGCCGAGCGGCGCTACGCCGGGGTGACGCACGTGGACGTGGCGACGCTCGACGAGCGCGGCGCCGACCGCGTGCGTCGCCTCCTCGACGAGCACGGCGTCGCGATCAGCGGCCTCGGCTACTACCCGAACCCGCTCGCCCCCGACCCGGCCGAGGCGCAGGTCTACGTCGACCACCTGAAGGCCGTCATCCGCGCGGCGCAGCTGCTGGGCGTGGGCCAGGTCAACACGTTCGTCGGCCGCGACTGGACGAAGACGGTGGACGCGCAGTGGCCGCGGTTCCTCGAGACGTGGCGGCCGCTCGTGGCGTACGCCGAGCAGCACGAGGTCCGGATCGGCATCGAGAACTGCCCGATGCTCTTCAGCGGCGACGAGTGGCCGGGCGGCAAGAACCTCGCCACGAGCCCGGCCATCTGGCGGCGCATGTTCGCCGACGTCCCGAGCCCGAGCTTCGGCCTCAACTTCGACCCGTCGCACTTCGTCTGGCAGCACATGGACTACCTGAAGCCGCTCCGGGAGTTCAAGGAGAGGATCTTCCACGTCCACGCGAAGGACGCGCGGCTCGATCCCGAGCGTCTCGACGACGTCGGGATCCTGGCGACCCCGCTCGAGTTCCACAAGCCGAAGCTGCCGGGCCTCGGCGACGTGAGCTGGGGCCGGTTCTTCTCGGTGCTCTCCGACACCGGCTACGACGGGCCGGTCTGCGTCGAGGTCGAAGACCGGGCCTACGAGGGATCGCTGGAGCGGCGCCAGCAGGCCCTTCGCCAGTCGCTCCGATACCTGCGAAACTTCGCCTGAAGTCGGAGGCCGGTCGGCGGGCTCTGGGGGGAGCCCCGCCATGGTGGACATCGATCACCGCCAGCGCGTCATCAAGGTCAAGCTCGTCTACTACGGCCCCGCGGTCGGCGGCAAGACCACCAACCTGAAGGTCCTCTTCGAGCGGGCGGCCGGGGCCCGCCGCGGCCAGTTCGTGTCGGTCAACTCCGCCCAGGACCGCACGATCCTGTGCGACCTGCTGCCGCTGCGCACCGGCGGGTTTCGCGGCTACGACCTGAAGGTGCAGCTGCTCGCCGTCCCCGGGCAGCCCATGTACGGGGCGACCCGACGCGTCGTTCTCAAGGGGGCCGACGGGGTCGTCTTCGTCGCCAACTCCGCCGAAGACCGCTGGCCGGAGAACCTGCAGAGCCTCCAGGAGATGGTGGCCAACCTGCTGGCCCAGCAGATCGACGTCTCCCGGATCCCCCTCGTCTTCCAGTACAACAAGCGCGACCTTCCCGCCGTCATCGAGCTCCCGGTGCTCTCTCGCGCGCTCAACGGGCGGCACGTCCCCGAGTTCCCGGCGGTGGCGGCGAAGGGCGAGGGTGTCCTCGAGACCTTCACCTCCATCCTCGTCCTGACCATGGAGGACCTCTGCCGGCGCTACGTGACGCTGCAGCTGCCCGCGGGGCAGACCGTGGAGGCGTGGGCGAAGCAGGCGGTGGAGGGGATGTTCGGTGGCCTGAAGCTGGACGCGCCGGAGGAGGAGCCCTCCGAGCCGGCCGAGGTCGTGGAGCACCTGAAGGTCCGGGTGCCGACCGCCGAGGACTCGGGACGCGGCGTGGCCGGCGGCCCGGACGTGCGCTCGACGGACTCGCTCACCGAGTCCTACGCGCAGGCCTCCGCCGAGCTCGGGTTCGCGGTCAGCGAGCTGCGCGAGGAGCGCGACCTCCTGCGGGTCCGCCTCGGAGAGGTGCAGCGGGCCCTCGCGCTCGCGACCGAGGACCCGGGGAAGACCGGCGTCGAGGAGCGCCTCCAGGCGATCCTGAAGGTGCTGGTGAAGGCGGGCGGAGCCTCCGGAGCCACGCTGATGCTCTTCACCGGCGAGGCGCCGCAGGTGCTGGCCCTGCCCCCGCTCCACTCCGATCCCCTCTCCCGCACCACGTGGGGCGCAGCGCACCTCGAGGGCGCGAGGGGGCTCACGGAGCCGCAGCTCGAGGAGGCGGCTCAGTGCCCGGAGCTCGCCCAGGCGCTTCGCGCCGGCGAGCCGTCCTTCGAGGCGGTCGCCCTCGTGCCGCTGCGGTCCGCCGAGCGCCTGCTGGGGCTCGCGCTGCTCTACTTCGGCCCGTACGCCGCGCTGCCCCCGGCCGACGCCGTCATGCACCTCGGGTTCCTGTCCCGCGTGCTGGCCGGTCCGCTCGAGGCCGCGGCCGCGCGCGAGGCGGCCTCGGCCGGCGACCGGTTGAAGGTCCTCTCACGGGCGTCGTCCGCCGCCGTCGCCTCCCTGCTGACGCGCCTGCCCTGGGAGCTGGCTCGGCGGCAGGTCCTCCACCTCTCCGAGGTCCTGGGGCCGCTGGCCGGCTCGGGCGTGTCGCTCGCCGCGTCCTCACCCGTGATCTCGGTGCTGGGCGACGCGCCGCTCCTGCGCTTCGCCTTCGCCAGCCTCATCCGCCAGTGCGAGGCCGACGCGCTCGAGAAGGGCCGGATCCCGGAGGTGGCGGTGCGGGTCGAAGAGGAGGGCGACGCGGTGCACGTGCGCGTCACCGGCGGAGGCCGCGCCTCGATGACGTCGACACCCGAGGCCGGCCCCGACCTCGCCGACGCGGAGCTCAGCGTGGTCCACGCGATCGTGGCCCTCCACGGCGGCGTCCTCGTCTCCGGCCGTGGCGAGGGCCAGGCCCCGCAGTTCCTGGTCGAGCTGATCCGCGCCTGAGACGCACGGGATCAGGTCTTGATTGTGGCGTGAGGCGTCTCACGGCCCCGGCCGCGCCGCGGTCCAGCGGCGGTAGGCGCGGCGGGCGTAGGCGAGACGATCGGCCGGCGTGGGATACCGCCGGCGAAACCAGCGGATGAGAGAGCGGCTCTCCTGCACCCCGCCATTCTAGCCCTACCGGCAGCGGGCCTCGACGCGCTGCGTGATCTCGAGGCTGGTCGGCTGGCCGGGCTGGGGGCTTCGCCGAGGCCGAGGGTGTGGAGGATCTCGTGGATCACCATGCTCTCGGCGACGCCCGGCTGGCGGAACTGCACGTCCGCGAACGCGCGGCACACGAAGACGCGGCGGACACCGGGGCTGGCGACGAGGGCGGTCTTCGTCTTGCGGCACAGGGCCTGCGACGAGCCGTCCACGAAGGGGATGAGGCCGATGTACTCGGCCGGGGACGCCGTCCACTCCTCGAGGTTCTGCTGGAGGGTGCGGCCCTCGGCGTCCGTGAAGTCGGTGAAGACCTTCCGGCACTCGTCGCTCTCGAGCCGCTTCAGGGCGCCGGTGCGCGCCCGGTCCACGGCCGAGGCGTCCCAGCCGGTGAGGGTGAGGGGCGCGGCGGCGTTGACGCTGGTGGCGGCGAGGAGGATCGCGGAGGCGAGGACGGCCCGGCCCGACGCACGGCTTCCCTTCTTCGACATCTGGCGACTCCTTTCGAGATCCGCTTCGGAGCCGCCTGGCCAGGCTTGCTACCGTCTTGCTGTCTGTAAGGTGCGGCGCGTACCATCAGCAGCGCGTTACCGACTTCCAAGCAGGTTGCTAAGAGCGGGGGGCGCCCTTGAAAGTCCGCTTCGGCGAGTTCGTCCTGGACTCCGACAGCCGCCAGCTCTTCCGGGGCGGGGCGGAGGTGCACCTCCAGCCGAAGACCTTCGAGCTGCTGGACCTGCTGGTCCGGTCCCGGCCGAAGGCCCTGAGCAAGCAGCACATCCGGGGACAGCTCTGGCCGGAGACGGTGGTGGGGGACGCCAGCCTGACCGTGGCCGTGGCCGAGCTGCGATCGGCGCTCGGCGACGACGCGAAGGAGCCGCGCTACGTCCGGACGGTCTACGGCTTCGGCTACGCCTTCGCGGGTGAGGCGGAGGCGGAGAAGGCCCGGGGAGTCTCCTCGACGGGCGTCGCCCCGCGAGTCCTGTGGGAGAAGCGCATCATCCCGCTCGTCGAGGGCGAGAACGTCCTCGGCCGGGACGAGGACGTGACCGTCCGGATCGACGCCCCCGGCGTCTCACGCCGGCACGCGCTGCATCCGGGTGTCGGGCGCCGATGCCACGATCGAAGACCTGGGCAGCAAGAACGGGACCTACGTGGGGGACGGCGCGTCGCCGATCACCGGACCGACGGTGCTTCCCGACGACTCCCGGTTCCGCCTGGGCCGGGTGCTGCTCGTCTTCCGCAGCTCGCCCGAGGCCGGCTCCACGATGACCGAGCACCGCGGCTGAACGGCGAACCCCGTTCTCACCCGCTGGTGAGTGTTCGGGCGACGGGTTCGCGCGGTTCGCTCGCCACTGCGCGCGGTACTGGGCGATCGCCCCGCGCGTCTACCCTCGCGGCGTCCTCCGGTTCCGTACCCTCGCCGAGGCCCAGGTGGCCCGCGAGCGCGTGGCGAACCACAACGTCATGCCGTGCGCCGCCCGCTGACCGCGGGTCAGCGCGGCTCTTCGCGGCGGCCGTCGGCGTGGATGGCGAACCGGCCCTGGTCGCGCGGGTGCACCGGGCCGTCGCTCGGCCAGGGCCAGCCACCGAACTCCGTGCGCCGGTAGTCCGCGAACGCCTGCTGGATCTCGTGGGGCGCGTTCATCACGAACGGGCCGTGTTGCGCGACCGGCTCGCCGATCGGGCGGCCCTGGAGGAGCAGGAGCTCGCTTTCTTCCTCGCCGTTCTGGAGCGTGACCGGCGCGTCGGGGCGCAGCGCGAGGCCCGCGTGCGAAGCCTGCTCTCGCTCGCCGACCCGTACGCTGCTTCCGCGGAAGAAGTAGAGCGCGCGCCGGACGCCGGGAGCGGCCGCCGGCAAGGTCCAGCGGGCACCGGGAGCCATCGCGATCGTCCAGATGGCGACTTCGGCGTCGGCGCGCGAGGACCACGAGTTGGGCGGAGGCGGCGGCGCCGCCTTCCCGTCCAGGGCGCCGGCCACGGTCACGACGCGGGTGGGCCGACCCTCGTCGTCACGGAACTCGTGCTCGGGAATCGTGTGGCTCCACAGCATGGTGAAGTAGGGGTCCACCATCTTGTCGGCTTTCGGCAGGTTGAGCCAGATCTGGAAGAGCTCCGCCGGGTTCGGCGCGTCGCGCTCGCGCAAGGGGAACATCTCCGCGTGGACGATGCCGCGTCCGGCGGTCATCCACTGGGCGTCCCCCTGGCCGAAGCGCGCGGTGGCGCCGAGCGAGTCGGAGTGATCAATGAAGCCGCGGCGGACCAAGGTGACGGTCTCGAACCCCCGGTGGGGGTGACGGGGGAACCCCGGCACGACGTCGCCGTGGTACATGCGCCAGCCGTCCTTGCCCTCGAAGTCCATGCCGATCTCGCGGCCGGCGAGGGACGCCGCCGGGACCCATGGCCTCGTTGCCGGGTGGATAGAGGTCGAGGTGGTGGACGCAGAACAGGAAGGGGTCGAACGTCTGCCACGGAAACCCCAGCGGGAACACGCTCACGACGACGGGCTCGTTCACTTGGACCTCGGAAAGCTCGATTCTATCCCGGGCTATGATGGCGGCCGTTGAGGAGATCCGCCATGACGAGACCCTCTTTCGACCCCCTGGCATCGCTGGGTCCGCCCGCTGCGCTCGCCGCCCTCCTGCTGAGCGCTCCCCTCCAGGCCGGAGAGCCGGGCAGCCAGGTCCTGGCGGGAGGGCCGGCCCGGCCGCAGGTCCAGGGCCGCCCGCTCGCCATGGACGACCTCGTCGCGTGGTGCATGCTAGCCACTCCCGCGCCCGGGCTCGACCACTGGGACGTGTGCTGGCTTCCCGACGGCGACTCCGTCCTTTTCTCGTACCTCCAGCACGAACGGCCCGGGCTCTTCCGGGTTTATCTGGGCACGCGGCAGGTCTCGCCGTGGCTCGGCGCCGAACGCCTGCAGTACCCGAAATGCAGCCCGCAGGGTCGTGTCTTTGCGATGGAGTGGTCAGCCCCGGACTCGGCGGCGGCTCGTCCAGCAGTCATCACAGGCTCCCGGGTCTTCCTGCCCGACCGCGGAACATGGGAAGAGGTCGCGGTTCCGGGCGCACAGTATGCCAACTGGACGCGTGACGGGCAGGCCCTCATCGGCCTCAACGGGAATTCGATCGAGAGGTTCTCGCTCGCCACGCGGCACTCCGAGGTGATCGCCGACGTTCGTAGCCTCACCCTCGCTCAAGTGCCGGGCAGTAACCGGTGGATGGGCCTCGACGCGACCGACGCGCCCCTCGTGACGCGCGACGCCACCACGTTCGACCTCTACGCCCTCGACTGGGAGGCGCCGTAGGCTCTGCCCTGTGCTTGCAGTCAGTGTAGGCAACGCCTATAGTAACTGCATGCAGTACACGATCCGGGGTATTCCAGACGCGATAGACGCCGCGGTGCGCGAGCGGGCCAAGGCCGAGGGCAAGAGCCTGAATGACGTCGCGGTCGAGGCCCTCGCGGCCGGCCTCGGCCTGGGCGAGGAGGAGATCGTCCGGCGCGACCTGTCGGACGTCGTCGGGACCTGGAAGAAGGACGCGGCCCTGGAGGCGGCCCTCGCCGCCCGGGACCGCTTCGACGAGGGCGCCTGGAAGTGAGGCTCGCCCTCGACGCGAAACGGTACGTGGACTTGTGCAAGGGGGTCGAGGAGACGGTCCGGCTGGTGTCCACAGCGGACGCGGTGTTCCTGCCGTTCGTCGTGATCGGCGAGCTGAGGGCGGCGTTCGTTCTCGGGAAGCGAAGCGCGGATAACGAGCGCGTCCTGCGGCGCTTCCTGCTGAAGCCGGGCGTGTCGGTCCTCTACCCCGACGACCAGACGACGCACCATTACGCTTCGGCCTATCGCCAGCTGCGCCTCCAGGGAACGCCGATCCCCATGAACGACGTGTGGATCGCCGCCCTCGTCCTCCAGCACAACCTGCGGCTCCACGACCGGGACCGGCACTTCGACCACCTGCCCCAGATCGTCCGGGTCTGACCTCGGCCCCATCGGGCCCGGTCGACCAGGCGGTGACGGACGGCTTCCTGGTCACGGCCCCGGCCTGGCCCGCGCACCCCGCCTGGCTCGCGCAGTTCCTCAAGGTGCTGGGGACGAAGATCGAGCCATAGGCAAGGCCGCGTATCGGCTTCAGTCCGGGAGCCGCACCAAGGGGCCGTCGTCTACGGCCGTCTCTCGCCGGGCGGCGGATAGCCCCTCGCCGCGTCGTCGAGGACGAGCATCCAGTCGCACCCGCGGCCCGAGGAGGGCGGCGTGAAGACCTGGATGGCGGTCGCCACGCCGGTGTGGACGAAGTACGCCCGGCCGTAGCGGGGGTCGAACCACCAGGCGGAGAGGTCGAGCGCCTTGAGGCGGGTCTGGTCGACGCTGACCCGGCTCGCCCCGGGGCGAGTAGACGAAGGCGAACGAGCGGTCGCTCGCCACGGCCGCTCGCACGAAGCCGTCTCCCGGCAGGTTGGGCCCGACGAGAAGGGCCTGGTCCGGAACGAGCGTCTCCCACGGCCGCGACTCGAACAGGCGCCGGACGTGGCCCATCTGGAAGGCACCGGGGTGGTCGACCGCCTCGCTCCACGGCGTGTTCGCGCCGAGAACGGGGTCGCGGCCCGGCGCCGCCACATCTGCCAGATGTTGTTGTTCCCGTAGGTGTGGCCCGCCGCCCCGGCCAGGAGGGCGCGGTAGGCTGCGAGGCGCACGTCGTAGTCGTCGAAGTGCACGGCCGGGTTCGCCCCGCGCATGTAGAAGTCCGCCATCAAGGCTTCGTAGCGCGGCTCGCCGTCGAGGGTGGGCTTCGCCGGCTCGAGCGCCCGGTCGTGCT
>CAWFSB010000057.1:0-60534 GCA_963818355.1 uncultured Acidobacteriota bacterium | reverse complement strand
CGGCCCCTGGCCCCGTTCTCCCTGGCCCTTCTCGTCCTGGCGCCGCCGGGCGCGGCATCGGCGCCGGATCCCGCCCTCGTCTGCCACGAAGAGAGCCGCGTCGCCATGGGCTGCACCGCCACCGTCCGGGTCTGTGGCCCCGGCACCGGCGCGCTGCCGGCCCCTGGGCGACGCGCTCGACGAGATCGACCGCGTGGACCGGCTGATGAGCCACTACCGGCCGCGACAGCCCGCTCTCGCGGCTGAACCGCGAGGCCGCGATCGGGCCCGTCGCGGTGGAGCCGGAGCTCTTCGACCTTCCTGGCGAGTGCCTGCGCTGGAGCCGCGAGTCGGACGGGGCCTTCGACGTCACGGTCGGCCCCCTGATGAAGGCGTGGGGCTTCTTCCGCGACGAGGGCCGGGTGCCGTCGGAGGACGAGCTGGCCGCGCGTGCTCGAGGTCGTCGGCTACCGGCACGTGGTGCTCGACCGCGAGGCCGGCACCGTGCGCTTCGACCGTCCGGGCGTCGAGCTGGACCTCGGCGGCATCGGCAAGGGCTACGCCGTGGACCGCGTCGTCGACCTGCTGCGGCGCCGGGGCGTCGCCTCCGCCCTCGTCAACCTCGGAGGGAGCAGCGTCTACGGCCTCGGCGCCCCGCCGGGGAAGGACGCCTGGGAGATCGGGATCCAGGACCCGACCGACCCCGCGAAGATCGCCCTCACCGTCCGGCTGCGCGATCGCGCGCTCTCGGTCTCCGGCGGCTACGAGCGCTTCTTCGAGAAGGACGGCGTCACGTACTCGCACATCATGGACCCGCGCACGGGCCGGCCCGTCCAGGGCGTCCTGAGCGTCGCGGTCCTGAGCGACCGCGCCACCGACGGCGACGCGCTCGACGACGTCCTCTTCGTCCAGGGCGTCGAGCGGGCCTGCCCGTCCTCGAGTGCCACCCCTCCCCGGAGGCGCTCTTCTTCCTGCCGCAGCCCGGCGGGAGATGGAAGCTCGTCCGCGTCGGGCGCTGAGGCGGATACCATGCGCCGAGGCCGGCCGGCCGCGGCCGAAAGGAGCACCCATGCGCCACCCCCGGACCCGGACCGCCCTCCTCCTCGCCCTCGCCGTCGTCGCCGGACGGCCGTGCCCGCCGTCGGCCGCCCCCACCCTGAAGGGCCGCGCCGTGTGGGCGAACCCGCGCGAGGCCGGCACCGACCGAGGCCTCGGTCGTCGCCTACGTCGAGCAGCTCGCGAAGGCCCACGTCAACACGCTGATCATGGAGCTGAAGACCTCGGGCGGCCTCTTCTGGCCGAGCGAGCGCTTCGCCCCGGCGGTCGTGGCCGAGTACCGGGCCTTCGACCTGCCCGCCGTGCTGATCCGCGAGTGCCACAAGCGCGGGCATCGCCTTCCACGTCTGGTTCTTCGACTTCGCCGAGGGCGGCAGCTCCTACGTCGCGCAGCAGCACCCCGAGTGGCTGGCCCTGAGCCCGGAGGGCAAGCCGACGACCGCCGAGGTGCTGCGCGGCCAGCCGTACCGCATGGCGTGGATGTGCCCGGCGCGCCGGCCCGGCTACACGGACCAGTGGCTGATCCCGCTGATCAAGGAGTTCGCGGAGCGGTACGACGTGGACGCGATCCACCACGACTACGTGCGCTACCCCGGGCGACCTCGCCCCCGACACCTACTGCTTCTGCGACTACTGCCTCGAGGAGATCCCGAGGTACGCGTCCTACTACTCGACGACCCACCCCGACGACCCGCTCCTCGCGCCCATGGACCGCCCGCACCTCGAGGCGCACTGGGAGAGGAGCCCGAAGGTCCTGCCCCCGAACTGGAAGGACTACTCGCGCGAGATGAAGAGCCGCCTCCTGCTCGAGGGCAGCTTCTTCCCGGGCGGGAACCGCGACCTCGACTACTTCTTCTACGAGTACCGCGCGCACCACGTCGCCGAGTTCACGCGCCAGGTCTTCGAGGAGGTGCGCAAGGTCAAGCCGAAGATGGAGTTCTCGGCCGCGGTCTTCAAGAACCCCGTGCAGAGCGGCCGCTTCATCGGCCAGGACTGGCGGCGCTTCTCGCCGTGGGTCCAGTACCTGATGCCGATGGACTACCGCAGCCACTACGCGGGCGACTTCGAGACCCACCTCGACCTGCTGGCCGAGAGCATCCAGCAGCAGAAGGAGTGGGCGCGCGACTTCCCGCACCTCTGGCCCGGCGTCGCCGCCTACCAGCTCTACGACGAGGAGCGCGAGCCGCTCACGCGGATGCGCCGGCTCCTGCGCGACGGGGGCAAGGACGTGGCGGAGATGCAGGCGGCCTTCGACAAGGTCGCGCCGCGCCTCGGGACCTACGCCCCCGAGCTGCACGACGCGCTCGCCGCCTACCTGAAGGAGCCGAAGAGCCCCGAGGCGCCGGCGGCGAAGCTCGACGCCTTCCTCGCCGACGTCCCGGAGGGCTACTACCCGCCGGAGCGGCTCACGCGGGTGCTCGAGCGCGTGCGCGCCCAGGACGTCGAGGGCGTCGTGATCTTCTCGACCGGCGGGATCACCTCGGCCAGGCTCTGGAAGGCGGTCGAGGAGTTCTTCGGCCGGTAGTCACTTCGCGGCGCGCAGGTCGACGACCGCGTAGGGGCCGATCAGTGCCCAGCGAGAACTCGGTCGCGCCGTCGGCGCGTGACGTAGTCCTCGACCGCCACCCGGCCCTGGCCGAAGGCGCAGGGCCTCGCCCGGCGACCCAGCTCCCGAGGAGGCGCACGCGCAGGCCCTCGATCGGCCGGCCGCCGTAGTTGAGGAGGTGCAGCCGGGCGTGGCCGGCGTCGCGGACGAGGCGGGCGAGCACCACCTCGCTGCCGTAGAGCCGCAGCGAGCGCTTCTCGTCCGTCAGGCGGCGGCGCACCGAGAGGGCGAAGGCCTCCGGGTTCTGCGCCTCCTTCCGGGGGAACGCCTTCGAGCCGATCCGGACGTTGAGGGCGACGTCGGGCGGCTTCCCGGCACCACCTCGAACAGCAGGTTGCGCCGGGCCATCAGGTTCAGGATCTCGCCGACCGGCGGCGAGCCGTCGTCGACGACCGCGATGTCGGCGGCCGGGGGCAGGTCGAGTCGGGCACCGAGGACAGGAAGGCCAGCATCCGTGCCGGCGCTGTCGAGGTCGGCGGGGTCGATCGCCAGCACCGCGTCCGCGCCGTAGGCGAACGCCTCGGCCGCGGCGAGCGCCGCCTTTCCCGCCGGCACGTCGCCCCAGTAGCGGTCGCCGGGCTTGCGCAGGAAGCGCCAGCCGTTCGCGTTGACCCAGGGCCGCACCGTGGCGGAGGCCACCTCGGCCCGGGAGCGCAGGCCCGGGGCGCGCAGCTTCGTCCGCTCCGCGCGGTCCTTCTCCCCGAGGGGGACGACCGTGAACCCGGCGGCGGTCCAGGCCGCGGCGGCCTCCGTGGGGACGCACAGCCGCTCGATGCCGGCCTGCTTCAGGGCCGGCGCCGTCTCGACCGGCTGCGCCCAGTAGAGCGAGGGCAACGTCGCGAGAAAGAGGAGAAGGCTCATGGCGCCTCGATGGTGAGCCAGGTGCGGCCCCGCGCGGGCACCTTCACCCGGGTGGTGATGCCGTGGTCCCGCTCCAGCGCGACCCGGCGAACGGCGCCGTCCTCGCCGCGCACGAGCGCGGCTTCCGTGAGGCCGGTGTAGTAGAGCGGCAGCCGGATCTCCCGCTCGATGTCCACGTCGAGCGGGTTGTAGATCATCGCCAGGCCGCGCGTGGCAGGCCCGGGTTGACGTGGAGGAGCCCGTCCAAGTCGCGCCCGTCCGGCCGGCGCAGGTGGACGATGTCGGAGTCCAGGATCGCGCGGTGGGCCTTGTAGAAGTCGACCCACTTCGACGACCGCCTGCGTCGCGTCGGTGTCGTAGAGCCGCGGCCCGCGGTAGCAGGCCTGGACGCCGGCGCCGAAGGTTCGCGAGCCGGGTCTCGTAGTGCGCGAGGTGCTCGGAGAGCGGCTCGATCGTCGCGGCCGCGCCGCCGCCGTGGTACTCGGTCAGCGGCACGAACATCCAGCCCATGCTCGGCGTCTTCTCCCAGGTGCCGTCGTAGATGTTCTGCCGCTCGAGGATCTCCTGCTGCTCGCGCGGCAGCGACCAGTTCGTCTCGCGGTAGCCCATCCCGGTCTTGCTCGAGCCGGTGAGGAAGTACCAGTCGGGCACGTTCAGGTAGATGCCGCGCGCCCGGCACCAGCGGTAGAAGTCGCGGATCGTCGCCACTGCGTCCACTGCGAGTCGTCGAGCCCGCGGTGGCCCGGGTGCGCGGTCGAGGCGCAGACGTCGCCGGGGTAGGAGCCGTCGTGCTCGAGCACGTCGAGCCCCGTCGTCTCGAAGAACTGCCGGAGCTTGCGGAAGTACTCCTGCCCCCAGCGGCTGCCGAGGCAGGGCGAGTTGCCGAAGATCGCGCCCGCCGGGCTTCCCGTCTTCGGGTTCACGACGTCGTCCGCCTCCGAGACCTTCCGGCTGGCGAGCAGCGAGTAGCCGCCCAGCTCGATGCCCTTGGCGTGCGCGTACTCGACGAGCTCCCGGATTCCCGCGAGGTAGGCCGGGTCCTCGTTCTCGATGTCGAAGCCGCTCCCGAAGGTCAGGATGACCATCTCGAAGCCGACGTCGGCGGCCTGGTCGACGGCGAGCCTCACCGCCGCCGGATCGGCGCTGCGGACGTGCATGAGGATCGGGTTCTCCGCGACCAGGGCGCGAGCGTCCGGTACATCCGCCGCAGGGCGAGGCCCCGCCGCTCCCGCTCGGTCGAGTCGTGGAGGAGCACGAACGTCCGGAACGACTCGAACGTCCCTCCCGGTGCGATCACCTGGTCGGGCCCGATCTCCGGGCGGGTCTCGAGGAGGCACGGCGTCTGCCGCGCGTAGTTGACCTGGGTCGCGTAGAGAGGGTCCGGCTTCCAGTGCACCCCGGCTGCCGCCACCCGCGCGGTCATGCCGTCGCCGAACGAGTAGTCCGTCTCGACGTGGAGGGAGCGCGGGTCCGCGGTGAACTCCGCCGGGTCGCGCACCCCCACGAAGCTGTTCGTCTCGACGGTGGCGAGGATCTCGCCGACGAACCGGTTCAGGCGGAGGGGCGCGCGGCCGCGGTTCCGGACCTCGATCCACTTCGACAGCAGCGGGATGCCGTCGTAGAGCTCGTAGTGGACGAGCACGGCGGCCTCGATCCCCGCCCCTTCCGGAGGCTGGAACTCCAGGGTCAGGCCGACTCCCGGCGGCGGCCACGGCAGGTCGCGCGACAGCCACTCCGGGTGCTTCTTCCAGGGGAAGCGCTCCCGCGTCTTGCCGGTCTCGTGCCGGACGAGGCGGAAGGCGAGAGGGTCGGCGCGGAGGCCCTCGACCCACTCCGGGAGCAGGTAGTTGTGGACCGGCTGCCCGACGAGCCCGCCCACGTCGAAGCGGCGGCCGTCGATCTCGACCACCGCCTCGGGGCGGACCGAGCGGATCTCGCTGGCGCCGGTCATCAGGTTGTCGAGCGCGACCGTAGCGGCGTTTGGAGACAGGCGGATCGTGCGGCGCAGGAGACCGTTGGAGAGGGTGAGCGCCCGGCCGTCGGCCGCGACCTGGACGGACGCGCGGTACGGCGAGGGGTCGATCAGCCAATCGGGGGCCGCCTCCGCCGCGAGGGGCGAAGCGCTCGCGAGCAGGGCGGCCACGAGGCGGGCCGTCCCCCTCGTCACACCTCGATCTCCTCCACGCGGATCTTCGCGAGGTCGGCGACCCCGAGGCCGAGGCGGGAGGCGTACTCCACGTGGCCCGGCTCGCGGATCAGGATGTTCACGTTGGGGTCGTCGTCCCGGGCGCCCGCGTTGTTGAACTTCAGGTGCTTCGGCGAGCGGTCCCAGATCGAGATGGCGCCCTCGGCCTTCCTCTTGTCGTCGATGACGTCGAGGAGCAGCCGGTCGATGGCCACCGGGTCCGTCCCGAAGAGGATCCGGCGGGGGTGGAACACGTAGCGCGTCGTCTTCGCGAAGGGCCCCCCGTGCCAGACCGCGTGGATCCCGTCCATGATCTGGAGGACGCAGCGGGAGCGCAGCGGCTCGACCGCGGCGAAGGTGCCGACCGCGGTGCGGGTGTGGGTCTGGCCGCGGGAGTGGCTGCGGGCCACGTTCGAGAAGCAGCCGTAGGCGACGTTCTTCAGGCAGCCCGTGGCCCCGACCGCGCCGTGGTCCTTCATGTTCGGGATGTTGACGATCTTGGTGAGCCTCTGCGAGACGAGGCGCATCATGTTCGAGCGCGTGTCCTCCTCGCCGAAGAAGTCCACCTCCACGTAGGTCGCGGGGTCGTAGGCGCGGTTCTCCGTGCGCCGGTTGCCGGCCTCGGCCGCGAAGACCTCGACCCCCTCCGGGAGGTGCGCCGGGTAGCCGATCCCGTCGAGCTGGTTCTGGAAGCGCTCGAAGACGACGATCTGCGAGGGCGGGACGCCGACCGCCATGAGCTGGCGGCAGGTCTCGGCCACGATGGCGGGGTTCGAGACGACGTGAGGCACGCCGCCCGCGTTCACCTTGATGCCGACCACGTCGCCCGGCTCGAAGAAGCGGCGCCACGCGCCGAGAGTGGTCGCCTCGCCGGTGAGCGCCCGCATCCCGCGGTCCATCATCTCGCGCACCACGTCCGCGTCGACGACCACCCCCGCCTCGTCGAGGCAGCGCGGCGACCGCAGGGACACCACCCGCCCCGGCCAGGGGCCGGGCATGCCGGGCGCAGCGGCCGCCGCGTAGGGGGTGAGGATCCGGTACGAGGGCGCCGCGTCCTCGGCACGGACGGCCGAGGCCAGGGGTGCCGCAGCGAGCATCTCCAGGAAGGCCCTGCGATCCATTCCGCCTCCGCGATGGTGACGGTATTGTATGCTCCGCCCGTGCCCACCGCCCCGGACGCGCCCCGCGCCCCACGGGTCCTGTCGATCGACCTTCTCCGCGGCGCCGACGTTCTCCTCATGCTGTTCGTGAACGAGGTCGCCGGCGTCACGGGAGCTCCTGCCTTCCTGCTGCACAAGACCGCCGACGCCGACGGCATGACCATCACCGACCTCGTCTTTCCGGCCTTCCTGTTCATCGTGGGGATCGCCGTTCCCTTCGCTCTGGGCGGCCGCCTGCGCCGGGGCCAGTCCCGCCTCGAGGTCTGGCGCCACGTCGTCGCGCGGGCCCTGGCCCTCGTCGTCATGGGCGTTCTCATGGTGAACGCCGAGCACGGGGTGAGCGGCGTGCTCTCCGCGCCCGTGTGGAACCTGCTCATGACGCTCGGGGTCCTGCTCGTCTGGGGAGTGCCGGACGAAGGCTGGGGGCGCATCCGGAAACCCTGGCTGCGCGCGGCGGGCGTCGGCCTCCTCGTCTTCGTAGCCCTCGCCTACCGGGGCGTCGACGCCACCGGCTGGATTCAGCTCCGGCCGTACTGGTGGGGGATCCTCGGCCTCATCGGCTGGGCCTACCTCGGGGTCGCCACGCTGTACCTGTGGGTGGGGGATCGGCCCGCCGTCCTCACCGGGCTCATCGCCCTTTACGGCTGCGTCGCGCTGGCCGACGGCGCGGGCGGTTTCGGGTGGCCCACCATCCCCGGCCCGATCGTCGGCCCGATCGTCGGCACCCACGGCGCGACCGTGCTCGCGGGCGCGCTCCTGGGGGTGCTCCTCAGACGCCACCTGGGCGAGCGCGGGTCCGCCTGGCGATTCGCGGCGCAGGTGCTCGGCTACGCGGCCGCGCTCGCCGCGGCCGGGCTTCTCCTGCACACCCTTCACGACCTGCACCCGGCCTTCCGGGTCAGCAAGATCCACGCGACCCTGCCCTGGGGCCTCCTTTCCTCGGCCCTCACGTGCGCGGCCTGGGTGCTCGTGTTCGTGCTGGTGGACGTCCTGGCATGGCGGCGCTGGCCTCGCTCCCTCACGATCGCCGGCGAGAACCCGCTCGTCGCCTACCTGATGGCGCCGTTCCTGCTGTCGGTCTTCGCCCTGCTGACGCCGCTCTTCGGCGGGCGGAATCTCTACGAGGCCCTCGGCGCGACGACGGGCGTCGGCCTCGTCCGCTCGGCGGTCTTCGCCTGGCTCGTCGTTCGGCTCAGCGGCTGGCTGCGGTCGAGGGGTGTGCGCGTCCAGCTGTAGCCCCCGTCATCCCGAGGAGCCCAGGTCCGCCGGGCGACGAGGAATCTGCAGTTCCGCCGTCCCCATGTCCCGGGATCCGGCGTTCGTCTCCCCTGGGCTCGTCGCCCGGCTCCTCGGGGCGAGGGGGTGCTGTAACAACGCGACTAGCATCAGCGACGTGACATGATGCGATCGTTATGAGAACAACACTAGCAGCGTGCTGATTGCGCTGCTCTGGCCAGCCCACGAGTTCTGGCCGGCGCGCGAAGAGGCTGTCCGGAAGGCCAAGGCGTGCGTTTTGTCGGATGACAGGCCATCGACGAAGGCTAGCTCTCCTGCGCATCGGCTGGCTCTTGGAGCGCAAGGGCTAAACGCCGTTTCCCTTCGCCTTTCACGATCGGGAGGAGATCGGGCCGCGCGAGTGCTCGCGCCACCGGCTGAAGGTCTCCGCGTAGATCGCGGGGCAACCGGTCCACGTCACAATTCAGGCTCCTCTCGAAAATCCGTGAAATGGCGGTCAGAACACGCTTTCCGGGACGGGAGCCACTACAACTCACAGACGCAACGACGTTGGGCCCAGATGCGTGGACGCTGGGAAGGCCGCGCCAGTCGCGGCGTGGCTCATTCGGTGCCAGTCCGTTTGAGTGGACTTCACTGGTCTGTGGTCCACTTTCGCCGGAGCTTCACCACGGAATTCGAGAGGAGCCACAATTCAAGACCTGACCCCAAGAAGAAGGGGGTGGGCCGGGGGCCCACCCTGCCTTCAGCAGCCGACGCGCGGCCCGAAGGTGGGCCGCGCGGCGGAGCCTAGAAGTAGAACTTCAACGCCAGCTCGACCACGCGCGGCGAGCTGATCGGTGCTCGGTGATCAGGCCGAACGTGTTGGGGTCGCGAGATGTCGCGCGCCGGCGGCCCGAAGCTCGGGTGGTTGAAGGCGTTGAACGCCTCGACGCGGAACTCCAGCGTCGCGCGCCGCCGATGTTGAAGCGCTTCGACAGCGACGAGGTCGACGTTCGTGTAGCCCGGCGCGCGCGCGACGCCGACCGGGCAGTTGCCGAAGGTGCCGAGCGGCCGCCGCCTGCGAACCCGTTGATGTCGAGCCACGTGAGTCGGTCGGCGCGGTCGAGTCCGCGTGATGCTCTGGTTCGAGGGCTTCCAGTCGCCGACGCAGTTCGGGCCGCTCGGCGCCGCGCTCGCCCTGCAGCGAGCGGTTCCGCGCCGTCGGTGACCGTGATGGGGAGGCCGGTGCGCGCCTGGAAGATGCCGCCGAGCTTCCAGCCGCCGAGGATGCGCGTCGGTGACGCCGACCAGTCGGAGCCCCACTTGCGTGCCCTTGCCGAACGGCAGCTCGTAGTTGGCCGAGAAGATGAAGTTGTGGCGCACGTCGTGGAACGTCGGGCCCCACTCCGCCTCGGGGTCGTAGGTGTTCTGCCAGTAGGCGCCCTCGGTCGCGCTGGTGACGCCCTGAGGCCCGTGCCGCCGAACACGCCGTAGAAGCCGCGGTTGTTGGTGCGTGCCCTTGGCGAACGTGTACGAGGCCAGGAACTCGAGGCCGTGTCCACGCGCGCTGGCGGACGCTCGCCTGCAGCGAGTTGTAGCGGCTGCCGCCGCGCGACGTCGTCGTCGCGATCGTCGTGATGAGCGGCTGCGCCGCGTAGAGCGGCCGGCGCGTGGTCTTGCGGCGCCCAGGTGGCCGGGTCGCCCACGCCGGGCAGCGCCTGGTTGCCCTCGATCGGCGTCACCAGGTGGTCGGCGTGGTGGCCGACGTAGCCGACCTGGGCCGACATGGACGAGGTCAGCTGGTACTCGACGAACACGTTCCACTGCTGCGTGAACTGCGGCCGCAGGTCCGGGTCGTAGGCGCGCACGTTGCCCGTCGGCGTCGTGCCCGGCACGAGGCTCGGCGAAGCCGGTCGCCGATCGTGCCGGCGCCGGTCGTGCCGGTCGTAGGTCGACGGCCGACTCGAAGAAGAACGGCGGGTTCAGCGGCAGCCGCAGGTTGGCGCCGGTGCCCTCCATGAACTGCGAGATGCCGTAGCCGCCGCGGACGACCAGGCGGTCGCGTCGCGCTCCAGGCGACGCCGAGGCGCGGCTCGAAGCCCTTGTAGTACGGGCTTGTAGAGCGCGCGGTCCTCGATGCTGCCGTCCTTCGCGAAGGTCTGCTGGCCGGTCCCGTCCGACGGACGCCACGTCGAAGTTCGACTGCCGGTTGTCCTTCTCGACGAGCGGCGAGGTGTAGGCCCAGCGCAGGCCGAGGTTCAGGGTCAGGTTCGGCGTGACCTTGAAGTCGTCCTGCGACGAAGAGGCCGATCCGGTTCTGGAGGTGCGTCCACGGGTCGTTCGGGTCGCCGCCGCCACGGCCCTTGCTCGACACCTGGTCGAGCAGGAAGTCGGAGAAGGCGAAGCCGGTGAAGGCGCCGTTGTAAGTGAAGAAGCCGAGCAGGCCGTTGTTGCCGGCGTAGAAGCGCTGCTGGTTGTAGTGCAGCAACTGGCCGCCGAACTTCAGCGTGTGGCGGCCCTTGAGCCAGGTGAGCTTCTCGTTGATCTGGAAGCGTCTTGGCGAGCGTGTCCGAGTCGGTGGCGATCGCGCCCGGGGTGCGTGAGGCCGCTGCCCCAGTCGATCGAGCTGAGGCCGGCGATCGGCTGGCCGCCGGCGATGCCGTACGTCGCGTTGGCCGTCGCCGATGCCGGCCCAGTCGTAGGTCTCGACGGTGACGCGTGGTGTTGCTGAAGCCGACGAGCACCTCGTTGACGAGCGACGGGCCGAAGACGTGGCTCCAGTTGACCGCCGACGTTCCAGAACGGCTGGTCGTTCGCGCGCCGAGGAGACAGCGGGAACGGCGTTCTTGTCGCGCTAGTCCTGTGTAGGTCGCGAACGAGAAGCGGACGAAGAGCTTGTCGTTCGCCGACGCGTTCCAGTCGAGGCGCAGCGTCGCCCTGGTGGGCGCGGATCTTGCAGCAGGGTCTCGCCCACGTAGTTGCCCGTGACGCCGCCGGCACGTCGCGGTTGGGCAGCGGGTAGTTCGCGGTGTCGTCGAGGATCGCCGAGCGCGGTCGGGCTGATCCGGCTCAGCGGGATCTGGTTGCTCGGGAACGGCTGCCCGGTGAGCGGGTCCGATGATCGGTGTCGGTGACGCTCGACAGGTCGCCGGTGCGCCACGCGGCCGGCGCGACCGACGCGGTGCCGGAGCCCGGGCGCGTCCTGCCGCGAGCCCTGGTAGTCGCGCGAAGAAGAACAGCTTGTTCTTGACGATCGGGCCGCCGAGCGTGCCGCCGAAGATGTGCTGCGTGCGCTCCTGGCTTCGGCGCGCCCGAGCGGTTGTTCTCCCAGCGTGTTCGCGTCGAAGTCGCTGTTGCGGTAGAACTCGAACACGTTGCCGCGGAAGCTGGTTCGTGCCGGACTTGATGACGTTGCTGATCACCGCGCCGCCGACGTTGCCGACGTCGGCCGCGTAGTTGTTCGTCTCGACGCTGATCTCGGCGAGGGCGTCCGGGCTCGGCTGGTAGGCGACGCGGTTGTCGATCGTCTCGTTCACGTCGAAGCCGTCGACCGTGAAGTTGTTCGTCTGCTCGCGGTTGCCGTTGACGAACGGCCGGTTCGAGTTGACGGCGCCGATGTTGGTGAAGCCGCTGCGGGTTGTAGGTCATCGTGCCCGGCAGCAGCAGCGCGAGCTGGCCGGTGTTGCGGCCGTTGAGCGGCAGCGACTGCACGGTGTTGCCCGAGATGCACCTCGCCGACCGTCGCCGTCTCGGTCTGGAGGACGGGCGCCTGCGCCGTCACCTCGACGGTGTCCTCGAGCGCGCCGACCTCCATCTTGAAGTCGAGGCGGGCGATCTGCTTCGCCTCGAGCGTGATCGGCCGTGGTGGTCGTCGTCTTGAAGCCCGGTCAGCGCCGCCTTGACGACGTACGGCCGACGGGCACCGACGGATGGTGTAGTTGCCGGTCGTCGTTCGTGACGGCGGTGTACGGCGACGTTGGTGGCCTGGTTGGTGGCCGTGACGGTGACGCCGGGCACCGCGGCGCCGCTCTGGTCGGTGACGAGGCCGGTGATCGACGCCGCGCCGGTCTGGGCGTAGGCGACCGCCTGCAGGCCGAGCACGAGCGCGAGGACGAGCAGCAGCCCGGACGCGCGCTTGAGAGAAGTCATATGTCTGCCTCCATTGGGAAGGTCTCTGCGAACCACCCCCCGCCGTCGCAAGGGCCGGAAGGCCGCAACAGGAGGAGGGGTGGTCATGGTTGTGTGGGACCGAACTGATCCTTATGTCAAGAGTTGTGCAACCGCCGTGCCGGCAGGCCGGAGGGGCCATGAGCGCCTAACTCATTGCTGCTCATAGACGAGTCGGCTCCCGCCCCCGGGGATGAATCCAACAATCTGAAGCCGCTTCAAGAAGCCGAAGCGTGCCGGTCTCTGGTCCGACCAATTGGAGCGAGCGCCTCTCGCTCGGCGTCGCGGTGGGCGTGCCAGGCGACGCGCTCCGGGCGGAGCGAGTCCGAGGGCAGCAGGAAGCGGAAGAGGCTCGGCGCGTAGCGACCCCGGCGCGTCGCCCGGATCCGCAGCGCCGCGTCGATCACGAGCCCGACGGCGAGCGCTCCCAGGAACGGGCCCAGTGGGTCGCCCGGCGGCCCGGGCAGGAAGCTCAGCACGTAGGCTCCGAGGACGCCGGTGGCCACCGCCGTGGCGACCGTCGCGCGACGAGCGGCCGCGGGGCCCGCCACGGTGGTCGAAGGCGCGCGCCTGGACGTCGGCGGGCAGCATGCTGGTGAGCCACGCGAAGCCCTCGTTGAGCGCGTCCCACTCGCGCCGCACCTGCGCCAGGACCTCCTCGGCGTACGCGTCTTTGGGCGGGGCGGCCGGCCCCGGCTCGCCGGGAGCCACGGGCTCGCCGAGCGGCTCGACGCGATACGAGTAGACGAGCCGCCCCCGGCTCAGCACGGGCGGCTCCGGGGCGACGCTCCAGAAGTCCTGGCCGACGAAGAGCCGCCGCCCGCCGCCCCACGTGAGGTGCGGCAGCAGGCCGCGGAAGACGAACGTGCCGTCGGAGAGAGCCTCCACCTCGTCCGCGCGGCCCAGCCGCTCCCAGAAGGCCGATCGCGTGAGCGGGACGAAGCTGCGGTCGCGGCGCTCTCGCAGCGCGCCGAAGGCCCGCAAGGCGTCGAAGGCGAGGGTGACCGGCGCCGAGCCGCCGGTCTCGCGCAGGAAGACGGCGCCGAACGCCCGGCCGAGCCCGGGCAGCACCAGCAGGACGAGGCCCGGGAGGCTGCTGATCAGCATGACGGCTCGACCCGCCTCGCTGCCTCGCGCGACGGCCAGCGATGAGGAGGAGCACGCCGAGGCTCTCGACCAGCCCCGAGACGAGCGTGGCGGTCACCGCGTACAGGCCGAGGCGGTCGCACTGCCGCTCCTGCTCCTCTTCCGGCAGCAGGCCGACCACCGGGTAGAGCAAGGAACCGCCACGGCCGAGCCTTGTCGCGGACGCGCGCGCGCTCCCTGTCGTCCTCGGCCGCGCGGACGAAGGCCGGGCCGTACACGACGCGGTCGCGGATGACCTCGCCCTCGGGCCACGCGCGCAGGCGGTAGACGACGAGGCCGTCCTCGGGGAGCTCGGTTTCCGAGAGCACCTCGTAGGTGTCGTCGCCCAGGACGACGGCCGTGCCGGGGAAGGCCGGTCGCAGCCGATACGAGCCCTCGGAGCGCACGCGCAGCGGCAGGAAGCCCCGGCTCCACACCTCGGCCGCCGCCGCCGCGCCCGGCGTCAGGCGGGCCTCTTCGCCGTCGCCGATCCGCCAGCGACCCGCCGTGTCGGCCTCCTACCCCTTCTTGCCGAAGAGCGCGTCGAACGCGGCGCGGGCGCTGCGCGTGTCGGACTGGGCCCCGCCCATGCCGGGCTGCGTCAGCGGCGACACCTCGCGGAACTCGAAGAACTCGCAGAAGTTCGCCTTGTCCTTGTCCGTCTGCCACTCGGCCTGGGGCTCGCGGCACTGGTTGTTGGCCCCGGGATCGTGCAGGCGGCAGTTGAGGCAGACCTTCAGGTCGGAGTGGCAGTAGGGACAGCCCGCGGTGCGCCCCACCTTCGCGGAGAAGAGCTGCAGCTCGCGGCCGCAGTGGTGACAGGTCCTCATGCCGAGAATCTAGCTCAAGCGGGCGTCTTCGGGGAGGGGGGGCGCAGGGCGCTCCCGCGGGCGAGGGCCACGGCCAGGGCGACGTAGATCGCCGCGTCCACCCAGTAGATGCCGCGCAGCGAGGCGTGGGCGACGAGGCCGGCGACGGTGGGCGAGAGGGCGCCCCCGAAGAGCGCGGCGCCGGAGAAGAAGCCGAAGGCCGTCGTGCGCACGGCCTCCGGCACCATGAGCCCGCCGATCGTGTAGCACAGGGTCAGCGAGCCGCCGGAGACGAGGCCGAGCAGCACGGCGAGGCCGAGGAGCAGCTCGTAGCTCGGAACGAGGGCCATCGGGGCCACCACGGCCGCGCCCCCCACGAGGGTGAGCAGCAGGAGGCCCCGGGGCGGGCGCGTCCGGCTCAGCCGGCCCAGGTACCACGCGGACGTGGCCGCGGCCAGGGAGTAGGCGGAGATCAGGACGCCGGTGGCCGAAGCGAGGCGGGAGGAAGGGACGCCGAGGACGCCGAGGTGCAGCGGGAGGATCGGCGTGAAGGACCGGCCGATGAAGTTCACGAAGAAGAGCACGATCAGCAGCGCGACGACCCCGGGCAGGGCGACCACGGCGCGGAAGCCCGTGCCCGGCCCGGCGGCCTTTCTCTCCGCCGGACCGCGCTCCTCGTAGAAGAGAAGGACGAGGCCGAGCGCGAGGGCGCACAGCGCGGCGGTGACGAGGAACGTGAGCCGGATGCCGATCGTGTCGGCGAGCAGTCCGCCCGCGAAGGGGCCGATCGCGGCGGAGAGGATCTGCGCCGCCTGGATGCGGCCCACCGCGCGGCCCGTCTCCTCCCGCGGGGCCTGCGCCGTGGCCATGGCCAGCCCGAGGGGGCCGATGCCGCCGAACAGGCCGACGGCGATCCGCAGGACGAGGAGCTGTCCGACGCTCGTCACCGCCGCGGACAGGGCGAGGATGACCACGTAGGCGACGAGCGCCTTCACCGCGATGCCCTTGTGCCCGTGCCGGTCGGCGAGCCGGCCCCAGACGGGGGCGAGGAGGCCGGCGAAGAGCGGAGCGACGCCGATGAGGACGCCGGCCCACAGCGCCGCGCGCTCGGGCTCCTCGACGCCCAGCTCGCGCACGAAGAGGGGGAGGAACGGGAGCACGAAGGCGAAGCCCGTGAAGACGGCGAAGACCATCGCCACGGTGACGAGCTGGTTCCGCCGGGCGGAGGCGGCGTTCACGAGAGCAGCCAGAACTCGCCGATCGCGAGCGGTCCCCGGATCTCGAGCCGCACGCGGCCCCGGCCGCTCGAGCCCAGCTCGCGCGCCACCTCGGCGGCGCGGCCGTCGAGCCGGACCCCGGCCTCGGGCTCGATCGAGACGACCACGTCGCGCCAGCGCACGCCCTGGCTCCAGCCGGTTCCCAGCGCCTTGCTCGCCGCCTCCTTGCCCGCGACCGCGAGCGCCAGGCTGCGCGCGCGCCCGGGGCCGGCCGGGGGCAACGCGCGGGCCTCCTCCGGGTCCATGAGCTTCTGGACGAAGCGCTCGCCGAAACGCTCGAGCGCCCGCTCCACGCGGGCCGTCTCCACGAGGTCGAGGCCGATGCCGATCACCATGAGGCGGTCCCGCCACGATAGCACGCGCGGTGTGGACCGGCGCTTCGCGCGGGGCATAGAATCGGCCTCCGGGAGCGCGGTGGAGAAAGCGAAGGCGTTCGGGCCGTTCGAGGTGCGCGGAGAGCTGGGCCGTGGCGCGCTCGGCGTCGTCTACGTCGCGTGGGAGGCCGAGCACGACCGGACCGCCGCGGTGAAGCTGTTCACGTCCGCCCCGAGGGACGCGACCGCCGCCATCGCGCGACTCCGGCGCGACGCCCAGGCCGCCGGCGCCCTCGGCCACCCGAACATCGCCGCGGTGCTGGGGGTCGGCGACCACGAGGGCCAGCCGTGGGTGGCCACCGAGTTCGTCCCCGGAGTGAGCCTCGCCCAGGTCCTGCGCAGCCGGGCTCCCATGCCGATCGAGCGCGTGCTGGACGTCTGGCGGCAGCTGTGCGAGGGCCTCGCCCACGCGCACCGCGAGGGCGTCTTCCACCTCGACCTCAAGCCGGCCGACGTCCGCGTCACCCCCGCGGGCGAGGTCAAGGTGGTGGATTTCGGCTCGTGGCATCTCAAGGCGCTCGAGCGGCAGGGGCCGGGCCCGGCCGAGGAGGGCCTGCACTACCGCGCCCCCGAGATCCTCGCCGGGCGACGGCCCGACCGCCGGGCCGACGTCTTCTCGGCGGGCGCGATCGTCTACGAGCTCGTCTCGTACCGCAAGGCCTTCCCGGGGGACAGCACGACCGACGTCGTGCGCGGCCTGACCCGCGGCGAGCCCGACCTCGCCTGCCTGCCGCGGACCCCGTTCACCCCGGGGTTCGAGCGGGTGCTGGGGGCGAGCCTCGCCCGCTCTCCCGAGGAGCGCCACGCGTCCTTCGAGGACGTCCACGCCGACCTCGTCCAGCTCGTGCGCGATACCGTGCCTCGAATGCGCAGCGCCTCGGCCGACGCCTCCGGTGGCCCTCCCGAGCGCGAGGAGCTCCTCGCGGCCGTGACGCGGGCGCGGGCCGAGGATCGGCTCGAGGACGCGATGGAGGGCTGCCGCAAGCTCCTCGAGCTCGACCCCGACGACGAGGCGGCCCGGCGCGCGATGTCCGAGGTCGAGTCGGTCCTGCTCGATCGCGAGGTGGACGGGCTCGTGGGGATGGCCCTCTCCTACGCCGCGGACGGGGAGTTCACGCTCGCCACCGGCATCGCCGAGAAGGTCGAACGTCTCGCGCCCTGGAGCCCGCGCTACCTGCAGCTGCAGGTCTACCTCGACGAAGAGGGGGCGCGACGCCAGGCGGACGGCCTGGTGGCGACCGCTCGTGAGCACCTCGCCGCCGGCCGCGGCCTGGAGGCGCGCGTGGCGGCCCAGGACGCGCTCGCGGCCATGCCCGGCCACTCGCTGGCCCACCAGCTCATCGAGCAGCTGCCCGAGCCACCCGCGCCCGAGCCACCCGCGCCCGAGCCACCCGCGCCCGAGCCACCCGCGCCCGAGCCACCCGCGCCCGAGCCACCCGCGCCCGAGCCACCCGCGCCCGAGCCACCCGCGCCCGAGCCACCCGCGCCCGAGCCACCCGCGCCCGAGCCACCCGCGCCCGAGCCACCCGCGCCCGAGCCACCCGCGCCCGAGCCACCCGCGCCGCCGCCCGAGCCACCGCCGCCCGACCGCCGCCGGACCCGCGAATCGCCGAGGCCGTGGCGTTGAGCGCCGTGGCTCTCCGGCACTTCGTCAACGACGCGCACGACGAGGCCCGCAAGGCCGTCGAGCGGGCTCTCGCCCTGGACCCGGCCAACCGCCGGGCCCTGGAGATCCAGAAGATCTTGCGCGTTCTCGGGTGAGCTCCCCGGTATAATCGGGGAAGGTACAAGGAGGTCACGATGCGAGTGGTCCAAGCTGCGGCACTGACTGCGGCCGCGTTGCTGCTCACCTCGGTCGCGTCCGCCCAGGGTCTCGGCGATGCCGCGGCCGCGGCGAGGGAGAAGAGGAAGGCCGATCCGGCCAAGCCGGCCAAGGTCTACACCGAAGGCGACATCGGCCAGGCGATGGCGCCCGTGTCGACGGCACGGGACCTTCCGGCGACGAACACGCCGGCGACGACCGGGGGCTCGCCGGCAACCGGGGGCCAGGCCGTGCGGCCGAGGGCCAGCCCGCCGCGGAGGGTCAGCCTCCGGCCGAAGGCGGGGCCCCGGCCGAGGAGGGCTGCCGCGGCTGCGAATGCCGCGGAGGACGCGGCGAAGGCCGAGGCGGAGGCGCAGGCGAAGGCCGCGGAGGCCTGGCGCAGGCAGCTCGACCAGGCCCGCAAGGAAGAGGCCGTCTACAAGGACATCATCGACAAGGTGCAGCTCCAGCTGAACGGCACGAACGGCAACTCTACAGTCCTGGCCGCGCGGCCAACGTCGCCTTCCTGGAAGAGAACAAGCAGAAGCTCGCCGAGACCCAGGCGAAGATCGCGGCGTTGGAGGACGAGGGGCGCCGCAACCGCTACTGAGGCGGGGGCGGCACGCGGGCGACCTGCTCGACGCGGGCGAGCAGCCCTCGGTCGCCGTTCAGCGTCACGCGCCGCGGCTTCTGGCTGGTGGCCATCGTCCACGAGCCGCCCTCGGGCCCGACGATGACGGTGCGCGCCTCGCTTCCGGTTGCCGTCGCCGTCGACAGCTGGAGAGGCACGGGGCCCGGCAGGTCCTGCGGTCGGACGTCGATCGTCGTTCGGAAGCCTCCGTCGGTCCTCTCCGTCCGGGAGGACCAGAGGAGCACCGGGAGGCCGGTCCCGTAGATCCACCGCTCGAAGTAGGGGCGCAGGTCGCGCCCGCTCGCCGTTTCGAGCGCCACCCGGAAGTCCTCGGTGCCCGCCTTCCCGTAGCGGAAGCGCTCGAGAAAGGCGCGCGCCCCGGCGAAGAAAGCCTCGTCGCCCACGACGCCCCTCAGCATGTGGAGCACCCAGGCGCCCTTGTCGTACACGACCGCCCGGAAGACGCGCCCGTCCTGCTCGAGGTGGCCGAGGCGCTGGCCGAGGTGGATGGGGCCGGAGGAGTCGAAACGAGTCGCCCAGCGGGCCATCCGGTCCATCATGCCGCGAAACGCCCCTTCCCCGAGCCGCTCGCGCAGCCACAGCGCGGCGGAGTACTGCGCCCAGGCCTCGGAGAGCCAGCGCTCGCGGTAGTTCGCCGGGGCCATGCCCTCGCCCCACCACTGGTGAGCCGTCTCGTGCGCCAGGAAGAACCCGGGCAGGTCGCTGAAGTTCGAAGGATCCTCGGGGAGAGAGCGCGAACGCAGCGCCGGCGGGCGCACCTGAAGGTAGACGAGCCCGGGCGGGCTGTGGCCGCCGGGAGTCTCGCCCTCGGCCACCACGAGGCCGAGAGTCGGGAACGGCGACGGGCCGAACCTCCGGGCGTAGAAGGCCAGCATCTCCTGGGCCACGAGCATCTGGTCGAGGGTCTCGCCCCGCATGCGCGGGCCGGCGAAGCCGCGGACGGCCTGCTCGCCCTCCTGCCGCAGGCCCACGTCGGCGAGCCGCCCCACGATCGCGGTCACGAACTTGCCCGGCTGCTCGAGCCGGTACTCGGCGCGCGTGCGGCCGCCTTCCGTGCGGAGCGAGACGAGCTCTCCCCCCGTCACTCCCAGCCAGCCCGCGGGCGACTCGATCCTCACGCGCGCGGTGGCGAAGTCCTCGTTCGGCGGGCGGGGGTACCACGCGGTCCGGTTCGAGTAGACGAGCGGGCGCTGGTCGATGAAGGTGTCCTCGACCTGGTCGGCCGTGAGCTGCACGAGCTCCTGGTCGACCGGGGCGGGGTCGTGGCGGCCCGAGTAGCGCGTGGTGAGCGTGAAGGGCTCCTCCCGCCCGGCCAGCGGCCCGAGGGAGACGACCAGGTTGCCCTGGTCGCGCACGCGGAAGAAGAGCAGGCTGCCGCCCTCCTCGGTGGTGACCGAGGCGACCCGGAAGTCGTCGTGCAACCTCAGCCGCAGCGTGGGGGTTGGCGACAGCATCCTCACGCGCATCGTGTGCGTGGCGACGAGCTCGAGCCGCTCGGGGTCGAAACGCGCCGTGATGTCGTTGTCCACGACGTCGACCACCCGGCGGTCGTCCTCGCTGTACCGTGGGGCCCGGCCTCCCGACGGGTAGCTGCAGATCTGGAGGCGCCGGTCGCGGTCGAAGAGGTTCACGTCCTCGGGCTCGCCCGCGGAGAGCGCGAAGGTCAGGACCCGCTTGCGGCCCCAGGGAAAGTCCACGATCGCGTCGCCCAGGGAGGGCATCAGCCACCAGGGGGAGCGGGGCAGCGCCGCGTCGATCGTGAAGCTGCGCTGGGAGCGGTCCTGCCACACGCGCTCCGCCTGGGCGCGCCGCGGGCCCGGGTCGGTCTCCGGCTCGAGCTTGCCCGTCTCCATCGCGCGGTGGAAGTCGGCAGGGTGCAGGCGGATGAAGGCCCAGCCGACCTCCCGGTCCATGGCCGGCTCGCCGGAGAACTGGCGGACCTGCTCGCGCTCGGAGGGCGGGGCCGGCGAGAAGCGGACGCGCGCTCGGCCCACGAAGGCGAAGGCCGTGGGGCCGAGCGTCTCGGGGGTCGTGAAGAGGGTGCCGTCCTCCATGTGCAGCTCGAAGTCCTCGAGCCGGAGCGACACCCCCCGCGCGCGCCAGGCCCGCGGGCCGAGCGAGAGGTGGACCAGGCCGTCGACCTGGCCCGCTTCCTGCCGGTTCACGATCGCCCAGCCCGCCGCGCGCCGCTCGGCCGAGAGGCGCCAGTAGGAGACCTGCGCCCGCGGCTCGGTGGCGGCGAAGACCTGCACATCGGCGCCGAACCGCTTCGCCCCCTCGGCGGGCGTCGGCCGCCGGAGGAAGCTGAGCACGGTCTCGTCCGACGAAAAGGCGGTCCGGACGGTCTCCTCCTCTAAGGCCTTCTCCTCCGGGTTCGCGAAATCCCAGAGGCTGAGCCAGCCCTCGAGATCGCGGGTCTGCCAGGCGGCCTCGAGGCGGGCCAGGAACGCGGCGGCGTCGGTGTCCGGCGCGGCGGGTCGCGCGCTCGCCGCGGGGAGGAGGGCGCACAGCAGCAGCCACAGGAGGGCGGCTCGGGCCGGGCGTCGCGGGCGAGGGTCGAGGAGCCTCATGGTGGGCGTCCGGGGGCGTCCCCCAAGTAGACCATAGGCCCTCGGTCGGCACCACGGCGGGCCTCTATAATGGTGGCTACGGCCTTCGCTCCCAAGAGGTTCCCCCGATGACATCTTCCGTGTCTCTCGCCGCCGCCTTCCTGGCCGGCCTCGCCTCCTTCATCTCTCCCTGCGTCCTGCCGATCGTCCCCGGCTACCTGTCCTTCATCAGCGGGGTGAACGTCGCGCAGTTCAAGGAGGGCGGCGCCCCCCGCGACCTCGTCCGGCGGGTCGTTCTCACCAGCCTCGTCTTCGTGCTGGGCTTCTCCACGGTCTTCGTGGCTCTCGGCGCGGCGGCCACCCTCGTCGGCTCGCTGCTGCAGGAGCACAAGCGGACGCTGGGGATGATCGGCGGGGTGATCATCATCATCCTGGGGCTCCACACCATGGGCCTCTTCAAGATCCAGTGGCTCCTCGCGGAGAAGCGGGCGAGCGTGCAGAGCCGCCCGCTGGGCCTCGTCGGCGCCTACGTCGTCGGGCTCGCCTTCGCCTTCGGCTGGACCCCCTGCATCGGCCCCATCCTGGGCGCCATCCTCCTCTACGCGTCGCAGCAGGAGACGGTCATGCAGGGGGTCGTGCTCCTCTCGGCCTACTCGGCCGGCCTCGGCATCCCCTTCCTGCTCTCGGCGCTCGCGGTCAACTGGTTCTTCAAGGCCTCCGGCGGGCTGCGCCGGTCGATGCGCGTCGTCGAGATCGCCTCCGGCGTGCTGCTGATCGGCGTGGGCCTGCTCCTCGTGACCGACCGCCTGACCCTGATCGCCCAGTGGTTCACGAAGCTCTTCCCGGGCCTCGCCACGATCGGGTGACGCACGGCCCGCGCGGCAGCGCGGGTCGACCTGAGCAATCTCCTGTCGTCGTCGATGCGCTTCTCGTTGGCGATGGCCCCTCGGAAGGCCCCGGCTGAAGGCCAGCTCGCTCGGAATGACACGCGTCGCAAGGCACAATTCAAGACCTGACCCCTGTTGATATACTGGCTGGATGAAGTGGCGCAGCGCTCTCGTTGCCATGTTGGCGGTCCTTGCGGTGGCGGCCTGCGGGCCGGCCCCGGCGTCGAAGGTGGCGAAGGCCGCCCCCCCGTTCGACCTGCCTGACCTCAACGGCGGCCGGACGAGCCTCGACTCCCTGAAGGGCAAGGTGGTCGTGCTCGACTTCTGGGCCACCTGGTGCGGCCCCTGCATCAAGGAGATCCCCGAGTACGCGGAGTTCTACCGAAAGAACCAGCCGCGCGGGATCGAGGTGGTCGGGATCGTGATGGACTCGGGCTCCCCGGAGGAGATCAACGACTTCGTCCGCGAGTACAAGATCCCCTACCGCCAGCTCGTGGGCGACGAGAAGACGGGCGAGGCCTTCGGTGTCAACCAGGGCTTCCCGACCACGTTCGTGCTCGACGCGCAGGGCACCATCCTCACCAAGATCCTGGGCGCCCCCCCGACCAAGTTCGAGAAGCTGCAGGAAGTCGTGGACAAGGCCCTCGCGTCCTGACGTCCTTCCCATCGAGGTGATTCCCGTGAGCGTGACCAAAGAGCAGGTTCTCTCCGCCCTGCGCAACGTGCAGGACCCCGACCTCCACAAGGACATCGTGGCCCTCGGCTTCGTCAAAGAGGTCGAGATCCGGGGCGGCGAGGTGGACTTCACCGTCGAGCTCACGACCCCCGCCTGCCCGGTCAAGGACCAGATGAAGGCCGAGGCGGAGGCGCTGGTGGCGGCGCTGCCCGGCGTCACCGCGGCGCGGGCGAAGATGACGGCCAACGTCAGCACCCGCGGCGGCTTCGGGCGGCAGCAGATCCCCGGCATCCGCAACATCGTGGCCGTCGGCGCGGGCAAGGGCGGCGTCGGCAAGTCCACGACCGCGGTCAACCTCGCGGTGGCCCTCGCCCTGAAGGGCGCGCGGGTGGGCCTCCTCGACGGCGACGTCTACGGTCCCAACATCCCGCAGATGCTGGGCTGCACGGGCAGCCCCGAGGTGGACGCCGAGAAGCGGATCGTCCCGCCCGAGGCTCACGGGATCAAGATCATCTCCATGGGCATGCTCGTGCCCGCCGACCAGCCGATCATCTGGCGCGGGCCGATGCTGCACGGCGCCGTGCAGCAGTTCATGCGCGACGTGGCCTGGGGCGAGCTCGACTACCTGATCGTGGACCTGCCGCCCGGCACGGGCGACGTGGCGCTCTCGATGGCCCAGAGCGTGCCGATGGCGGGCGCGGTCGTGGTCACGACCCCGCAGGGCGTCTCCGTCTCCGACGTGAAGAAGGCGGTCGGCATGTTCCGCCAGCTCAACATCCCGGTCCTCGGCGTCGTCGAGAACATGAGCTACTTCGTCTGCGGCCACTGCCAGGAGCGGACCGAGATCTTCGGCAACGGCGGCGGGCGGAAGATGGCCGAGGAGATGCAGATCCCGTTCCTCGGCGAGGTCCCGATCGACACCCGCGTGCGCTCGGGCGGCGACGAGGGCCTGCCGATCGTGTCCGCCGCCCCCGACGCCCCGGCCGCGCAGGCCTTCTCGGCGGTCGCGAGCCAGGTCGCGGCGCAGGTCTCCATCCAGAACATGCGGGTCCTGCGCGTCATCCAGACCGCGTAGGCCCGTCGGACCGACGAGCACCGGTCGCAGTCGCCGGCCTGTCATCCCGAGGAGCATCGGTCGCAGTCGCCGGCCTGTCATCCCGAGGAGCATCGTCCGAGTCAGGCGACGAGGGATCCGCAGTCCGGCCGATCCGTTGGGAGCCGGCGCGCTGAAGTCCCTCGGGATGGCACGCTCATGGCTCGTGTGCGGCAGTATCATGAAGCCGTGGACGCCGCGGTCGTCGAAGCCCGCCTGAAGGCCTTCTTCGAGGACGACCCTCGGGGCGCGCTCGCCGTCTACCTCTTCGGCAGCGTCGCGCGCGGCCAGGCTCGGCCCGATAGCGACGTCGACGTGGGCATCCTCTTCGCGGACGGACCCACCCGCGACGCTCGGCGCGCCCCAGTTCGCCATCGAGGCGGCCCTGGAGCGGCTGCTGGGCTCCCCGGTTCAAGTGGTCGCCCTGAACCGCGCTTCGGCCGATCTCGTTCACCGGGTCCTCAGGGACGGGCGCCTCGTCCTCGATCGTGACCGGGCCGCCCGCATCCGCTTCGAAGTCCGGTCCCGCAACGAGTACTTCGACATGGCCCCGATCCGTCGGCTCTACCGTCGCTACCCGGCTCCGGCGACGGCCTCGGCCGGACGGGTCGCAGAGCCCCGCCGATGACCGACCCCGAGCTCGTCGCCAAGAAGCTGGCCTTCATCGAGACGTGCGTGCGCGAGCTGAGGACCCTGGCCCGCCCCGAGCGGATCGGCGACGACCTGCGCGAGGAACGCTTCGTGGCCGCGATCAGGCGGGGTCTGTAGCTTCCCCGCCGGCGCTGAGACTGCGGATCCTTCGGGACCCGGAAGATCGGAGTCCCTCAGGATGACAGCGTCGAAACCTCAGCGAGCCGGCGGGTCGGGCAGGCGGCGGTAGAAGATGACGTGCTCGCCGTCGTCGGGCTGGTCCGAGAACACGATCGTCCTGTAGCCGACGGAGCGCAGCGCGGAGCCGGGCAGCTCCAGCACCGCGTTGTTCGAGAGGAAGAGCCCGCCCACCGCCGTCATCCGGGCGACGTTCGCGAGTGCCAGGCACTGCTCGAAGGTGTCGTAGTAGACGAGGATGTTCGTGGCGACCACGAGGTCGAAACGCTCGGCCGGGGGCAGGTCGAGCCGCTGGTAGACGACGTTCAGGTCGACGGGGTGGACGGCGGCGACCACCTCCGGCCGGACACGCACGGCGCGAACGTCGAGCGGCCCGGCGGCGGCGGGTGGCTTCACCGCCTCGGCCGGGCGTGCGACCGCGTCGCCGAACCGTAGCCAGTAGGCCACGAAGGGCGCCGCCCATCCCTCGCGCGGCCGGGGAAGCTGCAGGACATAGCCCTCGCCGGCCGCGGCCCTCGTGCTGTGCCCGCGACAGGTGGTCGAGGACGGGGAGGCTGATGTCGAAGGCGGTGACCGAGAGGCTCTCCGGGCGCGACAGGCCCAGGCGCACCAGCGAGTCGGCCAGGGCGAGCGCCTGCATCGACTGCGGCGGGTAGAAGTCCTGGCCCTCCGCCTTCTCCACGAAATCGAGGCCCGGGCCCACGATCGCAACGCGGTGGACGGAGCCGGCGGTGAGAAGGCCGCGCTCCAGCGCGTCCCTCAGGGCCTCGTCGAGGGCGAACGCGGGCCGCAGCGACGTGTCGAGGGCGATGCCGCGGTCGCGGAAGAGCGTCGAGCGCGCGGCGAGCTGCGAGGTCGCGTCGGGCAGGGCCCGCACCTGCGCCAGCTCGGCCGTGAAGGCGGCCTGCTCGCGCCGGACGCGCGCCACGGCGTCGATCAGCCACGACTCGACGGCCGCCCGGTCGGTGACGACCGCCTTCGGCCTCTGCCGCTCGAAGACCGATCGCGCGAGCCGGAGCCGCTCGTCGCCCCCCGGCCGGGCCAGGGCCTCGGCCAGGTCCCGGAGCCGGCCGGCGACGGCCTTCTCCGCGGTCGCGCCCTCCGTCCCGCCGAGCACCGCGGTGGTCAGCCGCGGCATCTCCGTGAACGAGGTCCCGAAGAAGAGAAGGTTGACGACCGCGTCCTCCTCGCCCCGGGCGAGCCGCTCGCGGACGGCGCGGTCGCGCTCGCGCACCCAGGCGGGCCAGGAGGCGGCGAGCCGCTCGTCCGGCAGTCCCGCGAGACCCTCCGGCAGCGCCTCGCGCATGGCCTCGACGACCGGCCGGGCTTCGTCGTACGGAGTGAAAGGAGGGGTCTCTGCCCGGCCGCGGGCACGGGCAGGAGGCCGAGAACGGCGACGAAGCCCAGCCCGAAGCGCATCACCAGGCGTCCGACAGCAGAAGTCTCGTCGCAGCCACCGAGCGAGATCCCGTTCGATCTGCTCCAGCGTGAAGTAGCGGCCGTCGCGGATCTCCTGACGACCGTCCTCGATCATCTGCCGTACGTGGAGACTCGCGTACCGGATGGCCTTCGCAGGGAGCAGAAGGAGTGCCGCGTGGAGGAAGGCCACCTGATGGCCGACCACGTGCACATGTTGGTGTCGATCCCGCCGAAGCACCCGGTATGAAGGGGAAGAGCGCGATCCACATCGCGCGGACGTACCTGGGGCGGCGGCAGAACTACGCGGGCGAGCACTCTTGGGCCCGCGGGTACTTCGTGTCCACAGTGGGGCGCGATGAGACGGTAGTGCGCGAGTACATCCACCATCAGGAGGAAGAAGACAAGCGGGTGGACCAGCTGAAAATGTGGAAGAACGAGCCGCCCTTGGGCGGTTCACAACTACAAGCCACCGGCTTTGCCGGTTGGTAATTGACTCCGAGGGACTTCGGATGGACCGGTCCCGAGGAATCCGCAGTCTCCGCGCCGGCGCCGGCGGATCCCTCGTCGCCCGGCGAGACCGAAGCTCCTCGGGATGACAGACGGAAGCGGACCGAAGCTTCTCGGGATGACAGAGGAAGCGGACCGAGGCTCCTCGGGACGACGGACGGAAGCGGACCGATGCTCCTCGGGATGACAACGGGAACGAAAACGGGGGGAGCCTTGCGGCTCCCCCCGTGAACGACCCGCCGGAACGAAGCGGGCGTCCGAACCTCTACGAGGTTAGAACTCGAACTTCGCCCCGATCTGGATCCGCCGGTTGTCGTCCTTGAAGCCGGTGATCTCCGTGAAGCTGCTGATGTCGGCGTTCGAGGCGTTCGCGTACATGTTCGAGTGGTTGAACACGTTGTAGGCCTCGAAGCGCAGCTGCACGGCGTAGCGGTCGCCGAAGCGGAAGCGCTTGGACATGCTGAGGTCCACGTACCAGGCGCCGGGGCCGCGGAACGCGTCACGCTCGGTCATGTCGGCCGGGTAGGGGCCGAAGTCCGAGTTGTCGGTGATCGGGTTCACGTAGCCGCCCGCGGCCCCCGCGATCGGCGTGAGGTCGAGCAGGCGGAACTCGTTCGGGTTGCCCGTGGCCGGGCCGCTGGTGGCGTTCTTGTCGATGCCGGCCGGGTCCTGCGGCGCGCATGCAGAGGCCGAGGCCGTTCGTGCAGTCCCACAGCGAGAACGGTCGGCCGCTGCGGGCGGTGAAGATCCAGTTGAACTGCCAGCCGCCGAGGATCGTCCGGGTCGCGCCCTCGGAGTTGCGGAAGAGGGGCAGCTCCCAGATGCCGCCGAAGATCAGGCGATGGCGGATGTCGAACTCGGCGTAGCCGTAGTCCAGCATCGGGTCGAAGGCGTCGAGGTAGCCCAGGTTGTAGTTCGCGGCCGAGTCGGAGAACGTCGAGCTGAGGTTGTCCTTGGCCTGCGAGCAGGGTGTACTTCGCGGTGAACTGCAGGCCCGTGCTCCCGAGCTTGCGCGACTCGAGGCCGAACGTCACCCCGTGGTACTGAGACTGGCCCCGGTTGCCGCGGGTGTTGAAGGCGGCGTACTGGGTGATCGGGCGCTGGGAGGCGGTCCCGATCCCCTGGTACACCAGCCCCGCGCCCCGCTTGTTGGGGTCGGCGAGGTCGTAGAGCTTGCGCCCGGTGGACCCGGTGTACTCGACGCTGGCCACGGTGTTCGAGGCGATCTCCCGCTGCAGCGACAGGCTGTAGAAGTGGGAGTAGGCGGTCTCCATGTTCTGGTCCACGTGGCGCAGGCTGCCGGCCGGGATCGGCTTGGTCACGCCGGCGACACCGCCGAACGGGCCCTGGTTGTCGGTGTAGATCGGCAGGGTGGGCGTGTCGGTCGGAGCGTCGATCGAGGCGACCAGGTACTCCGGCGGGTTGAAGAGCACGTTGTAGGTCACGTTGCCGAAGTTGCGCTCGTAGCCGATGCCGTAGCCGCCGCGCAGCGACGTCTTGCCGTCACCGGTGACGTCCCAGGCGAAGCCGACCCGCGGGGCGAAGTTGTCCCAGTCGTTCGCCCACAGATTGCCGCTCGGGCTCTCGATCGACGTGAGGACCGTTCCGCCGCGGATGCAATCGAGGATCTGCGTGATGCCGCTCGAGTTGACCGAGCAGCCATCGTCGCTGTAGTAGAAGTTGGAGTCGTACTTGGGCTCGCTCTTCTTCTGCGGCCCGAAGTACTCGTAGCGCAGGCCGAGGTTGATCTTCAGCCGGTCGGTGATGCTCCAGGTGTCGTTGGCGTAGAGCGCGAACTCGTCGTACGTGTTGTTGCTCAGGAAGCTCGGGAAGCCCACCGGCGTGGTGTAGGTGCCGCCCGGGAAGCCGTTGGGGTTGATGGCGCCCTGGTACCGGCGGATCTGGCCCCGCACGAAGTTGTCGAGCGAGGGCAGCGCGGCCGAGGTGGTGTTGAGCGACTGGACCGAGTTCGCGTACGCGCCGAACGTCCGGTCGTCGTTCATGTGCATGTAGTAGCCGCCGAAGCGCAGGTCGTGCCGGCCCTTCACCCAGTTGAAGTCCTGGTAGAAGGCGAGCTGCTTCTGGGGGCCGCCGAAGGGGATCGCGCTGCCCGGGCTCCACGGCAGGTAGCCGGGGAACCCGATCCGGTAGCCCTGCAGGCGCACCGCGGTGGTCGGGTTCATGTAGAGCGTCGGCCCGGGGTCGCCGTTCAGGGGCTGATCGCCATACAGCCGGCTCCAGGCCACCTTCGTCTGGCTGGTGAAGCTCGGCGAGAACACGTGGGTCAGCGAGCCGAGGATGTTGTGGTTCTTCGCGAGGTAGCCGGTGTCGTAGCCGTCGTACGGGCTCGAGGCGTTGGTGCCCGGCTCCGCCTCCTGGTTCTGGTAGGCGTAGCGGACGTAGGCCTGCGTGGCCGTGCTCAGGCTGAAGTCCAGCCGCCCGACGAACTGGTACTGGTCCTGCGGATCGCCGCCACCGGCGTCGATCGGGAGCGACTTCTCGACCCGGCCGAAGACGGGCAGGCCGGCCGGCAGGCTGTTGAACGGCCCGGCCGTCGTGCCCACGATCGCGGAGACGTCGCCGCGGGTGAGGATCGGGCCGTTGATGTTCACGCCTTGACCGTAGGTGGAGAAGAACTGCTGCGTCGCGCCGCCGCTGGCCGCGATGAACTCGGGCGTCGGGACCCAGCTGATCTCCGTGTCGGTCGAGCGGACGCGGATGTACTCGAGGCTCGTGAAGAAGTGGACCTTGTCCTTCACCACGGGGCCGCCGAGGCTGAAGCCCATCTGGTTGCGCTTGAACTCGCCGGGCGCGATCTCGTTCGCGTTGTTGTCGAACGAGTTGGCGGCGAGCGCGTCGCTGCGGAAGAACTCGTAGACCGTGCCGCGGATCTGGTTGGTCCCGGACTTGGTGGCCACGTTGACGACGCCGCCGGAGGCGCGGCCGTACTGGGCCGAGAAGTTCGAGGTGAGGACCGAGAACTCCTGCACCGAGTCGAGAGGGACGGCCTGGCCGACCGTGGCCGTGAAGTCGTCGTTGTTCGACGAGCCGTCGAGCAGGATGTTGGTGCTTGCCGAGCGCGCGCCGTTGATCGCGTAACCCGTCCCGCGGTCCGACTCGGTGTCGCGCGACGCCTGGCCCGAGAGCTGGACGAGGTCGTACGGGTTGCGCGTGATCGTCGGCAGCTCGCGGATCTGGGTCTCGTTGACCGTGGTCGCGATGTCCTGGGTGGAGGTGTTGATCGCGGCCGCGGTCTCGCCGACCACGGTGATCACCTCGGTCTGCGCGCCGACCGCCATCTGGATGTTGACGGCGACCGTCGAGCCGACGGAGACGATGGTCCGCGTCTGCTTGGTCGAGAAGCCGGTCAGCTCCGCCGTGACCTCGTAGTTGCCGGGGACGAGGCTCGCGAAGACGTACTCGCCCTGGGCGTTGGTGACGGTCGAGCGAGTCGTAGCCCGCTCGACGGACTTCAGGTTCACGGTGACGCCCGGAAGGACGGCGCCGGACTGGTCGGTCACCGAGCCGCTGATCTTGCCGGACTCGGTTTGCGCTACCGCGAGGGCCGGGATCATGAGCACGATCGCCAGCACCGCGAGGCAACGGATGCTCAATCGCATATCAACCTCCGAGGAACAGGTTTTTGCGGGGGGAGGAGGTCCCCAGGGACACTCCAACCATGCCCTTGAATCCAGCAATCGTCGTTCCAAGAGGCGTGGGTTAGGGCTGAGTCCCTAACTAGCTATGGATGAACATCTTGACGCTCCCGGTGAGGAACGCCTGAGGCCCTTCCCACGGGGGTCTAGTGCAATCCGTTGTACCGATCTCCAGAGTTTTGGATTCCGGAGACGAGACTCACCAAACCCGCCAAGAGGCTCACTCGCAGCAAGTTACGACAGAAGGCCAAACCGAACGCCATTGCCGCGCTGCATCGGCCGCGATGGGCTGCGCCCGTGGCCGCCTCGCTGACGCCGACTGCGCCCCCTACTCCGTCTCGAAGCAGCCCCGGTGGGGCTGGCACGACTCGGGGCTGCAGGGCACGTCGTCGGGGCCCATGACCGTCGTCGTCTGCGAGCACCAGTACTGCGCGGTGGGCGAGGAGACGCGCAGGTTCACGTGCTCGCGCCCGACCACGTAGTACATCTTGGTCCGCAGCCGGCGGCAGACCGGGAGCGTTGGCGATCTCGTTGGCGTCCATGGCGGTCCTCACGCGAGAGAAGCGACCGTGCGGCGCACGAGCGTCGTCACCAGGTCGACCTTGTAGCCGTTGTCGGTCATCGGCTCCGCGCCGAGGACCGCGGCCTTGCCCGCCGCCTCGGCGCTCGCGGCTCCGACGGGCTTGCCGACGAGGGCCTTCTCGGCCTCGCCCGCGCGCCAGGGGATCGTGGCCACCTGGCCGAGGACGACGCGGGCGTCCTTGACGACCCCGCCCTCGACCTTCAGCGCGACCGCCGCGGAGGCGAGCGCCCAGTCGAAGGCCGCGCGCTCGCGGGCCTCGAGGTACGCCGACCTCCAGCCCTTCGTGGAGGGCACCCGGATCTCGAGCAGCACCTCGCCCGGCTGGAGGACGTTCTCGCGCGTCGGGTCCTTGGCGGGCAGGACGAAGAACTCCGCCGCCGGCACCGTGCGCGGGCCCTTCGGCCCGTCGAGGACGAACGACGCTCCGTAGGCCACGAGCGGCACCGCCGCGCTCGAGGGGTGGGCCGGGAACGCCGGCCCGCCGCCGAAGATCACGTTGTAGCGGTTCTCGCCGGCCACGGCGAAGCAGACGTCGCCGCCCTTCTTCACGCACTTGTAGGACTCGAGGCGGTAGTACCAGCAGCGCGGGCGCTGCAGCACGTTGCCGCCGATCGTGGCGACGTTGCGGACCTGGGGCGAGGCCGCCTCCGCGCAGGCCTGGGCGAGGGCGGGGTGGGTCTTCCGGATCGCCGTGCTGGCCGCCACCTTCGCGAGAGTCACGAGGGCGCCGATGCGGAGCGAGCCGTCGCCAGAGGCGGTGATCTTGTCGAGGCCGGGGATCCGCTTGATGTCCACGACCCTCGGCGGCTCGACGAGGTGCTCCTTCAGGTGGTCGATGACGTCGATGCCCCCGGCCTTGAGGACGCTGCCCTCCTTCTCGGCGAGCAGTTCGCGGGCCTGGGAAGGGGTGGTCGCCCGGGCGAGCTCGAAGCGATTCATGGCTAGGCCCTCCTCTTCGCTTCGGACAGGGCCGCGAGGACCCGGTCGGGGGTGATCGGCAGCTCGCGGATGCGGACGCCGATCGCGTTGTAGACGGCGTTCGCGATCACCGCGAGGGTGGGCACGATCGGCGGCTCGCCGATGCCCGCGGTCGAGGTGTTGTTGCCGAGGTTGGCGACGGGGGTGAGGATCGACTTCGCCTCGAACATGTCGGCGGGGGCGAAGATCTTGTACCACTCGAGGTTCGGGTTGACCATCGTCCCCACCTGGCGGTCCAGGATGCGGTTCTCGAGGAGCGCCCACGACGCGCCCTGGATCATGGCCCCGATCACCTGGTTCTGGGTGGTGAGGGGGTTCACCGGGAGCCCGCAGTCGTTCACCGAGACCATCTTGAGGACGCGCACCTCGCCGGTCTCGACGTCCACCTCGACCTCGGCGAACTGCGTGCCCGCGAGGTCGCCGCGGAACGTCTCGTACTGCTTGCCGCGCTTCGCCAGGCAGTCGATCGTCTCGCCGCTCATCTTCGCCGCGGCCTGCTTGAACGTGATCGACTTCGTCCTGTCCTTCGCCACGAAGATCGTCCCGTTCGCGGCGTCGAGATCCTCGGCCGCGACGCCGACGAGCGGCGCCGCGAGGGCGAAGAGCTTCGTCCGGGCCTGGTTCGCGGCGAGGCGCACGACCGGCGCCATCGAGTTGATGGTCACGCTGCCGCCGGAGCCGGGGCCCTCGGGGAACTGGGTGTCGCCGAGGCGCACGGTGACGGCCTCGGGCGCGATCCCGAGCTCCTCGGCCGCCACCACCATCATCGCGGTGCGGTAGCCGGTGCCGATGTCCTGGCAGCCGGTGATCACCTCGACCGAGCCGTCGCGGTGGACCTTCACCTGGGCGTTCGAGTCCTCGGCGGCGAACACGTACCAGTTGCCGTTCGCCATCCCGATCCCGCGCTTCTTCGCTCCTTTCGCGGGGCCGAAACCGCCGGTCGACACGTCGCCGGCCTTCTTGTTGCGCCGCGCCCAGCCGATCTCCTTCGCCCCCAGGTCGTACTGGGCCATCCGGACCGGGCTCGCCTCGTTCTTCTTGCGTAGCTCGATCGGGTCCATGCCGAGCTTGTCGGCCAGCTCGTCCACCGCGGACTCGATGCCGAAGGCGCCCTGCGAGTGGCCGGGGGCGCGCAGCGGCGCCGCCGGGCCCGCGTTCGTGAAGACGTCGTACTCCTCGGCCTTGAAGTTCGGGTTCTTGCCGTGGAGGGCGCCCGCCGGCCCCGCCGTCCCGGCGCCGCCGGCGACGCCGGCCGACCCGTAGGACTTGTAGTGGACGGCGGTCATGGTCCCGTCCTTCTTCGCTCCGACCTTGACGGTCATGAGCGCGCTCGGCGCGTTGCCGGTGCACAGGTGCTGCTGCTTGCGGTCGAGCATCATCTTGACCGGCGCCCCGGCCCTCTTCGCGAGCTTGCAGGCGGTCATGGCGAAAGCGCTGCCGCTCGCCGAGGGGCCGAGCTTGCTGCCGAAGCCGCCGCCCATGTGCTCGCAGACGACGCGCACGTTCTTGCGGTCGATCCCCAGCGCCTCGGCGAGACCCTCGCGCACGGCGAAGATCCCCTGGGTCGAGGCGTAGACGGTGAGCTGGTCGCCCTCCCAGGAGGCCACGACGCCGTGGGTCTCGAGGGGGGAGTGGGTGTGCACCGGGCAGTAGTAGGTGCCCTCGTGGACGACCTCGGCCTCGGCGAAGCCCTTCTCGACGTCGCCCCGGCCCCGGCCGCGCCCGGGCCCGAACACGTTGCCCCTGCGCGGGACGTCCGGTCCGGCCGGGCTCTTGTCGAGGTCGTAGACGAGCGGGGCGCCGTCCTTCATGGCCTCGCGCAGCTCGTGGACGAAGGGGCTCTCCTTGTAGGTGACCTTCACGAGGCGGGCCGCGTCCATCGCGATCTCGGGCGAGACCGCGGCCACCGCCGCCACGTCCTGCCCGGCGAAGCGGACGAGCCGCGACTCGGCGGTCCAGACCGCCTTCACGCCGGGAAGGGCCTCGGCCCTCGAGGTGTCGATCGAGACGATCTCGCCGGCGGGGATCGTGGCGCCGATCATCCGGCCGTACAGCATGCCCGGCAGCTTGACGTCGTAGGTGTACTTCGCGCGGCCGGTGACCTTGAGGGGCGCCTCGGCGCGCGGCCGGGGCTTGCCCATCTGCTCGAACTGCGCCCAGCTGTCGGCGTCCCAGGGCTTGATGTCGCCGACACCGGCGTGGACTTCCATCGGCTTCGGGTCGGTGAGGAGCCCGCCCTTCGCCTGGAAGGTCACGGTGGGTTCCTTGGCCTTCTCGTCCTGTGCCATGACCCTACCCCTTCTTCGCCTTGGCGGCGGCGTCGACGGCCTCGAAGATGCGGCCGTAGGTGCCGCAGCGGCAGAGGTTGCCGGCGAGGCCGGCCTTGATCTCGTCGAGCGTCGGGTGGGCGTTCTTCGCGAGGAGCGCCGTCCCCGCCACCACGAAGCCCGGGGTGCAGAAGCCGCACTGCAGGGCGTCCTTCTCGACGAAGGCCGCCTGCAGGGCGCTCATCTTCTCCGGGGTGCCGAGGCCCTCGATCGTCGTGACCTCGTGGCCCTCGGCGTCGACGGCGAGGATGAGGCAGGAGTTGACCGGCTCGCCGTCGAGGAGCACGGTGCAGGCCCCGCAGCCGCCGCGGTCGCAGACCTGCTTCGATCCGGTCAGATCGAGGTGGTTGCGCAGGGCGTCGAGGAGTGTGACCCGCGGCTCGACGCTGACCGTGTGGGCCGCGCCGTTCACCTTCAGGCTGAGGGTGACGGCGTCGGGGCCCAGGACGGTCGCCGCCTCGCCCCTGGCGCCGACCCCCACCATCGTGGTGGCGGCGGCGCCGACGCCGGCCGACTTCAGGAAGCTCCGGCGCGAGAACGCGGGGGTCGCGCTCTCGTCGTCCGGGGGAGAGTGTTTCCTGGCCATGACTCCACCTCGAGAAAGCTAGGGCCGGCGACGCAGCCTCCGGCGGTATCGACCGATGTGCCCGGGATTGTGGTTCCCGCCCCCCCACCGCGTCAAGCCTCGCCACGGCGAGTCCTCCCGCGCCGCGGCGCGTTCAATCCGGTGGACGCGGGCGACGGTGTCCATGTAAACAGATGTGACGGCAGGATCCTTTGGGCACTCTCGAGCGTCATAATTCCCGTCATGGGACAGCCCCAACCGGACGGCGGCCTCGTCGGCCGCACGCTCGGTGCCTACCGCATTCTCGAGTCGCTCGGCTCGGGGGGCATGGGACAGGTGTACCTGGCCGAGCACTCGACGCTCTCCCGGCGGGTGGCCCTCAAGGTGCTGCCGCCCGAGATGGCGTCGCACCCGGAGAAGATCGCCCGCTTCGAGCGGGAGGCGAAGGCGGTGGCCTCGCTCAGCCACCCCGGGATCGTGACCCTGTACTCCATCGAGGAAGCCGACGGGATCCGCTTCCTCACCATGGAGCACGTCGAGGGCGAGACCCTCAGCAAGCAGATCCCGCCGCGCGGGTTCGCGATGGAGCGGCTGCTCTCGCTCGCCATCGCCCTCGCCGACGCGGTGAGCGCGGCCCACCGCCAGGGCATCCTGCACCGGGACCTCAAGCCCGAGAACATCATGCTGCCCGCCGACGGGCGGCTGAAGGTGCTCGACTTCGGCCTCGCCAAGCTGCGCTACGACGCCGAGGAAGGCGATCACACGACCCGCGAGACGCAGTCGGTCACCCAGGACGGGCGCATCGTGGGTACCGTGGCCTACATGTCGCCGGAGCAGGCGCAGGGCCTGCCCGTGGACCACCGCTCCGACATCTTCACCCTCGGGATCCTGCTCTACGAGATGGCCACGGGGGAGCGGCCCTTCCGCGGCAACACCAACCTGTCCGTCCTCTCGTCGATCCTCAAGGACTCCCCGCGCCCGGTGAGCGAGCTGCGCGACGACATCCCGAAGCCGCTCGCGCGGATGATCCAGAGGGCGCTCGAGAAGCGGCCCGAGGACCGCTACCAGTCCGCGAGCGACCTGCGCCGCGACCTCGAGGACCTCAAGCGCGACGTGGACAGCGGGGAGCTCGTCCTCGGCACCACCGCCGGCCGGACGCGGCTCGTGGCCCCGGCGGGGTCGAGGCGCCGCTGGGCGCTGCCCGCCGCGATCGGCGCCGCGCTCGTGGTCGTGGCGGCGATGGCCACGCTGTTTCTCCGCGGCCAGGCGCCCGCCACCGCCGAGGACGGCCGGCGCTCGGTGGCCGTCTTCTACTTCGACAACCTGACCGCCGACCCGCAGCTCGACTGGCTGCGCACCGGCCTGACCGACATGCTGGTCACGAACCTGTCGCAGTCGCCCGGACTGCGCGTGCTGGGCACCTCCCGCCTCTACCAGCTGCTCGACGAGACCGGCCACCGCGACGACCGCACGATGTCGGCCCCGATCGTGGAGTCGGTGGCGCGAAAGGCGCAGGCCACGACCGCCCTCGTCGGCAGCTTCGTGCGCGCCGGGTCGCAGATCCGGATCCAGGCGACCCTGCAGGACCCCAAGAACGGCGAGGTGATCGCCTCCGAGCGGGTCGAGGGCGACGCCGAGGACGGCCTCTTCGCCCTCGTGGACGAGCTGACGGGGCGCGTGAGGAGGCGGCTCGAGGCGACGTCGACGGCGAGGATGATCGACCGGCGGCACGCCTCCTGGAAGGAGAAGAAGCTCGAGGAGGTCACCACCACCTCGGTCGAGGCGTGGAAGGCCTACACCGAGGGCAGCCGCCTCCACGAGCGCCTGCAGGAGAAGGAGGCGCGGCCCTTCTTCGAGAAGGCGGTCGAGGCCGACCCCGGCTTCGCGATGGCCCTCGCCAAGCTCTCGATCGTCCAGGGCAACCTCGGCAACATCGACCAGGCGCGCGCGTACGCGGCGAAGGCGGTGGAGAAGTCCGTCAATCTCCCGCCCGGCGAGCGCTTCTACATCGAGGGGCGCCACTACTCGCTCGACCCGGCCACGATCGAGAAGGCGATCGAGGCCTACCAGAGGGCGGTGGACGAGGCTCCCGAGCAGACCGCGGCGCGCAACAACCTGGCGCAGCTGCTTCTCGAGATGCAGCGCTACCCCGAGGCGCTCGTGCACCTCGAGGACCTGCGCCGGCGAGGGATGACCTTCCCGGCCAGCTACCTGAGCCTGGCCCAGGCCTACGTGGCCACCGGCCGCCCGGACAAGGCGCGAGAAGCGCTCGCCGAGTACGCGGCCGAGCACCCGGACCGCGCGGCCAGCTTCGAGAACCTCGCCTACTTCGAGCTGACCCAGGGCCGGACCGAGGCCGCGCTCGCCGCGTTCGACAAGGCGGCGGCTCTGCACCCCGACGACTCGATGAAGATCGAGATGGGCCGTTTCACGGCCCACGCCCTCCGGGACGAGTGGCCCGAGGCCGAGGCGGCGGCGAAGCGCCTCGCGGCCTCGGACGACCCGCGCCAGCAGTGGGAGGGCGGCGCGAGCCTGGCCATGGCCAGCCTCTACCGCGGGGACGTCGGCGAGGCGCGCCGCCTCGCGGCCGAGGGAGCGAAGACCGGGCGCAACGCCGAGGAGCGGGTGGGGGCGCGGCTCTTCCGCGCGGGGCTCGAGGCGGACCTCGGCCGCGACCGGGAGGCGCTCGCCGAGGCCGAGGGCGTCCTGCGCGAGAAGGTCGAGGAGCCGAAGCTGCGGGCCGAAGGCCACGCCGTGAAGGCCATCTGCCTCGCCCGCCTGGGCCGCAAGGCCGAGGCGGAGAAGAGCCGGGCCCAGGTCGACGCGTTCCTCGCGACGATCCCGCGGGCACTGGCCGACGCGCGGCGGCTGCACCTCGAGGGCGAGCTCGCGCTCGCTCGGGGCGACCGCGCCGCGGCTCGCGCGGCCCTGCAGAAGGCCGCCCAGCTCTCGCCCCTGGAGGGGATCAAGATGGACTCCGGGCCCATCGAGATCCGCTACGCGCTGGCGCGGACGGCCCTGGAGGACGGCGACACCGACGAGGCGCGCAAGGCACTGCGCGCGGTCGTCGACGCGGGACCGGCCCGAGTGATGACCCCGTTGCCGTACGTGCGGAGCCTCGTCCTCCTCGCCGCGCTCGAGGAGAAGGCCGGCCGGACGGCGGACGCGCGGAAGCTCTACGAGCGGTACCTCGGCTACTGGAAGGACGGCCAGATCGACCGCGCCGAGGTGGCCCGCGCGGGGCAGCGCCTGGCCGCCCTCGGGCCTCGTCCCGCGGCCTGAGCCCGCAGATGACCTCCGCGGCGGCCGCGCTCCTGCTGGCCCTCGCGGCGCCGTCCCCGGCCGCTCCGGCTGTCCTGCGCTACGACCTTCGGCCCGGCGATCATCTCGTCTATCGCCAGCGGCTCGAGCGCGGGAGCCGCTCGACGAGCGTCGACGCGCGGTCGGAGGCGGAGTGGGAGACCCACGTGCTCGTGCTCGCCGAGCGCGGCGGCTCGTGGCGGGTCGGCATCCAGCGCAATCGCACGCGGGCCGAGCTCCTCCGCTACCGGGAGGACGGCCGCGACCGGCTCGAGTCCGAGCAGAAGGCGTTCGTCGAGGGCCTCGCGAAGCGGGGGACGACGTTCGCGGAGACGAACTGGCTCACGCCCTCAGGCACGGCGCTCCTTCCCTGGGCCGCCGTGCGCGAGGCCACGAGCGAGCGGCTGCCCCTCTTCCACGAGATCGAGCCGTTGCCGGTCGGGCCGGTGGGCGCCGGGGCGTCGTTCGCCTCGCCGGGCCTGCTCGGCCTGTCCATGCGCGCCGTCGGACTCGAGGCCGTCGGCGGCGAGGAGTGCCTGCGCCTCGAGGGCGAGGATGCCGGACTGAGGCTCCGCCACTGGCACTGCCCGTCGAGCGGCACCCTCGGCCGGCTCGAGTACGAGGCCCAGTACGGCGGCCCCGGGGGCGTCGAGGTGCAGGAGCTGTACCGGCTCGAGCGCGTGTCGCTCGCGCGCGGCGAGGCCCTCACCTCGTGGCTGCGTGAACCCGGGACCGCGCGGGGAGCGCTCGCCGCGCTCGAAGCGACCGACCGGCTGGACCTCGCGCCGGAGGCGCTCTACGCGCTGCTCGACGGAGCCGAGGCCGACGTCGAGCGGCTCGTCCTGGCCGTGGCCTGGCGCCATCGGCTGGCCCCCCCGCCGGCGGACGTGCTGCGCCGCCTCGCCGCGAGCCCGTCGCCTCGCGTGGCCGCGATCGCCTCGCGCTTCCTCGCCGCGCCCTCGCGCCCCGTCCCGCCCGACGAGCTCGTCCGCCTCGCGCGCGCCGTCCGCTCCGGCGTCGAGCTGCCTGCGTGGAGCGGGCCGATCGAGGCCGGCTGGGGCCGGCAGGCGCTCGTCGCCCAGCGCGCTCCCGGCCAGGTGTCGGGCACGACGCTGCGGTTCGTGAAGACCGCCCGCTTTCGCGGCCGGCCCTACGTGCTGCACGTCCCCGACGACTACCGGGGCGACGAGCCGTTCCCCCTGGTCTTCGTGCTCGGAGGGGGGCCCGGTCGCGCGATGCCCACCGCGCAGACCGCGCGCTCCTCGATCGAGCCGCGCGGCGACCTGGCCGTGTTCCCGCAGGCGAACGGCATGTGGTGGGAGAAGGAGCCGGCGGCGGCGTTCGAGGCGCTCTTCGCCGAGCTGCTCGCCGACCTCAACGTGGACACCGACCGCGTGAGGATCACCGGCTTCAGCAACGGCGGGACGGGGTCGATCCTGTACGCCTCGCGGACCCCGGACCGTTTCGCCGCCGTGGCCAGCCTGATGGGGGGAGGGCTGCCGTTCTTCGAGGCCACCGACCCGATCGACCCGGCCGTGATCGCGCGAATCCCGTTTCTCTTCGTCCACGGCGACCGCGACGACGTCATTCCCTCCTGGGCCAGCGAGCGCACCGCGAAGGCGATGCGCAAGGCCAACCCCCACGCGGTGGCCGACGTGCACATCCTCCCCGGCCGGCCGCACGACGTCGTCTACGGCCGCGACGAGGGGCTCACCTTCCCGTTCCTGGAGAAGCAGGTGCGCGAGGCGTTCCCGAAGCAGGTGTCGCTGCGCGCGCGCACGCTCGACCACCCGCGCGCCTTCTGGGCCGAGGTCCTCGAGAAGGGCGGCGGCGTCGCGGAGATCGACGGCACGGTCGAGGGGGGGACGATCACGCTGCGGACGACGAACGTGAAGCGGCTGCGCCTCCGGCTCAGGCGCGAGATCCTCGACCTCTCGGCCCCCGTGCGTGTGCTCATCGACGGCAAGGAGGCCTTCCGGGGGGCGGTGGCCGAGGACCCCGCCCTCCTCCTGCGCAGCTGGCGGGAGACGGGCGACCCGCAGCTCGCCCACTCCGCCGAGATCACGCTCGACGTCCGGTAGTTGGATAGACTGCGCACCCGTGACCGACGCCACCCCACGCCGCCGGCTCCTGCCCTGGATCTCGCTCCTCGTGGTCTGGGTCGTCTGGGGCTCGACCTATCTCGCGATGCGCATCGTCGTGCACGAGATGCCGCCCCTCGCCGCCGCGGCCACGCGCTTCCTCTGCGCGGGGACGATCATGGGCCTCGTCGCGCTGCTCGTGGACCGGCGGCACGGCTGGCCGACCCGCCGCCAGTGGCTCGACTACGCGTTCATCGGGGTGCTGCTCCTCTCCGTCGGCAACTCGCTCGTGATGGTGGCGGAGAAGACGGTGCCCAGCGGGATCGCGGCCCTCATCGTGGCCACCGTCCCCCTCTGGATCCTGCTGCTCGACGGGCTGCGGCCAGGGGGGCAGCCCTGGACCGCGCGCGTCTGGATCGGGACGGCGGTCGGGCTCGCGGGCGTGGCCCTCGTGGCCCGGCCCGAGGGCGAGCTCGACGCCGCCCACGGTCTCGCCATCGTCGCGCTGCAGGTGGCGTGCCTGTCCTGGACCGTCGGGTCGCTCTACGCGCAGCAGGTGCCGACGCGGCTGCCGCTCGCGTCGGCCGCCGCCATCGAGATGCTGGCGGGGTCGCTGGTCATCTTCGCCGCCTCGTGGCTCTTCGGCGAGGACTGGTCGCGGATGGCCGCCGCCTCGGCCCGTGCCTGGGGCGGGGTCGGCTACCTCGTGGTCTTCGGCTCGCTGGTGGGCTTCACCGCGTTCGCCTACTGCCTGAACGAGCTGCCGGCGACCACGGTCGGCACCTACGCCTACGTCAACCCGATGGTGGCGGTCGTCCTGGGCGCGCTCGTCCTCGACGAGCCGCTCACCCCCGGCCTCCTCGCCGGTGGCCTGCTGATCGTGCTGTCGGTCGCGCTCACCACGCTGCGCAAGCGCGGCTGAGCCGGGCAGGCCGGTGCGGCACAACCGATTCGTGTCGCCCATTCGCTGACGCTCGGGCAACACCCACAAGCCACGGGCTGCGAGCGAAGCGGGATTCACTCCCGCGCAGCGAGCGGGGGGCTGGGGGGTGCGACGCAGCACCCCCCAGACTACTCAAAGCTTGCGCAGCCGCACTTCCTCGACCGCGTGGTCACGGCCCTTGCGCAGGATGAGGTCGGCGCGCTCGCGGGTCGGCAGGATGTTGTGCCGCAGGTTCGGCTCGTTGATCTCGGCCCAGATGCGCCCGGCCGTCTCCGCCGCCTCCGCGTCGGAGAGCCGCGCGTAGCGGTGGAAGTAGGACGACGGGTCCTGGAAGGCGGTGTTGCGCAGCGCGAGGAAGCGCTCGACGTACCACGACCGGATGTCGTCCGTGTCCGCGTCCACGTAGACCGTGAAGTCGAAGAAGTCCGACACGAAGACACGCGGCTGGCCGTCCACCACGGGGCCGGTCTGGAGGACGTTCAGGCCCTCGACGATCACGACGTCCGGCCGCTCGATCACCATCGCCTCGCCGGGCACGACGTCGTAGACGAGGTGTGAGTAGACGGGGCTCTCGACCCGGTCCGTCCCCGCCTTGAGGTCGCGCACGAAGGCGAGGAGCGAGCGCACGTCGTAGCTCTCGGGGAAGCCCTTGCGCCCCATGAGGCCCCGCTCCTCGAGGACGGCGGTCGGGTAGAGGAAGCCGTCGGTGGTGACGATGTCCACCCGCGGGTGGTGCGGCCAGCGCGACAGCAGCGCGCGCAGCGCGCGCGAGGCGGTGCTCTTGCCGACCGCCACGCTGCCGGCGAGGCCGATGAGAAAGGGGACCTTCTCCTCCCCGTGGCCGAGGAAGGTCGCGGTCGCGCGGTAGAGGCCCTGCACGGCGGCGACGTAGAGGTTGAGCAGGCGGGAGAGGGGGAGGTACACCTCCTCGATCTCGCGGAGGGACATGCGCTCGATGATGCCGTGTATCCGCCCGAGGTCCTCGTCGCCGAGAGTGAGCGGGGTGTCCGCGCGCAGCGCGGCCCACTCGTCGCGTGAGAAGCGCAGGTGGGGGGAGAGGCTCAATGGTGGTTCAGGGAGCAGCGCGGCGGTCAGTAGAGCAGGTACTTCGCCCGGCGCTTCCGGAACGCCGCCGATTCCTTGCGCCACCCGGCGGCGAGGCGCTTCGGCGAGACCCCGGACTCGATCGCCTTCCGGACCCTGTCCGTCCCGCAGAGGATGTCGAAGGGGAGCTTCACGTGCTCGTACTCGTACGGGGGAAGCCGCCAGGCGAAACGCCCGGGGTCCTGCCGCCGCGCGTGGTGGATCAGGAGGAGGTACGCGAGGAAGGCGGGGAAGCGGGCGCGGTCGAAGACGTGGACCTGCACCCCGTGGCACAGGACGTCCACGTGCTTCTGGAAGGTCGGGGTGAACGCGGCGGCGCGGAACCCGACGCCCGGGATGCGCTCTCCCTCGAGCGCGCGGGCGAGGGCGTGGCCGTCGAGCCAGGGGGCGCCGACGAGCTCGAAGGGGCGCGTGGTGCCGCGGCCCTCGGAGAGGTTCGTCCCCTCGACCAGGCAGCCGCCGGGGTAGACGAACGCCGTGTCCACGGTCGGGATGTTCGGCGAGGGGAGGACCCAGGGCAGCCCCGTGTCCTCGTACGCCATGCGGCGCCGCCAGCCCTTCATCGGCACGACCCGGAGGTCGACGTCGAGCGAGAGCTCCTCGCGGAACATCAGCGCCAGCTCGCCCACCGTCATCCCGTGGCGCACGGCGAGCGGGTGCATCCCGACGAAGGAGCGGTACTCGGGGTCCAGCACGTTGCCGTCGACGGCGTCGCCCCCGATCGGGTTCGGCCGGTCGAGGACGACCACGCGCTTTCCCTCCCGCGCGCAGGCCTCCATGACGTGGAGCATCGTGTAGGCGAACGTGTAGTAGCGCGAGCCCACGTCCTGCACGTCGAAGACCATCGCGTCGACGCCGGCGAGCATCGCCTGGGTGGGCACGCGGGTCTCGCCGTAGAGGCTGTGGACCGCGAGCCCCGTCTCGCGGTCGCGGGAGTGCCCGACCTCGACCAGGTCCTGGGCGTCGGCGGCGATGCCGTGCTCGGGACCGAAGAGGGCGGCGAGCTTCACCCCGCGACGGGCCGAGAGGGCGACCGAGGCGTGCTCGAGGTCCGCGCGTGATCGAGGAGGGGTTGACGACGAGGCCGACGCGCAGGCCCCGCACCGGATCCGGCTGGTCGAGGAGCCGCTCGAGCCCCGTGCGGACGCGGGCCATGGTGTCTACTCCACGAAGCGCAGGGTGAAGCTCGCCGGCGGCTTGCCGGCGCGCTCGATGGTGCCGGTGACGGTGTTCTCCTCGAGCGTGCCCTTGAAGCGGTACGCGGTACCCTGCTGGTCGACGGTGAAGCGCACGCTGCCGCGGTCGAACCCGATGTCACGGACCGGCGCCTTGAGCTCGACCCCGCCGCGCCAGGTGGTGAGCGTGCCGGCGAGGCGCCCGCCCTCCGTCCGCAGCTGCAGCTCGAAGCCACGGGTGCCGTGGTCGGGGTCCTCGATGGTGCCGTCCCAGCGACCCTCGACCGCGACCGCGGCGCGGCCCGTCTCGCCCGACGCGACGAGCGCCATCAGGCGCAGGCTCTCCGCCATGCCCGCGGGCGTCGGGAGCACCAGGCTCGAGGGCACCGCGCCGCCGCCCGGCGAGCGGCGGTTGGCCTCGCTGTAGATCTCCGTCAGCACCTTGCCGCGGGGAGACACGGCGACCATCCTGAGGGGACGCTGACGGTAGAGGAACAGGCCGAAGTAGTCCTGCAGGAGCGCCGCCCAGTGACGGGCCACGGCCGCCGGGCTGAGCCGCCGGCCGGCGCCGCGCCCCTTCTCCCAGTCCCGCGAGTAGGCGGCCGCGTCCTCGGGGGTGGGCACGAGGAAGGGGCTCACCTCGCCGACGACTCCGACCGAGGGCTGCGGCCGCTCGCGCAGCTCGAAGGCCGGGGGCTTCGAGGCGGAGGCCGAGACGAGCGTGTTGAGCGCCGCCGCCACCTTCACCGCGCGATCCGCCGTGGTGGGGGCGTCCGCGGGGCCGCCCAGGAGGAGCACGGGGCCGAGCTCGGTGGAGACGAAGACGAGCCCCGCCCCCGGGAACTCCGTGACCGGCGCGGCGAAGAAGCGCGGGACGAAGCCCGAGGTCGCGCCGCGCTGCAGCGTGTAGGTGGCCGTGCCCGAGGACGCCCGCCCCGCCACCGTCACCACGATCGGCAGCTCCGGTGCAACGTCGCCGGCCGGCGGCGGGGGCGCGATCACCGAGAGCTCGGTCGCGGTGGCGGAGAGCACGAGAGCGGGCTGGGCCGAGAAGGTGACGGTGTTGGCCAGCGGGTCGGGCCGGAACCCGCGCCCCTTAAGCACGACCCGCTCGCCCACCGCGCCGCGGGGCGGGCTCACGTCCGTGACGAGGGGCAGGCGGCCGATGTAGAGGTCGAACTTCCTCGGAGCCGCGGCGCCGGCCGTGAGGACGAGCGAGGTCAGCGAGCCTTCGGGCAGCGGCACTGCGGGGATCGTCACCCTCACGCCCTCGGGGCTCGCCTCGACGACGGTGGCCACGACCCCCGCGACCCGGGCAGTGAGCTTCTGGCCCTCGAACCCCGCGCCCTTCACGAGCACGACCTGTCCCGGCATGGCCACGTCGGGCTCGAGCCCGGTGGCCTGCGCCGTTCCCTGGACCGTGAGGGTGACGGGATTCGAGCGGCCGCCCTTCGTCTGCACCACGACCGGCACCTGGGCCTTCGCCCCGGCGCGGCACCACGACTTCGAGCTCGGTGTCGCTCGCCTTCGTGACCTGCCCTGTCGCCGCGCCGAAGAGGACCGTGTTGCCGCCCGCCTCCCCGGCGAAGTGCTTTCCCGGCGAGGGTGACGGTCTGTCCCGCCTCGACGCGCAGAGGCGTGACCGAGGCCACCTCGGGCGGCGTCCCGCGGATGAAGAAGAACCAGACGAGACCCGCGACCGCGGCGACTCCCGCGGTCCCGCCCAGGATCGGGAGGATCGGCACCTGTGGCAGCGAGAGCGAAAAGGACCGGCGGCGCTTCGCCGTCGGACGGCCCTTGCCCTTTGCGCTGGCGCGGGCCGCCGGCTCGGGTGCGGGCCGTAGCGGCGGGAACTCGGATCGAGCGGCAGGCTCGGACGGGTGCTCCATCGGGATCGAGGGCAGCTCCGTCTGGTACTCCGGCCTGGGCGCCTCCGTGCGGGCGGGCGCGGGCGGCGGAGCCGGAGGAAGAGGGGCGGTCAGCTTCTCCGGTGCGGGCCGCGGCGGGGCGGGCGGGGGTGGGGGTGCGGGCCGCGCCGGCGCCGGGGCGGGCGGGGGAGGCGCCGCGGAAGGCGGCGGAGGTGGCGGAGGCGTGAACGACGGCGGCGGGGCCGGCGGGGCGGGACGCGGCGGCTCGCGGTGCGCGGCGGGCGGCAACGGGGTGGCGAAGAGCGCGTCGCCCTCGTCCTCGGAGGGGGCGACCTCGGCCGCCTCGAGCGGCGGCCCGGAGACGTCACCGTCGACGACGACCGCCGCCGCGTCGAAGACCGTCTCGGACGACAGGTCGAACTCCTGCGCCGCCGCGGGCTCCCCTTCGGTGGAGAACGCCAGGGCCGGCTCCTCCCCGAAGGAGGGGGCCGCCAGCTGCGCGTCGAGAAACGGCGCGGGGGCGTCGTGAGCGAGCGCCGGAGACGCCTCGCCGGCGGCGCCGGGCAGGAGGACGAGGAGCTTGGCGCTGCCCTTGGCGCCGGGCGGGCCGAGGCAGACACGGTCCCCGTCCTGGAGCGCGTGGCGGGCTTCCACCTTCTCGCCGTTGACGAAGGTGCCGGTCGCGCTGCCGGCGTCCTCGATCGCCAGGCCCGCGGGAGTGAAGACGACGCGCGCGTGGAAGGGCTCGACGTTGCCGAGCATGATCTGGACCCCGGCGTCCATGCTCGACCCCACGATCGATTCGCCGCCGGTCAGGGGGAGGGGGTAGGAGGTCCCGTCGAGGGGGCCGCCCGTCATGACCAGGGTGGGTACGCTCACGCGATCCGCCACGGGGGCAACCTCCCAAGAGACAGAAGGACAAGGAGATGCCTCGTCCCTGGCGGGGATTCAAACACACGGTCCGGAGCGTGTCAACGCTCGTTGACACCCCGGCGCGCGGGTGCTAGCGTGCGAATCAACCGATGACCCCGGCCCTGTCGAGCCCGCGCGAGTCCGCGCCGCCGGAGAGCGTCCTGCAGCAGCTGCGCATCCCCTTCGTCCGGCGGGTCGCCCTCGTCTCCAGCGCGCGGAGCGAGGACGCCTTCATGATCGACATCGGTCTCGCCGGCGCCTTCGTCGAGCGCGCCGATTCGCTCCCGATCGACGAGCTGCTGGAGATCCGCTTCCCCTGGCCCGGCTCCGAGATCCCCTTCTCCGCCCGCTGCCGTGTCGCGTGGTGGCACCCGGAGGGCGGGGCGCTCTCCTCCAAGTCCCTGCCGCCGGGGGCGGGGCTCCAGTTCGTCGAGATGTCGGAGCCCGATCGCGAGCGGCTGCGCGCGCTGCTCGTCGACTACTGCCGGCAGAATCCCCGCGTGCGGCGCTTCCTCCGCCACTGGCCCGAAGCCGAGCGCCAGGGCGACGACCCGACGTCCGGCTGAGGCCGGTGGCGAGCGTCCGTTTCGTCCTCGTGCGGCCCGAGACGTCCGCGAACGTGGGCGCGTGCGCCCGCGTGGTCCGCAACACCGGCGCCGCCGGCCTCGACCTCGTCGCCCCCGGCGACTGGCGCACCGTGGACTGCTGGAGGACGGCCTGGGGGGCCCAGGAGCTGCTCGAGGAGGCCCGGGTGTTCGCCGACCTCGGCTCGGCGCTCGCGGGTGCGGCCTTGTCGGTGGCCCTCACCGGCCGGCGCCCCGACGGCCCGCCCGTCGCGGACGTGCGCGAGGCGGCGGCCGAGATCGCGGGGCTGGGGCCGGAGGACACGGCCGCCCTCGTCTTCGGCCCCGAGACGACCGGGCTCACGAACGGCGAGATCGCGCTGTGCGGCCGCCGCGCGACGATACCCTCGCACGGCGCGCAGCCCTCGTTCAACCTCTCCCACGCGGTCGCGATCGCCGCTTACGAGGTCTTCCGCGCGTCCCGGCGGGGCGCCCCGCAAGAGGTGCCGCGAGCGACCCACGACCAGAAGGAGAGCCTGCTCGCGCTCCTGCGGGAGGGGCTCGCTCGCCATCGAGGCCCTGCCGCGGGTCAACACCGACGGCTACTTCGCCGACTGGCGGGCGCTCGTCCAGCGCGCGGACCTCACCCCGAAGGAGCTGAAGCTCCTCGAGCACGCCGCCCGCAAGATGGGGCGCTCGGGCGGGGCCCGCTGATGGCCGACCCCCAGGACCCGTTCGCCGACGTCGTGCCGGTCGAGGGCGGCTTCTCGATTCCCGAGCTCAAGTGGCGGGAGCTCCTGTTCATCGGTGCCCTTCGGCCCGAGGGCGACGCCTTCGTGCGCGACCCCGCGCGGCCCCTGCCGCCCTTCCGCCGCGAGGGGCTCTTCCCCGAGGGGGTGAGGTTCCGGGCGGAGCGGGCGGGGGGACGGGTTCGGCTGCGCCCCGATCTATAATCCCCCCAGATGGACGGATCCCCCGGCAACGTCGCCCCGCGCATCCTCTCGAGGCCGGAGCACAACCTCTCGCGGAAGAACATCGACCCCGACGCGCTCAAGGTCCTGTACCGCCTGAAGAACAACGGCTTCGTGGCGTACCTGGTCGGGGGCGGGGTGCGCGACCTGCTCCTCGAGCGGGAGCCCAAGGACTTCGACATCGGCACCAGCGCCCACCCGCAGCAGGTGCGCAAGCTCTTCCGCAACTGCTTCATCGTGGGCCGCCGCTTCCGCCTCGCCCACGTGCGCTTCGGGCGGAAGGTGGTCGAGGTCTCGACCTTCCGCAAGGCGGCGGAGCCCGAGGAGGGCGACACCCTCATCCGCCGCGACAACACCTTCGGCACCCCCGAGGAGGACGCGTTCCGCCGCGACTTCACGGTGAACGCGCTCTTCTACGACATCGCCAACTTCTCGGTGATCGACTGGGTGCACGGGATCGAGGACCTGATCGACCGCGTCATCCGCACGATCGGCGACCCCGCCGTGCGCTTCCGCGAGGACCCGGTGCGCATGCTGCGCGCGGTGGCGCTCGCCGCGCGGCTCGACTTCACGATCGACCCGGACACCGCGGAGGCCCTGCGCGCCCTGCGCGGCGAGATCGTGCGCAGCAGCTCCGCCCGCATCCTCGAGGAGTTCTACAAGATCCTGCGCCAGGGCCGCTCCCGGCGCACCTTCGAGATGCTGCACGAGTACGGGCTGCTCGCCTACATCCTCCCCGAGGCGGACCACGCGATCTCCAGGGGCAAGGAAGCGCTCCTCGGCTCGCTGGCTCGGCTCGACGCCCACCGCCGGGCGGGCCTCGCCACCCCCGACCAGCTGACGAACCCGCTCCTCGTCGGCTCGCTCCTGGTTCCCCTGGGGGTGCCGCTGCGGCGCGTGGCCGCCGCCGCCCCTCCGCCGCGCCGCGCGCGGGCGGAGGAGCGGGCCGACCCGGAGCCGCCGCGCGACGACGTGGCCGCCGAGGTCGCGGCGCTGGGGGCCGAGGAGGACGAGGACGCCGCGGGCGGCGATCCCGGCCCGGCGGGACCGCTCTCGCTCCCCTTCGCCCGGCGCGACCTCGAGCGCCTGCGGCTCATCCAGCTGGCCCAGCGGCGCCTGCGCGAGGGCCCCGAGTCGGCCCCGGCGCGGCGCGCGATGGTCGGCAAGAGCTACTTCGAGGAGGCGGTGCGCTGGCTGGCGATCCACGGCGGCGACGAGGAGCGCGCTCTCGCCGCGCAGTGGTCCGGGCTCGGCCCGGTCGAGCCGGGCGGGGACGACGAGCCGTCGCCCGAGCCCGCTCCCGGCGCACCGGCCGGCGCGAGGGAAGGCGACGGCTCCCGCCGTCGTCGTCGCCGCCGCCGTCGTCGCCCACCCTCGGAGCCCGACGCTCCCGCCTGACGGCCGCACCCGATCGGAGGACGAACCATGGCCCCACTCACCGAGACGGAGATCCGGGAGCGCCTCGCGCGCGTGCCGGGCTGGGAGCGCCGCGGGCAGGAGATCCGCCGCACGTGGGCTTTCGCCGACTTCGCGGGCTCGATGGCCTTCGTCAGCCGCGTGGCCGCGCTGGCGGAGGCGGCCGACCACCACCCCGACATCGACATCCGCTACTCGAAGGTGACGCTGGTGCTCAGCACGCACGACGCCGGGCGGGCTCACCGCGCGCGACTTCGACCTGGCCGAGGCGATCGGGGCGTGAGGGCCGTCGTCGTCGGCTCGGCCGGGACAGCTCGGGCGCGAGCTCGTCGTCGCGCCTTGGCGCGCAGGTCGTGTGGGCGGGCGACCGGGCCGAGATCGACGTGACCGACGGCGGCGGCGGTCGTCGCCCTCGTGGCGCGCGTCAGGCCCGACGTCGTCTTCAACGCCACCGCCTGGAACCGCGTGGACGCGGCCGAGACCGAGCCCGCCGCCGCCTTCGCCGTCAACGCCTTCGCCCCGCACTTCCTCGCGCGCGCGGCCCGGGACGCGGGCGCCCTCGCTGGTGCACTACTCGACCGACTACGTCTTCGACGGGACGGCCGCGAGGCCGTACCGGGAGGACGACGCCCCGCGCCCGCTCGGGGTCTACGGGGCCTCGAAGCTCGCGGGAGAGCACCTCGTGGCCGCGGCCGGGGGCGAGCACCTCGTGGTGCGCACGAGCGGCGTCTTCGGGCGCGGGGGCAGCGAGCAGAAGGGCGGCTCCTTCGTCGAGCGGATCGTGGCGCAGGCGCGGGCGGGCCAGCCGCTGCGCGTGGTCGCGGACCAGGTGTTCGCCCCGACCTTCGCCGCCGACCTCGCGACGGCCTCGATCGCCCTCGTCCGCGCCGGCGCCCGGGGGCTCTTCCACGTGACGAACGCCGGGTCGTGCAGCTGGCACGACCTCGCGGTGGCGGCGCTGGCCCTGGCCGGCCTCGACGTGCCGGTCGAGCGCATCGCGGTCGCGGCCCTGAAGCTGCCGGCGCGGCGCCCCGCCTACTCCGTGCTCGACGGCTCGCGCTACCTCGAGCTGGGCCTCCCGCCCCTGCGCTCCTGGCGAGACGCGCTCCCCGACTGCCTCGTCCCCGGGGGCATTTGACGACGCCCGGAGTTTCTACTAATCTCTGCGTTTGTCCGCCTGGGCGGTTAGCTCAGCGGTAGAGCACTGGTCTTACACGCCGGGTGTCACAGGTTCGAATCCTGTACCGCCCACCAGGATTCCCTCCAAGGAACCCGGCGACCACCCGAGCGGGGTGGTAGTTCAGTTGGTTAGAACGCCGGCCTGTCACGTCGGAGGTCGCGGGTTCGAGTCCCGTCCACCCCGCCAATTTTCCCAAGGACCTGCTCTTCCCCTCTGGGGGACTCTCACCCGCGACCCCGTCTCGTAGCAGGTCGCGGGTTACGAGAGGCGCTTCACTCGACGGAGTGAAGCGCTCTCGTTCGGGCCTCCCAGGAGGCATTGATGGAGACCAGGGACACGGCCGTGACACTCTCCGAGCCGGAGGTGTCGATGGTCGAGCCGGAGCTGGTACGGCAGGCCCGGGGCCTGCGCGGCCGGGGATGGGGCCTGCGGCGGATCGCCCGGGAGCTGGGGCTGGCGCGAAACACGGTGAGGCGCTACCTGCGAGGAGGCGAGGCCGCCGAGGTGCAGAGACGTCCTCGCGCTTGGCGGCTCGACGGTGAGAGGCGGGCGCTGGCGGTGGAGCTGTTCGAGAGCACGGCCGAGGGCAATGCGGTCGTGGTGGCGGAGCTGCTGGCGCAGGCCGGGCGTAGAGGCCAGCGTCCGGACGGTGCAGCGGGTGCTCGCAGCCTCGCCGCCGGGAGAAGGAAGCCGGCGCAGGTGGCCACGGTGCGGTTCGAGACCGAGCCGGGCCATCAGATGCAGGTGGACTTCGGCGAGAAGTGGGTCTGGATCGCCGGCCAGCGGGTGAAGGTGCACTTGCTGGCGGCGGTTCTGGGCTACTCGCGGCGGATCTTCGTGAAGGCGTTCCTGAGCGAGCGGCAGGACGACTGGCGCGAGGGGATCGCTGCCGCCTTTCGGCACTTTGGGGGCGTGCCCCAGGCCGTGCTCGGGGATAACGCCCGCGCCCTGGTGCTCGATCGGGACCCGGGCACGGGTCATGTCCGGTTCAATCCGGCGTACCTGCAGTTCTGCCGGGACTGGGGCGTGACCCCGCGGGCGTGTGGGCCGTACCGTGCGCGGACCAAAGGCAAGGTGGAGTCGGGGGTGAAGTACGTGAAGCGAAACGGCCTCGCCGGTCGTCGTTTCGCGAGCTTCGCGGAGCTCGAGAGGCACCTGGCGCCTGGTGTGCCCGGGTGGACGCGCGTGTCCACAAGACCACGCACGAGCGGCCGACAGAGCGATTCGAGGCCGTGGAGCGAGCCGCGCTCCAGCCCCTGCCCAGCACTCACCTGGTGACGCGGGAGCGGCGTCTACGCCGTCGGGTCAGCAGCGACTCGTTCGTCGACGTCGACACCGTCCGCTACAGCGTGCCGCACCGGCTGGTGCGGGACCGGGTCGAAGTGCTCGTTCGTCGAGGACTCGCGTGCGCATCTTCCACGGTACGACGCTCGTGGCCGAGCACCGGCGGTCGCTCGAGCCGCACACGACAGTGATCGACCGATCACACCTCGATGGGCTTGTGGCGGCGTGCCGCGACACCTCCGTCGCCCCCGACAACGAGCCCCCTGCAGGCCCTCGGCCGCTCCCTGGACGACTACGCGGCCGTGGTGGGAGGTGACGCGATGAGCGAGATCGTCCACGCCCGTGTGCTCGACCACCTCACCAGGCTCTACCTCGGCCACGTGGCCGAACGGCTCGACGCCATCCTCTCGGCGGCCGCTCGCCAAGAGCCGAGCTATCTCGACTTCCTCGACCAGTTACTGTGCGAGGAGATCGGCTCCAAGCAGCGCAAGAGAGTCGCCATGGGCATCCAGATCGCCCACTTCCCGGCGGTGAAGACCCTCGAGGAGTTCGACTTCCGCTTCCAGCCGTCGATCGACCAGAAGCTCGTCCGCGAGCTGGCCACCGGGCGCTACGTCACTCAGGGCTGAAAACGTCCTCATCTTCGGCCCACCCGGCGTCGGCAAGACCCACCTCGCCGTCGCCCTCGGCCGCGCCGCCGTCGAGGCCGGCCACTCCGTCCTCTTCACCAGCGCCACCGCGCTGCTCGCGGCGCTCGCCCGCGCCGAGAGCGAGGGGCAGCTCTCCGACAAGATCACCTTCTACGCAAAGCCCCGCCTGCTGGTCATCGACGAGCTCGGCTACCTGCCATTCGAGAAGCGCAGCGCCCACCTGTTCTTCCAGCTCGTCGCCCGTCGCTACGAGCGCGGCAGCATGCTCATCACCACGAATCAGCTCATCGGCCAGTGGGGTGCCGTCTTCGGCGACGACGTCCTCGCCGCGGCCATCCTCGACCGCCTGCTTCACCACTCCCACACCCTGCTCATCCAAGGAGAGAGCTATCGCCTCAAGCAGAAGAAGAAGTCCGGTCTGCTCGGAAACGCCGCAGGTCGAAACTGAGAGTCGGGGGCTATGGAAGCTGACGCGGCTGTGGAAGCCGAAACGGACGGGCTCCCACAGCCGCTTGGAAAACGCTCCGCGTTTCCCACAGCTCCCACAGCCCGCACCCACTGGAGGTCATAATCGGGGTCCCGGCGGGTGGGTCAGCTTTAGTGTCGTAAGTGGGTCAGTTCTTCCTGTCGTCCCACAGCTCTCGTTTCCTCGCTGACGCTCGGAGTCCGAGTCCCGTCCACCCCGCCAAGGTCCTGATCGAGGGTGTCGCCGTCGCGATCGGGGGCTCCTCTCACCCCCCCGTAGGATCGCGGCGAGCGAACCGCGCGCCCTCCGCAGGTGGGCCGGGCCTGTCGCCTCGGCGCCCCCGCGGCGTGGTACAACTCACGCCGGAATGGCTGGGGACGCAGGACGAGGCCGCTCTCCCGAGCGTCACCCACAGCATCGGAGCCCAACATGTTGAACATCGCGCTGTTCGGCCCGCCCGGGGCCGGCAAGGGAACGCAATCGGAGTTCCTCGTCAAGGAGTTCAACCTCTTCTACATCTCGACCGGTGACCTGCTGCGAAAGGAGATCGCGGCGGAGACGAGGCTGGGCCTGGAGGCCCGGAGCATCATCGCCTCGGGCGGCCTGGTCTCCGACGAGATCATCGTCCAGGTCATCGAGAAGACGATCACGGAGCACCCGGAGGCCAACGGTTTCCTGTTCGACGGCTTCCCCCGGACCTACATCCAGTGCTACATCCTGGAAGGCCTGATGATGAAGCTGAACACGTCGCTCAACTGCCTCGTCAGCCTCGAGGTCGACGAGGAGACCTCGGTCAGGCGCCTGCTCGAGCGCGGAAGGACCTCCGGACGGACGGACGACAACGAGACCGTCATCCGCAACCGGCTGCGCGAGTACAGCGAGAAGACCCTGCCCGTGCTCGACTTCTACCGCGAGAAGGGCAACTACCAGCGCGCTGAACGGGAACCAGGCCATCGAGAAGGTGACCGACGGACATCCGCGTCATCGTCCGGAACGAGCTGGCCAAGTACCTGGTCAACGTGGTGGTGTTCGGCTACCCCGGCTCGGGCAGGGGCTCCCAGGGCGCGGCACTCGCCCGCAAGTACGGCCTCGAGTACGTGGCCACGGGCCCGATGCTGGACCAGGAGATCAAGGCCCGGACGCCGCTGGGCCAGAAGATCATCGGCCTCTACGAGAGCGGCCAGCTGGTGCCCGACGAGATCGTGGTGCAGCTGATCGAGAAGAAGCTGGAGCGGTCCAGCGGCGTCAAGGGCTTCATCTTCAAGGGATTCCCGCGAACCCTGGTGCAGTCGTACATCCTGGACGGCCTGCTCCGCAAGCGCGGCTCCTCCATCTCGCGCAGTCATCGAGATCGAGGTGCCCACGCTGGAGCTGATCAAGCGCCTGGACGAGCGCAGCCGCACCGACCGCTGCATGCCCTACGACAACACGACCGCCAAGATCGTGCAGAGGCTGGCCGAGCACGAGACCAAGACGGTGCCGGTCATCAACAAGTACAACCAGCTCCACGGGGTGGTGAAGGTGGACGGCATGGGGAGCTTCGAGGAGGTCTTCGCGCGCACGTCGGGTGTCCTCGAGAGCATCTTCCGCAACGGGTAGGCCGAAGCCTCGCCTCGTCCTTCAGGCCAGGTCGAAGAGCAGCACCTCGGCGTTCCCACGGCCCGACGAGGTGCACGTCCGGCCTCGTCCGAGACGGCCGCGCCGTCGCCCTCCTCGAGCGCGTGGCCGTTCAGCGTGACCGAGCCCCGCGCGACGTGAAGCCAGGCGTGTCGTCCCGGGGCAAGAGCGTGATTCCGCTCGTCGCCCTCGCCGAGCCGCGTCATCCACAGCGAGACGTCCTGGTGCACCTGGATCGGAGCCGTCCCGCCCGTCCCTCGACGCGAGCAGGACGAAGCCCTTTCGCGCGGCGTCCGCGTCGAAGGCCTTCTGGTCGTAGCGGGGGGCGAGCCCGCGCGTGTCGGGCACGATCCAGATCTGGAGGAAGTGCACGGGCTCCGTCTTCGAGGCGTTCCTCTCGCTGTGGGTGACGCCGGTGCCGGCCCGCATGAACTGGATCTCGCCGGGCCGGATGATGCCGCCGCCTCCCGTCGAGTCCTTGTGCTCGAGCCCGCCCTTCGAGGACGTAGGAGAGGATCTCCATGTCGCGGTGGCCGTGCGTCCCGAAGCCGGCTCCGGGCGTGACGCGGTCGTCGTTGATCACGCGCAGGCTGCGGAAGCCCATGTGCCGCGGGTCGTGGTACTCGCCGAACGAGAACGTGTGGCGGCTGTCGAGCCAGCCCCAGTCGGTCTGGCCGCGCTCGGCGGCCGGTCGGACGGTGATCACGGATTCCTCCTCTGCACGCTCGTCGGGGGCCTGTGTCCACAGCGATACCGCGCCAGCGCCCTGTCATTCCGCGAGGAGCCGCTCGACGCCATCGTGCACCGACCCCGGGACTCGTCCCAGAACCTGGAAGTCATTGTCAGATCGACGGCCCCTGCCAGCCATTCGCCGGGCGGGTGGGCCGGCGGTCGGCCGCCGGGTGCGAGCGGAGTGGCTCGAGCGGCCCGGCCGGTGCCGGGGGGCGAGCGCGAGCCGGTGGGCGTGCAGGCGGTAGCCGCCCTCGCCCGGGCAGACCGGGCTCCGGGCCCGGGCACGCCGCCCTCGACGTAGAGCGGGTCGCCGACGAGCGGGTGGCCGGCCGCCGCGAGGTGGATGCGGATCTGGTGCGGGCGCCCGGTCGGGATGGTCACCGCGACCAGCGCGTTTTCGCCTCGCCGGGCCAGGACGCGCACGTGCGAGCACCGCCGGCTTGCCCGAGGGCGAGGCCGCGTACACCAGGCCGAGCCGCGGGTGCGCCACCAGGCCGATCGGGGTGTCGATCGTGAACGCCTCGAGGGCGGGACAGGCCGCTCACGAGCGCGCGGTACTCCTTCTCGACCCGACCCCGGCGCCACTCCAGGGCCACCGCGCGGCGCGCGACGTCCGTCCGCGCGAACAGCACGAGGCCCGAGGTGCCCCGGCCCAGCCGGTGCATCGGCACGGCCTCGGGGTGGAGGCGGCGCACCCGGGCGAGGAGCGTGTGCTCGAGGAAGCCCCCGTTCGGGACCGACGGCAGGCCCCGCGGCTTGGCGACGGCGAGGAGTTGATCGTCCCGGTGGAGGATCGCGAAGCCCAGCGGGACGGCGGGCTCCTCCCACGGCGGCCGCTTCCACACGAGCGACTGCCCGGGCCGCAGGACGTCCATGGCCAGGGCGACCGCGCCGTCGAGACGCACCTCGCCCCCGGCGATCCGCTCCCGCCAGGTGGCCTCGGTCGAGTGACGGTACCGCTGCGACAGCCACGCGAGCGCCGTTCGGCCGGCCGCCTCCTGTCCGACCTCCTCGCGGTACTCGAACCCGGCGTTCACTGTGAGAGGATCCTCCCATGAGACCGAGCCCGCAAGGACCCTGCTCGCGGCCGCCCTTCTCGCCTGGGCCTCGGGCGCCGCTGCGGTCGACATGAACCCGCACCTCGCCCCGCTCGCGCCGCTCGTCGGCAAGACCTGGCGGGGCATCGTCTCGCCGCCCGGGGCGGCGAAGCCGGCCGTGGACGTCTCGCGCTTCGAGCTGGCCCTCAACGGCCAGGCCGTCCGGAACCGCCACTCGATCGACGACGGCGTCTACGGCGGCGAGACGTTCATCGTCTGGGAAGAGGCGAGGCAGAGCCTCGTCTACTACTACTTCACGACCGCGGGCTTCTACACCACGGGCACGCTGCGTGCGGAGGACGGCGCCATCGTCTCGCACGAGGTCGTCAAGGGCGCGGCCGGCGGTATCAGCGAGGTGAAGGCGGTGAGCCGGCTGCTCCCCGACGGCCGCCTCCACGTGAAGTCGCGGCACCTCAAGAACGGCCAGTGGGAGGACGGGCGCGAGACCTACTACGTCGAGGACCCCCAGGCCGTCGTCCGGTTCAAGGAGTAGCGGCTGCCCTACGTCTACATCCTGCGCTGCCGTGACGGCTCCTTCTACACCGGGGCGGCCAAGCGACCTCGAAGGCGCGCGTGCGCAAGCACGAGGACGGGACCGCCTCGCGCTACACGCGCGCCCGCCTGCCGGTCGAGCTCGTCTGGTCGCGCCGGGTCCGGACGTGGAGCCGGGCGCTGCGCGAGGAGCACCGCATCAAGCAGCTGAAGCGCGCGCGACAAGGAGGCCCTGGTGGCCGGCGGGGGCTCCCGTGGCTGAGCTGCTCGTCTCCTGCCAGGAGCTGTCGAAGGCCTTCGGCGCGGCGCCGCTCTTCGAGGGCCTCTCGCTCGGCGTCTTCGAGGGCGACCACGTCGGCCTCGTGGGCCCGAACGGCTCCGGCAAGTCGACGCTGCTGAAGATCCTGGCCGGCCTCGAGGAGCCCTCGCCGGGACGCGCGCCGCGCGCAAGCGCCTGCGGATCGGCTACGTGCCGCAGGACCCGGTCTTCGACCCCGGGGCGACCGTCGTGCTCCGTCCTGCGCGAGGCGCTCCGGGACCACCACCTCGACGAGCACGAGGTCGACGCGCGGATCGCGGTGGCGATGGGGAAGGCCGGCTTCGCCGACGGCGAGCAGGCGACCGGCGACGCTCTCCGGCGGCTGGAAGAAGCGCCTGGCGATCGCGCGCGCGCTGGTCGGCGAGCCCGACCTGCTGCTGCTCGACGAGCCCACGAACCACCTCGACCTCGACGGCATCCTCTGGCTCGAGGAGCTGCTGCCGCGCGAGCCGGAGGCCTTCGTGGTCGTGAGCCACGACCGCTACTTCCTGGAGGCCGTCGCGGGCCGCATGATCGAGCTCGACCGCGCGTTCGCCGAGGGGCTCCTCGACGTGCGCGGGCGCTACAGCCGGCTTCCTCGAGAAGAAGGACGAGCTGCTGGCCGGGCAGGCCGCCTACCAGGAGTCGCTCGCCAACCGCGTGCGGCGCGAGCTCGACTGGCTGTCGCGCAAGGCCCGCGCCCGCACCCGCAAGGCGCAGGCGCGCATCGACGAGGCCGAGCGGCTGCAGGACGAGCTCGCGGACCTCGACGCGCGCGCGCAGACCTCGGCGGCGGCGGCTCGACTTCGCGGCGACGGAGCGCAAGACGAAGCGGCTCGTGGTGGCCGAGGGGCTCGCGAAGAGCTACGGCGGACCGCGCGATCGTGCGCGGCCTCGACCTCGTCCTCTCGCCGGGCACGCGGCTGGGCCTGCTCGGCGCGAACGGCAGCGGCAAGACCACGCTGCTGCGCCTGCTCGCCCGGCAGGAGGCGCCCGACGCGGGCACGGTCGAGCGCGCGCCCGGCCTGCAGGTCGTGCTCTTCGAGCAGCACCGCGCGCGCCTCGACCCCGACGCTCTCGCTGCGCGCACGCTCGCGCCCGACGGGGACTCGGTGGTCTTCCAGGGCCGCGGCGTCCACGTCGCCGCGTGGGCGAAGCGCTTCCTGTTCCGCCCCGAGCAGCTCGACACGCCGGTCGGCCGGCTCTCGGGCGGCGAGCAGGCGCGCGTCCTGCTCGCGCGGCTGATGCTCGAGCCCGCCGACCTGCTGATCCTCGACGAGCCGACCAACGACCTCGACATCCCGACGCTCGAGGTGCTCGAGGAGAGCCTGCTCGAGTTCCCGGGCGCGCTCGTCCTGGTCACCCACGACCGCTACCTGCTCGACCGCGTCTCGACGCGGCATCCTCGCGCTCGACGGCCGGGGCGGGGCGGTGCCGTACGCCGACTACGACCAGTGGGAGGAGGGCCGGCGCCTCGCGGCGGAGGCGGAGCGGCCCGCGCGCCCGGCCGCGCCCGGCCGCGGCGAAGCCGACGACCGGCGCGCCGGCCGGCAGGCCGCGAAAGCTCGGCTACCGCGAGCAGCGCGAGTGGGACGAGATGGAGGCGCGCATCCTCGCGGCCGAGGAGAGGCTCGAGGCCTGCCGCGAGGCGGCCGCCGACCCGGCGATCGCCACCGACCACCAGGCGCTCGCCGCGCGCATCGAGGCGCTCGCCGCCGCGCAGGCCGAGGTCGACCGCCTCTACGCGCGCTGGGCGGAGCTCGAAGCGAAGGCGAGGGGCTGATGCCGACGAGCCAGGGTGCCATCCGTCTCTTCCGCGTGGCCGGGATCGACGTGTTCCTGCACTGGTCCTGGTTCGTGGTCGCGCTCTTCGAGATCAGCGGGCGACACGCAGTACCGCTCGCTGGTCTGGAACGTGGCGGAGTACCTGGCGCTCTTCGCGATCGTCACGCTGCACGAGTTCGGCCACTCGCTGGCCTGCCGGCAGGTGGGCGGCACCGCCGACCGCATCGTGCTCTGGCCGCTCGGGGGCGTCGCCTACGTGACCCGCCGCAACGGCCCGGGGCGACGCTGTGGAGCATCGCGGCCGGCCCGCTCGTCAACGTCGTCCTCGTGCCGGTTCTCTTCGGCCTGTCTGGTCGGCCGCTCGCTGGGTCTGGCCGAGACGGCCCCGGACGTGGCGGCCTGCTGCGCGCCGTCGCCTTCATCAACCTCGTGCTCCTCGTCTTCAACCTGCTGCCCGTCTACCCGCTCGACGGCGGCCAGATCCTGCGGTCGCTGCTGTGGTTCGCGCTCGGTCGCGCGCGCAGCCTGACCGTCGCGAGCTTCATCGGGTTCCTCGGAGTGCTCGCGCTCCTGGGGCTGGCCCTCTGGCGCCGGCTCCGTCTGGTTCGGGATCCTCGCCGCCTTCGTGGGCCTGAACTGCTGGGGGGCTTCCAGCAGGCGCGCGCGCTGTCGCGCGGCTGGCAAGCCTGCCCCGGCGCGCGGGCTCCTCGTGCCCGTCGTGCGGCATGGCCCCGCCCGTCGGCGCGTTCTGGGCGCTGCGGGAGTTGCGGGACGCGTTTCGACACGTTCGAGACCGACGCGAGCTGTCCGGCCTGCGGTGCGACCTTCGCCGCGACCCGGTGCGTCGACTGCGGGCGCTCGAGCGCGATCGCCGAATGGCTGAAGCGCGCTGTCGTGCTATAAGCACGCCATCCTTCGCCGTCCATCCCGGGCGGCGATGCGGCAGTTCGGAGGCGGCACATCATGAGCGCACAGAAGAAGGGCATGTTCGTCCCGCCCGACGGCACGAACGTGTGACCACCTTCGCCCTCATCACCTCGCTGTTCTTCCTGTGGGGGTTCTGCAACGGCATGATCGACGTGATGGACAAGCACTTCCAGGACCACTCCATCTGACCCTGGCCCAGTCCGCCTGGGTCCAGTTCGCCCACTACCTCGGCTACTTCCTGATGGCGCTGCCCGCCGGCTGGCTGGCCCGAAGCTCGGCTACAAGGGCGGCATCATCGCCGGCCTGCTGATGGTGGCCGTCGGCTGCCTGTGGTTCATCCCCGCCACCAAGATCTCCGCCGTTCTGGGCCTTCCTGTTAGGTGTCTGCGTCATCGCCGATGGGCCTCACCTTCCTGGAAACCGATCGCCAATCCCTACACCACGGTGCTCGGCGCCGCCGCAATTCGCCGCCGACGCGCATCAACCTGGCCCAGTCCGCAACGGCGTCGGCTGGATCCTCGGCCCCATCGTCGGCGCGCCTTCTTCTACGCCAAGGACGCGGCGGGGCGAGCACGGGCCGCAGACCCTGTGGATTCCCTATGCCGGCGTCGCCGTCGTGGTGCTGTGCTCCTGGCCGTGGTCTTCTTCAGCGCCGACGTCCCGGACATCAAGACCGAGGACGACTACCACCTCGACGACTCCGACGCCGGCGTCTCCCACTCGATCTGGTCCCACCCCCACTTCTGGTTGGCCGGTCGTCGCCCAATTCGTCTATGTCGCCGCCCAGGCCGGCATCTTCAGCTTCTTCATCAACTACATGACTCGCGGACGCCCGCCCCTGCCGGATTCCTGGTCGAGCGGCTTGCTCCGGCGCTGGATCGTGAGCGGCTCGACGGGCGTCCTGCAGCTCACCGAACAAGGCGCCACCAACCTCGCCTCCCTCGGCTTCGTCTTCTTCCTGCTCGGCCGCTTCACCGGCGCCGCGTGCTCAAGAAGTTCTCGGCCCACAAGGTGCTCGGCCTCTACGGCCTGGTCAACGTCGTCGCTGTGCCTGATCGTCGCCCTAAGCTCGGGCTGGATCTCGGTGGTCGCGCTGTTCCTCAGCTACTTCTTCATGTCGATCATGTTCCCCACGATCTTCGCGCTGGGCATCCACGGCCTCGGCGCGCGGGCCAAGAAGGCCTCCTCCTTCATCGTCATGGCGATCATGGGCGGCGCGCTGCTGCCCAAACTGATGGGCACGTCGCCGACCAGCACGGCATGTCGCGCGGCTTCATCGTGCCGCTGGGCTGCTTCGCCTTCGTGGCCTTCTATGGCTTCGCTGGCCCAGGTTCAGCG
>CAWFSB010000056.1:0-40867 GCA_963818355.1 uncultured Acidobacteriota bacterium | reverse complement strand
TCATCGAGCGGTAGAACTTCGGGAACTCGGGTCGCCGCTCGACGATCGGCCAGAAGACCGGCACGCGCTCCGTCAGGGCGGGGCCGCCGGACTCGCCGGTGTCGCCGATCTCCATGCCGTTGTAGACGAGCGGGATGCCGTCCATCGTGAAGACCAGCGCCTGGGCGGCCAGGGCGGCGGGCTCGCCGAAACGCGCGATCGCCCTCTTCTCGTCGTGGTTGTCGGAGAAGCGCAGGTGGAGCGAGCCCCGCGGGAAGTTCCGTCTCTCCTCCTCCCAGGTGGCGCGGATGCCGGAAGCCGGGGCGCCGAGCGACAGGATGCGATTGAGCGTGGCGTGAAATGGCCAGGCGTAGTCGGCGTCGAAGGCCTTCGCCATGAGGTCGGGCGTGCTCCACTCGGCGAGCAGGAAGAGATCCGGGCGGATCGCCTCGAGCTTCGGCCGGGCCTCCTCCCAGAAGTCGGTGGGGACGAGGCCGGCCACGTCGCAGCGGAAGCCGTCGACGCCGTAGTCCCGCAGCCAGTGCGACATCATGTCGATCATGTAGCGCGCGGGTCTTCGGGTTCGCGTAGTCCAGCTTCGCGACGTCCGACCAGTCGGCGTTCGGGGGCTGGATCCGCCCCTGCGCGTCCCGGACGTAGAGCTCCGGGGTCGCCATCATCACGCTGTCCCAGGACGTGTGGTTCGCGACCACGTCGAGGATCACCTTGAGGCCACGGGCGTGCGCCTCGCTCACGAGCCGCTTCAGGTCCTCTGGCGTGCCGTAGTCGGGGTTCACCGCGTGGAAGTCGCGGATCGAGTACGGGCTGCCGTAGGTGCCCTTCCTCTTCTCGAGACCGATCGGGTGGATGGGCATCAACCAGACGACGGTGGCGCCGAGGTCGCGCACGTGGTCGAGGCGAGAGGTCACGCCGGCCAGGTTCCCCTCGGGGGAGAAGGCCCGCGGGAAGACCTCGTACACGACGGCGTCCCGGACCCAGTCGGGGACGGCGCGAGCGGTCTCGCGCGACCAGTCCCGGCCGTCGCGGGACTGGCCCCAGACGGGGTGGGCAATCGCGCCGAGGAAGGCGACGGTCAGGCTCGCGGCGAGAAGGGGAGCGGGAGTGTGCATGGCGTCTCCGATCGAGAAGGGATCAATCCACATAGCGGGTGCGGGTGAGGATGGTGCCGCGCCGTCGGGCCAGGGCGAGGCGCACGCGGTGCTCGCCCCGCGGGCCGTCCGGGCGCTCGAAGGCGAGGACGTAGTGGCCGGCGAGCGCGGCGGCGACCCGGGAGAGGGCGGCGCCGGCGTTCTCGTGCACCTTGAAGTACTGGCCGCCGGTGTCCTCCGCGACCTGCTGGAGGCCGACCTCGAGGGAGTGCCACGAGGCTTCGGTGACGTCCAGGCAGAAGACGGCGGTGCGAGCCTGGTCGAGAGCGGCGCGGGCCGCGTCGTAGTGGAAATCGAGTTGCACCGTGCCGCCCTCCAGCCTCCCGAGGCCGTAGCCGAAGAGGAGGACCGTCTTGGCGCCGGGTATGGGGAGAAGGGCCCGGGCGAGGGCGAGAAGGGCCTGCTCCGGCGACGCCGCGTCGAGGGCCTCCTGGCGGTCGAGGGTGGCCGCGAGGGACGGTGGGTCGGACGGCGGCAGCGGCCCCGGCCAACGGAGCAGGACCGACTCGTCCAGGATGCGGCGAACCGCGTCGAGGTCCGGCGTGAAGTCGAGGTGGAGGCGCAGGTGCGAGTCGTAGCTGAGCACGGCCACGCGGTCGCGCGGCGAGAGTGGGGCGAGGAGCCCCTTGGCCTGCCCGATGGCGCGGAGGAGACCGCGCAGGCGGCTGCCCTCGAAGTCCTTCTGGAAGAGGAGGACGAGGAGGCGGCCGGGGGAGACCATCGTCGTCGGGGAGGCGGGCGTCCGAAAGCACGCGAGCCACGCTCGTCGACTCGGCCACCCACACCGCGGACTCGACCGCGGCCTTGCGGCCGTCCACCTCGAGGCGGAAGTCCTCGGGCGTGAGGCCGGGCAGCGGCCGTCCCCCTGAGTCGGTGACCCGGACTTCCAGGACGACACGCGAGGTCTCGACGCCGGGGAGCCGGTGAGGCGGCTCCTGCGCCGCCCCCGTCGCGGCAAGCGCCGCGGAGCCGAGGGCCGTCGCGAGCCGAAGAGCGACGGGCATCGACGCGGATGCTAGCACGCGGGCCCCGCGCCGGCCGGCCGTGCTAGCCTCCGCGGCGCATCCGCTCGGGACTCGGTCCAGCCGCGAGTCCCCGGCGATGACGAGGTGCCGGAGGAGCGAAGGCCCGTGTCGTGGAGACGGCGTGCGGAAGCGATGTGGCGCGGGGCGGGGGGCGGCCGCGAGGTGGCTCTCCTCGCCTACCCGCTCATCCTCGCCCACCTCTCGTTCACGATCCAGACCTTCGTCGACCGGCTCTTCCTGACCTGGTACTCGCCCGAGGCCGTGGCGGGGGCGGTCACCGGCCTGTTCGCGGTGTGGTCCATCGTCGCCCTCTTCACCGGGACCGGCGAGTACCTGACGACCTTCGTGGCGCAGTACCTCGGCTCCGGTCGTCCGCAGCGGATCGGCCCGGCGATGTGGCAGGGAATCTACTTCTCGATCGGCGCCGGCCTGCTCGTCGCGGCCCTGAGCCCGCTCGCCGGCCCGGCATTCGATCTCGCCGGACACGACCCGGTCGTGCGGGGGTACGAGGTCGCGTACGCGCGGGCCCTGATGCTGGGGGCCTTCCCGGTGATCCTCATGGCGACCCTCTCCGCCTTCTTCGCCGGGCGGGGTGAGACGCAGGCGATCCTCTGGGTCAACGTGATCGCCACCCTGGTCAACGTGGTCAGCGACTGGCTTCTCATCTTCGGGAACGCCGGATTCCCGGAGATGGGGGTGACCGGGGCCGCCCTGGGCACGATCCTCTCCCAGGTGGTCGGAGCCGCCATCTATCTCGCGCTCATCCTGAGGCCGGAGTTCCGGAAGACGTACCGCACGCTCGCGGGCTGGCGGCCGGAGCCGGCGCTCGTCCTGCGGCTCGTCCGGTTCGGCATGCCGACGGGGCTGCAGTACTCCCTCGAGGTCGGGGCCTTCGCGGTGTTCATGGTGATCGTGGGGCGGATCGGCACGCTCGAGCTGGCGGCGAGCGGCATCGCCTTCAACCTGAACATGATCGTGTTCATGCCGATGGTGGGCCTCGCGATCGCGGTGTCCGCGCTCGTCGGGCGCTACCTCGGGGCCGACCGGCCGGAGGTCGCGGAGCGGGCCGTGCGCTCCGCGCTCGCGATGAGCTTCGCCTACATGGCCGCCTGCGGGCTGCTCTACGTCTTCGGGGCGCCGCTCCTCCTCGCGCCCTACGCCGCGGGGGCCGACCCCGCCACCTGGCCCCGGATCGCCGAGGTCGCGACGGTGCTGCTGCGCTTCGTGGCCGTCTATTCCATCTTCGACATGATGAACCTCATCCACGCCGCGGGGCTGCGGGGCGCGGGGGACACGGTCTACCCGATGGCGCTGACCTTCGTGCTGGCCTGGATCGCGATGCTGGTGCCGGCCTGGGTGGGCTGCGTCGTCCTCGGCGCGGGGGCCTACTTCGCGTGGACGATGGCGAGCCTCTACGTGCTCCTGCTCGGCCTGCTGATGCGGCGCCGGTTCCGCGCGGGGCACTGGAAGGCCATGCGGGTCATCGAGCCGGCGCCGGTCTGAGGCCCGAGACGGGGACGGCCGGGCCGTGAGATCCTGAGAGCCATTTCCCGGCGGATCGAAGGAGGGGGCAGGTGCGACGAGCGACGAAGACGCTCGCGGGTGTCGGTCGCGACGGTGGCGGCCGGGGTGGGCGCGTGCGTCGCGCTCTGGCCGGACCGCTTCGTGGTGAATGCCCCGGTCCGGCACCTGCTGTTCGGCCGGGGGATCGAGGCGCCGCCGCCGCAGACGGTGACGGCCCGGCTGCGCGGGCCGGCGGGGACGGCCGTCTCCCGCTTCGCCGAGGACCTCCCGAACGTGCGCTTCCTCCGCTTCACGCCGGGGGGAGATCTGCTCGCGAGCCTGCCGCGCTCGGGCCGCGTCGTGCGCCTCCTGCCGGACCGCGACGGCGACGGGCGCTCCGACGGACGACGAGAGGTCGTGGCCGACCTCAACCGGCCGCACGGTTTCGACCTCCACGACGGCTGGCTGTACGTGGCGGAGACCGATGCGATCGGACGCATCCGGTTCGACCCCTCGACGGGCGACGACGTCGGGCGCCTTCGAGCGGGTGGTCACCGGCCTGCCCGGGGGCGGCAACCACTGGACGCGAACCCTGCGGTTCGGTCCGGACGGCTGGATGTACGTCTCGATCGGCTCGTCCTGCAACGTGTGCGTCGAGAAGGACGGCCGGCGCGCCGCCCTGATGCGCTTTCGGCCGGACGGGTCGGGCGAGGAGGTCTTCGCGACGGGCCTGCGCAACTCCGTCGGCTTCGACTGGCGGCCGGAGGACGGCCAGATCTACGCGACCGACAACGGCCGCGACCTCCTCGGCGACGACTTCCCCCCGTGCGAGCTCAACCGGGTGGAGAAGGGCGGGTTCTACGGCTGGCCGGTCGCCAACGGGGACCGCGTGCCCGACCCCGACTTCGGCAAGGGGCAGGAGGCGCGCATCGCGGCGTCGATTCCGCCCGTCCACGGCTTCCGCGCCCACAACGCGCCGCTCGGGATGACGTTCCTGCGGAGTCGGGGCGTGCCCGCCGGAGTACCGGGGCGCGGCGATCGTGGCCCTCCACGGCTCCTGGAACCGGACGCGGAAGGACGGCTACAAGGTCGTGTCGCTGCACTGGGGCCGGCGGCGGGCGGATCGAGGAGCGGGACTTCCTCACCGGCTTCCTCGGGGCGACCGACGACGACGTGATCGGGCGTCCCGGTGGACGCCGCGGAGGGGCCGGACGGCTCGGTGTACGTCTCGGACGACTACGCGGGCTCGATCTACCGCGTGGCGTGGGGCGGCGACCGGCCGGCCCGCGGGGCCCTCGTCCGGCGCGGCGGCGGACCCGGCGGGAGCTTCGCCCTCGATGTCGATCGCACCGCGAGGTGCGGGTCGCGGGGCCAGGCCCTGTGGAGCCGCCACGCGTGCGCCGCCTGCCACGATCCGAAGGCCGCGACGCCGGGCATGGTCACGAAGCCCCTCGCGGGCCTCGCGAAGCGCTACGACGCCGCCACGCTCGCCGCCTATCTGCGGACGCCGCAGCCACCGATGCCCGCCTTCGACCTGTCGGACGCCGAGCGGGCGGACCTGGCCCTGCTTCCTCCTGTCGCAGCACCCGTGAGGGGGTGGGCATGAAGCGCAACCTCGAGCCCTACGACAACATCGTCGAGGTGGTGGGCTGGACGCCGCTCGTGCGCCTGCGCCGCATCGGGCGTGGGATCCGGACGCCGGTCTACGGCAAGGCCGAGAACCTGAACCCGGGCGGGTCGGTCAAGGACCGCATCGGCCTGTCGATCATCGAGGGCGCCGAGCGACGGGGCGAGCTGAAGCCGGGCGGCGTGATCGTCGAGGCCACGAGCGGCAACACCGGCATCGGCCTCGCCATCGCCGCCGCGATCAAGGGCTACCGCTGCATCTTCACGATCCCCGACAAGATGTCGAGCGAGAAGATCCGGCTGCTTCGCGCCTACGGGGCCGAGGTCGTCGTCGTGCCGACCGCGGTGCCGCCGGACCACCCGGAGTACTACATCCAGAAGGCGAAGACGATCGTGGCGCAGACCCCCGGGGCCATCTTCGCGGACCAGCACTACAACCCGGACAACCCGGAGGCGCACTACCGCACGACGGGGCCGGAGATCTGGGAGCAGACGAAGGGGAAGATCACGCACTTCGTCTGCTCGCCGGGCACCGGCGGAACGATCACCGGCGTCGGCCGGTACCTCAAGGAGAGGAACCCGGCGGTGAAGGTGGTCGCGGGCGACCCGGTGGGCTCGATCTACACCGAGTACGCCCGCTCCCACGTGAAGGGCCAGGGCGGTCCCTACAAGGTCGAGGGCATCGGCGGGGACAAGATCCCGAGCTCGCTCGACTTCGCCCTCGTGGACGAGTGGATGACCGTCTCCGACGCCGACGCCTTCCGCATCGCGCGCCGGCTGACCCGCGAGGAGGGGATCTTCATCGGGGGCTCGGGCGGCCTGAACGTCCACTCCGCCCTCGAGGTGGCGCGACGGCTCGACGATCCCGAGGCGCTCGTGGTGACGATCCTGTGCGACACCGGCGAGCGGTACCTCTCGAAGCTCTACGACGACACGTGGATGCGCGAGAACCAGATGATGGCGGCGGAGCGGGTCACCGCCGGCGAGCTGCTGCGGCGGCACCCCGAGGAAGTCCCGCCGCTCGTCTCGGTGGGTCCCTCCGGCAACGTCCGCCAGGCGCTCAACCTGCTCAGCACCTGGGGCCTCTCGCAGCTGCCGGTCGTCGACGGGGACGACTGCGTGGGCTCGGTGAGCGAAGGCCTGATGGCGCGGGTCCTCGAGGACGGCAAGCTCCTCGACCGACCCGTGTCCGAGGTGATGGCGGCGCCCTTCCCGGTGGTGGACGCCGACGTGCCGCTCGACCGCCTGGTGTCGCTCCTGTCGAAGGAGACGCCGGCCGCGCTCGTGCGCGACGGCGGCCGCCTCGTCGGCATCGTCAACCGCTACGACGTGCTGCGCGAGGTGGCCGGGATCGGCTGAGCCTCAGAGGCTGCGGACGCGCGCGACGGCTTCCTTCCAGCCGGCGTAGAGCGCCTCGCGCCGCTCGGGCGGCATGGACGGCGTGAAGAGACGGTCCCGCCGCCTTCGGGACGCCAGCGACGCCGCGTCCTTCCAGAGGCCGACGCCCAGGCCGGCCAGGAACGCCGCCCCCGCCGCGGTCGTCTCGACGAGCGCCGGCCGGTCGACCGGGACGCCGAGGATGTCGGCCTGGAACTGCATCAGGAAGTCGTTCGCGCAGGCGCCGCCGTCGACCCGCAGCTCGCGCAGCGGCGACGCCGGACTCCTCGTTCATCGCCTCGATCACGTCGCGGCTCTGGTAGGCGAGGCTCTCGAGCGTGGCGCGCACGAGGTGGGCGCGCCCGGCGCCGCGGGTCAGGCCCGACGATCGGCGCCGCGGGCCTCCGCGTCCCAGTACGGGCGCCCCGAGGCCGACGAAGGCCGGCACGACGTAGACCCCGCCGGGTGTCCGGCACGCTCTCGGCGATCGGCCCCGTCTCGGCCGCGGTCTGCACGAGGCCCATCTCGTCGCGCAGCCACTGCACGGCGGCGCCGGCGACGAAGACCGAGCCCTCGAGCGCGTAGGCGGCGGCCCCGCGGGCGTCGCAGCAGAGCGTCGTCAGGAGGCCGCGGCGGCTGATCACCCGGCGGTCGCCGGTGTTCAGGACGCAGGAAGGCGCCGGTGCCGTAGGTGTTCTTCGCCATGCCCGGCTCGAAGCAGCCCTGGCCGAAGAGCGCCGCCTGCTGGTCGCCCGCGTCACCCGGCGATCGGGACGCCCGCCGGAATCCCGTCGAGAGCCACCGTCTCGCCGAAGGCGCCGCGAGCTCGGGCGCACCTCGGGCAGCATGCGCCGGCGGGCACGCCGAGGATCCGCGAGGAGCTCGGGGTCCCAGCGGCGCGTGTGGATGTCGAAGAGCAGCGTGCGCGAGGCGTTCGTGGGGTCGGTGGCGTGCACGCGGCCGCCGGTGAGGCGGTGGATGAGCCAGGAGTCGATCGTGCCGAAGGCGATCTCGCCGGCCTCGGCCCGGGCCCGCAGCGCGGGGTTGCCCTCGAGGAGCCAGGCGATCTTGCTGCCGGAGAAGTAGGGGTCGAGGACGAGACCGGTGCGCTCGTGGAAGAGCGGCTCGTGGCCCTCGGCCTTGAGCCGCGCGCAGATCTCGGCCGTCTGGCGGCTCTGCCAGACGATGGCCCGGTAGACGGGGTCGCCCGGTCTTGCGGTCCCAGAGGACGGTCGTCTCGCGCTGGTTCGTGATGCCGATCGCCGCGCAGCGCCCCCGGCCCGATGCCCGAGCGCCGCGACGCCTCGGCGGCCACCCGCCGGGTCGTCTGCCAGATCTCCTCGGCGTCGTGCTCGACCCAGCCGGGCGAGGGGTAGTGCTGCGTGATCTCGGCGTAGGCGCGGCCGAGCACCTCGCCCTCGGGGCCGAAGACGAAGGCGGTGGAGCCGGTGGTGCCCTGGTCGAGGGCGAGGACGGCGGCGTCGGGGCGGGGGCTCATGGGCGGGGATTGTAGCCCGCCCGCGGGCTCAGGGCCGGAAGCCGAAGCCGACGTAGAGCGCGAAGTCGGTCGTCGTGAGCTGGCTCCAGATGTTCTCGGTGAAGCCCACGTCGAGGCGCGTCCGCCCGCCGAGGTCGATGCGGCCCGTCACGTTCACGAGCCAGTGGACGCCGGGGTAGCGGTCGACGTTCTCGACGAGCCGGCTCGCCGCGTCCGTCTCCGCCACGAGGCTGAGCCGCCGCCAGGGCCGCCACTCGAGTGCAAGAAAGCCGTGGGCTCGGAGCGGCGCGTACTCGACGCCGCGGACGGGGCCCGGGTCCTGCGCGGTCGCGCCCGAGGCCGGCGTAGAGGTCGAACGAGCGGCCGAGGGGCGCGTCCACGACGAGCTGGCCTCCGCCCGCCGACGCCGTTCGCCTCGAAAGGGCCGGTGCCGGTCGGCAGCGACACGCGGCCGACGAGGGCCGACGGAGGGCGACCGTCGGCTCGCCGTCGCGCACGCGCCAGCGCGCCTCGAGCTCCACGTCGCCGAGGCCGTAGCCGGCGCGGTCGTTCCAGGAGAACGGGACGTCGCTCCGTGGTCAGGCCCTCGACGCGGAAGGCGTCCTTCAGGAAGGCGGGGCGGTCTGCCGTCGGGCGTGTGCGCCAGGCGGTGCCACCAGTCGATGAAGCCGTCGAGCGACGCCGCCGCCCCGGCCCTGGAGCGGGACACGCAGGCCGACGTCGAGGTTCGGCCGAGGCCGCGGCGCACGGTCAGGTCCAGCGACGAGGGCCTCGCCGTCGATCAGGAAGCGGCGGTCCTCGGGCTCCTCGCCCGGCGACGTCCTGCGTCCAGGAGAACGAGTTGGCCCAGAGGGCCGACACCTGCAGCGCCCACTCGCCCTGCGGGGTCGTGTGCGGCGAGACGGCGGGCAGGGTGAGGCGGGGCTGGGCGAGCAGGTGCGCGTCGCGGATCTCGGCGGGCCCGCGGGGGAGATCAGCCGAAGAGGCGGAGCGGAGAGCCGGAGGGGCGGCGAGAACGGCGAGAAGAAGGGCGAGGTGTCTCAAGGTTGGGGGTGGGCGAGTCGCCGCTCGATGCACCCGTCGTAGTCGGAATCCTCAGAGCTGCTGGAGCATTGACGATATGACCACTAATGACCATAATAAGGTCATGAGCAAGGTAGGAATCGCCGACTTGAAGGCGCACCTCAGCCAGCACTTGCGCAAGGTCCGCGCGGGTCGCACGCTCACGGTCGTCGATCGAAACACTCCCGTGGCGCAGATCATCCCGTACGACCCCGGTTCACCGCTCGAGATTCGCCGGGCGACTCGGCGAGCCTCTGATCTGCCCTTGTCGCCGCCGGCCTCGGGCAGGACCAACAGCCTCTCGGTCCTGCTGCAGGACCGCACATCGAGGTGATCGCCTACCTCGACACCTCGGCGCTAGCTCCGACTCGTGCTCCGCGAGCCGGGCGCTCTCGAGGAACTGCGGTCGTGCGAGGCCCTCGTTTCGAGCGAGTTGCTGGCCGTCGAGTCCCTTCGAACGATCGACCGGCTGCGCCTGCAAGGCGCCCTCGCGCCCGAGGAAGCCGCCTCCCGACGGGCCACCGTTTCCGACTGGTTGGAGGCGGTCGATCTCGTCCTGCTTCAGCGCCCGATACTGTCCCGGGCGTCGGAGCCCCTGCCGACTCCGTTGGGAACCCTGGACGCGCTGCACCTGGCCACCGCCCTCGTCTGGCGTGACCGCACCGGCCAGAACGCTGGTGATGGCGACCCACTGACGGCGGCCTCGCGCTGGCCGCGCGCTCATTCGGGCTCGAGGTTCTGGGCGCCTGAAGCCGGCGACTACTCCGCGGCGTTCGTGCGGTGATCGTCTCTAGTCGGGGATGGCGACCCTGGTGGGATTCGAACCCACGATCTCCACCTTGAAAGGGTGGCGTGCTGGGCCTCTGCACCACAGGGTCTGGGTCGGCCGGACCCCGTAGTCTAGCACGGCGCCTCAGGCCGCCCTGGGCAGGTGCATCTCGGGTTCGGGCTCCACGGGCTGCAGGTGACGGCGGGCGACCCGTTCGGGGCGGGCGGGGGCGTCGATTTCGAGCAGGGCCCGGAAGATGAGCCCGCTTCCGAGGACCAGCAGGACGGCGGCGGCGATCTGGATCATCAGCACGGTTCGTTGTCCTCCGAGGCCACCCTACGACAGGGTACGGTCAGGGCAGGTCCGGAGTTTCGCCCAATCTTCGCTCTCTGGCAAGTTAATTTTCGCTTTATCTTCGCCATGCGGAAGGCCAGCCTGCCGCACTTCGAGCAACTGTAGCGATGTGCAACAGGTTAGAGCGAAGGGGGAGTGCGGCTACCGCTTCTGGGGCTTGGCCGGCCGCATCTCCACACGGCTCGAGTGGGCCCCGTCGCGCATGCGCAGGAGGTCCACGACCGTCTGGGCGACGTCCTCGGCGGTGAGCATCCAGGAGGCGTCCGCGGCAGCGCGGGGCGCCGCCGAAGGCGGTGTCCACGGAGCCCGGGGCGATGGTCGTGATCTTGACGCCCTGGTGGCGGACCTCGAGCATCAGGCAGGCGGCGAGCTGGTCGAGGGCCGCCTTGCTGGCGCAGTAGGCGGCGAGGCCGGCGATGGGGTTCTTCCCGGCGAGGGAGGACACCATCACGACGTGGCCGCCCCGGCGTGCGAGGTGGGGAAGCGCGGCACGGGTGAGCCGGAAAGGCGCCGTGAGGTTCGTCCCGAGGATGGTCTCCCAGTCCTCGTCGGTCGTGTCCCCGAGGTTCGCGTGGACCCCAACCCCCGCGTTGTTCACGAGGATCTGCAGGCCGCCGAAGCACTCCACGGCGGTCGCCACGGCGGCGTTGCAGGCGGAGGGGCTCCGGAGGTCCCCGGCGAAGGCGACGCCACGGCCTCCGACCGTCTCGATCTCCTCGACGAGGGTGTCGAGCTCGGGAGCGGTCCGGGAGACGACGGTCAGGCGCGCCCCCTCCCGGGCGAGGGCCAGCGCGATCGACCGGCCGATGCCCCGGCCGGCCCCGGTGACGAGAGCGGACGCGTCGCGGATCTCCATGGCGCGAGTATAGACGCGTCGGCGAGAACGTGCAGGCCAAGGGCCGGACGTCCGCTTGACGGGCTCCGACGGCGCCACTATAGTCCGCGCACAATCCGTCCAACCTTTCTCTCGTACAGCCGCTGGCCAGGCCGGCGGAAGGAGTGTCAATGCGCTCAGGAAGAGTCTTGGTGTCCACCATTCTCGCGGTGTGCGCGTCGGTCTCGGTCGGCGCTCAGCAGTCGCAGAACACCGTCCTCGAGGCGCACCGCGTCACGCCGAAGGCGGGGATGCGCGCGCAGCTCGAGGCCGGCCGTGCGAAGCACATGGCCTGGCACAAGCAGCAGGGCGACACGTGGGCCTGGCACGTCTGGGAGGTGACCACCGGCCCGGAGACGGGCTCCTACATCGTCACCTCGCCGAATCACCAGTGGCAGGACTTCGACGCGTGGGCAGCGAAGATGGGCAAGGGCGACGCCGCGGACGCGGCCGTGAACCTCGAGCCGCACCAGGCGTCCGCGTCCACGAGCTACTGGGTGATGCTGGCCGACGCCAGCCGTCCGCCCGCGCCGGGCGCCGCGCCGGCCAAGGGGACGCTCACCACCTACCGCGTCAAGCAGGGCAAGAACGGCCCGTTCCGCGAAGCGTTGAGGACGATCAAGGGGGCGCTCGAGAAGGGCAACTACCCCCGGCGCAGCATCTGGTACACGCTGGCGAACGGTGGCCCGACCGGCACCTTTGCGGTGTTCGTTCCTCGTGCCTCGATGGCCGAGATGGCGTTGACGGAGCCTTCCATGCGGGACGTGGTCGAAAAGGCGATCGGCCGGACCGCGGGCGAGGCCGCCCTCGATGCCTTCACCGATGCCGTCGAGAGCGGCAGCAGCGAGCTGCTCGAGTTCCGGGCGGACCTGAGCTACCTGCCTCCCTCGCCGTAGCACCCGGCGCGACCCGGTTCGCGGTGGCGGCCGATGGGCCGCCACCGCGATCCCGGTTGACGCGTCGCCCCCTTCCGTCGCACGCTGAGCGTGTGCGGCGTGCGCGATTTTCATCGCCTCCCCTGCTCCTTCACCGCATTCCTCGCAATCCTCATACATAGCCATTCACCGCCTCCAATCGTTCGCACTGCGCACTGTGCTCTCTGCAGGACTGTTAGCCAGAATTCGTCTGTTAGTTCGCGCACAGCATGCGCCGATATGCGCCGATCCGCTCGCTCGCTCATCGTGCTCATGCGTGAGCGGCGTGTCTTGCTCACATCGCCGCGGGTCACCTGTTCATCATGTGCAAGCAGAACTCAACTGCGTTCGCTCACTCGCGTGCTCACTGGCGCGCAAACGCGCCGCAGTAGATCCTACAACGCAGCAAGCGCGTCAAGTCAGTACGGACACATCGTGTACAATTACCACTCGACCCGGGGCGCCCTTCGGCCCTGCGTGTGCGCGGCGCGATTCGGGCAGGCGGCACGCCGCGAGCAGCCGGAGCGAACCGCGGGTCACCAACTGGACGGTGGGGTGGACGCCGCCGCTCGACGGTCGATACGGGCTCGGAAAGGAAGCCGCCGACGCGGGCCTCGCCGCCGCGCGCGAGCGCCTCTTGCGGACAAGGCCGGCCTGCGGCGCGACGCTCGCGCGGCCTTCGCGGCGTGGAGCCTGGCCTTCGAGCGGCGCGAGGTGCTGAAGGCACAGTGGGAGCGGGTTCGAGGCCTCGCGGACGTGGAGCGGCAGCGGGCCCGCGTGGGCGAGGAATCGGGCCTGTCGGCGCGCCGCTTCACGCTGGCGGAGGCCGAGGTCCGCTCGGCGCTCGGCGCGGCGGAGGCCGAGCACGCGAAGAGCGGTGGCGCTCGCCCGGGCCTGGCGGCCCGACCTCGCCTCCGATGCCGTCCCCGCGCCTGTCGAGCCGCCGGCGCCGCCGCGATCACGGAGGCGGCCGAGTCGCCGGAGCTGCAGGCCGTCACTCACGAGGCGGAGCAGGCGGCGCTCGACCGGAAGCGCGTTGGGCGCTTTCTCACATTTCCCGACGCTGCAGTTCGGCTGGCAGCAGGTCTCCGACGGGGGAGTCGGCACGCAGCGGTCCGATCTTCGCGGCGGGCTGGACGATCCTCTCTTCGATCGCGATCAGGCCGCCCGGGTCGAGGCCGATCGGCGCCAGCAGGCCGCGGCGGCGCGCGTGGAGGTCACGCGCGCACGCGTGACCGCGGAGGTCGAGGGGAGCGCGGCCGCCTACCGGGCACTCGCCGCCGCGGCGCGCGAGGCTTCGGGTGCTTCGGGGGAGAGCGAGCGCGTCATCGCCGGCGCGACCGCGGCGTTCCGTGCCGGCGAGGCCTCGTTGACCGATCTTCTCGACAGCCTGCGCGCCGCCACGGGCGCGCGCCTGGGCGAGATCGACCTGCGGTCGCAGGCCATGGAGTCGCACCGTGAGCTGGAGGCGGCCCTTGGACGGCCCCTCGTGGGAGGAGGCTTCTGATGGCCCGTCGAGTGGTTGCGCTGGTCGTGCTCCTGTCGGTCGCGGCGTTGGGCTGCCGGAGAGCAGACCCGCAAGGCGAGGGCGCGTCGCATGCCGCACGTGAGGCCTGGGCCGTCACCGCCTGGGGCGAACGGTACGAGGTCTTCGCGGAGACGGACGCGCTCGTCGCGGGCGAAAGCGCCACGAGCAACGCCCACGTCACCGTCCTCGCCGGCTTCGCGCCGCTCGAGAAAGGGGCCGTGACCCTGGTCCTCGCGGCCGGGAGGGGCCGAAGGGCCTTCCGACAGGAGACGCCGAAGCGGAGCGGCATCTTCGCGGTCGAGGCGAAGCCGCGCGCGGAGGGGACATTCGACCTCGTGTTCCGGATCGAGTCTGCCGCGGGCCCGGAGGAGATCGCCGCGGGGCGGGTCAGGGTCGGATCGGCGGCTGCGCCAGGAGGCCTCGTCGCCGAGGAAAGCCCCGCCGCCACCGACGCCGTGTCGTTCCTCAAGGAGCAGCAGTGGCGGACCGAGTTCGCGACGGCGTGGGTCGAGGAAGGCGCGCTCGGCGACAGCGTCGAAGGCCCGGCGCGCGTGACGGTGGCGGGCGGCGGCGAGGTCGTGCTCACCGCCGGGGTCGACGCCACCGTGGCGCCTTCTCCCTGGCCTCACCCGGGACTCGACGTGGCGGCCGGGGGCACGGTGTTCCGGATCGTGCCCCGGGTCGGCGACCGCAGCCTCCCGGAGCTGCGCGCGGAGGCCTCGTCTCTCGAGGCCGAGGTGGACGTGGCGCGCCGGCGCGTCGAGCGTCTCACCGAGCTGTTGCGAGTCGAGGCGACCAGTCAAGCCGAGCTCGAGAGGGCCCGGGCGGCGCTCTCCGGCCTCGAGGCCCGACTCGTGTCGGCGCGTGGCGGTGTCGCGGCGACGGTGGCGCCCGGCGGGGCGGACGCGTCCGTCGCCTTCGCGCTCCGGGCCCCGTGGGCGGGCCGCGTGGCCGAGGTGTCCGTGTCTCCCGGCCAGACCGTGGCCGCGGGAACGGCGCTCGGGCGGCTCGTCCGCGTCCGCCCGCTCTGGATCGTGGCCGCGCTTGGTCCCGAGGAGGCGAGCCGCGTCCAGGCCTCGCCCCGGGGCCTCTTTCTCAGGCGACCGGGCCAGCCGGTCCCCGTCGAGATCGGGGCGGGCAGCGTGAGGCTCGTCTCGCGATCGCCTCAGGTGGATCCCCGACGGCGTCCGTCGACGTCATCCTCGAGATCGACCACAGCGCTTTCGACCTGCCGCTCGGCAGCGCCGTCGAGGCGGAGATCGTGCTCCCTGGCGAGAGCGCGGCGTCGTCGCGCCGCTCTCGGCCGTCCTCGACGACTCCGGGACGAGCGTCGCGTACGTCCAGCTCGACGGCGAGAGCTTCGCGCGCCGCGAGGTCCGTGTCCTGCGACGCCTCGGGAACGAAGCCCTCGTCGAGGGGCTCCGACCCGGCGAGCGGCTGGTGACGCGGGGAGCGGCCGCCGTCCGGCGCAGCTCGCTCCTCTCCGCGGGCGCGCCCGAAGGCCACGTCCACTAAAGGGAGGCGGCAATGCTCGACCGAATCATCCGCGGCTCGCTCCGCCACCGGTGGGCCGTCCTCGTGGCGGCCCTCGTGCTCCTCGTGGCCGGGGGTGGCCTGACTGCGCAGCTGCCCGTCGACGTCTTCCCGGACCTCACCGCGCCGACGGTCACCGTCATCACCGAGGCGAAGGGGCTGGCGCCCGAGGAGGTCGAGCTCCTCGTGACCTTCCCGGTCGAGTCGGCCCTCAACGGCGCGTCCGGCGTCCGCCGCGTGCGCTCGGTGTCGGGGCCGGGGATCGCGGTCGTCTGGGTCGAGTTCGAGTGGGGCGAGGACGTCTACCGGGCGCGCCAGGTCGTGGCCGAGCGCCTCCAGACCGTCGCTCTCCCGGCCGGGGTCGATCGACCGACCCTCGGGCCGATCAGCTCGATCATGGGCGAGATCACGTTCATCGCCCTCACGTCCGACCGGGTGGACGCCATGGAGCTGCGCCGGCTGGCGGAGACCGTGGTGCGCCGGAGCCTCCTCGCCGATGCCCGGCATCTCCCAGGTCGTGCCGATCGGCGGCGAGCGTGCGCGAGTACCTCGTCGAGCTCGACCCGGCCGCGCATCGTGCAGGCCGGGGTCACCGTGGACGAGGTGGTCGAGCGCGCTCGAGCGCGGCGACGCGCCGTCCCGGCGGCGGGATTCCACGTCGACGGCGGGCAGGAGTACCTCGTGCGCGGCCTCGGCCGGGCGCGCTCGAGCCGCGGACCTCGGCGAGCACGGTGCTGCGGGTCCGCGGACGGGACCCCGCTCACGGCTCGGCCAGGTCGCCTCGCGTCGAACGAGGCGCCGGAGCCCGAGCGCGGCACCGCGTCCTACCGCGCCGCGCCCGGCCGTGATCCTGAGCGTCCAGAAGCAGCCGGGCGCCAACACCCTCGACCTCACCCGCGAGATCGACCGCGTGCTCGACGACCTGCAGCGGACGCTGCCGGCCGGGGTCGTGATCGAGAAGGAGAACTTCCGCCAGGCCGACTTCATCGAGGTCGCGATCCGCAACGTCTCCGTCGCGCTGCGCGACGGCGCCGTCCTCGTGCGTCGTCGTCCTGTTCCTCTTCCTCGGGCAACGTCCGCGCGACCCTCATCTCGGCCGTCGCCATCCCGCTGTCGCTCGTGGCCGGGGTCGTGGTGATCTCGCTCTTCGGCGGCACGCTCAACACGATGACCCTCGGCGGCTTCACCATCGCGATCGGCGCGCTCGTCGACGACGCGATCATCGACGTCGAGAACGTCTTCCGCCGCCTGCGAGAGAACCGCCGGACGGCCCGAGGGCGAGCGACGCCCGGCGTTCGAGGTGGTCTTCCGCGCCTCGTCCGAGGTCCGAGGGGCCGATCCTCTTCGCGACCCTCGTCATCGCCCTCGTCTTCCTGCCGCTGTTCGATGCTGCCCGGCCTCGAGGGCCGGCTGCTGCGGCCCGCTCGGCCTGGCCTACGTCGCCTCGCTCGCCGGCTCGCTGCTGGTCGCGCTCACCGTCACGCCCGGTCCTGTGCCTCCTGCTGCTGCCGCGGGAGGCGCTCCTCGACTCCGACGAGCCGCGCCTGCTGCGCGGCTCTGGAAGCGCGCCTACGACGCGACGCTCGACCTGGTGCCTGGACCACCGCCGGACTGGTGCTCGGCGGGGCTGCTCGCCGCGCTTCGCCGTGGCGCTCGCCTTCGTGCCCTTCCTCGGCCGCAGCGTTCCTGCCGCCGTTCAACGAGGGATCCTGACCGTCGCCGTCGTCAGCCCTCTGGGCATCACCGCTGCGCGACGAGCGACGCCGTGGGCCGAGAGGTCGAGCAGGCGCTGCTGGCGTTCCCCGAGGTCGTCTCGACGAGCCGGCGCACCGGCCGCGCGGAGAAGGACGAGCACGTGCAGGGCGTGAACGCCTCCGAGATGGAAGTCGTGCTGCGGCCGGGCCGCCCGAAGCCGCGAGCTGCTGGCCGAGATGCGCCGGGCGGTCGCGACGATCCCGGGGGTGAGCGTCAGCTTCGGCCAGCCGATCAGCCACCGCATCGACCACATGATCTCCGGCAGCAAGACCAACCTGGCCGTCAAGATCTTCGGCCCGGACCTCTCCGTCCTGCGCGGCCTCGCCGCCAGCGCCGAGCGACTCCTCGCGCGACGTTCCCGGGGATCGTCGATCTCTCGAACCAGGAGCAGGCCAGCGTGCCCGCAGCTGCTGATCGACTTCGACCGCGCGGCGATGGCCCGGTACGGCGTCACGCCGGCCGACTTGTCGCGCTCCGTCGAGGCCCTCTTCCAGGGCACGGTGGCGGGCGAGATCGTCGAGGGCGGCATCACTTCGCGCGTGATGGTCCGCTTCCCGGAGAGGCTCGCGGCTCCAGCGCGACGACCTCGAGGCGCTCCCGGTCACGACGTCGGCCGGGCAGGTCCTCCGGATCGGCGAGGTGGCCCGCGTTCGCTTCGACCTCGGCCCGGCCTCGTGCGGCGGGAGAACGTGCAGCGCGCTCGCCATGGTCACCGCGAACATCGCGGGGAGCGACCTCGCCGGCGACGTCGAGAAGGCGCGCGCAGGCCGCTGCGCGCCGGGCTGACCGTGCCGGAGGGCTACCGCGTCGCGTACGGCGGGCAGTTCGAGGAGGCCGCGCGAAGCCTGCGGAACCTCGCGGTGCTCGCGGTCTCATCCTCGCCTGGCAGTGGACTACAAGGACTACTACAAGACCCTGGGCGTCGCGAAGACGGCCTCCGAGAAGGAGATCAAGGCCGCGTACCGGAAGCTCGCGCGCAAGCACCACCCCGACGTGAACCCCGGGAACAAGGAGGCGGAGGCGCGCTTCAAGGAGATCAACGAGGCGAACGAGGTCCTCGGGGACAAGGAGAAGCGCAAGCGCTACGACGAGCTCGGGGCGAACTGGAACGACGGTCGGGCGCGGGGCGCCGCAGGGGCGAGCCTGGCCCGGCGGGCGGCGTCCGGGTCGACTTCGAGGACCTCGGGTGGAGCGGGAGGCTTCTCGGACTTCTTCCGGACGTTCTTCAGCGGGGGGGGCGGCGGCTTCGGGGGATTCGAGGCCGGCGAGGAGGCCTTCAGCCCGGCCTCCGACGCCGAGGGCGAAGTCGACCTGACGCTCGCGGAGGTGTTGCGGGGGACGACGCGCGAGGTGGGCGTCGGGGGCACGCGGCGGCGGGTGGAGGTGAAGATCCCGCCCGGCGTTCGCGACGGCTCGCGCGTGCGGGTGGCGGGCGAGGGCGGGCGCGGCTCCGGGGGGCGGCGGGGCGACCTCTACCTCCGGGTCCGGATCGCGCCCGACCCGACCTTCGAGCGCAAGGGCGACGACCTCCAGACCACGCTGCGGGTGCCGCTGACGGCCGCCGTCCTCGGCGGTGAGGCGCAGGTCCCGACGCTCGAGGGGCCGGTGGGCATCAAGATCCCCGCCGGGCACGCCGGCGGGCCAGGTCTTCCGGCTGCGGGGCCACGGGCTGCCGAAGCTCGGGACCCCCGGCGAGCGCGGCGACCTGCTGGCGACGCTGGCGGTCGAGCTGCCGCGCACGCTCAGCGACCGGCAGCGGGAGCTCTTCGAGGAGCTGCGCAAGTCCGGAACGTGACGGGCATCACGCCGGCGCCGCGCCGTTGCCCGTAGGAGAACGTGTCGGCTACACTGCATGCCGTCAGAGGAGGGGGAATGAAGTTGAAGCTGATCGTGGGGCTCGTCGTCGCGCTGGCGGTGGCGGGGATGGTCGGTTCGGCGGAGGCGCAGTCGAAGCGCCCGCTGATCGCGGTGATGGACTTCGACTACGGGACGATCGACAACTGGTGGGGCCAGTACGACATCGGCAAGGGCATGGCCGACCAGGTGGTGAACGCCCTGCTCGAGGACGGCTCGTTCCGGGTGATCGAGCGCAAGAAGCTCGACACCGTCCTCGCCGAGCAGGACTTCGCGCAGAGCGACCGCGCCGACCCGAGCGCGGCCAAGCTGGCCAAGATCGGCAAGGTGCTCGGCGTGAAGTACATCCTCGCCGGCTCGATCACGAAGTTCTCGACCGAGAAGCGCGGCGGCGGCGTGCGCGTCAAGGGCATCGGCCTCGGCGGCTCGAAGGCCAAGAGCGAGGTGGCCCTGACCGCGCGCGTGATCGACGCCACGACCGGCGAGATCCTGATCTCCGCGAAGGGGCTCGGCGAGTCGAGCAAGGGCGGCGGCGTCGACTTCGCAAGGGCGGCTTCGGCGTCGGCACGAACTCCGAGGAGTGGCGGCAGAGCGGGCTCGGCGACGCGCAGGAGAAGGCCTGCAACGAGTTCGTGGCCGCCCTCGTCGCGAAGAAGGACCGGCTGGAGTAGCCCCGGCGCCGCAGCGGGGTTAGACTGGGGCTCGCCGCGGCCGCGCGGCGGGCCCTTTTCCGTTCCGCGGGCCTTCGCGAGGCCGCTCCCAGGAGACCATGACCGAGCCCGTCTTCACCGTCGCCAACCAGCTCACCATGCTGCGCATGGCGCTCGTGCCGGCGTTCGTCCTGCTGGTGCTGGCGCGCGAGTTCAGCTGGGCGCTGGTCGTGTTCGTGGTGGCCGGCCTCACCGACGCCCTCGACGGCTACGTGGCGCGCCACGCGAACCAGAGCACGCGGCTCGGGGCGATGCTCGACCCGGTGGCCGACAAGCTCCTCGCGGGCTCCGCCTACGTCGTGCTCACCTGGAGCAGCGTGGTGCAGCTGCACGATCCCGGTCTGGCTCACCGTCACGCTCCTCTTCCGCGACGCGATGATCGTGGTCGGGGTGGTGGTCGTGAACCTGACGGTGGGCCCGCGCGAGTTCTCGCCCTCGCGGCTCGGCAAGGTCTCGACCGCCCTCATCATCGCGACCGGCGCCGCCGTCCTGGCCGCGAACGCGACGGGCGACTGCCCGGCCGCCCTGCGCTGGCTCTACGTGGCGACCCTGGCCGTCCTCGATCGGCTCGACCGCTCACTACGTCTACCAGGCCAGCGAGCGGCCGCCCCGGCGGCCCGGGACCGGGCTAGACGCCTAGCTTCCTCCGGAAGTAGTCGAGCGTCCGGGGGAGGCCCTCGTCGAGCGAGACCTTCGGCTCCCAGCCGAGGATCGTCCGCGCCCGGGTGATGTCGGGCTGGCGCACCTTCGGGTCGTCGACCGGCAGCGGCCGCTCGACGATCCGCGACTTCGAGCCGGTGAGGGCCACGATGCGCTCGGCGAGCGGCGCGGATCGTGAGCTCGTGCGGGTTGCCGATGTTCACCGGGTCGGGGGTGTCCGACATCATCAGGCGGTAGATGCCGTCGACGAGGTCGGACACGTAGCAGAGGCTGCGGGTCTGGCTGCCGTCGCCGAAGACGGTCACGTCCTCGCCGCGGAGAGCCTGGCTCAGGAAGGCGGGGATGGCGCGGCCGTCCTGGACGCGCATGCGCGGGCCGTAGGTGTTGAAGATCCGCACGATGCGGGTCTCGACGCCGTGGGCGCGGTGGTAGGCCATCGTGATCGCCTCGGCGAAGCGCTTGGCCTCGTCGTAGACGCCGCGGGGCCCGATCGGGTTGACGTTGCCCCAGTACTCCTCGCGCTGCGGGTGGACGAGCGGGTCGCCGTAGACCTCGGAGGTCGAGGCGAGCAGGAAGCGCGCGCCCTTGGCCTTGGCGAGGCCGAGGCAGTTGTGGGTGCCGAGGCTGCCGACCTTGAGGGTCTGGATCGGCAGCTTCAGGTAGTCGATGGGGGAGGCGGGGCTCGCGAAGTGGAAGACGTAGTCGAGCGGGCCCTCGACGGCGATGTAGTTCGTGACGTCGTGCTTGACGAACACGAAGTCGCGCCCGGTGAGGTGCTCGATGTTCGCGACGTCGCCCGTGACCAGGTTGTCCATCCCGATCACGGAGAGCCCGCGGTCGAGCAGGTACTCGCTGAGGTGCGAGCCGATGAAGCCGGCGGCGCCGGTGACGAGTGCTCTGGCATGGGTCTCCTGGGTCAGTAGGCGTGCGGCTGGCCGAAGCCGCGGAAGAGCGTCAGGATCAGGATCTTGAGGTCGAGCAGCAGCGACCAGTTCTCGATGTAGTAGAGGTCGAACTCGATCCGCTTCTCGATCGAGGTGTTGCCCCGCCACCCGTTGACCTGGGCCCAGCCGGTCATCCCGCTCTTGACGCGGTGGCGGCGCATGTACTGCGGGATGCGCTCGCGGAACTGCTGGACGAAGGGCGGCCGCTCCGGGCGCGGGCCCACGAGGCTCATGTCGCCGAGGAAGACGTTGAGGAGCTGCGGCAGCTCGTCGAGGTTGTGCGCGCCGGAGCCAGGCGCCGATCGGGGTGCGGCGCGGGTCGTCCGAGGTCGCGAAGACGGGCCCGGTCTCCTTCTCCGCCTCGTCGACCATCGTGCGGAACTTGAAGATCTGGAACGTCTTCCCGTCGAGGGTCATGCGCTCCTGGCGCAGCAGGACCGGGCCCTTCCCGCCGAAGAGGCGGACGAGCAGGGCGAGGAGCGGGCAGGACGGGAACGAGGGTGAGGCCCAGCAGGAGGAGCGAGGACACCGCGACGTCCATCAGCCGCTTCACCATGCTGCTCCAGCCCTGGAGCGGCACCTCGTTGAGGCTGATGATCGGGATGCCGTCGAGGTCCTCGAGCGCGGCCTTGATGGTCGCGTACTGGACGACGTCGGGGACCACCTTGATGTCGACGCACTCGTTGCTGAGGCCCTTGACGAGCGGGACGAGCAGGGCGTGGTCCTCGAGGGGCAGGGCGACGTAGAGCTGGTCGGCGCTGGCTGCGCTCGATGGCGTCGCGCGCCTCGTCGATGGTGCCGACGACGGGCAGGCCGGCGTGGCCCTCGGCCCCGGGTCCCTCGCCCAGGAAGCCGACCACCCGGTAGCCGAGCTGGCGCTGGCCGAGGAGGGCGTCGGCGACCGTGCGGCCGAGCTCGCCGGTCCCGGCCACCAGCGACGCGCGTGAGGTTCTCGCCGGCCGCCCACCGCCGCTCCTGCCAGGCACGCACCGCCCAGCGCCCGGCGCTCAGGAGCAGGACGTCGAGGACGACGAAGATCGCGAAGACCGCCTGGCTGTACTCCCACCGCGGCGCGACCTCGGGCTGGTAGCGGTAGTAGACGCGGACGTAGAGCGTGGCGCCCAGGGTCAGGGCGGAGGCGATGAGGACGCTGAAGACGATCGCGAAGAGCTCGTCGATGCGGCTGCGGCCGCGCTTGAGCTGGTAGAGCCCGTGGAAGTACAGGACCACCGGCCAGAGGACCGCCATGAGGGGCAGGAGCAGCAGGTAGCGCGAGAGGTCGGGGACGCCCTTGGTGACCGGGAGCAGCCATCCGACCGGGTCGGCGTGGAAGCGCAGGACGTAGGCGAGGAGCCAGGCGACGGCGGTCGCCGTCACGTCGACCGCGACGTGTGTGGCCACCATCTTCCTCGTCTGGAACTTCAGCATCCGGGGTCCCCGAGGCCGAGGGCGTCGTCCACGAAGGCGCGCACGCGCTCCTCGAAGACCTCACGGCGGAGCGCTTCGGCCCTGGCTCGAAGGGCGAGTCTATCAAAGCGGGCCGTTTCGAGGGTAGAAACGGCGGCGCGCAGGGCCGCGGCGGTCGGCTCGTGGAACACGAGGCCGGTCGTCCCGTGCTCGACCGTCTCGGCGCCGCCGCCCTCGCCGAAGACGACCGCCGGGCGAGCCGCAGGCGAGCGCCTCGAGCGGCACGATGCCCGCGTCCTCGACCCCGGGCATCAGGACGGCGCGGCAGCCGCGGTACTGCTCGCGCAGCGCCTCGTCGTCGAGCCGGCCGAGAAACGCCGCCTCGGGCGGGGCCTGCGCGCGCAGCCGGGCCTCCTCGGGCCCGGTGCCGACGATCCGCAGCGGCCAGCCCGTGCCGCGGTAGGCGTCGAGGACGAGATCGAGGCGCTTGTAGGGGGCGAGGGCGGAGACGACGAGGTCGTAGGCGCCGGGCCGGTCGGCGCCCGGGGTGAAGAAGGCCGTGTCGACCGGCGGCGGGATCACGACCGAGTCGCGGCCGTAGTAGCGGCGGATGCGGCCGGCCACCCAGGCGCTGTTCGCGGCGAAGCGGTGGACGCGGGCCGCGGTTCGGGCGTCCCAGGCGCGCAGCCGCGCCGCGATCGGCCGGATCGCGAGGCGGGCGAGGGGCGAGGCGCGGCCGGGGCCGAAGTAGTCGTCGTAGCGGTCCCAGACGTAACGCATCGGCGTGTGGCAGTAGCACAGGTGGAGCGCGCCGGGCGCCGGGCGCACGCCCTTGGCCACGCAGTGGGAGCTCGAGAGCACGAGGTCGAAGCCGCGCGAGGTCGAACGACTCCGCGGCCGCGGGGAAGAGCGGCAGGTAGTGGCGGTAGCGCGTCCTCGACCCCGGGCAGCCGCTGGACGAAGGACGTGCGGATCTCGCGCGCCTCGAGCTCGGGCGCGACGGAGCCCGGCACGTGGAGGAGAGTGAAGATCGGCGCGTCCGGGAAGAGCCGGGCGAGCGAGAGGAGCACCTTCTCGCCGCCCCGCATCCCGGTGAGCCAGTCGTGGACGAGGGCGACCTTCAGCTCGTGGCCTCCGCGGTCGAGGGCACGGGTCGGCCGAGAGCCTTCATGTACCCGGCGTGGATGGAGCGCACGGAGCGCTCCCAGCTGAACTTCGCGGCCCGCGCGAGCCCGCGCTCGACGAGAGCCCGGCGGAGCTCCTCGTCGTCGAGGACGCGGGAGATCCCCTGCGCGATCGCCTCCTCCGAGTAGGGGTCCACGAGGAGAGCGCCGTCGCCCACGACCTCGGGGAGCGACGAGATGCGCGAGGTGACGACCGGGGTGCCGCAGGCCATGGCCTCGAGCGGCGGGAGGCCGAAGCCCTCGTAGAGCGACGGGAAGGCGAAGACCGCCGCCATGCGGTAGAGGGCGGCCAGCGTGCCGTGCGGCACGAAGCCGAAGAAGCGCACGTCCTGGCGCACGCCGGACTCCTCGACCGTGCGGCGCAGCGAGCCGTAGCGGCTCACGTCGTCCCCGATCAGGACGAGACGCAGGTCCTCGTTGCCCTCCTGCGCCCGCACCCGGGCGAACGCGCGGATCAGGCGCTCGAGGTTCTTGTGCGGCTTCACGTTGCCGGCGAAGAGCACGAAGCGGCCGCGCAGCTGGTAGCGCTCGCGCACGCGCTCCATCTCCGCCGGGCCGGGGTCCTGCAGCAGCTCCGCGTCGATCGCGTTCGGGACGACGTGCACCTTCTCGGGGTCGGTCGCGGGGTAGAAGCGGAGGATGTCGGCCCGCGAGGCCTCGGACACGGTGAAGACGAGGGCGCTGCGGCGGACGGCGTCGCCCATCATGAAGCGCGCGTAACGGAAGGCCATCCGGTTCGGCAGGTACTGCGGGAAGAGGAGGTGGATGCAGTCGTGGATCGTCACCACCGACGGCACCGTGCACAGGAGCGGCCGGACGTAGTGGGGCGCGTGGAGGAGGTCCGCCCCGAGACGGCGCAGCTTGAGCGGGATCGAGAGGTGCTCGCGCAGGCCGTAGCGGGCCGATCCGTCCACCACCGGGACGAAGTTCTCCGCGAGGTCGCGCAGCGTCGGCTCGTCGGCCGGGTTGCAGAAGAGGAGGTACGTGGTCTCGTGGTCGAACCGCGCGAGGTGGCGGACGACGTTGCGGACGTACGTCCCGATCCCGTAGTCGTTCCACTTGCGTGCGTCGATCGCGATCTTCACGGGTCCTCGGGCGGCAAGTGCCGCTGGAACAATAACATGAGGACCGTTTGCGGCCCAAGGCGTGAAGCTCTTCGTGGAGCCCGACCTGGCCTGACTAGAGGTCGAGCGAGAGGCGCAGGAGCGCGAGGGCGTCCGCGCGTCCTGGCGCACCGCCGGAGGCGGCTGCCTGGAGCCACGCGAGAGCGCCCCGGGCGGCGAGCAGGATCCGCAGCGCCGCGCGAGAGAGCGGCCCGTTGTGCTTCGCGTAGTAGAGCAGGTGGCTGCGGTGGTACTCGAGGCGCGCGCGCCTGGGCGCCTTCGACATGCTGCGGCCGAGGTGGTGCTTCACCTCGGCCTCGGGAGTGAAGACGACGCCCCAGCCGGCTTCGCGCAGGCGGCGACACAGGTCGGCGTCCTCCTCGTAGAGGAAGAAGCGTTCGTCGAAACCACCCAGGGCCTCGAGCGCCGTGCGCCGGGCGGCGAGGCACGACCCGGAGACCCACGCGGGCTCGTGCTCCCGAGCGTGGAGAGCCTCGGCCTCCGCGAGCGCCCGGGCCTCGTGGCGCGCGACGCCCAGGACGAGGCGGCGCTGCCGCAGCTCCGCCAGCGGCGTGAGATCGGGGCCCGTGGAGACCTGGATCGTTCCGTCGGAACCGCGTGTGCGGGGCCCGGCGGCGCCGACCGCCGGTCGGCTCTCCAGGAGGCGGGCGAGGGTCTCGACCGCGCCCGGCGTGACTTCCGCGTCCGGGTTGAGGAAGAGGACGTGCGGCGCACGGGAAGCCCGCCAACCCTGGTTGCAGGCGCGGGCGAAGCCGACGTTCTCGGCGTTGGCGATGACGAGGGCCTCAGGGTCGCGCGCGCGCACGGCGTCGGCGGACCCGTCCTCGCTGGCGTTGTCCACCACGACGAGCTCGAGTGGGAAGGAGGCGTGGGCGCGCAGGGCGCGGAGGCCGGCGAGCAGCGTCTCTCGCGCCTCGAAGGAAACGACCACGACCGCCAGCCGGGGCGCGTCGCTCACCGCCCGGCGGCCTCCAGCAGGAGGGCGCGCGTCCTCTTCGCGGTTTCGGCCCAGGAGTGGCGGGCGGCGAGGGCCCGCCCCGCCGCGACGAGAGCGGTGCGCAGGCCCTCGTCCGACAACGCCCGATCGAGGGCCGCCGCCACTGCCGCCTCGTCCCGGGGGTCCACGAGGAGCGCGGCGTCCCGGAAGATCTCGCCCTGCGAGGGCGCGCGGCCGACGACGAGCGGCACGCCGCGGGCAGCGGCCTCGAGGGCCGGCAGACCGAAGCCCTCGTACTCGGAGAGGAAGACCGCGGCATCGGCGGAGGCGTAGCGGTCGGCGAGCGCGGGCTCGTCGACGAAGGCGGAAAGGCGCACGTGGGCCTGTAGGCCCAGCTCCCGGACCCGCGCCTCGAGATCGATGCGCGGGTGCGTTCGGTTCTCGCCGATCACGTCCAGGACGAGGCCGGGGCGGCGGTGGGCGAGGCGGGCGACCGCGCGCAGCAGCTCCGGCGCGCAGCGGCGGTTGAGGATCGCGCCGACGGTGATCACGTACGGCCCCCGGATGCCGAGCCGCGCGCGCGCCTCGTCGCGCGGCGGAGCCGGGGGCAGGTCGTCGTCGGGGCCGAGGGGCACGTGGACGGCCCTCTCGGCCAAGCCGGGGAAGAGGCGGGCCAGCTCCCGGCGGGTGAAGTCGGAGCAGACCGGGACGAATCGCGAGGCGCTCAGGGAGAGACCCACCATGACGCGCCGGCGCAAGGCGTCGGCGAAGGCGAAGTCCTGGGGGTGGGAGAAGAAGGAGAGGTCGTGGACGGCGGTGACGCGCGGGATCCCGAGGGAGAGCGGGCACGAGTACGCCGGAGAGAAGAAGACGTCGACTGCGTCTTCCCGCGCGGCGGGGGCCACCAGGCGCTCCTGCCAGGAGAGGCCGCGCGAGCAGCCGTCGCCGAGGGGGCGCTTGCGGATGGTGGGGTGCTCGAGCAGGGGATCGAGCGCGGGCGGGCCGTTGAAGTAGCAGAGCAGCCGGTCGCCCGACTCGCGCCAGTGGCGGATCAGGTTGCGCAGGTACCGGCCGGTTCCGGTGGGGCGGCCCGCGAGCTCGCGCGCGTCGATCCCGACGACGACCGGCCTAGCGTCCAAGGACCTTCCGGTAGAAGGCGAGGGTGCGGGCGGCGGTGTCCGCCCAGTCGAAGCGCCGGCTGCGCTCGAGGCCGCGCTCGCGCATGTCGGTGGCGAGCGCCTGGTCGTCGAGGAGTCGCTCGACGGCCCGGGCCAGGCCGTTGACGTCCTGCGGCGGCACGAGGCAGGCGGCGTCGCCGGCCACTTCGGCCAGGGCCGAGCCCGTGGAGCAGACGACGGGCAGGCCGGCGGCCATCGCCTCGACCACCGGCAGGCCGAACCCCTCTTCGAGCGAGGGCAGCACCAGCATCGAAGAGGCGGCCATCAGGGCGCGGACGTCGAGCTTCTCCAGGTACCCCGTCGCCACGATCTGCGGCCCCACGCGGCTGCCGCCCTGCGCCCAGTCGGACCCTGGGCCGGCGAGGACGAGCGGGGGCAGGCGCCGCCGCCGCGCCAGGGTCATGTAGGCCATGACCAGGGTGACCAGGTTCTTGCGCTTCTCGGCGCTTCCCAGGTAGAGGATGCCGCCGCGCGGCAGGCGCAGCCGGCGGAGCGTCTCGTCGACCTGAGCCTGAGGCGGGGCTTCGCGGTAGGCCGGGTCGACGCCGTGCGGGGTGACGGCGATCTTCTCCTCGGGCACGTCGAGCAGCCGTCGCGTCTCGGACGCGGTGTACTCGGACACGCACAGGACACCGTCCGCGCGCCGCACGTGGTCCCGCACCAGCGCCACGTAGTCGCGTCGCACCTCGCCGTCCACCATCTCGGGGTGCTTCAGGAAGAAGAGGTCGTGCACGGTCACGACGCGCTTGCCCTTCTTGCAGGGGACGAGGAGCGGGGTGGGCGAGTGAACGAGGTCGAGCGAAGCCCCGACGAGACGGTCGAGCGGCGGCCAGGCCGCGCGGTTCCAGGCGGCGTTCAACCCGTGCACCGGCAGGCGTCGGTCCACGAGTCGGACGTTCGGTGCCCAGGCCCGCGCCGGGTAGCGCTCCTTGATCGAAGCCGAGAAGAAGTGGAAGCGGTCATCCGGCGCCAGGGCGGGCAGGCGCTCGAGGAGGCCCAGCACGTAGGTCCCCACCCCGGTCGGCCGGGAGAGGGTGGGGCGCACGTCGAGGCCGAAGTCCATCTGGTGGCGAATGATAGCAGGAGTGGCTTGTGTGCTAACCTCGGCCGGTTTCGCGGGACCAGGAGGGACGCTCACGTGCACATTGGAGTGGTGGGAACCGGGTACGTCGGGCTGGTGGTGGGGGCGTGTCTCGCCGAGAACGGCAACTTCGTGGCGTGCGTCGACAACGACGAGGCGAAGGTGGAGCGGCTGCGGCGGGGCGAGATCCCGATCTACGAGCCCGGCCTCAACGAGATGGTCCCCCGCAACGTGGCCGAGGAGCGCCTGCGCTTCACGACCGACCTCGAGGAGGCGGTGCGCTCGAGCGACGTGATCTTCATTGCGGTCGGGACGCCGCAGGACGAGGACGGCTCCGCGGACCTGACCCACGTGCTCGACGTCGCGCGGGGCATCGCCCGCGCGATGAACGGCTTCAAGATCATCGTGAACAAGTCCACGGTGCCGGTGGGGACCGCGGCCCGGGTGAGGGAGGTCGTGTCCTCGCTGACGAAGCACCCCTTCGCGGTCGTCTCCAACCCCGAGTTCCTGAAGGAGGGCACGGCGGTCGACGATTTCCTCAAGCCCGACCGCGTCGTCATCGGCACCGACGACCCGGCGGTCGAGATGGTCATGCGGCAGCTCTACGAACCGTTCGTGCGCACCGGCAAGCCGGTCCTGGTGATGGACCCGCCCTCGGCCGAGCTCACGAAGTACGCGGCGAACGCCATGCTCGCGACGCGCATCTCGTTCATGAACGAGATGGCCAACTACTGTGACCGCGTGGGAGCGGACGTGCGCCAGGTGCGCATGGGCATGGGGACGGACAGCCGGATCGGCTCGTCCTTCCTGTTCCCGGGGGTCGGCTACGGCGGGTCCTGCTTCCCTAAGGACGTCAAGGCGCTCATCCGCATGGGCGAGGACGCCGGGCTCAACCTGCCCCTCGTCGAGGCCGTCGAGCGCACCAACGAGGCCCAGAAGTCCGTCCTCGTGCCCCGGGTGGCGGCGCACCTGGGCACTCTCGCGGGAAAGACGATCGCCGTCTGGGGGCTGGCCTTCAAGCCCCGAACGGACGACATGCGCGAGGCGCCGGCGATCGCGATCATCGAGGGGCTGCTGGCCGGCGGGGCCTCGGTCCGCGCCTACGACCCCAAGGCCGAGGAGCAGGCGCGCCGGGTGTTCGGGGACCGCGTGACGCTGTGCGCCCGGGCCTACGAGGCGGTGGCCGGCGCGGACGCGCTCGTGGTCGTGACGGAGTGGGCCGAGTTCCGGGAGCCGGACTTCGCCAAGATCCGCGCGGCCATGCGGCACCCGGCGGTGTTCGACGGCCGCAACATCTACGACCCCCGGGTCCTGCGCGAGCTCGGCTTCCACTACGAGGGGATCGGCCGGCGGTGAGCGCGCCCGGGAAGATCGCCGCGCGGCGGACACCGCTCGCCGACCCGCTGCTCACCGTGGTCATGCCGGTCTACAACGAGCGGGCGACGGTGGAGGAGATCGTGGGGCGCGTGCTCGCGGTGCCGCTGCGGATCGAGCTCGTCGCGGTCGACGACGCCTCGACCGACGGCACGCGCGAGGTCCTGCAGTCTCTCGCCCGGGACCGCGGGTTCAAGCTGCTCCTGCAGGAGCGGAACCGGGGCAAGGGGGCGGCGGTGCGGCGGGGGATCGCCGAGGCGACGGGCGACGTGATCGTGGTCCAGGACGCCGACCTCGAGTACAGCCCCGAGGAGTACCCGGACCTCCTCGACCTGATCGTCCGGGGCAAGGCGGACGCGGTCTTCGGCAGCCGGTTCATCGGGAGGCACCGCTGCCACCTCTTCACGCACTACCTCGCCAACCTGTTCCTGAACCTGGTCACGAACGTCCTCTACAACACGACCATGACGGACATGGAGACCTGCTTCAAGGCGGTCCGCGCGGACGTGCTGAAGGGGCTCGACCTGCAGAGCGACCGTTTCGGGATCGAGCCGGAGATCACCGCCAAGCTGTTCAAGCGGGGGGCGCGGGTCTACGAGGTGCCGATCACCTACGAGGGGCGCGACTACAGCGAGGGCAAGAAGATCTCCTGGAAGGACGGCTTCCCGGCCCTGTGGACCCTGGTGAAGTACCGGTTCACGGACTGAGTCACCCGAGCGCGCCTCGCGCGCGAGGGACCTCGTCTGAGTCCCGTTGAGCCCCTGAAGGCCCCGGTGAAGGCCTCGATGAAGGCCCGTCCCTGCCGCAGGCCCGTTGACGGCTCTTCGACGCACGGCGACGGCTCCAGCCCGTCCCGCCCGCGGCGGGCTTTGCCGGGAAGCCCTGCTCCCGGTATACTGTCGTGTTACCGCTGGGGCCTAAGTTGCCGCCGGCCAAGGAGATGAGGTCATCGCGCTCCCCGCGATCCCCCCTCACGTGGGCGTGAGCTCGAAGCCGAAGCCGGGATCCCGGCGCCGCACCGTAGGGCTGCGCGACCGCAGCCGTACGGCGGCCAGGTCCCTGCGCGCCGAGATCCAGCTCTTCCGCCGCCTCTTCGAGTACACCCGCCCCTATCGTGGGCGGCTCTTCCTCTCGTGGCTCGCCACCGCCGGGTACGCCGTCGCTGGCTCGCTCATCCTCCTGCAGGTGAAGCCGGTCTTCGACAAGGCGCTCGCCCTGGGGGTCGAGGTCGGGCGGCTGTCCCTCATCATCCTGGTGCTCTACGTCGTCAAGGGCGCCTGCTCGTACTTCTCGACGACACTCGTGGCGGACGCGGGCCAGCGCGCGGTGACGGACCTGCGCAACCGGCTCTACGAGCACATCCTGAACCAGTCCTTCGCCTTCCTGGGACGGAGCACCACCGGCTCGCTGATGAGCCACATCACGACCGACGTCGAGAAGATCCAGGCCGCGGTGTCGGAGCTGGCGGGCGACCTGCTGAAGGAGGGCCTCACCGTCCTGGGCTTCCTCTTCGTGCTCTTCTACCTGGACTGGCGCCTGGCGACGCTCTCGCTGGTGGGCCTGCCCGCGGTCCTGCACCTGCTGCTGCGCCTGGGCCAGAAGCTGCGCGCCTCGAACGAGACCTCGCTGCGGCGCTGGAAGGACATCTCGGAGATCCTGCAGGAGACGATCTCCGGCTTCCGTGTCGTCAAGGCCTTCGGCATGGAGGGCTTCGAGACCGCGCGCTTCCGGCGGGCGGCCTCGCGCCTGCTCCACGTGAACATGCGGATCACGCGCACGACCGCGTTCCTGCCTCCCCTGATGGAGGCCTTCGGCGGGCTCGCCTTCGTGGCGGCGCTGTTCTACGGCAGCTACTCGATCCGCGAGAACCACATCACGGTCGGCGCCTTCGTCGCCTTCCTCACCGCCCTCTTCGCGATGTACACGCCGATCAAGCGGCTGTCGCGGGTGAACGCCACCCTGCAGGCGGCCCTGGCGGCCGGGCACCGGGTGCTCGAGGTCCTGGACCGGCACGACGAGATCCCCGAGGCCAGGCACGCCGTCGTGCTGCCTCGCATGCGCCTGGGCATCGAGTACCGGCGGGTGGGCTTCCGCTACGCGGACGGCCACGGGGAGGTGCTGCGCGACGTCACCTTCGCCGCGCGCCCCGGCGAGGTGGTGGCGATCGTGGGCACCAGCGGCTCCGGCAAGACGACGCTCGTCAATCTCCTCCCGCGGTTCTACGACGTCAGCGAAGGCGAGATCCTCATCGACGGGGTCGACGTGCGGCAGGCCACCCTGGTGAGCCTGCGCGCGCAGATCGGCCTCGTGACCCAGGAGACGGTGCTCTTCAACGACACCGTGCGCGCCAACATCGCCTACGGGATGGACGACGTCGACGAGGCGCGCGTCGAGTCGGCCGCCCGGGCCGCCTTCGCCCACGACTTCATCCTGGACCTGCCGCGCCGCTACGACACCGTGATCGGGGAGCGCGGGAGCCGGCTCTCCGGCGGGCAGAAGCAGCGGATCGCGATCGCCCGGGCCATCCTGAAGGACCCCCCGATCCTGATCCTCGACGAGGCGACCTCGGCCCTCGACGCCGAGTCGGAGCGGCTGGTGCAGGGCGCCCTCGCGAACCTGATGCGGGGGAGGACGACGCTCGTCATCGCGCACCGGCTGACCACCGTGCGCGACGCCGACCGCATCGTGGTCCTCGACGGGGGCGAGGTGCGCCAGGAGGGCCGGCACGAGGAGCTGCTGCGGCAGCCCGCCGGGCTCTACGCCCGCCTTCACGAGCTGCAGTTCGCACCGGAGGCGCAGGCCATATGATCCGCTCGATGACCGGCTACGGCTCCGCGAGCCTGGAGATGGGGACCCTGCGCGCCACGGTGACCGTGCGAAGCGTGAACCACCGGTTCCTCGACCTGACGCTGCACCTGCCCCGCCGCCTGCAGCCGCTCGAGGCCGAGGCCAAGGAGCGCGTGGCGGCCGCGGTCGCCCGCGGGCGCGTGGAGCTGTCGATGCAGGCCAGCCTGGCCGAGGCCGCGACCGAGGCCGTCGTGGCCTCGCGCCCCCTGGTGGCCTCGCTGGTGCGCACCCTGCGGGACATGCAGAGCGAGTACGGCCTCGAGGGCGGCGTGTCCGTGGCCGACCTCGTGCGCTTCCCCGGCGCGCTCGAGCGCGTCGAGGGGCCCGCGGAGATCCCGGAGGCGGCTCGCGCCGCGCTCGCGGGGCTCGCTCGACCGCGCCCTCGAGGCGCTCGACGCGATGCGGCGGGCGGAGGGCGAGCGGCTGCGCAGCGAGCTCGAGCGCCTCCTCGACGCGATCGAGGGGGCCGCGACCCGGATCGAGGCGCGCTCCGCGGAGTCGCGGGAGCTTCGGCAGGCGGCCCTCCTCGAGCGGGTGCGGGCGCTCGCGGGCGAGCTGGGGCTCGACGACGGCCGGCTCTACCAGGAGGTCGTGCGGGCCGTCGAGCGCCACGACGTGGCCGAGGAGGTGCAGCGGCTGCGCAGCCACGCGGCCTCGGCGCGCGAGCTGGTGGCGGCGGAGGGCGCCCCGGCGGGAAAGCGGCTCGACTTCCTCGCGCAGGAGCTGATGCGCGAGGCGAACACGGTCGGCAGCAAGATCCAGGACGCGTCCGCCATCCGCGAGGTGGTGGACCTGAAGGCGGAGATCGAGCGGCTCCGCGAGCAGGTGCAGAACGTTGAGTGACCGCAGGCCCACGGTGATCGTGGTGTCCGCCCCCTCCGGGGCGGGCAAGACCACCATCCTCGCACGCGTGCTGCGCGACCTCGGCGGGATCCGCTTCTCGGTGTCGCACACCACGCGCCCCCCGCGCGGGGCGGAGCGGGACGGGGTGGAGTACCACTTCGTGGACCAGGAGGCGTTCCTTCGGCTGCGCGAGGCGGGGGGGCTGCTCGAGTGGGCCGAGGTGCACGGCAACCTGTACGGGACCGGGGTCGCGGAGATCGAGCGGGCGAGCGCGGCGGGCGTCGACATCCTGCTCGACCTCGACGTGCAGGGCGCGGCGCAGGTGCGCCAGCGCATCAAGGACGCGGTGACCGTGTTCATCCTGCCCCCGTCCTACGAGGTCCTCGAGTCCCGCCTGCGCGGCCGGGGCCAGGACGACGAGGCGACGATAAGGCGGCGGCTGGCGGTCGCCGGCCGCGAGATCGACGCCTTCGAGCACTACGACTTCGCGATCGTGAACGACGACCTCGACGCCTGCGTCGAGGAGCTGAAGAGCATCGTGCGGGCCGCCCGCTGCCGGGTCGCGGTGGTGAGCGAGCGCGCCCGGGCGATCGAGAGGACCTTTCAGTCGGCCAAGGAGGCATGAGAGCGCATGAGCCAGATGATCCTTCCGAAGAGCGTGGACTCGAAGTTCCGCTTCATCACGGTGGCGGCCCAGCGGGCCAAGCAGCTGCAGGCGGGGGCCAAGCCGCGGGTCGACACCCGCAGCCGCAAGCCCACCCGGATCGCGGTCGAGGAGACGATCGCCGAGACGATCTCGTGGGAGATCCGCGAGGAGGCGGAGGCGGGGAGCGGGGGCGAGGCGGCGGAGGAGTAGCTCCGGTGCCGGTCGTCGCCCTCGGCGTCACGGGGTGCATCGGGGCCTACAAGGCCTGCGAGGTGCTCCGCGAGCTGCAGCGGCGTGAGGTGGACGTCCGCGTGGTGATGACCGCCGCCGCCACGCGCTTCGTCACCCCGATGACGTTCGAGGCCCTCTCGCGACACCCGGTCTTCCACGACCAGTGGGAGCTCGGGCGCGAGGGCGACATACGGCACATCTCGATCGCGGACTCGGCGGACCTCCTCCTCGTGGCGCCGGCCACCGCCAACACCCTCGGGAAGTTCGCCCGCGGGATCGCCGACGACGCCCTGAGCACGCTCTACATGGCGACGCGCGCGCCGGTGGTCGTGGCGCCCGCGATGAACGTCAACATGTTCGAGCACCCCGCCGTCCAGGAGAACCTCGCCATCCTGCGCTCGCGCGGGGTGGGCGGTCGTCGAGCCCGGCCGCGGCTACCTCGCCTGCGGGTGGCTGGGCAAGGGGCGCCTCGCCGAGGTGGGCGAGATCGTGGAGGCGGCGATGGCGGCCCTACTCCGCCGCCGCGAGCTCGAGGGGGAGACGGTTCTGGTCACCGCGGGGCCCACGGTGGAGGACGTCGACCCCGTGCGCTTCGTGTCGAATCGCTCCTCGGGGAAGATGGGCTACCGCCTGGCCGAGGCGGCGCGCGACCGGGGGGCGAAGGTGATCCTCGTCTCGGGGCCGACGAGCCTGCCGGCGCCGCACGGCGTCGAGGTGGTGAGCGTCCGCTCGGCGCAGGACATGCAGCGGGCGGTGGCCGATCGCGTGGGGCCGGCCACGGTGGTGATCGCGGCCGCCGCGGTCAGCGACTACCGGCCGGTGGCGGCGAGCGCGTCGAAGATCAAGAAGACGGACGGCCCGGTGACGCTCGAGCTCGTCCGCACTCCCGACATCCTGAAGGGGCTGGGCGAGGCGAAAGGCGCGCGACTCCTCGTCGGCTTCGCGGCGGAGACGGAGGACCTCGTCGGCAACGCGCGGAAGAAGCTCGAGGCGAAGAACCTCGACCTCGTCGTCGCCAACGACGTGACCGCGCCCGGGGCCGGGTTCGGCGGGGAGACGAACGCGGTCGTCCTGCTGCGGCGCGACGGGGGCCGGGTGGACGTGCCGCTCGGCTCGAAGCGGGAGGTCGCGGAGCGCATCCTCGACGAGATAGGGGCCTTGCGCGCGGCGGGCGGGGCGTGAGCGAACGGGACGACACGCTGGCCGACCTGCTGGCCCACGGCCGCTTCCTCTCGGGCCTCAGCTCGGTCGGAGTGGCCCCGCCGTCGGCCGCCCTCGTCGCGCCCCTCGCCGTGGCGGTGACCGGAGCCGTTGCCACGGGCGCAGCCGACGAGCGCACGGACGACCCGGCCGTCGCCCTGGCCGCGATCCGCGAGGAGATCGGCGATTGCCGGCGCTGCAAGCTCGCGTCGGGGCGGAAGACCATCGTCTTCGGCCAGGGCAACCCGCGGGCGGAGCTGATGTTCGTGGGCGAGGCGCCGGGGTCCGAAGAGGACGAGCAGGGCCTCGCATTCGTGGGCCGCGCGGGACAGCTCCTCACCGACATCATCGAGAAGGGCATGAAGATGAGGCGCGCCGACGTCTTCATCGGCAATGTCCTGAAATGCCGGCCGCCGCAGAACCGCAACCCCGAGCCGGACGAGATCCTCGCGTGCCAGCCGTTTCTCGAGGCGCAGATCCGGGCCATCCGCCCGCGCGTGCTGGTGGGGCTCGGCAAGTTCGCCGCCCACTGGCTCCTCCGGACGGCCGAGCCCATCTCGCGGCTGCGAGGAAAGCTCGGCGAGCGCGACGGCATTCCGGTCATGCCGACCTACCATCCGGCGTACCTCCTTCGGAACCCGGCGGCCAAGAAGGACGTCTGGGAGGACATGAAGACAGTCCTGGGCCTTCTGGGCCGGCCCGTCCCGGGTCCCGGCGAATAGCGGACCCCGCGCCGCCCCCGCGCCGGGTAGAGTGGACTCCGTGGACGCGCCCCTCGTCTCCGTCGCGCTGCCGGTGCCCTTCCAGGCGCCCTTCACCTACCGGATGCCGGGCGGCGTCCCGGCGCCGGAGCGCGGCGTGCGCGTGCTCGTTCCCTTCGGCGGCCGGCGGATGATCGGGGTCGTCACCGGCTCGGCGACGGAAGTCCCGGGCCAGGCGCTGAAGGAGGTCGCGCAGGTCGCTCGACGAGAGCCCGCTCGTCCCGCCGCCGCTGCTCGACCTCGCCGCCTGGATGGCCGAGCACTACCTCGCGCCGCCGGGCGAGTGCTATCGGGCCGTCCTGCCGCCCGCCGGCGTGCGGGCCAGCCGCGCGTTCGTCCGCCTCGTGACGCCGGTCGAGGCCGGCGAGGGCACGGAGGATCCCGTGCTGCGGCAGCTGCAGGGCGGCCCGCTGCGCCTGTCGGCCCTCGAGAAGAGACTGGGTCGGGACCCGCAGGCGCGCGTCGCGCGGCTGCGCCGCGCGGGCCTCGTGGAGGTGGAGCAGGATATCGAGGCGCCCGGCTTCCGCGAGCGGCGGGTGGCCGTCCTCACCGAGGTGGCGCTCGAGCCGCGGGGCCGCGCGCAGGCGGAGGTCCTGGATCGGCTGCGCGCCGCCGGCGGGCGTGCCCGAGTGGCCGAGCTCGTCCGCGACCGCCCTTCCCTGCGCGGGGCGGTCGATCGGCTGGCCGAGAAGGGAGCCCTGCGCATCGTCGAGGAGCGCGACGTGCGCGGGCCCGAAGGGCTGCCCGCGCGCGAGTTCCTGCCGGTGGAGCCGACCCCGGACCAGGAGGCGGCGCTGGGGCCGGTGCTCGACGCTCTCGCCGGAGGGGCCTTCCGGCCGTTCCTCCTCCACGGCGTGACGGGCAGCGGGAAGACGGAGGTCTACTTCCGCGCCGTCGAGGCGGCCCTCGCGCGGGGCCGGGGGGCGATCGTCCTCGTGCCCGAGATCGGCCTCACGCCGATGCTCGTGCGCGCGGCGCGCGCGCGCTTCGGGGGCACGGTGTCGGTGCTGCACAGCGAGCTCTCGGCGGGGGAGCGCCACGACCAGTGGTGGCGCGTGCGGGAGGGCGACTCGAGGGTCGTCGTGGGCGCCCGCTCCGCGGTGTTCGCGCCGGTTCCGGACCTGGGGCTCGTCGTCGTCGACGAGGAGCACGACGGGTCCTACAAGCAGGACGAGAGCCCGCGGTACCACGGACGCGACGTCGCGGTGATGCGCGCGCGCCTCGAGGCCTGCCCGGTGGTGCTGGGCTCCGCCACACCCTCCGTGGAGTCGCACGCGAACGCGCTGCGCGGCAAGTACGAGAGGCTCCTCCTCCCGCGTCGCATCGGCCCGCAGGGCCTCGCGCGCGTCGAGATCGTGGACCGGCGGGCCATGCTCAAGGCCGGAGGCGACCCCATCCTCGGCCCGACCCTGCGCGACGCCCTCGCCGCCCGGCTCGCCCGGCGCGAGCAGAGCCTCGTCCTCCTGAACCGCAGGGGCTACGCCACGAGCCTCCTCTGCCGCGAGTGCGGCCAGGAGGCCATGTGCCCCAACTGCTCGGTGTCGCTCACGCTGCACCAGGGGGGGCGCTCGGCGCTGTGCCACTACTGCGGGCACGAGACGAAGGCGCCCACCGCGTGCCCCTCGTGCCGCGGCGCCTACCTGCGCCTGAGCGGCTTCGGCACCGAGCGCGTGGCCGAGGCGGTGCAGGAGGCCCTGCCCGGGGCCCGGGTCGACCGGCTCGACCGCGACCGTGCCAGCCGGCGCGGGGTCCTCGCCCAGACGCTGGCGGCGTTCGAGAAGGGGGAGATCGACGTGCTCGTGGGCACGCAGATGATCGCGAAGGGGCACGATTTCCCGCGCGTGACGCTGGTCGGAGTGGTGGACGCCGACGTGGGCCTGGGGATCCCGGACTTCCGGTCGGCGGAGAGGACGTTCCAGCTCCTGACGCAGGTGGCCGGCCGCGCCGGGCGCGGGGAGACCGCGGGCGAGGTCATCCTGCAGAGCCACATGCCCGACCACTACGCCCTCGGCCACGCGTGCGCGCAGGACTACGACTCGTTCTTCGAGCGGGAGATGGAGTTCCGGCGGACCATGGGCTACCCGCCGGTGGCCGCCCTCGTGAACGTCATCCTGCGCGCGGCGGAGGCGCCGAAGGGGGCGGCGGAGGCGGACGCCCTGGCCCGCGTCCTGCGGGCCTCGGCGGGTGGGCGATATCGCGTGCTCGGGCCCGCCCACGCGCCGCTCGCCCGCCTGCGCAACGAGCACCGCTTCCAGATCGTCCTGAAGGGGCACCGCCCGGCGATGCGCGACGCCGTCAAGGCGGCCCTCGTCGCCCGCTACGGCCCGCAACGCTGGCCGGGCGTAGCCGTGGACGTGGACCCCCTGTCCGTCATGTAGGGAAGCAGGGGTCCGCCGAGGCTGCGGACCCCTCGTCGCCCGGCCCAACCGATGCTCCTCGGGGTGACAGTGGAGGCCGATCCGCCTCTACCGCAACCAGCGATCGATTCCCATCGCCTCGAAGAAGTCGTGCCACGAGAAGACGATCGGGTTCGGCACGAAGCAGACCGCGAAGACCGCGAGGCTGAGGAGCCCCACCCACACCCGCCCGTGGCCGACCGGTGCCTCGTCGTCGAGGGTCGAGGGGTGGCGCCGGCCGAGGACGCGGACGAGGATGGCCCAGAGGATCCAGTTCGGGCCGAAGTAGACGAGGGCCACGCACACCCACGAGGCGATCTTCGAGACGAGACGCGCGCGCTCGCGCAGCAGCGAGTACGTGACGTGGCCGCCGTCCAGCTGGCCGATCGGCATGAGATTGAGGGCGGTCACGAAGAGACCGAACCAGGCGGCGAGCCCGAGCTGTCCCATGACGAGGGTCCGGTCGTCGGGGATGGGGCCGTGGACGAGTTGGGCCATCCACTGGAAGGCGAGCGGCTCTCCGAAGAACATCCCTCCGGCGTCGGGGAGGAGCGACTGCACGGCGGCCTCGCGCACGCCCAGCCAGAGCACGGGGAGGCAGACGAGGAACCCGGCGAGGGGCCCCGCGACACCGATGTCGAAGAGGGCGCGGCGGTGGGGAATCGGGCCGCGGATCCGGATGAAGGCTCCCAGGGTTCCCACGAGGCTCACGCCCGGGAGCGGGAAGGGGATGAAGAAGGGGAGCGTCGCGTCGACGCCGTAGTAGCGGGCAGCCAGGTAGTGGCCCATCTCGTGGGCGACCAGGATGCTGAGGAGGCCGGCGACGAGGCGCGCGCCGTCGGCCACGTCGAGGGCGAGAACCGCTCCTGCGCCCGGCAGAACGACGGTGCGCAGGCCGCCGACCAGGAAGACGGAGGCGACCGTCAGGCCAAAGAGGAGGAGGTGCCGTCCCCAGCGATGCCAGGCCGACCGGGGAGGCGGCGCCATGCGCCAGACCGAGGCCCACAGGGGGGCCTCGGGGGAGAACTCCGCGATCGGCAGGTCGGGACGGTCGGGCCCGGTGGGCGAAGTTGGCTGACCCACGCGGGACCGGGGCTACAGGGCGAGGCTCTGCAGGTCCTTGCCGGGCTTGAAGCGGATCGTGCGCCCCGGGGGAATCCGTACTTCCTTGCCGGTGCGGGGGTTGCGCCCGATGCCCCGCTTGCGGGGCTTCACCTGGAAGACGCCGAACCCACGCAGCTCGATGCGCTCGCCCTTCATCAAGGAGTCCTTCATCGCTTCGAGGACGGCTTCGACCGCCACCTCAGCCCGGACCTTCGTGATGTCGGCGGCCTTCGCGACCTCGTTGATGATGTCCACCTTGATCATGGGGATGGACCTCCTCCTAAGTAGCGGTTAGTATGCACTTTGCTCGTTTCGGCTGTCAAACCGCCGGCGGCACACCTGAGACCATGATCCCCCTTCCGCGAATCGCGCTCGTCGGCCGGCCCAACGTCGGCAAGTCCACTCTCTTCAACCGGATCTGCGGGGGCCGCAAGGCCATCACCGACGGCCGCCCGGGCTCGACCCGCGATCGCAACTACGCGCAGGCGAGCTGGCAGGGGCACGCCTTCGAGCTCGTCGACACGGGGGGGCTTCTCCTCGGCTCGGGCGACCCGCTCCTGGGGCCGGCGACCGTGCAGGCCGAGCGGGCGATCGAGGAGGCGGACGTGCTGCTCTTCCTCGTGGACGGCCGCGCGGGCCTCCTCCCGGACGACGAGTCGATCGCGCGCCGGCTGCGGCGCGAGGGCAAGCGCGTCCTCGTCGTGGTGAACAAGACCGAGAGCCGCGAGGAGAACCTGTCGGAGTTCGCGCGGCTCGGCTTCGACGGCGCCCACTTCATCTCGGCGGAGCACGGGCAGGGCATCGGCGACCTGCTCGACGCCGCCCTCGCGGGCCTGCCCACGGTGGAGCCCGACCAGGACGAGGCCGTGGCCATCTCCCTCGCGCTCGTCGGACGGCCCAACGTCGGGAAGTCCTCGATCCTCAACCGCCTGCTCGGGCGCGAGCGCGCGGTGGTCTCGGCCATCCCGGGAACGACGCGGGACTCCGTGGACGAGGTGTTCGAGCGGAAGGGCCGGCGCTACCGCCTCGTGGACACCGCGGGGATCCGCAAGGTGCGCCTGCTGAAGGAGAACGTGGACCACGTCAGCGTGGTGCAGTCGCGCCGGGCCATCGAGCGCGCGCACGTGGCGGTGCTCGTCCTCGACGCCGAGGAGGGGCTGCGCGAGATGGACGCGACGATCGGCGGGGAGATCCTGGAGGCGGGGGCCGGCGTCGTCATCGGCGTGAACAAGTGGGACGTCGCGATCGAGAAGAAGATCTCGCAGCGTGCCTTCGAGAGCGACGTGCGCGAGCACCTGAAGTTCCTGCCCTGGGCCCCCGTCGTGTTCCTCTCGGCGAAGACGGGGAAGGGGCTGAGCGCGCTCTTCGACGCGGTCGACCGCGTGCACGCCGCGCGGGGGGCGCGGGTGACCACGGGTGA
>CAWFSB010000055.1:0-27948 GCA_963818355.1 uncultured Acidobacteriota bacterium | reverse complement strand
GACAGGGCCTTCCACGAGGCTCTGCGGAACGGACAGATCCTCGTGACGCCCTTCAGGACGGGAGCGTCACGAGGTGCGGGGCCAGAGGCAGCTCGTGGAGCCCACCCAGGTCTTGTCGCGGTTGAACTTGACGCCCATCATCTTGCCCTGCGAGAGCCGGGCCAGCGTCGTGACCGGCAGCGGGCGGCCGTCGCGCCAGACGAACATCACGCGCACCTCGACCCGCGATCGCGCGCCGTCCGGCGCCGCCACCACGGGCGCGTAGTCCACCTTGCGCATGAGGAGCGTGCTGGCGCGCTCTTTCTCCGGCGACCGCGGCGAGGTCCTCCGGCGTCACGTCCACCTTGACGCCCGAGCCGGAGAAGGAGAAGAGCGGCTTCAGCACCCACTGGTCGAGGTCGTCGGGGGCGCGGTCGAAGTCGCTCAGGAGGCGCGCCTCGGGCACGAGCGGGTGCTTCAGCCCGGGCAGGGCGTGCTTGCTCCAGCGGAAGAACCAGTTCGGGTGGCCTGCCCACTGCACGTCCAGCTCCTCCGTGAAGCGGAAGGGCAGCTGGACCTTCTTCTCGACGATCTCGTCCACGATGAGGCGGTTGTAGACCCGGAGGACGCGGGTCTTCCTCCCGTCCCGCTCGTACCAGAGCTCGCGCCCGATCTTCTGGAGGTCGGTCGGGCAGACCGCGCGGATGCCGAAGAGCTTCTCCGTGGCCGCGAAGTCCGGGTAGGTGCCCTGACCCGGCGGGTCGAGGTCGAGGAGGACGACGTTCTCGGCGGGAAGGCCGCCCAGGATCGCGTCCCCCACCACGCGTCGATAGCTCACGTCGTCGAGGCCGCCGATGAGGAACTCGAGTGGCTCCCCGTGGCCCGGGACCATCTCGAGGCAGAGGCGCCCCTGGAGAAGCTGGAAGGCGTAGAGCGAGGGGAAGCCCTGCAGCTCGATGAGCCGGGGCGCGAGGCGGCCGTCCGCCTCGACGATCGCGAAGTCCGCCTGGGCGAAGAGCGGGTGGTCGTCGCTCGCGGGGACGTCGAACTCCGGGGGCACCGCCGCCTTCGAGCGCTCGAGCGCCGCGGGCTGCAGGAGCTGGTCCCAGATCTCGAGCGCCCCCTGCACCATCGCGTCGCGCAGGTCGGGCGGCAGGAAGACCGGCGACTCGCAGACGCGGAAGCCGATCTTCGACCCGGCCGACTCGGCCAGGCGATCCTTGTAGATCTCGTAGGCCCTCTCGGTCCAGGTCGCGTTGAAGGCGCTTCGCAGTGGCTCGATCACGGCGTTCTCACCCCGCGCACGCGAGCTGGCGGTAGAAGTCGTTGCCCTTGTCGTCCACGAGGATGACGGCCGGGAAGTCCACGACCTCGAGCCGGTAGACGGCCTCCATCCCGAGCTCCGGGTACTCGATGAGCTCGACCTTCCGGATGTTCTCCTTCGCGAGGAGGGCGGCCGGGCCGCCGACGGAGCCCAGGTAGAAGCCGCCGTGCTTCTGGCAGGCCTCGGTCACCTGGGCGCTGCGGTTGCCCTTGGCGATCATGACCATCGACCCGCCCTGCGACTGGAAGAGGTCCACGTACGAGTCCATGCGGCCGGCGGTCGTCGGCCCGAACGAGCCGGACGGGCAGGCCCTCGGGCGTCTTGGCCGGCCCCGCGTAGTAGACCGGGTGGTCCTTGAAGTACTGCGGGAGGCCCTCGCCGCGGTCGAGCCGCTCCTTGAGCTTCGCGTGGGCGATGTCGCGGGCCACGACGATCGTGCCGGTCAGGGAGACCATCGTCGCCACGGGGTGCCTCGAGAGCTCGGCCCGGATCTCCGTCATCGGCCGGTTGAGGTCGATCGCGACCTTCGGCCGGTAGGGCACGCCCCGGTACCGCTCGGGGATGAAGCGGCCCGGGTTCCTCTCGAGCTCTTCCACCCAGATGCCGTCGCGGTCGATCTTCGCGAGGATGTTCCGGTCCGCCGAGCAGGAGACCCCCATCCCGATCGGGCAGGAGGCCCCGTGGCGCGGCAGGCGGACGACCCGGACGTCGAGGGCGAAGTACTTGCCTCCGAACTGCGCGCCGATCCCGGTCTTGCGGGCCGCCTCGAGGAGCTGCGCCTCGAGCTCGACGTCGCGGAAGGCCTGGCCCTGCTTGCTGCCCGCCGTGGGCAGGCCGTCGAGGGCCTTCGCCGAGGCCAGCTTGACCGTCTTCAGGCACGCCTCGGCCGAGGTCCCGCCGATGACGAAGGCGAGGTGATACGGCGGGCAGGCGGCGGTGCCGAGCGTCTTCATCTTCTCCGTCAGGTACTTCACCAGGCTCGTCGGGTTCAGGAGCGCCTTCGTCTCCTGGAAGAGGTACGTCTTGTTCGCCGAGCCTCCTCCCTTCGCGATCATCAGGAAGTGGTACTCCATCCCGTCCGTCGCGTAGAGGTCGATCTGGGCGGGCAGGTTCGTGCCCGAGTTGGCCTCGTCGTACATCGTGAGGGGGACGGTCTGCGAGTAGCGCAGGTTCTCCTTCGCGTAGGTCTCGAAGATGCCGCGCGAGAGGTGCTCCGCGTCGCGGCCCCCCGTCCAGACCCGCTGGCCCTTCTTCCCGACGATCGTGGCGGTGCCCGTGTCCTGGCACATCGGCAGCACGAAGCCGGACGCGACCTCGGCGTTGCGCAGGAGCGCGAGGGCCACGCCCCGGTCGTTCTCCGAGGCCTCGGGGTCGTCGAGGATCGCGGCGAGCTGCGCCAGGTGCCCGGGCCGGTAGAGAAACGACACGTCGCGGAAGGCCTCGCGCGCGACGAGGGTGAGGGCCTCGGGGGCGACCTTGAGGACCTCCTGGCCCTCGAACGGCGCCACCGACACGAGGTCGGAGGGGACCTTGCGGTAAGGCGTCTCCTCCTTCGCCGTCGGGAAGGGCTCCACGTAGCGGAACTCGGCCATGATGACCTCCTCGGATGGGCCCGCTCGTCCTCGCGCCGGGGCGGGGCGGGCGAGGGCTCGAGCCGGATGGGCTGCCGCCAGCGTAGTCAGCCCGGCCCGGCGCGTCAATGCCGTCGCTGCGCGCCGATCGTCGCATGCGTTGACAGCCCGCGAATGGGCGAATAGGATTAGTGGCTCAGACGTTGGCGCCCCGTGCCGGAGTGGTGGAATTGGCAGACACGCACGTTTGAGGGGCGTGTGGAGAAATCCGTGCGGGTTCGAGTCCCGCCTCCGGCACCATCCCTGCGGGGTCCGCTCCTGAAGTACTAAGGGGCGGACGCCTGCTTGTCCTTCCGCCCGTAGCCGGAGGGCTCGTCCCCCGGCTCCATCGCGGCGAGGCCCAGCAGCACGAGGGGCACGGCGACCGCCTCCGCCGAGACGGCCGGCGCCAGCACGATCCCGAAGAGGCTCGCGATGCCGCCGAGGGCCAGCGGTCGGCCAGGGCCGCCGCAGCAGCCACAGGACGATGCCCAGCGACAGCAGCGGCGACGAGCGCGGCGAGGGCCAGCGCTCCGGCGGAGGCTTCCGCCCCCCGGTAGGCGAGGAGGTTGAAGAGCCCGAGACCAGGGCCGGGGGCGACCCGCTCCCCGAGTCGGACGAAGAAAGCGCCAGGGTCGAGGAAAGCCACGGGAGCGACCACCAGGAGGTACGCGACGACGGCGCCGGCGAGCGCCCTGCGGACGGCTCCCCGATTCCCGAGGGCGAGCACCAGGAACGGGACGACGAGAGCGGCGTGGTGGTCGAGGGCGACGGCCGCGCCGGCCAGCAGCCCGGTACCCAGAGCGACGCCGCGCCGGCCGGCGGCCCACGCGCCCACGAGCGCGGCCAGCGACAGGGAGACGGGCGACCCGAGTACCGTCCCGACCGCCAGGGGCGCGACGAGCAGGGCGAGCGCCAGCGCGGCTCGGCGCCGGCGCCCCTCGAGTCCGACCGCGGCCACGGCCGCCAGGGCTCCGAGCGCGAGGACGGTCAGGAACCGCAGGTCCCGCACGCCGATCGTCCGGGAGAGGCCGGCGAGCACGGACGGACCCGGCGGCAGGAGCGGCTGCGACGGCAGGATCTCCGCCGGCGGGTCCAGCCGGAAGCTCTCGCGAGACGGCCTCGCGGCCGCGAGGGGATGTCTCGTGAGGGAGCGTGTAGGGGCTGCGGCAGCGCGAGGAGCCGTCCCCCGTCGGCCTCCGCCTGCACGACGGCCGGGTCCTGCGCGCGCACGACGCCGGTGCGGCTGCCGATCCCGGCGAGGACGAGGGCGGGCACGCCGATCGCGAGGGTCGCGGCCGCCGCCGTGACGCCCAGCCGGAGACGACGGGGCGCGCCGCAGACGGCGAGCGCCAGGTACAGCACGCCGAAGCCGGCGGCAGTCGCGCTGAAGAGAAGCCCCAGCGGGTCCTTCGTGAGCGACGGGCCGACCCTTGGCGCGAGCACCGCCACCAGGCCCCCGAGCCGCGCCGGCAGATCGGCGGCGGACGCCTGCTCCCACGCCGTCCGGAAGATCGCGCCCTCCGCCATCTCCACCGCGAGCGCCAGCAGGAGAAGCGGCGCGAGCGCCACGTCCGCGCCGCGTCGCCTGGCCAGCACGGCCAGGGGCAGGACGACCGCCGCCGGGATCAGGTAGTTCGGGTGGACGACGCGCGAGAAGTAGAGCGAGGCGACGAGCGCGGTGCTCCCCGTGGCCAGGGCCCACTCCGGGTGCCCGTCCCGAAGCTGCGCGCGCAGGAGCAGGAAGCCCAGCGGCACGAGCAGCGCGTAGAAGACCGAGAACGGGAAGTAGTCCCGCAGGCCGGCCACCCGGCCGAAGTACAGGAGGAAGTTCGCGAAGCCGAACCCGGGCGTTCCCCCGAACGGGTAGTTGTCCCCGCCGGGCAGGCCGACGTTGTAGACCACGATGTCGCCCCAGAACGCCCGGAAGTCCAGGGCCGCGACCGGGGCGACCACGGCCACGAAGACCGCCGCCGCCGCCGCCGCGGGCCCGACGAGCCGCCGCCACGCCGCGGCGCCCGCGAGGTCGCGGAAGGAGCGGGCCCCGCACAGCGAGACGAGGAGAAACGGCGCGAAGGGCCAGGCCAGCTGCTTGGTGGCGCAGGCGAGGCCGAGGAGAAGGCCGGAGGCGATCCGGCGCGGCCCCCGGGCGAGCAGGACCGCCCCCAGGATCATGGCCACGAAAACGAGGTCGTTCGCGCCGAAGATCTGGTGCCAGTAGACGAGCGGGTTGAGCGCCGCGATCCCCGCCGCGCAGAGGCGCCCCTCGGCCGAGACCGGGAAACGGACGGCAAGGGCGATGACCGCCGCGTAGAAGAGGAGGGTGACGATGCGCGGGTCGAACCCGCCGAACAGGGCACGGCCCGCCAGGTGGAACGGCAGCATGACGAGGTGCGTGCCGGGCAGGTACGCGTGGTGGCGCAGGATGGGGTTGCCGCCGAGCTCGTCCCAGAAGCTCGACACCCGCGCCTGGCGGGCGAGGATCGTGCCCGAGTAGTCGGCGCCGTAGGGGCTCTCGCCCGCGAGGATCTTGTCGATCGCCAGCGGGAGCTGGACGACGCCCCCGTCCTGGCCGTAGGGCCGATCCGTCGCCGCGCCGAGGCCGATGAATGCGGCGCTCGGAAGCACGACCAGGAGGACGGCACCGAGGCCGATGACGCCGGCGCGCACCGCGGGCCGCGCGCCGGCCGCGGCGAGCACGGCGTAGGCGAGGGCGAGGAGTGTCGCCAGGGCGGCGAGGAGAAGCGCCACGGGGTCGCGGTCGAGTCCCCCGCTGGGGGCGGGCAGGAGCGGTCCGAGCCAGCCCGCGGCCTCCGCCACGCGCGGGTCGTGGGTGAGCCGCCAGGCCAGGACGCGGGGCGGGTCGTGCAGGGCGAGGTCGCGCGCCAGCAGAAGCAGCAGCCCGGGGACCACCGCGCCGTCGACGCCGAGAGGCCGGTGGGTGCTCAGGTGCCGCTTCCGCCGGGGGCGAACGAGACGGGCACGCGGGCCCCGCAGGAGCACACGAGGCTGCGCACCGCCCACTCGATCTTCAGCAGGCGCCCGCACGAGGGGCAGCCGAGGTAACGGCCGGCCTCGTAGTGCGCCACCTTGCGGCCTCCCGGCACGGGTGAGGCGGGAGCGGGAGCCGGCCGCGGGAACCGGAGGGCCACGGCGGGCAGCTTATGCCGCGGAAAGAACGCGGGTCAAGGGCGCGGTCGAGCCGCGCTACAGCCGTCGCAGCTCGCCGCCGCGCAGGAGCAGGAAGCTGGCGAGGCACAGCAGCACTGCCGCGTAGGCGGCCATCACCGCGGGCGCTCCCGCCCCGCGCACGAGGCCGCCCGCGATCAGGCTGCCGACGGGCCCGCCGCCACGAAAGGCCAGCCCGAAGATCGAGAGCACCCGGCCTCGCAGCGCCTCCGGGGCCATCTCCTGCACGAGCGAGTTGAGGGTCGAGAAGGCGGTGGTGAGCGCGAAGCCCGAGCCGACGAGGAGGACCATGGACAGCCACTGCCAGCGCGACAGCGCGGCGCCGACCGTGACGAAGCCGAAGGCGGCGAAGGCGAGGAGCATGAGCCGGCCCCGGCCCGCGGCGTGGCCGCGATGCGCGGTGCCGACCGCGCCCACGATCGCGCCGACGCCGACGCTGGTCAGCAGCAGGCTGTAGCCCGAAGCCCCGGTCTGGAGCACGTCGCCCGCGATCACCGGCAGGTAGGTGATCAGCGGGAAGGCCAGGAAGCTCGCGGCGGCGGCGAAGAGGGTGGCGGCCCGCAGCCGCGGGGTGCCGTTCACGTGGCGCAGGCCCGCCAGCAGGCTCTCGCGCAGGCTCTCGCGAGGCCCCGTGACGGGCGGGGGGAACTCGATCGTCCGGAGGGCGAGAATGACCCCGACGAACGAGAGCGCGTTCGCGGCGAAGCACCAGCCCGCCCCGGCATGGGCGAGGAGGAGCCCGGCGACGACGGGGCCGATCGCGCGCGAGAGGTTGAACTGGAGCGAGTTCAGGGCGACCGCGTTGGCGATGCGTTCCCTCGGCACGAGGCTCGTGATCACGGCCTGGTAGGTGGGGGCCGACTGCGACTGCATGAGGCCGGTCGCGAAGGCGATGAGGACGATGGCGACGATGCCGAGGTGCCCCGTCAGGTAGAGCGCGCCGAGCAGGAGCGCCATGGCCATCTGGAACCACTGCGACGAGAGCAGGATGAGCCGGCGATCGATGCGGTCCGCCACCGCCCCGCCGAGGAGCATGAAGGCGAGGAGGGGCACCTCCTGGGCGAAGCTGCGCAGGCCCAGGTAGAACGGGTCGCCCATCCGCGAGTGGATGAGCCAGGACAGGGCCACGTCCTGGATCCAGGTGCCGACGCTGGAGAGGAACGCGCCCGCCCAGAGCAGGCGGAACCCGCGGTGGGCGTAGGCGGCCAGGAAGTCCGGCAGCCCGCGCGGCTCGCTCGTGGGAGCTTCCTTCATCTCTCCTTCAGCGCACCACCGCCCCGCCGAGGCGAGCGAACGCTCGCCCGCCTTCGACGTGGAGGTGGCCGGCCGGCCGCGGCACGCAGGCGGGCCGCTCGCCCGCCGGCTGGACCTAGGCCTTCTTCGCGGTCTTGGCCGAGGCGGCGATCGCCGCCCGCTTGCGCGCCTTCTGCGCCTTCTCCTTGCGCTGGCGGCGGCGGCGGATCTCCTGCTGTCTCTCGCTCATTCGTTCCTCTCTTCCTTCTCGTTCTGGCCGGGCTCGGGCCCGGGCTGTTTGAGGCTTTCCGCGACCCGGGCCCTGATGATTCGCAGGTACGCCCGGGGGATCTTCTGCATGAAGGCCAGGAGCTGGCCCAGGTCCCCGCGGGCGGCGCCCGCGGCTCCGCTGTCGCCCCACATCAGGTTGACCACCCGGCCGCGCACCGCGACCGGGAACAGCGCGGCGGTGGTGCCGGCCTTCTTGCCGATGGCCTCGAGGAAGGCCCGGTTCGTCTCCTCGGGCCCGGGGCGGCCGACGAACATCGTGCGGTTGCGCGTCGCGCCCTGGAACACCGAGGGCAGGTCGAGGGGGACGCGCAGCGCCGCGGCGCGCGCGCGGTCCATGCTCTCGCCCGCGCCGTCGCACCCCAGGACCCAGGGCTCGCGCACGATGAAGAAGATGACGCGCCGGAAGTAGCAGCGGCCGAGGGCGAGCACCGCCGCCACCACCTCGTCGCGTGTCGTCGCGGCGTCGATGCGCTCGGCGGCCGCGGCGGGGTCCTTGACCTCGGGCACCGAGGGCGCCGTCCCGCGGGTGTCGGTGAAGCGCCACCGCTCGTCGATCCCGTAGTGGTCGCGCAGGAGCTGCACCATGCGGAACTCGGGCACCACCAGCGGGCGCACGATGTAGCCGAGGGAGTAGCCGACGTGGGCGACCGCGGCGTGGTCCCCGGGGTCCACCATCCCGAGGAACAGGGTCTTGCCCCGGACCCGGCAGGGGAAGACCTTGAAGCGCTGGGCGAACTTCTTCGGCACGAGGGCGACCGCCTCGGGCGAGAGCGCCCGCAGGTCGGCGGCGGGCACGCCCTTGGCCCGGGCGAGAGCGTCGGTGAGGCGCTCCTCGGTGACGAAGCCGAGCTCCTGGAGGCTCGTGCCCAGGCGTCCGCCGTAGAGCACCTGGTGCTGGATGGCCTCCTGCAGCTGCCTGTCGGTGATGACCCCGCGGTCGCGCAGGATCCGTCCCAGTATCGCCAGCTCGCTCCTCCGTGAGCCCCGTATTCTAGCAGCCGCGCGGGCCGCGGGTTCGCTTGGAGGGGCCCGGCGTCCGGGCTATCATGCCGGCGACCCACAGGCACAATGCCCGAGCCCATCGCCCCCTACCACGAGCGGCTCCCGGACCTCGAGCGCGAGCTGACGGAACGCGGCAGCCTCGGGGTCCTGGTCCTCGACGCCTCGCGCCTCGCGGTGATCGAGGACGAGTACGGGACGCCTGCCTACGAGGAGGTGCGGCAGCGGGTCTTCAAGATCCTCGACGAGTCCCGGGGCAAGGACTACCGGCTGGGGGACATCCTCTGCCTCGACCGGCCGCGGGGCCTGCGCTTCCTGTTCCTGCTCGACCGCAAGCGGCGACGCAACGTCGCCCTCTCGGTGGCCGACCTGCGCACCGCGCGCGGCCGGCTCGTGTCCTCGCTCGTGCCGAACCTGGCGCGGGCGGCGTTCCCCTACATCAAGAACGCCCCCCGCATCGAGGTGGGACACGGGCTCGCCGTCCACAACCCGCTCCTGCACCCCGACCGGGTGATCGAGCGGGCCTTCGAGGAGGCGCTCTCGCAGGCCGCCCACCTGCGCCGGGCGGACGAGCTGCTGGTGCTCGAGCGGCTGCAGGACGTGCTCCTGCGCGAGCGCGTGGTGACCGCCTACCAGCCGATCCTGCGCATGCAGGAGGGGACCATCATGGGCTTCGAGGCCCTCTCGCGGGGGCCGCGGGGCTCGGGCCTGGAGTCGGCCGACGCCCTCTTCGGGGCCGCGACCTCGAACAACCTGCTGGTCGAGCTCGACCGCCTGTGCCGCAAGCGGGCGCTGCTCTCCTCGGCCCGGATCCCCTCGAACGCGAAGATCTTCGTCAACACGCTGCCCGCCACGATGAGGGATCCGCAGTTCCGGGGCAAGGCGCTCATCGACTCCCTCGACAAGGCCCAGGTCGCCCCGGACCGGATCGTGATCGAGATCACCGAGCACCTCGTCATCGAGAACTACGCGATCTTCCGCGACACGATGGCCTACTTCACCGACCTCGGCATGGCCTTCGCGGTCGACGACGTGGGCTCGGGCTACTCCGGGCTGGAGTCGATCGCCAAGCTCCGGCCCGGCTTCCTCAAGATCGACATCGCGCTCGTGCGCGACGTCCACGTGAGCAACGTCAACCGCGCGATGGTGAAGGCGATCATCGCCCTCGGCCACGGGATCGGGGCCAAGGTGATCGCCGAGGGGATCCAGAACGAGGAAGAGACGCAGATCCTTCGCGCCATGGGCGTCGACTTCGGCCAGGGCTACCACCTCGCCCGCCCCGACGCCGGCCAGGAACCGGCGTAGCCTCCCGGCCCGGAGACACCCCGGGAGGTTTGGAGGGGCGGAGCCCCTCCATTTCAAAGGAAGCCAGGTACAGGCGAAGCCGTATCCCGACCTACACCCCGGGATGCGGGATGACCGGTGTTCGTACGAGAAACCGGCACTTCGCCCGGCCGAAGTGCAGCTCGTCGCCGTGGACGAGCTCCCGCTCGCGCCGCAGACGCTCGCCGTTGACGCGGGTGAAGTTGGTCGAGTCGAGGTCCACGACCACCCAGGCCTCGCCCCGCCTCTCGACCCGGGCGTGCCGACGCGAGACGAGAGGCTCGTCCAGGCGAATCGCGACGTCCTCGTCGCGCCCCACCTCGAGGGCCTCGCCGTCGAGCGGGAACTCCACTTCCTGCCCGTCCGGCCGCTGCCAGACGAGCCGCGCGACCGCGCTCACGGACCGGCCCGCCGCGCGGCCAGGCTCGCCACCGCCGGCCCGTCGTTGTCGATGAGGGTCGCGTCCTTCGCCTCCGCCGCGGCGCGGTAGGCCTCCAGGGCCTGGGGCCGGTAGTTGAGCTTCTCGAGGGCGAGGCCGAGGTAGTAAAGAGCAGTGCCACGGGAGAGCCCGGGCCGCGCCGGCAGCTCCGCCTTCGCCTTCTGCAGGTAGTCGTGGGCGCCGGCGTAGTCGGAGAAGTGAATGGCGCACAGGCCGAGATTGAGCGAGGCGTAGGCCGCCGCCTCGGTTCCAGGGTAGCCCCCGACCACTCCCAGCAGGTCCATCATGGCCTTGTTGTAGAGGAGCTCGGGGTCGAAGAGCGGTATCTCCCGTGCGCTCGCCGCGAGCGTGAGGTCGACACCGCGGGGGGCGGAGCCGACCGCGCCTCCCCGCACCTGGAGCATCACCTTCTCGCCCGGCTTCTTCGCCGCAACCGCGGCGAGGAGGTCCGCGGTGCGCTTCACGGGCTGGCCGTCCGCCCCGAGCACCACGTCCCCCGGCTGGAGGCCGGCGGCGGCGGCCGGGCTGCCCGGGACGACGCGCAGGACGGGGACGCCGTCGTGCAGGAGCGTGTCCACGGTGACGAGACCGCTCCACGGCCGCTGGGTGGCGAAGCGCGCGTCGAGGCGGTCGAGGAGGCCGGTGTAGGCCGCGCCCTCGCCGAAGTTCACCACGTCCACCGCCTCCGCCGTGGTGTTCCCGGCGGCCAGCAGGTGGAGCCGCGCCGTGCGCTGCAGCCGCTCCTCGGGCAGCACCGCCACGAGGAAGCCCTGCACCTCGAGGGCGCCGGCGAGGCGCTCGCTCGCCTTGCGGACGAGGTCCGGGTCGGAGCCGGAGCCGGGCAGAAGCCCCTGCCGGGTGATCTTGTCCTGCTCGAGGAGCCGGTCCACGGCCTCGCGCGGGGCGACGATGAAGTTGAGCGCGGTCAGGCGCGACAGGTTCTGCTGGATCTTCTGCTCGGCATCGGCGACGTGACGCTGGCCGGCCGCGGTTGCGGCCTCCACCCCGAGAAACGCGAGGGTCGGCCGGATCGGGCAGTCGAGGCTGATGTTCTCGTCCTTGTTGAGCACCAGGTCCTTGATGAACTTCCCGGCGGCGTGCTTGACCTCGACGCGCACCTTCCCGGAGCAGATCCCGTCGATCTGGGCGGGGGTGACCCCTCGCGCCTCGCCGTTCAGCAGGATGCGCGCGCCCGGCGGCTCCGAGGTGAGGCGCAGCGAGGCCACCGAGTCGTCCAGCTTCACCGGATCGGCGGTGTAGTCCTGCGGCTGCGTCGTGTCGAGGGTGCGCTTGACCGTCTCGTAGCACTTCCGGCGCAGCTCGATGGCGTGGCTGCCGAGCGAGAGGTTGGCGACCTCGGTGCGCGCCGAGGCCTTCGCGGGGTCGAGGCCCCGCGCCCGCACCTCTTCGTGGAGCTCGGGCGCCAGGCTGCCCGACGTCGTGGCCTTCAGCTCCCCGTCGATCCAGACCTCGACGCCGGCCGGCTCCGTGACGAAGAACACGCTGGCCAGCACGCGGACGAGCGGCACCTCCAGGGTCTGCGTGTCCCGTGCCGTGATGGCGACCTGGCGCGTCTCGGTCTGGTACCCGGGACGGGCGATCTCGACCGTGTAGTCGCCGGAGAGCACCTCGATTGGAAAGAAGTCGGTGAGCCCCAGGTCGGTGCGCGCGCCCCCCGCGCCCACGAGGGTGACCTGCGCCCCGGCGGGCTGCGAGGAGACCGCGAGGTAGCCGACGAGCGCCCGCTTCACGTTGTTGAAGAGGTCGACGACCTTCGGCGAGACGGTCTCCTTGGAGAGCGCGTGGTCGGGCTCCAGCTGGACGAGCTGGCGGAAGTTCTCGGAGGCCTTCTCCGAGAGGCCGATGCCGAAGTACGCACGCCCCCGGTACTCGTAGGCCTGGACGAGGACGTCGCGCCCGCGCGGCGGCAGCGCCCGTGGCCCCACCGCCTCCAGCCGGGCGATGACGGCGTCCAGGGCCACGATCGACCGGCTCTGCTGGGGCCCGTCGAACTCGACCACGGCCCGGGCCAGCTCGTCCTGCGCGGCCTGCACCTCACGCTGGACCGCCTCCGGCACCTCGGCTGGCGCCTGCGACGCCGCCGGGCGCACGCTCACCAGGAGCGCCGCCGCCACGATCGCCGGGACCCACCTCGCCGATGTCGTCGTTGCCGCACGCACGGTTCTCTCCTGCTAGCGATAGCGCAGCACCCGCTCCGCCCGATCGTCGTAGACGAGGACGGCGCCGGTGGCGTCGAGGGTGACGGCCCGGGGGCGCTTCATCTCGGGGCTCGCGATCGTCGCGAGGAGCTGGCCCTGGGGGTTGAAGACGAGGACCCCGAGCTCCTCGTCGGCCACGTAGAGGTTGCGGAAGGCGTCCACCGCCACGTCGGAGGGGCGCTTCAGGCCGGCCGGGCCCACGGTGCGCAGCAGGCGCCCCGTCTCGTCCCAGACGCGGACCGCCTTCTCCTCCCGGTCGAGGGTCACGACGGCGCCCTCGCCGTCCACCACGATGCGCGAGACCTTCCGCTTCGTCGCGTCCTTGCCCGGGAAGCCACCCAGGTACTGGCCCTTCGCGTCGAAGCGCAGGATCGCCTCGCGGTCCTCGTCGGAGACGAGGACCGAGCCGCCCGGCGTGAGCGCCGCGGCGAGGATCTTGTCCACGGGCTTCGCCGCCGCGCCGGGCTTCTCCGGCGGGGTCGAGAAGGTGCGGATGTCCTTGGGCCCGACACGCACGGCGGCGCGCCCGGCGAGCACGAGCTCCCCGGCGGGGGCCAGCGAGAGGGCGCGCGGCTCCTCGGCGGTCAGGCTGGGGCCGGCCTTGCCGGAGGCGTCGAAGGGAACCGCGCTGCGGGTCTTGTCCGAGGCGATCCACAACACGCCGCCGGGGGCGACGGCGATCGCGCGCACGTCCTTCAGCACGTCGCCCGCGGCCAGCGAGAAGGCCGGGTCCGGGGAGAAGGCCGGCTTCGCGCCCCCGAACAGCCGGTAGAGGGCGGTGGTGCGCTCGAGGGCCGGCTGGGCCCAGGGGCTCTGGGGGAAACGGTTGCGGACCTGCTGGAACTCCTCCATCGCGAGGCGGGGCTGGCCCTGGAGCGCGAGCGCCTGGCCGATCTCGAACTGGGCGGCGGCGGCGGCGTCGGAGGCCGGGTACTCGAGCGACACGCGCCGGTTGAGATCGGCGGCCTCCGCGTAACGCCCGGCCCGGCGATACGCGAGGGCCGAGGCCTGCAGCGCGCGCGGAACCCAGGGGCTGCGCGGGTAGAGCGTCTCGACCCGGGCGAACTGGGCGAGGGCGTCGTCGATCTCGGCCGGGGTCGTGGCCCGCTGCAGGGTCAGCAGCCCCAGGTTGTAGTAGGCGCCCGGCGCCGCGTCGCTGCGCGCGTACTGCTTCGTCACCTGCTCGAAGGCGGCGCGCGCCTTCTCGGCGTCCCCCTCCACCTCCATGCGGTAGCGCCCGATCTCGAGGAGCGCCTGGCCCACGGAGTCGGTCGCGGGGAAGCTCGAGACCACGATCGAGAAGTTGTCCAGGGCCTGCTTCTGCTTGCCCTGCGCGCGGTACGTGCGCCCGTCCTCGAGGAGGCGCCGGGCCTGGTCGTCCTGGGACTCCTGGGCGGCGACGGACACGGCCACGGCGAAGAGCGGCACGAGGAAGAGGAGGACCCGGTGGCGCGTCACGTCTACTCCTTTCGGCCGACGACGAACGTCGGCGCCCCGCCCTTCACCTCGACCGCCTGCTCGGACTTCGCGCCGTCCGGCCAGCGGAAGGCGACGGTGTGCCGGCCCGCGACGACCGGCCGCTCGAGGATCGGGGGGTAGTCCACGAAGGTGCCGTCGACGAACACCTCGCAGTTGTCGGGCGCGGCCCGCACGTTGAGCTTGCCGGTGAGGGGCGCGGCGAGCGAGGTCTCACCGCCGGGCGGCACCTGGACGGTGACGTCGGCCCTCAGGAAGAGCGGCCCCGACACCAGGGTCAGGACCTGTCGCCCGCCGGGGACCGAGACGCGGGGCGAGACCTCGCCGCGAGCGAGGAGGCGGCCCCGCCACAGGACGTCGAGCGGGTAGGACGAAGCGACGGTCACGGTGCCCGCCGGCGCCAGCTTCTCGAGGACGACGTCGAGCGCTCCGGCGGCAGCGCCGGCCTCGAGGCGGACCTCCCGCGAGGCGTGGCCCTCGAGCGAGACCCCGATGCGGTGCTCGACCTTCGGGTCGAGAGCCACCTCGAGAGGGGTGACGCCCGCCACGCGCTCGCCGTCGAGAGTCACCGCGGCACCGGGCGGCTCGGTCCTCACCGGAACGAGGTTGGCCGCGGCCTGAAGCGTGACCGAGACCGCCTCGCCGGCGGGCAGCGGAAGGCGCACGTTGCGCGTCTCGTCTCGGTGGCCGGCCTTGCGGAAGGTGAGCACCACCTGCTCGGGCACCGGAGCCGGCACGACCAGCTCGCCGTTCGTGACGACGCCGCTGTCGCGCCCGTCGACGAGAACCGAAGCGCCCAGGGGCTGCGAGCGCACGCCCAGGCGCACCTCGGCGGGCGCCTTCGGGCCGCTCCCGCGCAGCAGCACCGCGACCGCCACGGCCGCGACCCCGACCAGGGCGGCCAGGGCCCAGAGCCAGGCTCTCGATGGCGGCTCCCGCACGGCCGGCGACGGCGCGCCGGGTGTGGCGGAGGAGGAGATCACGACCGTCGGCAGGAGCCCGGTGGCGGACTCGCGGCGCGTGGGCGCGGCCTGGAACGTGGCCTCGAGCTCCGGGTAGCCTGCCGGCTCGGCCGCGGCCGGCTGGCGCCTGTGCTTCTGCTCGCGCACGAGGGCCCGCAGCGCGCGTCGCGCCTCGGGGAACCCCGGGTGCGCGGCGACGAGCCCACGGAGCCGGGCGACGGCCTCGTCCCCGTGGCCCGCGCGGGCGGCCTCGCGGGCGGCGGCGAGCGCCTCCACCGCCAGGGCGGGGGTCGGGGGCCCGGCTTTCTGCGCCTCCTCGAGCACGGCCGCCAGCTCGTCGGCGAACGCGGCCGCCCCCGGGTAGCGGGCGCCAGGGTCCTTGGCGAGGGCCCTCGACAGTATCGACTGCAGCTTCGGGCCGAGCTCGCCGAGCGCCGCGAGATCGGGCGGCGGCGGCTCCTCGTTGACGATCTTGTAGAGAACCTGCGTCGCCCCCTCGCCCCGGAAGGGGCGCTCGCCGGCCACGAGCTCGTAGAGGATGACCCCCGCCGAGAAGACGTCGCTGCGGCCGTCGAGCGGCTTGCCGCGCACCTGCTCGGGGCTCATGTAGTGCACGGTGCCCACCATCATGCCCGTCTTGGTCAGGTGGGTGCCCCCGAGCTTGGCGATCCCGAAGTCCATGATCTTCGCGGTGCCGTCCTCGAGGAGCCGCACGTTGCTGGGCTTGATGTCCCGGTGCACGATGCCCCGCTCGTGGGCGTAGGCGAGCCCCCGGCACACCTGGACGATCACGTCGAGCTTCTCGGTGAGCGGCATCTCGTCCCCCGAGCGCAGCAGCGCGTCGAGGTCGGCCCCGGGAAGCATCTCCATCGCGATGTAGGGCAGCCCCCGGTCCTCGCCCAGCTCGAAGACGGTGACGATGTTGGGGTGCTGCAGGCGCGCCGCCGCCTTCGCCTCGACCTCGAAGCGGCGGCGGCTGTCGGCGTCGAGGCTGCCCTCGGCATGGAGGGTCTTGACCGCGACCTCGCGCTCGAGCGCCTCGTCGAGGCCGCGGTAGACCATGCCCATGCCCCCGCGCCCGATGCGGCCGGTGATCAGGTACCGGCCGATGCGGGGGCGGGCCCGGGAGTCCGCCGCCTGGGGCAGCATGCGCTCACTCCTCGAACTTCAGCAGGACCACGGTGATGTTGTCGTCGCCGCCCCGCTCGTTGGCCTCGTCCACCAGCGCCGTCGCGGCGCGGGAGACGTCTCCCGTCGCGTCCGCGATGATGCGCGCGATGTCCTCGTCCCCGATCATGGTGGTCAGCCCGTCCGAGCAGAGGAGGAGGACGTCGCCGGGGTCCATGCGGCGCGACTGGATGTCGACGACGAGGTCGGAGCGCCCGCCGAGGGCGCGGGTGACGACGTTGCGGAGGGGGTGGTTGCGCGCCTGCTCGGGAGAGATGACGCCGCTCTGGATCTGCTCGTTGACCCACGAGTGGTCGCTGGTGAGCTGCGAGATCTCCCCGCCGCTCCACAGGTAGATGCGGCTGTCCCCCACGTGGGCGAGGTGGGCGGTGTCGCCGTCGACGAGGACGGCGGCCACGGTGGTGGCCATGCCCTCGTACTCCGGGCTCTCGCGGGTGGCTTCCAGCACCCGCCGGTTGGCGTGGCGGATGGCGGTCTTGAGGCGGTTGCCCTCGTAGGAGATCGTGTCGTCGAGGCCGAACGGCCAGGTGATCTCCTCGTTGCCGCCGGTGAGGGTCACGAACTCGTTGATGGCGTCCACCGCGACCCGGGAGGCGATCTCGCCCGCGGCGTGGCCTCCCATCCCGTCCGCCACCACGTAGAGCTTCTGCTCGGGGTTCAGGAAGAGCGAGTCCTCGTTTCCCTTGCGCTTGCGGCCGACGTCGGTGCGTGCCTCGCACCCGACCCTCATGGCGTTCACGGCCGGCCCAGCCCCAGCTCGGCGGCGAGGCGGGCGAGCCGGGCGTCGCGGGGGGCGAGGCGCAGCGCCGTCTCCATCGCCTTCTGCGCGCGCAGCCTCAGCCCCTGCCGGGCGAGCACCGCCGCGAGGTCGGCGAAGGCCGCCGCGCTCTGCGGGGCGAGCTGGGTCGCCCGCTCGAGGGCCTGGACCGCGTCGCGCGCGAGCGCGGGGACCCTGGCGAGGGCGCGGCCGAGGGCGGCGTGGTAGGGGGCCTGGTCGGGAGCGTGGTGCACGGCCGTGCGCAGGAGCGTCACCGCCTCGTCGAGCTGCCCTCCCTCGAGGAGCGGCTGCGCCCGCTCGAACGCGTCGCTCGCGATCTCCTCGGGGGTCCGGGGGACGGGCTTGTGGCGAGACTCGTCGTACTCCTTGCGGGAGCGCGGGTTGGCGAGCTCGTTGAAGGCGGTGGTGATGTCCTGCAGGGCCGACTGGGCGCGCTGCTTCTCGGCGGGATCGGTGAAGCGGTCGGGGTGCCGCTCGCGGGCGAGGCGCGCGTAGGCCTGGCGGATCTCCGCCGTGGAGGCGGTGGGGGCGACGCCGAGCATCTGGTAGTGGTCGGTCATGGCCGGCTCAGCTCTTCCTGTCGGCGCCCTTCAGGAACTTCTGGGCGTGCTTGCGCACGGGCTCGGGCACGTTGCGGTCCACGGAAAGGCCCTTGATGTCCCGGGGGCTGAGCCGCGGCACCAGCGTCAGCGCGATGCCCATCGGGGTCCGGGGGTTGCTCACGAGGTTCTTGCACACCGCGTAGCGCTTCGTCCACTCGCGGTGGTGGCCGATCTTCCTCAAGATCTCGTCCGACACGCTCTTCATCCCCGAGATGGCCTCGATCTCGGGGTCGGTGAGGCGCGGGCTGCCGAGAACCGCGGTCGCCACCAGCCGGTTGGGGTCGCGGATCAGGATCGCCCGCTCTTCGCGGGAGCCCTTGAGCGCCGTGATGAGCTTCTCCGCGGTGTTGAGCCGGTAGATCTTCTGGACCGCGCTGACCTTCTCCGTCTGCTGGCGCTCCTCCTCGGAGAGGTAGCGGACCAGGGCCTCGTCCTCGGTCATGAAGACGTCGCCGAGGGGCGCGAGCTCCGGCTCGGGCTCCGGCTCGGCTCGGGCTCGGGCGGCGCTTCCGGGGGCGCGGGAGCGGGGGGCGGCGCGGCCTCCGCCTGCCCGATCCGGAAGGACTCCCGCAGCTCGCGCAGGCGGCGCTTCTGGTCGTTGTTGAGGCCGGCGTTCGTCTCCAGCGCCACGAGGAGGGACGTGCGTCGCAGGAGGCGGGTCTGGTTGATGACCACGAGCTCCGCGAGCGCCTGCGTCAGCACGGGGGCGAGCGCCTCGATCGTCTCGTCGGGCAGCGAGGTGTTCTGCAGCGCGACCTCGCGCAGCTCGTGCTCGGTGCGGTGGGTGACGGCCCAGGACAGGACGCCGGGAGGCGTGTCCCGGCTCTTCAGGATCGGCTGCAGCTCCGCGGCCGGGAAGGAGGAGAGGGACTTGTCGGCCGCCGCCCGAACCCCCTCGTCGGGGTCCTTGACGAGGTCCGTCCACATCTCGACGAGGTCCTCCGGCTTGAGCGGCAGGAGCCCCTGCGCGGCCATCAGCCGCAGGTCGCGCGCGACGCCGCCGCGACGGAACTGCTCGACCAGGGGATTGGTGGGCCGCGTTTCCGCCATGAGCGCTAGCCGCTGTGACCGTCGCGCGCGACGGCGCCGTCCTGCTCGACGAGCGAGGGCAGGTTCTGCCGGGTGATCACGATGTTCTTGCGCACCTCGCCGCTGCGGCCCAGGGGCAGCGCCGGTCGGTCGTTCACGCGGATGCTGAGGCCCCCCGCGTTGCCGACCGACAGCACGATCTCGCCGCGGGCTTCGAGCGTCTGCGACTCCCCCTCCGCCAGCACCCGGTTGATGACGGTCTCCCCGTCGGCCCGCACCTCCACCCAGCAGTCCTGCGCCGCGGTCATGGTCAGCACGAGGCTGTCCGCCGTGGCGGCCGGGGTGGGCGCCAGCGAGGGCGAGGGATACACCCGGTCGGTCGGGAGGACCGCGGGCGCCGCCACGACCGGGGTGGGAGTCGGCTCGGGCCGCGCGCGCTCGCGCTCGCCCCCCCGCCGGAAGGTGAGGGCGACGGCCAGGACCGCGACCACCGCCGAGGAAGGCCTGCCCGAGCGAGATCGGCGAGCGGCGCGTCGGCTCGGAGTAGGCCTTGCGTTCCGGCGGCGCCTCCGCGTGCGCGGTCGAGAAGTCGGCGACCGCCTTGTCGACGTCGAGGCCCAGGAAGAGGGCGTACTGCTTCACGAAGGCGCGGGGGAAGAGGCCGCCGGGCAGGACGTCGACCCGGTCCTCCTCGAGGGCCTGGAGGAAGCGCAGGCTGATCTTCGTCCCTTCCGCGATGTCGCGCAGGCTGACGCCGCGCAACTCGCGTTCTCTCCGCAGATTCTCGCCGAACGAGCCCATGGCTTCCGCTTTCTCGGCCCCGGTCAATAAAGGCCGCAGCGGCGCGATTCTAGTGCGCCGCCCGGAGGGCTGTCAAATGCATCTCGTTGAGCCATCGGGAATTGGAGGCCCCTCAGGCGCCCTCCGGGCGGTCGAGGACGGCCCGGGCCGCGGCCCGCACGAGCGGGCGCAGCCCGGCCTCGTCCGCCACGCGCCGCAGGTCGCGGGGCACGAGCGAGCTGATCTGCTGCAGCGCGAGGGGCAGCGGCGTGCGCGGCTGAAGGACGAGCGCCAGCCGCACCGCGTAGTTCGAGGCCCAGCGCGGCGAGCCGGCCGCGGCCTCGACGAGGGCGGGCGTGACGCCGTCCCGGCGCAGTGCGCTCACGAGGTCTTCCTCGCGCAGGCGCGGGTTCACGAGGGCCGACTCGGCCACCTGCCGCTCGGTGGCCGCGAGCAGCTCGGGCAGGAGAGCGGGCGTCGCCAGGCGGGCGAGCGTGATGCGATCCCCGAGGCGCATGTCGCCCAGGCCGTCCCGCAGGAGCGACTCCGCCCTCGATCTCGCCGCGGCGGGGACGGTGGGTGTCGCCGCCACGTCCGCGAGGTCTCGCCAGTAGAGGGCCGACACCAGGCGCAGCGACAGCGACCGGGGGGCGCGGGGGTTGAGCACCACCCGCGCGAGAACGCGCGGCCGCTCGGACCAGGGCCGCGCCGAGGCCACTTCCTCGAGGAAGGAAACGGGAACGGCGCGGCGGAGCACCGCGGCGAGCACCTGCTCGTCACCCGCGCGCGAGAGAGCCTCGCGCGCGCGCGGGCGGCTCTCGCCGGCGCGCAGGGCCTCGGCGAAGAGCGCGTCGACCGCGGCCTGCTCGCGCTCTCCCGCCCCCAGGACCGGCTCCCCTCTTCAGTGGTGGCGCCCGGGCGCGGCGAGGTGCCGGCTCACGTCGGCGAGCGCCAGCAGGACGTTGACGAGGCCGAGACCGGTGACGGCCCCCCGGGTGAAGGCGCTGAGGAGCGGCCCACGGAGGCCGGGCCACAGCTGCAGGAGCCAGTTCGAGTCCCAGAGCGAAGGCCACCAGGGGGCGAACACGAGCACGACCCCCACCACCAGGGAGCTCAGGATCCAGAGCACGGTACGCTCACGGCCCGTCACCGAGCTGGCGCACCTTGTCGGCGACGTCGCGGAACGAGGCGTCCTGCCCGTAGAGCTCGGTGAAGAGCGCGAGGGAGCGCTCGGTCTCGCCCGCTTGCTCGAGCGCGCTCGCGAGGTCGTAGCGCAGGCCCTGGTACTCCTCCTCGTTCCGCCCCGGCGCGGCGAGGCCCTTCTCGAACCACTTCACCGCCAGCTTGGGCATGCCCTTCTCGAGGAAGCAGATGCCGAGCATGCTCGCGCACTCGAGCAGCCGAGCCTCGTCCTTCGCCGCGAGCTGGAACTCCGCGATGGCTTCGTCGACGAGGCCCATCTCCTTGTAGGCGATGCCGAGGTTGTAGCGCGTCTCGTAGTCCTCCTTGCCGAGCTGCTTGTCGACGCCCTTCTGGAACTCCCGGAAGATGTCGGCCAGCGAGGCGTCGCCGAGGTCGGTCCCCGGGGCGGCGGAGGCCTGGGCCGCCACGGCGGGCTGGGCACCGAAGAGACCGCCGAGCTCGGAGGCGAGATCGAAGCCGTCGCCCCCGGGTGGCTCGGCGCCCGCCAGGGCGACCGCCGTCGGGGCCTCGATCTCCGGGATCCCGGCCGGCGCCGCCGAGCTCGTCGGCGTGAACTCGAGAAAGTCGGAGCCCAGCTGCAGGGGCTCCTCGGCGGCGGGCGGCGGCGTGACCGGCTCGGGATGCTCCGCGAGAACGAACTCGTCGCCGGGGGGGAAAGGCGACGATGGAACCTCGAGCCCGAGCTCGGCGAGCCTCTGTACGAGCGCCGGGTGCCCGGCGAAACGGTCGCCCACCCCGTCGAGGACGCCCTTGGCGTCCTCGACGAATCCCATGGACACGTACGACTCGATCTCGTCGAGCGCTCGCCGCAGGTCGGGAGGGACGTCCGCGACGGACGCCGCGGCCGGGGCGAGCTGGGCCACCAGGCCGGTGGTCACCGTCGGCGCCGCCGCGGCCAGGGCCTCCTCGAGATCGAAGCCCTGGGCGGCGGCCTCGGGCTCCTCGAGGTCGATGAACCGGTTCTCGATGTCGCCCGCCGGCGCGAGATCGGCTTCCGCGAAGGCGGGCTCGGGTTCGGGCTCGGGAGCGAGCGGCTCCATGTCCTCGAACTCGAGCATCTCCTCCTGCACGGGGGCGGGCTCCTCGAGGGTGACCTCGAGGCCCACGTCCGGGGCCGGGAGGGGCACGGCCGGCTCGGCCTTGGCCGCGGGCGCGGCCGCCGGCGTGGCCGCCGGCGCGGCGGCGGGGGCAACAGGAGGGGCGAGGGCGTCGGCCTCGGCGTCGAGCGACGCGCCCTTGTCCGGTTCCCCCATGAGCCGGTGGACCTCGGCCATCGCGCGCAAGCGCTGAGCCCCGAGCTCCGGCTCGCCCTTCTCGCGGTGGAGGTCGACGAGCTCCTGCAGCGCCTCGAGGTTGTCCGGGAAGCGCCCCAGCACCGCCTCGAACTGGTCCTTGGCCTTGTCACCGAGGCCGTACTTGCGGAAGACCCGGCCCTCCGCCAGGTGCTCCCCGATGAACTCCTGGTCGTCGGCGGACAGCGGGCCGCTCAGCTCGATGCCCGAAGGCCCGCCCGCGCGTCGCGCCGGCTCCAGGCTCACGGGCAGCGAGGGGACCGGCGGCTTGTCGAAGTCCGTCTCGAAGCCGCCCGCCGGCTGGTCTCCCTGCTGCTCGCGGAGCCAGCGGAGCTTCGAGCGGTGCTGGTCGTTGTGCGGCTCGAGCTGCACCAGCATCTCGAGGATGGAGGCGGCATGGTCGAGGCCGCCCACGGCGAGGTACGCCTCGACCATCTGCGAGTAGGTCTGCGCCACCAGCGTGTCGTTGCGCGACTGGCGGTACAGCTCGACCAGCTTGCCCAGGCTGCGGATGTGGGAGGGGTTGCGCTGGACGATCTGCTGGAGGATCACGGCGCCGCGGTCGATCTGGCGGCGCTCCACGAGCTTGTCCACGGCCGGCAGGACCTGCTCGAAGGCCTCGTCGTAGCGCCCCTCGGCCAGGTACACCTGCCCGAGCTGCAAGCGCGCGTCCTCGTCCGAGGGGTCTCGCTGGAGCAGGGCCTCGAGGACCGTGCGGGCGTCGTCCGGCCGCTTCGAGCCGAGACAGGCCTCGGCGAGCCGCAGCGACACCTCGCGGTCGGCGGGGGCGGCCCGCCGCGCCTCCTCGAGGTGCTCGATCGCGCGGGCGAAGTCCTTCTGGACGAGGTGGACGCGGGCCGCGGCCGAGAGGAGGCGCGGGCTGCGCGGCCCCGAGCGCAGGGCCTTCTCGATGAGCTGCAGCGCCTCGGCCAGGTGGCCCTTCTTGACCAGCTCCTCGGCGATGGCCACGTACTGGTCCGCGGCCTTCTCCAGGTTGCCGTCGCGCGCGTACAGCTCCGCCAGGCGGATGCGGACCTTCATGTCCGAGGGGTCGATCTCGGCCATGCGGCGCAGGACGTCGCCGGCGTCGCGGATCCGGTTGCGCTTGACGTACTCGTCGATCACGAGGCCGAGGGTCTGCTTGGCCTCGGCCACCAGGCCCTGCCGGGCGTAGAGGTCCCCCAGGGCCACGTTACCCTCGAGCATGGACGGGTCGTTGCGGAGGACCTTCTTCCAGACCGCGATCGCCTTGAGGTAGAAGCCGTCCTCGGCGAAGTACCTGGCTACCTTGATGTACTGCTCGTTGGCGGCCTTGAGGTTGTTGAGCTTGGCGTACAGGTCCCCGATGCGGTGGACGATGTTCCAGTCCGGCTTCGGGCTCTCCTGGACGATCTGCTTCAGGAGCTCGATGGCCTTGGCGTAGTCGTTCTTCTTCTCCGCGGCGTCGGCGTCCTGCCTCAGCTTGACCTGGTTGATCTTCGCCACGGCTAGCCCCGCGGCCTCACGAGAAGAGCCACGCCTGGGTGCCGTGGAAGGACCGGCGGTGGATCGACGTGGGGCCCAGGCGACGCAGGGCGTCGCGGTGCCCCTCGCTGCCGTAGCCCATGTTGCTGGCGAGGTCGTACCCGGGGTGCTCGCGGTCGAGGTCGCGCATCAAGGCGTCCCGCGCGACCTTGGCCACGATGGAGGCGGCGGCGATCGACACGGAGATCGCGTCGCCCTTCACGATCGGCCGCTGCTCCACGTCGAGGCCGGGGATGGTGAGGGCGTCCACGAGCAGGAGGTCGGGCCTCTCGGGCAGGGCGAGGACGGCGCGGCGCATCGCCAGCCGGGTGGCTTCGAGGATGTTGACGCGATCGATCTCGGCCGGCTCCGCCTGGCCGACGGCGAAGCCGCGGGCGCGCTCGCGGATCCGCCCGTCGAGCGTCTCGCGCTGGCGCCTGGTGAGCCGCTTGGAGTCGTCGAGGCCCTCCGTGTCGAAGCCCTCCCCCAGCGCGACGGCCGCGGCCACGACGGGCCCGCACAGGGCGCCCCGCCCCACCTCGTCGACTCCGGCGACGAGGTGGCAGCCCGCCGCGCGCGCTTCGTCCTCGAAACGCATGCCGCAGCGGAGCTCGACCCCACGGTAAACCGCCGGTCGCCGGCCCCGCTTCGCCGCCGCAGTCATCGCCCCCCTCGTCCCCGGCCGCCCCGCCGGCCCCGCTCGGGGGCCGAAGAGGCGCCGCGCGGAGACCTGTCGCGGAGGTCCCCTACGCCTCCCGTCCCGGGGCCTCCACGCGCTTCTCCTTCATGCGGCCCGCCTTGCCCTTGAGCTCGCGCAGGAAGTAGAGCTTGGCCCGGCGCACCCGCGCGTGCTTGACCACCTCGATCTTCTCGATGGTCCGCGCGTGCAGCGGGAAGATCCGCTCCACCCCGGTCCCGAAGGAGATCTTGCGCACGGTCATGGTCGCCCGGGCTCCGGTGCCCTTCAGGCCGATCACGACGCCCTCGAAGACCTGCACGCGCTCGCGCTCGGTCTCCTTGGGCTTGCCCTTGATCTCCTCCTTGACGTTGGTCTCCTTGACCCGCACGTGCACGCGCACGGTGTCGCCGGGGTTGAGCTTCGGCAGGGCCTTCTTCAGGTCCGCCGACTCGACTGTCTCGATGGCCTTCATGGTCTTCTTTCCGTCCCTATTTGTGAATGACAGCGGGGGATTTGTAAAGCGCCGCGGGCCCGCCCGCCCGGGGCTCGTCCTCGATCTCGCGCAACAGCGCCACGTCCCCGGCGTCCAGGCGTGCCGCGGCGAGCAGGTCGGGCCGTCGCTCGCGTGTCGCGCGCAGGGCCTCGCGCCGACGCCAGCGCCGGATGCGCCCGTGGTCGCCCGAGAGCAGCACCTCGGGCACCGCGCGTTCCCGCCACGACGCGGGCCGCGTGTAGTGGGGCCAGTCCAGGATGCCCCCCTCGAAAGAATCGCTCCCCGCCGAGTCCTCGTCGCCGAGGGCGCCCGGCAGGAGGCGGACCGTGGCCTCGACGACGGCCAGGGCGGCGGTCTCGCCCCCGGTGAGAACGAAGTCGCCCAGGCTCAGCTCCTCGGTCGCGAGCCCCTCCGCCACCCTCTCGTCGATGCCCTCGTAGCGGCCGCAGAGGAGCACGAGGCGGTCGAGGCGCGCGAAGCGACGCGCGGCCTCCTGGTCGAACCGCCGCCCTCGGGGCGAGAGGAGCACCACCGCCTCGGAGCCGGGGGCGCCGTCGGAGCGGACCTTCTCCAGCGCCCGGTGGAAGGGCTCGGCCTTCATCACCATGCCCGGCCCGCCCCCGAAAGGGGCGTCGTCGACGGTGCGGTGGCGGTCGTCGGTGTGGTCGCGCAGGTCGTGGACCCGCAGGTCGACGAGGCCGGCCTCGCGCGCCCGCTGCACGATGCCGTCCGAGAGCGGGCCCTCGACCATGCGCGGGAAGATCGTCACCACGTCAATTCGCACCGGCGTACTCCGGCCTGGAGGCGAGGATGCGGCCGTGCGCGAGGTCGACCGCCTTCACGAAGCCCGCGGCGAAGGGGAGGAGGGTCTCGCCTCCCGGCCCCCGCACGACCAGCACGCGCGTGTCGGCCCCCGTCTCCATCACGTCGTCGACGACGCCGATCTCGGCGCCCGCCTCGTCCTCGACCCGCAGGCCCTTGAGCTGGTGATGGTAGAAGGAGCCGTCGGGCAGCGCCGCGAGCTCCTCCTCCTCGATGCGCAGCTCGAGGCCGCGGAGCTTCTCCGCCTCGTCGATCGACGAGACACCCTCGATCTCGAGCACGAAGCGGCCCTTGTGCGGCCAGCAGCCAAGGACGCGCAGCTCGCGCGCCTCCCCGCCCGGCGCCTCCACGAACGCCCGGCGCAGCGTGGGAAACCGGTCGGGCCGGTCGGAGAAGGGCAGCACGGACACCTCCCCGTGGCGGCCCTGCGGCTTGACCACCCGCCCCACGAGGACGAGGTCCGCGAAGCGCGCCATCAGTCGAGGACCTCGAGCGCGCACGAGCCGCCCCGCCGGCGGGCCAGCGCGTCGAGGAGCGTCCGCATGGCGTTCGCGGTGCGCCCCTCGCGGCCGATCACGCGGCCGCGATCGGCGGGGGCGACCGAGAGCTCGATCACGTGGCGGCCGTCCTCCACGTGCTCGTGCACGCGCACGCGGCCGGGCTCGCGCACGAGCCCGCGGGCGAGGTGGGAAACGAGCTGCTTCACCGCGCTAGGCCTTCGCCGCGCTCCGCTTGAGCAGGCTGCGGACGGTGTCGGAGGCCCTGGCGCCCAGGCCGATCCAGTGGTTCGCCCGCTCCGCGTCGATCTTCACCACCGCGGGGTCGCGGCGGGGGTCGTAGTGCCCGAGCACCTCGACGAAACGCCCGTCCCGCCACGTCCGCGAGTCGGCCACCACCACGCGGTAATAGGGCCGCTTCGTGGAGCCCGTACGCCTCAGTCTGATGGACAGCATCCTTCTTCTTCCTTGTCTTTATCGGAGCTGCGGCATCCGGGCCGCGAGGCGCTTCATCGCCTTCGACCCGGTCCCCAGCCCCTTGACGAGCTTCCTGACCTGCGCGAACTGCTTCAGCAGCCGGTTGACGTCCTCGACCGAGGTGCCGCTGCCCTTCGCGATGCGCTTGCGCCGGCTCCCGTTGATGACCGACGGGTCGTGGCGCTCCTGCGGCGTCATCGAGTCGATGAGCGCGATCGTCCGCCGCAGGTCCCGTTCGCCCCGGTCCACGTCGACCCCCTTGAGCGAGCCCACCCCCGGGATCATCGAGAGCACCTGATCCAGGGGGCCCATCTTGCGGAGCTGCTTCATCTGGTCGCGGTAGTCCTCGAGCGTGAACTCCGCGCGCCGCATCTTGCGGGCGAGCTCCTCCGCCTGCTCCCGCTCGACCGAGACCTCGGCCATGGCGATGAGCCCGAGCACGTCGCCCATCCCCAGGATGCGCGCGACCATCCGCGCCGGGTCGAACGGCTCCAGCGCGTCCACCTTCTCGCCGGTCCCGGCGAACTTGACCGGCCGCCCGGTGACCGCGGCCGCGGAGAGCGCCGCCCCGCCCCGGGAGTCGCCGTCGAGCTTCGTGAGCACGATCCCGGTGATGCCGACCCGGCGGTGGAACTCCTCGGCGCTGCGCACCGCGTCCTGGCCGGTGAGCGCGTCCGCGACGTACAGCACCTCGGCCGGGTCCGCGATCTCGCGCAGCTCGGCGAGCTCGGCCATCAGCGTCTCGTCGACGTGGAGGCGCCCCGCGGTGTCCACGATCACCGTGTCGTGGCCCACCGCCCGGGCCTCGTCGAGGGCCGAGCGCAGGATCTCCCGCGGCAGGGCGAGCTCGGGGTGGTGCACCTTCACGCCCGCCTGGGCGCCCACGGTGCGCAGCTGCTCGCGGGCCGCGGGCCGCTGCACGTCGGTCGAAACCAGGAGGGGAGAGCGACCGCGCCCGGCCAGCCATCGTCCCAGCTTCGCGCTCGTCGTGGTCTTGCCCGAGCCCTGGAGCCCCGTCATCAGGATCACGCTGGGCGGGTGCTTGGCGCTCTCGAGCGGTCTCGCCTCGGGGCCGCCGAGCACCTCCACCATCTCGTCGCGCACGATGCGCAGGACCGCCTGGTCGGGGCTGAGGCTCTTCAGCACGTCCTGCCCGGTGGCCCGGGCGCGAACGCGATCCACGATCTGCTTCGTGACCTTGAAGTGGACGTCCGCCTCGAGGAGAGCGAGGCGGATCTCGCGCAGCGCCGCCTCGACCTGGGCCTCGGAGAGGACACCCTGGCCGCGGAGGGACTTGAGTATCCCCTGGAGCCTTTCGCTGAGCGACTCGAACACGCAGACCACCCCTCGGCCGGGCGGATGCCAAGCCAAAGCAAATGATGATCTTAGCGGGGGGCTCCGGCAGCTGTCAAACGACCGGGGACGGGCGCCTGGTGGCAACGGGCTGAAGCCGACGCTGCCGGGTGGATCGTGCGATGGGGACGGGAGGGACGGGGGCCGTCACGAGAGCAAGGCGGATCGAGAGGGCGGGGACATCCCAGCCGCAACGCCTACGGCTTCG